>JANMBO010000029.1:0-34298 GCA_031360425.1 Chitinophagaceae bacterium | reverse complement strand
TTTTTAAATCGGCCTCATATGCTTCCAACGCTTCGGAAGGTTTATTCAATTCCAGTAACATATCAGCCAATAATTCCTTTGCTGGTATTACTTCCCCGGGAGTAACGGGACTTTTTTCCGTTTTGTCTTCCAGTTCGGCGGCAGTATTCATAAGCTTTAATGCTTCGTCATTTTTCCCTTCTTTAAATCGTATCCAGGCCTCAGCTGTTTTGATCTGGATTTTTACCTGGTTGGCTTTATATGAATCTTTTTGGTCCGTTAGTGTATCATAAATCGTGTTTAATTTTTTTAATTCGGTCCGGGCTGAATCGATATGACCCATGTGAACAGAGCCAAGTATACGGGTAAAATGGACAATAGCTTTTTGCCATGGAAATTTTTCCCAGGGAAAGTTTGCCGGGTATAATGTCAGGCTGGCTGCCTCATTCCAATTTTTGTTTTCAAGGAAATAGCGGGCAGGGATAGCTGCAAATGCATAGGCGTCTTTAAAGCTTACCGGGTAAACCTCCTGGATGGTTTTAAGATATTCATATTGCTGTTTGGCCAAATCATTTTCTCCTTTTTGCAGATAAGCGTAAATAAGATAGTCCATGCCATGCAGTTCCTCGTCCCAATGACCCTTAATCCCGGCATTTTCAGCATAGCACTTGGCAGAAGCAGTAGAAATAAGATTGGAACGAATGCATTCATCCCAAAGCCCCAGCCTGGTAAAAATATGCGAAGGCATATGCTGGGCATGAGCCGATGAGGGAGCAATGGAAGCATATATTCTTGCTGCGGGTAAGGCTAATTCCGCGAGCTCCGGGTAATCGTAACTATGAATAATATAATGTACAACCCCCGGATGATTGGGTTCGAGGGGGTATAAGGCGGTTAAAATAGCCCCCGCTTTTCTTTGATTAATAAAAGACTTATCTGCAGGATCTGCTGCTCCATCAAGCGCTAAGGCATAAAATATAGCAGCTTCTTTATCTTTTGGATAGTCTCTATATAATTTTTCCATCGCATTTTCGAATCGGAGGCAACGGGTGTGATGGTCCACTTTATTCCAGTCTTTATAGAACAATGCAATAGCATCAATATAGTCAGATTCTCTCTTTGATTTTTGAGTTAGAGATTGTGCAACGGAAATTACCTTATTGCCTTTTACCAGTTCAGCCTGTGAGGGGGGAGAAGGCCAGACCTGGTGGTAATTGCACATGGCTACTCCCCAGTACGCCAAAGCACATTCCGGCTCCTCATAAATAATTTTGGCAAAAACTTTTTCTGCCTCATCATATTCAAATGAATGAAGGAGCGCCAGGGCTAAATTAAAATCTTTTTTTATTTTCCCGGAACAGGATATTTCAAATTCTACTGAACCAAACTGTTTGTCGGGAGGACCGCACAACACAACCGCGCCCTGTTTAAGGTTGATAGCATTTATTATTTCAGTGGATGATTTGTTCTTTTTCCCCTGACAGGAAGAGAGTGTCAATAAAAAGAAGCTGAAAAGCACGAGAGGCGCCTGGAATAATATATTTTTCATTCTTGCCTGATTTTAATTTTTCAAGAATTGATAATGAAGTTGCTGCTACGCTCAGAGGCTGAAGAAGAGTTGGCGGTATAAGTTCATTTCCGGATCAAAGCTAAATAAAATTGCTGATCATGAAGATTAGAACAAGAGCTTTTCATAATACGACAACCTTAGGAAAATACAGAATAGAATCAAAACATACAAAATGTGCCAATACCGTTAGACTGGTACCTTGTTTTTGAAGGTAGGCGTTTTGTTTTGAGGCGCAACGAAAATTTTGGATATCTAGTGGAAAGGGCTTATCCTGATAATCGCATTTGCAGGAGAAATATCAAAATGCCGGCCGCAAAACCAACCAACGCCAGCCAGCCAATATTTTTGAGATACCACATGAATTTAATCTGCTCAATACCCATCACTGCCACCCCCGCCGCGGTACCAATTATGATAGCACTACCGCCTGTTCCGGTGGTTAAAGCAATAAATTCCCAGAATGGATGATCGGTTGGATAAGTAGACAAATCATACATACCCTGGGTGGCGGCCACCAGGGGCACGTTATCCACGATGGCGGAAAGAAGCCCCAACGCAATCCCAATCAAATAATCATTTTTGAATGTATTACTAAGGAATGAGGCTAGCTCCTTCAGGGCCCCAATAGATTGCAGGGCCGAAACCGCCAGCAATATTCCTAAAAAAAACAGGATGCTAGGCGTGTCTATCCGCTGTAAGGCCCGGGCTACCGTAAATCTTTCTGCTATTTCACTGCCTTTACTTTTATGAATGAAAGTAATGATGATCCACATTAATCCTAATGCAAGCAACATGCCCATAAAAGGCGGTAAGTGAGTAACCGTTTTAAATAGGGGAACAAAAATCAGAAAGCCCACCCCGGAAAAAAGGATGATTCTTCCCTCTCTTTTCTCCTTTGGGGTACATACCGATTCAGGTAGGGCAGCAATTTTTTTTCCTCTAAACCGGTAAGCAATAAGTAAGGCTGGAATAATACAAGCCACCAGGCTTGGCAATAATAGTTGCTTCATTATGTTCAGCGCGGTAATTTGTTTGCCAATCCAGAGCATGGTGGTAGTTACATCCCCTAATGGGGACCATACACCGCCCGCATTGGCAGCAATAATAATCATACCGGCAAACCAAAACCTGTCTTCTTTTTCATTAAGTATTTTAGAGCATAACGATGTCATTACGATGGCCGTGGTCAAGTTATCCAGCAGCGCTGAAAGAAAAAAAGTTACCGCGGTTATTATTAAGAGTAATGTTGACTTGCTGGAGGTTTGAATTTTTTGGGTTATGATGTCGAAGCCATTGTGAGAATCTATCAGTTCCACAATGGTCATGGCGCCTAATAAAAAGAAAAGAATAGAGGCTATTTCACCCAAATGGTGAAGAAGTTCTTCGCTGACAGTGTGTGTAGATTCACTTTGCAGGATATAGATTGTCCAGCAGGCCACGCCTGTTATTAACGCGGAAGCGGCTTTATTCAGTTTCAGAGGATGTTCAAAAGCAATGGCCACATATCCCAAAACAAAAACAGCAATAATAAGTGCAGTAATCATATCATTTAATACAGAATGGTCGGCAAATTTAGTGCTTAAACGAATAAGCGGGTATTTCCTTTTTCAATCTGGGGGAGAGATTCATTGATATCCGCTGTGGGATCTTAACAAATTAAAAACTTAGCCTAATTGAAATTTCTTCTGTTGGCTCAAACAATAAGGTAGGATGGTATACCATTACCCGGCAGCCGGAAAGAAAAGCATGATTTAAAATCAGCAATCAAATATTCCATACCAACAATAAACGATAATACTAATCAAGAATAATGAATCATAGCCCAAATACCAGTTGGGCAAAACAGTCCATATATATAATAAAAAACCCCATGCTGCACTGATAGGATATTTTATCCCGGCAAGTCTGGCTGTCCTTTTCAGTGAAAGTATGTTTTGTTCCCTGTTATTTCGTTTGGGCTTTTAGCATTTTTCCGGATGTCCTTATTCCCTTAAACAGAAGCCAAAAGCATAATAAAATTTCGAAAATAGTCATTGCTGAATCGAACCACCATAGGTTGACAGTGTTTTCGAATGCAGGGAAAATGATGAAAGCAATGGTACAGGCAACACACCAAGCCGAGGAAATTATACCGAATACAGCCAATACTCCTGGAATATAGTTCGACTTATACCACAACCAACTGCAAATGGTGGAGGCTAATGACCAAAACAGCAAGCCGACATAATAGGCATCATAGCCAGAGAGGAAAACTTTCGCCAATGCCTGCAAACGATCTGTTTCAAAAACCCGCAAATAATCGGCGCTGCCAATGAAACGCAGCGCAGTAAAAAAATTGAGAACGACAAAAATCCACACGATAGCATACACAAATCGTAAGAGTGTCGCAAATAATGCAAGAGTCTTATGTACCGGCTTGAGGATTACGTAAAGGGAAGTAAGTAGTAAAATAATGCCTGCGCAATAAATGAGATGGGCCAGGATACTCAGTCGAAATAGTGATTCATGCGCCAATATATTCTTCGCAGTTTCTGTGGCGTTGTTCGGTACAATCAGCCGGGCATTAATGCCAAAATTAACGGCAATGATTATCGCTGTAGTTACCAGGTAGGAGAACCCGGTAATTTTGGCTGCTTTCTGTTGGGAACCATTGACGGCAGTGGCTTGCATTTTAATAATATTTATTCAATGTAAGGTCTTTTTATTTTTACTCCGCTATTTTTTCATCCAGATTTCCACAATATATTTTCCGATTGTTTTTCCCATCTTTAGTCCTGTTTCATTATCCGTTTTAAAATGAATGCCGGCATAGAACCTGGAGTCTGCACAGTCCTGCGCCAGTTGTTGAAAGTGTTTTGCATCAGCCGGGAAAAAATATTCCATTATCGCGCTGCTAGTTCCGGCGCCAAGCGCATGACCCGATGGATAACCCGGGAAAGGTGGAGTGGCTATTAACGGATTGTACGTACTATCCAGTTGAGAGGGCCTGATTCCCCAATACGTGTATTTGGCATCAAAAATGGCAATGGCCGCATCACGATAAGCTGTGTGCAATACAGCATAAATACGGGCCGCGGCCGGCGCATCATCCGTCATTCGGTATTCAAACATTTTCTTTCCTGCCTCATCCGACCAAAAATCAAATCCTCCATTGTTTGCCCAATAAAAAGCAAGGGAGCGGGATTTGAATGTTTGCTTGAAATCTTTCAACTCTTTCATCTCCTTTTCAAAATCGGGCGGTGGTGCCGGCCTGAACTGATCAGGTGAACGCAATACGATGGGAGTACAGGTGGCCAACGATATACCCATTGGGAAAGGGCCGGTCCATTTTGTGGGATCTTTATTCATTTTTCCATCCCAAACTTTGTCGGAACCGTCAAGCTTTGCTTTTTCAATAATTTGTTTGGCTACCTGTTCACCTAATTTCCAACCAGCCTCTGCATCACTGGGGAATTGTACGCCTGCATCAATACGTGACTGCGAAGCGGAATGGGCCAGTTGCAAAATAGAATCTGTTTTCTCCGGGAAAAAATAGGCAAGTACATAAGCAGCTGCTGCGGCTGTTACAGTATGTTCACATGGATACGAGTAGGTCAACGGAGCATTGATGACAGGTTTTAATGAAGGATCTAAAACGCCGGGACGTTTTCTTTTATATTTTACTTTTTCTTTCCAGGCTAAAATGGTTGCATCATAAATGGCCAGGTTAATCCATGCTGTTGGAATACGTAGCATTACTTCTGGCTTCTGGTCGATCAATTTCGGTGTAATCTGATTCCATCGGTAAGAAGGGGCCCCGGCATTCCAATACCTTATGGCCGCCCATTTTTTTTCATCCATCTTCTCCATTCGCTTTTTGATCAATTGCAATTCGGATTTTGATTGAACGCCAGTTGGTGGAGCAGCGATAGTTATTTGCTGCGGGTTATCCAATAACCAGGTATTCCAGTTGGCTGCTTCATAATTGACTGACTTAGGTGGTACATTCATTTGAGCCGTTGCGACAATTGCAGTAAGCGCAATCGCAAGTGAAAGAATAATTTTTTTCATAATAGTAGTTTGATTTAGTATTTTATTTTAAAAGTGAATTGATTTCTGTTTTTGAATTATCAGGATTCATTGCAGATGGATTAAAACCTTTTGCCATCAGCCATATGCCCAGGAATATCTCATTCAATCCCATGGGAAACATTATCCTAATTCCTCCGATTGAGTAACCATAAATATTCGATAGGATTTCTATACCTATCAATAGAACACCTATCATTCCCCAAACAGATATGAATCGCGGGACGAGTTTTGATTTAAATAATAGGTAGTAAAACAGCGATACATTCAGGCAAAAACCCAATAGCATCAGGACTTTTGTAAAATCCCTGGCTTCTAATAAATAGTTACCTAATTGCAGCAGATAAGAATGTTCCGGAATAGGGCCATTCACATATTCTTTACTTAATGATAATAGGGTAAGCAGGAATATACCACTGATAATTACCATTATCCACTCAAAAAGTCTGAGCCCAAAATACCAAAGTGCAATCGGTTCACTATGTTTTTTAAGGATGGGAAACAGGATTACTGCAATACCCAATACAGTTGCTCCGCAAACCAAGTCCAGCAGCATGGCAGTGATCACCTTGCTTGAATGGGTGGAGAGCACTACCAGGAAATCTTTGCTATTTAAAATGGGCGATAATAGCACCATATGGCTGATAACTGCCGCAGTCATCTGCACCAGGAATAATGCGCCAACAAATCGTACGGCATTTTTGGTTGTACTCATACTTTTATTAATTTATTGTCCCTAAAGGTTGTTTTGTTGCATCGAAGTCAGAGATTTCAGTTATAAATGTTGCGCGACGTTCTCGAGATCTTACACAAGAATAGATGAATAAAGAAAGCAGGATTAGTGGCCGTCAATAAACAACGGGTTATGGTAAACAAACAGCGTAAATCCTCCCCAAAACGTTCCGGAGGAGAGAGTTTTTTAACTGGTATATCTGAATTGCATTTAATTGAGGAATTATATTGGTAGTTAAGATCAGGTAAACTGGAGTGCCTGCGGTCACCAAACTTTTATTTTGAAAGGCTTTTCAATTAGCAGGGTCCATAGCTACTCCTTCGGAGAAGTTTGGGGAGGTCACTAATTGACATAATCAGGTCATTGGTATACTGCAATTACCATTACATAGACTATAAAATGAAAAGGCAAAGATTTGACTAATTTTATTTCTTAATGGGCAAGATGAAAATATCAATCAGGCGGGAGCGGGTTAAATTATATATATGGATTGGCTTGGCGTTTTTGTTGTTGAACACGATTGGCGAACTAATAAATTACCCGGAAACGATTCTAAAAAGAATATGGAATAGCATATGGCTAATAAGCTATCTCATTGTTATTAATTATCTATTATTCGAGTACACCCTACCTTATATAAAGTTAACCTGGAAAAGAATTTTAATAGCGCCTTTGCTGTTATTCGGGTACCTAATGCTGTATTCTTTCGGCTCATATGCCTGGAGACATATTGGAATCCAGTTGCATGCTTATTTTCCATTAATTGATAAGCCCTCTTTCTATAAAGTAGTGGAATACCAGATGGCATTCAGTATGTCATCGGTTTTCTTTTTTGGCATCATCAGGCATATTTACAACTATATAAAATTAAAACAGTCAGCACAAAAACTGCTTATCGAAAAGCAGCAGGCCGAATTAAATTACCTCAAATCGCAAACCAATCCGCATTTTTTATTCAACACCTTAAACAATATATATTCATTAGCCAGGGACAAGAGTGACCTGGCCCCGGAGTCGATTTTACGGCTCTCCAAAATATTGCGGTTTATGCTCTATGAAACCGGTGGAGCATATATTGCTGTAGAGCAGGAACTGAAAATTATCAATGACTATATTGCCCTGGAAAAATTGCGTTATGATGATTCATTACGGGTTAATTTTAATTATGATATCGAAGAATTGAAACAAGCCTTACCCCCATTATTGCTGATTCCATTAGTGGAGAATGCATTTAAACATGGGGTTTCCGAAACTCGAAATCAACCTTTTGTTGATATTCATCTTTCGGTGATAAAAAGGCATTTAACGTTTGTGGTTAAAAATTCTTCTGAAAAAATTTTCGGTGAGGGGAGCCCGCTCTCCGGAGAGGCAGTGGTAAAAGAAAATATCGGACTTTCTAACCTGAAGCGTCAATTAGAATTATTATATAAAGAATCCAGTCTTTCTGTTCAGCAAAGCGAATCGGTGTTTACTATCACATTAAAAATTAATTTAGCAAGCCATGTCTAAAATAAAATGCATTATAGTAGAAGACGAGCCATTGGCGACGAAGGTTTTATCAGATTATATTACGCAAGTACCTTTTCTTCAATTACAGGGAACATTTAAAGATGCTATTCTCGCTACTGACTACCTGCGGGATAAAACTACCGATCTTATTTTTTTAGATATTCATCTGCCTAAATTAAAGGGCTTGGCTTTTTTAAAAACCCTTACGCATCCCCCGGCGGTAATTATTACCACTGCTTATCAACAATACGCAGTGGAAGGGTTTAATTTAAATGTAACGGATTACCTGTTAAAGCCGTTTGAGTTTGAACGTTTTTTGATTGCAGTAAATAAGGTAAAAACGGCACAGGCTGAGGAGCATAAACCGAATGAATTCGGGGAGACCAAAGATTTTATATTCCTGAATGCAGAGAGAAAGAAAGTAAAAATATTGTTCTCAGAAATTGTTTATATCGAAAGCCAGCGTGAGTACATCAAGATCGTTACAACCAAAAAAGAATATTTTTCAAAAATGAGTACCCATGAAATGGAGGAACTTTTACCTGCCAATGGTTTTAAACGGGTTCACCGGTCTTTTATCGTTTCCGTAAGCAAGATTGAATCTTACTCGGCCGAAATAGTAGAGGTCAATGGGATATCTATTCCCATTGGCAGGGGCTACCGGGATAATATAGAAAACTGGTAGCTTATTGTATCCTTTATTTTGAATCAGGATATGAAGCGAAAGCATCCACCAGCTGATGGGCAGTCCATTTCTTTTTTTATTCATTTTTCTTTTTTGAAATTATCTGCCAGCAGGAAAATAAGGCTGATGGCCAGCCAGGAACCTGCTTTGATCCAGTTACGTGTTTGAAAAAGCTTACAGTATATCAACTCCAAAAAAAAGAATAAACATAGTAAAGTAATAGTATCATTTCATATTTCAGTGGTAATTGCCACGAGGGTTCCACATATCTATGTACATTAGTGTTATGGTACTTGCCGTACCTGCTGAATTGCATGATCGATTAATGCCAGATCCACTCCCCGCATCCCGATAACTATCAGGATCAACTGATACACTGCCTTGGAAGGTCTATTATTTTGGAGAATCGGTAGGTAAGAGGGGATGTTCCCGGCTGAATGGCTACTTTCACCGTTCCTTTCTTCCCACTAATGTGCTGCATGAATTCTACCCGGCATTTGGCAGCAACCTGGTGAATAGCAGCAATTCTTTTCGCTACCGCGCATTGCGAATTGTTCCAACATAAATTGTCGAATTTTTAAATCATATGGTTGGTGAAGATAATTCCCATCGTATTATTTTTTATCATACCGGCCACGGCGGATCAAGAGTTCCCTTTTTATTTAGGTCGCCAACGCGGGGAACATCCCACGCAACTACAAGTTTGCTTGGTACCAGACTGGTTCGTTCCATCAGCATTCATTACCCATACTTCTGCGTAGGCTTTCGGGTCCGATTGTTTTTTGCCATCAATATCCCATTCAAAAATAAGCTTGGTTCCATCTTCTGACCAGTTGGTATCTCCTGATTCAATAGGAACATCGAAATGAGTTAACTGCCTTACATTACTACCATCCGAATTCATTACAAAAATATTGAGCCTATTATTTCCTTCCCGGTCTGAACCAAAAGAAATTTGGGTACCATCCGGAGACCAAACCGGATCGCCGGCATTACCATCCTGGGTAAGTTGTTGGATATTAGTTCCGTCAATATTCATCGTAAAAATATGAAGGGGTCCGTACAGGTCGTTTATATGACTCATAAATACTATCTGGTTGTTAACCGACCATCGGGGCTCCACACTGAAATCACTGGGTGGTAATATAACATGGTCGCCCGTACCATCTGTATTCATTACCCGAATTTCCGTTTTGGGTATTTGATTGGGAACAATGAAACCCAGCACCCTTGCGTAAATTATTTTTGTCCCGTCTGGCGACCAACTGGGGGTGACATCAAAGCCTGGGGTGGGCGAGAGCCGCCTTTCATTTCTTCCATCGGCATCCACTATATAAATGGCTGAGCCATTATAATCCCGTTGATACAAAATCGACTTTCCATCAGGTGACCAGTTTGGATAATTTTCGCTTTCCGGATCTTTAGTTAGCCGCCTTATATGGGTGCCAACACCGGAGCTATTGAGTTCCATCAGCCAGATATGATTGACATTACCTGATTTATTTACAAATGCAACCACTTCAGCAGGCATCGATTCACTCATTGGTTTAGACCGACTGCAACCCGGAGAAAAAAAACAAACTATATAAATGCAAATAATAGGTGTACCAATTAAGTTCATTTTTTTCATACTAAAATTTTACCAGTATAAAATGAAGTGTATAATTCCAAGGCATTTCCTTTGGCTACTAAATATTTATGGCTGTTCCATTCTTTGACGCTTATTTTTTCACACAGGTTACATACCAGGTCAAAGGCCTTGATGAGGAACAAGTCTCATCTTATCCCGATTAGGGTCCGTACCATTTGACAAAAAAAATTCTTAGTTGATTTATTGATGGATAAATTAGGAAAGAAAGGGGGGTATGTTGCCCGGCTGAATGACTACTTTCATCGTCCCTTGCGTCGCACTCTTGTACTGCAGGAATTCTTCCCGGCTATTTGTTGCACCCGGAGTAATAGCGGGAATTCTGTTTAGTGGGTAGCTTGGGAGAAAAACCTTTTTATACATGCAAGCGCTTAAATCCACCTGGCTGTTTGAGATATTACTGCGGAAAAAAGTATTTCAAGAGGCCTGGTTGTTTTATTTGCGGCACATGCTTATTACCGGGCGTTTTATAGACAGGCTATCTCCGCCAATTTCATCGAGCCATTAAAAGTCAACGAATCTGTATTTGTAAAATAGACTTTTTCATTATTTGTATAACTCTCTCCATATCCTTCAATAAAAAAGTTATCGGTCAATTTAAATGCTATTTGCCTGGTTGATTGAATTCCTTCTGACAGGAAGGTATAATCGGCTATTAGAATATCCCCTTTCATTCTCCCTTGAATAGTTCCTTTATTTTTGTCTTTTTCTTTTAAACTATATACTAACGTACCGGTAATATCTTTCCCAACATGAATGACTTTCAAAGTAATGGTATCCGTTTCGCTCGCGTACCTATAGCAATTCATTGAAGAAGGCTGTTTTGTATCTTCCTGTTGCGGACTTGTTTTTTCTGTATTTTTTTCCTGTGTATTACAGGAAGTTAATAAACCTCCGATAAGTAGAATAGTGATCACTTTCATGAGTATAGGTTTTGAATAAGATTTATTACCCTGCTCCGGATTTTGCCTCAATATAAGATTTAATAGCCAGGACCTTATTTAATGCCATTTAAAAGTAGTGAATATATTGGGTAAGGTGATTTTAGTTCGAAGTAATGCTTCCCCGACAGAATTTGAGAAGCAATAAAGAAGATAAGTTATGTTTATCGACCCTTCTTAACAGAACTCATGTTAAATATCTTGCGGCTCATAAAGCCATTCCCATACATCCCCGTCTTCTTTGTCCCACACATTGCCCAGAAGTTGGAATCCGTTTTTTTGCAAAATACGGGTGGAATGATTATGATCCGGAAGGGTCCTGGCCGTAATGAGTAATGTTGGATCTGTGCTTTGAGCAAGAAGAACCAGTTGCCTGCATATTTGAGTGCCGATACCCTGGCCTTTAAAATCAGTGAATGTGCCATATGCTATCTCGATCTTGTTATCCAGAGGTTTTCCTTTGTATCCGCCACTTCCTGCCAGTTTTCCATTGAAACTGGCAAAGTAGCCGATCCACGGAGGAATAAATCCAATTGTTTTGTAATACGCAACAGTCATGGTAAGTATTTCCTGGCCTTCAGGATATGCCGCGAATGCGTAATTTTCTTCCATAGTCTGCGCTATCGGTACAAGTTGTATCATGTTCATTGGCAACAATAATTTGTGTTTAGTATGTATGGTTGTTTCCTTACGCTTCGTTTAACTCAACAATTCTTTTTTTTATACGGGCAGTGGATCGTAAAAGGAAATGGCAGGAATCTATTATATTGTTATTACTATTTTTCCTTTATGGACTCCTTTACCAAAATGTTCGAAAGCTTTCCTGACTTCGTCAAACCGGTAAGGTCCATCAATTACCGGTTTTACTTTACCCGCCTCAAAAAGTTCATTCATATAAAGTAAATCCCTGTTTGCCCTTAGGGCAACTAACCGAATATGCTTTTTACTGATCATCGAAATTAAGGGACTGAACAATACTGCCGGGAGAAGACGAGCCATAGAACCCCCAACGGAAACATATACCCCTTGGCGATTTAATACACGCGTAAAATCGAATATCGAGCGACTGGTCTTAACATCAAGTATCAGGTCATAACATTGCCCATTTTTAGTGAAATCTTCTTTTGTATAATCGATGACATGATCAAAGCCGAGGGCTCGCATCATTTCTAATTTTCCTGGACTGTCAATACCGGTCACTTCCATCCCGTATAATTTAGCGATCTGCAAAGCAAAAGTTCCAACACCGCCGCCGGCTCCGTTAATCAACAGTTTTTGTCCTGATCTGATATTCTTCATGGCACCTAGACCTTGTATCGCTAACATGGCGGCCTGGGGAATGGCCGCTGCCTCAGCAAAGCTCATGCTAACCGGTTTCAGCGCCAGCATATTTTCATGGGCACATACATATTCGGCCAAACCACCCCATTGACCGCTGAGGTCCCCATACACTTCATCTCCTTCCTTAAACTTCTTTATGTTTTTACCAATTGCTTCAACCCGTCCGGCTATGTCGGAGCCGAGAATTTTTTTTCCCGGCCTCCGGAGTCCGAATAATATTCGGTTTATAAAAGTACCCTGGAGGAGTTGCCAATCCCAATCATTGAGTGATACAGCATAAACCTTTATCAACAGCTCATCGTCCTTCGGAAAGGGATTTGCTACTTCATGAGCCTGTAAAACTTCCGGTCCGCCATATTTTGTGTAAACAATTGCCTTCAAGCTAAATTAGATTAAGTTTCCTGGTAAAAAAGTAGGGGACATTTATTTTATGTATTAATTCGGTTACTGACTTCTTCTATAATAAATGGAATAGCGCTTTCCGGAAATGGGGATACACAGCTTACATTTATCTCGCACAACGTATATTTTTCTTTAATGTTTCGTGTATTAATTTTATTAATAAAAAAATCGGCGTCCCATATAACCGGTAGCATTTCATCCGGTAAAGAAGTAATTTCCTGTATTTGAGGTACCCAATTGGATTCCATTATTGTCTTTAAATCGCGAAACAATCCGCAATGTTCACTGACATAAAAACGCTTGCTTGGTTTTATAGGTTTTGACCCGGCAGAAGGATAAAGCGCATTTATTTCCTGGTAACCAAACCCACTTACTTTAGCACCGGTTAAGTAACAACGAACCATTCCGTTTATAATATTGGCGTTCCAGGCCTGGTCAATTAGCATTCCATTATTGGTAAAATAAAATTCCATTTCTTCAAAAAAATCAGCTTCAGTCATCATTCGTTCTCCCTCATTCCCGGTGGCATGCGTGATACCTATATTATTATTTTTAGAATCAATAGTATTTATTTTAAAAACACCGTTTCCGCCATTTCCCCTGTATTTTTTTAAAATTCTAGGTTGTGGCACGGACAGGAGGAATCTTTCTTTAAATTCCTCAAAGGAAGAGTACTGTTTTACATCTCCACCAAGGTCCATTTCTCTTGTTTTGTATAATATGTCTTTGGTGCCGATCTTTATGATTACTTCCGGGTGACTAGAAACAAAACAACCCTTTTGTGAAAGTTCCATTAATAAAGTATCCAGTTTCTTCCTGTCGTTTCCCTGTTCAATGGGATTAACCCAAACCAGGATAGCGTTGTAGAGGAGCAATTCTTTTGCAAGCTGATCAGTCATCAAGTCATTATAAATAACCGAATCTACCCGGAATCCTTTTTCACTAAAAGCCAGGGCAAGCCCCCTGTATTTATCCTCGATCAATGCATTTCTGCCTGAATTGATCTCTCCGTATAGCAGTATGGCAATGGAATAAGCTTTCATGATTTTTGATTCGTCAGGGCAACTTTTATTCCCAATCCAATTAAGGTAAGTCCGCAAAATTTGCTTATGAACGGCAAGACTTTTGAATTGTGTTTTAACCGGGAAACTATGGCAGCGGCAAAGATGGCCAATATCAAACACCAGATAGTTCCGGTGGTAATAAAGGTGGTCCCCAGTATTAAAAAGGGTACCACCGTATTATGAACAGTGGGTTCAATAAACTGCGGAAGGAAGGCAATAAAAAACAAGGCAACTTTAGGGTTCAACAAATTGGTAAAAATAGCTTCCAGGTAAATTATTGGATAATTAGCCAATTTTTGAATTGAAATATTTGTATTGGGAAGAGGTGATTTATCAGCAAGCATTTTTAAACCCAGGAAAATTAGATAAGCTCCACCGGCATATTTGATAATCTGGAAAAGTACGAGTGATTTTGCGATAATCAAAGAAAGGCCGACCGCCGCGAGAATAGTATGAATAAAACTACCGGTAGCAATTCCCAATGCTGAAATGATACCTGCCTTTTTTCCCTGACCTATGCTTTTGGTTAAAATAAAAATGGTATCGTTTCCTGGTGTTAAATTTAATAATATACCAGTCAATAAGAATGTTTCAAAGTGAATAATTCCTGTCACAACAAACAGTTTACGTAATAGGCGGAAGCCTTGGAACAAACGACCAGGTTTTCGCAAAAGTTAAGTGAATGTATGGCGTTTACCACTTTTACTTGTCGCCCAAAATTGATTGCCAGTGCAAGGTAAGAATACAAATTGATTCGGGGTGCTATTGCCTTTGCCCAGGTAGAATAAAAAAGATAAAGCGGAAAGTTATTCGTGACTTCTCTTTACCAGGTTTCCATAAGCGTTTGCCCTTCACCTGAAACATTTACTTAACTTTTTTATAAATCGTTTCAGTGGCTTTGGCTTCGTCTCCTTTTGGGGGAAATATTGTAGGCAGTAATTTTTAACTGAGCATCATTTAAAAATTCAAATTCGTGCGTCAACCCCAGGACTGTTCCATTTCGTGCGTTACATATGGATAACTGCCAAGCATTGCTAGGCTATCTGCTCCTTTCTTTCCTTCAGGAAATATTAGGGCTGTGCCTGTGTGAAAACTATCGACCCATGCACTCTGAAATTTTTCTATTTCAGGGTGGTACCCATAAATGGCCAAACCTTCCAGGGGTTTATCACCAAAACTTCCCTTGTATTCATGCATAATAAACCGTCGACCAAGAATAAGCCGCATGTTTCCGAGAACGGGAGATTCTTCGGCAATCTTGCCAGGCTCAAACCATGTCCTGGCTATTCCTTCCCATTCTCCCACTAATTTGTTTAGAAGAAAATGTTTGCCTGAATCTTTGGAGGTTTCAAATGACTCACTCATAAATATACAATTATGTTATCGGACTAATTGTATTTACCTGGCCAGTGATCGCAAATCAAGGGTCAGCTTAAATACTGGTAGAAAGGTTCCTTACGTCTTCCCAAATAATCCGGCATATTTTCTGGATGTTACCGTCTTCATTTTTTTTTGTAACGGTTTCGAAATGTTTTCCGCCCAGACGTTCATAAGCAATTCTTGCATTTGTATTCGCCTCATATACCCACAAATACATTTTTTTAGTATGGGCTTTGTCGCAGATATACTTTACGCAATCATTAATCAACATTTTACCGATACCGGATTTCCGCATGCTTGAGGTAACATGCAGGTTGTCTAATAGTGAACCAAAAACAGGGTCATCATTCAAAAATAAACAACAGAAACCCAGGATCGCTTCATTTGAAGTGGCAACAATCACCAGTTGATTTGGGCTCGGAGATTTGAGTCTTTCATGCCATGTATCAAGTCGGTCTATTTCAACTTCATTGTCCAGGAACTGGTCGCTTAGAATTCCCCGATAAGTTTGCCGCCAGTTATCGGCATGCAATTTCGCAATGGCAACACAGTCTGAAAATATTGCTTGTCTTAGCTTAATCACGTAGTATATCCAATTAATTTACACCTAATGCTAGCGTATTTCCAAAGCAGGGAATTTATTGAAATACCAGCCCGGTATCAATTCCGAATTTAAATTATCGGTTACATTTTGTGCTTCACTTATCATATTTTACTTTTTTATTTATTTGCCGCAAAATGTTTTTAGAATATTTACACGGATTGCTGTCACCAGTTCGACTGGACGGTTGGCAGTAGATTACAACACATCCTCTATGGTAACGCTCACCAATCTGATTATATATGCAAGTTAAGAATTAGGAACGATTGGAAAACTTTCCGCCCTAACTAAAACATAATTGATTTGGGTAAGTCAATAATAAATTATTTCGACTGGCAAGGGAGACCGGTTTAGGAGGTAACGGCTATTTGGTGATGTTCCAAAAACTTATTTTTCTTCTTACAGTAAATCCTAATTTTTCGTACAGCTTTATAGCTGCCTCATTGGTCTCCAGCACATGCAAGTAAGGCGTCTTATGCTGGTTCATGATTCGATTTACAGTATGAGCAATTAATTGTTTCGCATATCCTTTGCCCGTATGATTCGGATGCGTAACAATGGAGCTTACTTCAACATAGTTATTCATCTTCATACGTTCGCCGGAGACGGAAATAAGCGCATCCTCTTTGATAATTCCAAAATATTCGCCTAATTGAAATGTTTTTCTTTTGAAATAGCCGGGTTGTACCAGGTTAACTAATTCAATAAGGTCTTCGGCTTGATCAGCGGATAGAGGAGTAATTTCATCTTTTTGTTCGATGTTGATTTTGTGCTTAAGAATCATCTGCAGGCATACTAATTCCTTTTGCATATTTAATAGAATAGGAATATCCGGTCGTTCTCCAACAACGAAAAAGTTTCCGGCCATCCTGGAATATTCGGTCATCGGATCAAGGATATTCCTGGCGTTTTGAAATCCGCCAAACGGGCAATAGTCCGGATGATAAAATTTGATATCCGTATAATTAACAGCAATAGTTTGATGGCTTTCCGATAAGGAATGCCATACCGGGTTATCTAATTTATATTCGTCTGGTTTCATATGCGTAAAACCGGTTTAAAGGTATCGCTAATGTTCGATTGCTATATTTGCTTTTCCATGCAAACACTATTGGTTATATTCTTGTATTGCCCATAGTTTGGTATTCTTTTGTATCCGGCTTTTTCATATAGCCTGATTGCTTCGGGTTGTCTTTTACCTGTTTCCAGAACACATTTATGATAACCTAATTCAGAAGCCCATTTTTCTAATTCTTGAAGAACTTGTTGTGCAATCCCTTGGCTTCTGTATTCGCCCAGAACAAACATTCTTTTAATTTCAACTGTTCGGTCCGAAAATTGTTTAAATGCACCACAGGCGACCGCAGTTTTGTTTTTATATGCTACGATGGCATTTTTTATTTGATCGATTTTATTGAATTGCGAATAAAATGCATTGTCATCACCGTCTCGAATTTTTAAATCATAGTCCAAAAGAGAGACGAGTTTTTGAAAATCAGTATTCGTTGAATCCGTTCTTATAATGCCAACCATTAGCGATTCATTTTACATGGGTTGTTATAAAGAGTTCGCTCAACAGTTAGGCATCAGATTCACCAGGAGATTAATATTCGTCCGGCCTTACTGCAGTTCGCCCATTAATTGATAGATGATGAAGGTAATTATTAAAGTGGATTTGAAAGCATTCCCCAAACGGAAACTCAATAGAACCTTCGTGGGGCTGGAAAGTTGGTTACCCGAATAATATCTCTGTTCAAGCTGCTGGGGCAACACTCCCAAAGTGCATTCGCCGCTAAGGGCTCCGTTGTTTACCAAAAAAAAACCGAATTGCTTTAAATGGTCTTTATCCCTGGAAATATTATTGTATGGGTCTGAAAAATCGTAAAGTATTCCCATCTGAAAGTCCAATAAGTGTGATATAAGAAAGTTTCTCTTTCGTAGTCCCCTGGAAATGTTCACTGATTCCACTATATAAAATCCAAAAAATAATATATTTCCTGCAAGAACAGCCCATGTAATAATTCAATGAAAGTTGACCTTTCTTTTTCATTATATTATTATTATCCCTGATTATGTTGGTTGTTTATGTCGAAAAGTTTTCTGGTTATCAGAATAACTATCAGGATGATAATCCATGAGGCCAATGGAGCAACGAGAAAAATGAAAGCAGGTTTAGTGCCCGTTGGCATCAATACGCCACTGTAGGCAACCAAAGAAGCAAATGTCAGACCGATCATGAGCCAATAAATGGATGAACGGACGGCTAGTGGCCAACGGGCTGAAATTTTAGTTGCCACAAAAAGTCCTGCAAATGGGGAAAGAAGCCAAGCGATGAAAAGAGCAATTAGGACAATGGAATTTTGATTACGCCCAGTGTTGAACATAAAATAAAGGGAGCCGATTATACCGAGTAACATCACAATCCAAGCGAATGTCCTTAAGTAGATTGGAATGGATTTATTATTCTCTATCATTATTATTTTCGTTCAAAATAAGTCTTTCGAATGGCCTGTTCAGATTTTTCGCTTTGCTTACCGGCGGTTGCTAAAGTTCAGGATTTGCTACCGTCAGGAGAAGGGGAACGATCAGCATGCTTTTGGGTCATCTCTAGTTCATTTAATGAACAAGTTAATATTTATAGTTGATTCCTGGCTATCTCACTCGATGCAACTGGAGCAAATCTCCTTGTTTCTTACTGAATGGATTTGCCTGCCGGACTGCTCTCTCCAGTAAGTCCGAAAGATTGGTAAAAGAGGGTTGCCTATTCAGGGTCGTCCTGACAACTTATTGATATTGGGAGTATAGAAAAACGCAGATTGGTTCTCCCAACTTTTATTTTTTTTACTTCATTGAGTGAAGTCCAATTTTGTTTCCTTCGCTGTCTTCAAAGTGTGCCATGAATCCGTTTTGCCCAATTCCGGTTTTAGGTAATATGATTTTACCACCTGCCTGTTCAACTTTTGAAAGTGCAACACTCAAGTCGTCACCCCCATTTAGATAAATTAAAGAACCTTTATTTGAGGGTTCGTAGCCTTGTCCTTCAATGATACACCCTCCAATGTTACCTTTTCCAAGGTCGGCAGGGAAGAAAGCTGATTTCATTCCCATTGCTTCCATTGGCTGCATTGTTGAGCCTAGAATGGATTCGTAAAAAGTTTTTGCCCTGTTGAAATGTTTTACTGGGATTTCAAACCAGTTGATTGCATTTGCCATTTAAATATTGCTTTTATTTATTAGAGGATTTGTTTTCACATTTTCTTATTTGTTGATCTCTAAAAAAAGGTTAGCCCCCGCGCCAGGCTAATAGTTTGATGCTTCCAATATTCCATTACTATTGCTAGCATTGATGAAGCTTTTCAATCGGGGGATAATGAAAGTCCAGCCAGGGTTCGGGTTACACAATAGTTAATAGATGTTAAAGGTAAGAATTAAAGTTGATCCGGAAAGTTTCGCCCGGGCCGAAGCGGAATAGAATGGGTTTAGCTGAGAATATATTCGTCTCGCTCTGCTGGCGCAAAAACACTGCCAGCGGTGCATTCGTATCAACCATTTTATAATTTATCTATGTAGGTGAATTTGTTTTTGATTAAAGAATGCAGGCATCTGCAGTTTTTTCATTTTTGGTTGAAGCAGTCTTACTCGATTGCCTTCAGTATCCAAAAACGAAACATAGAATCCTCTTCATGGTATTTCCATAGGCTCGCCAAGAACTTTTCCGCCAGCTTCTGTTACTTGCTTCATAGATTCTTTGATATCATCTACCGCTATTACAAGGGAAGGATGCTGGGCAGGCCAGTTTTCATTTTTGGGATAAAAATCTCCATTGATGGCCCCTGGAATTTTTGGCCGTCCATTTTCGTCCGTCTCCGTGGTTGAAGCCAGCACGTTTTTACCCATATCCTCGCCCAGCAATTGAGTTTGCCAACCAAAAACATCAGAATAGAAACCTGCCATGCGTTTTCTGTCTTCGGCTGGCATTTCAAAATGCACTACAGGGCACATCTTTTTCATAATTTATAAATTTAAGAGTTCTTATTGTTCCTATTCATTTGAATGTTCAATTAGTATGAATGCTGCCGTATCGTGATGTCGTCAGTTAGTGCATTAGTATCCGTGAAACTGGGCATTGGCTTTTCACGAATAAGGAAGGATCTTTTTTATCATCCTATCTTTCTAGTTTGAAGCCCTTATCGGTTGCTGGTCGGTTGGCAGCATTGGCTACTTTCCAACCTGTTCTAAACATCCAGTCAGCCATTTTTTTTAATTTTGAATAGTTGATATTTTCGGCATTATCCTGTGGTGTATGGTAGTCAGTATGTAAAAGGCTTGTATACATAATGGCCGGTATGCCTAATCTTGCGTAGGGGAGGTGGTCGCTTCTAAAGTACCATCCTTCAATATGATTGACTTCGTCCCACGTAGTATCAATCGTAAAGTTGGGCCCTTCTTTATTGGCCGCCAAGGCCATATTCACTAAATCGAGTGAGTTTCTATGTGGTGGTATAATGCCTAAAATGGCTGCACTATCCGTCCTGTTTCTGCCAATCATATCTCCATTCAAAACAGCTACAATATCATTGAGTGGCACAGTAGGGTGTGCAGAAAAATACCTTGATCCCAATAGACCTCTTTCTTCGGCGCCATGAATTACAAATAAGACGGACCGTTTGGAAGGATTTTTAACGAAAGCTCTTGCATTCGCAAGCATGGCAACATCAACGCTCCCATTATCATCTGCCCCATGGTATACAGAGTCATTGTTGATTACATTCCTGATGCCATGAGCATCTATATGTCCGCTGTATAAAACATACTCAGATTTTAATTTTGCGTCTGTTCCTCCAATCTTGCCAACTATGTTTACAGAGGCATATGGATATTTTGCAATGATGAGGTTAGCGTTTAGTATTCCCTTATTATCCTGTAATTCATTTTTAGCATGGGCGTGTAACCATATAACCGGAACGGTAGTTGTTATATTTACATTTGTGCCTCCCTCTATATCGTAGATACCTCTTTTAAAATTTTCGGAAGCGTCATCCCATGCTTTTTCAGCCACATCGTCAGCAATGAAAATAATAGCGGTAGCTCCTCTTCTTAATAACGGCAGGCCATATTTAGTGAAAATATATCTACTGTATCTCCATGTAGGTAAAGAAACATTTAAATTAATTCCCTTTGAATTTGCTTCCATTGCTACCACTTTATCTTTTACATCTACGATGTTAGTATCAATATCCGATACATTTCCTAAATAGACAATTGGTGCATGCAGGGAAACATTTGCCATTTGTGAAACAGCGACGTCTTTCCATAATACTAATGATATATTATTAATTTGTATGCTTGAATTATCTGCCATTTGATTTCGCCACAACGTAAAATATTGAAAATAGGTGCCATCATCGCCTGCTGGCTTTAGCCCGATATCCCTGTATTTTTCTGCCATCCACATGGCAGCCTTTAATTCATCCAGCGTTCCTGCCGAACGACCGTTAAAATGTGCATCAGCCAATGAGTATAAATCTTTTTTCAAATCCTCGGTTCGAATCAAATTCAGGCCAGGAGGATTATTTAATTGAGCAAACAAAGTGTTTGTCATTACCAGTAGTAAGCACAATAAATTATTTTGTTTCATTTTTATTATCTTTTGTGTAAACCGCAAATGCATATTTATTTTGAAATACTCGGAATCTTCCAATTTTATTGGTCCAGCAGTAGTGCCTTCATTTTGGGGAGTATAGTCAATATACCGCCCGCGTACAAAGACCCATTGGTTTTCTGATTGGAAAATTCAACGTAGAATTATAGATATTACTCCTTTATTTTATCTGGTTGTTGGTCTCTTCTTTCTTTGACGATCCTATACGAGCAAATCTTGATGCAATATATAGTATTCCCGGTCGAACGTATAGATATATCATTGCACTCACTAGCGCCAATATGGACCCGACGCCCGTTGGAAGCACAGCACCAAATGTAAAGCTCATACCGATGACAAAACCAAGAAGGCATTCTGCCCGGTAAATTGGAAAGAACATGGCGAGCGGAAAAAGCCCCAAAATCATGTAACCCGTTATATCCGGATAACCAAAAGTAAAAAAGACAGAGAGCAGGATCCCGAATAATAATGAACCAGCGAACCCATAAAATATATGTTTTGGGTAGATTGACGTTTCAGAATTTTCGTTCCTATTGCGAATAATTCTCTTATGAAGGCGATAGAGGAGAAACCATGTTAAAAGGGGAAGCAAAAGTCCACCCCACCAATTAGAGATTGCGGGCAGGTTTTTATTTGCCAAAATATGGTGGCGTGGCACACCTCCATGATAATGGTTCCATGCTAAGAGTGTCCATATAGCAAATGTTACTATGCCTGTAAGAAATATGTGTCTTGTTCTGAAAAAAGTTGACATTAAATTGTATTAAAGTTAGGAATTATAGTTGATTTGGAGCCGGATATAGTAAAAGCGATGTTGTTAATTGAGTTTGAAGGTTGACACTCGAGTTTAAAACAATTCATTGTAAATGCATAACCAGGGCTGATGAAAAGGTAAGGCTTTGACCTATTTACGCACTGCCTGTAGGACATCAATGGGAAAATCGAATGGGAATTGCACATCTTGGAGATTGTGCTCATCTGATGCTTCCTGCCTGGGAAGAAGTGAATCTTGCTATGTGTGATGCTGCTGATCTTGCCTTAGCAATTACCGGTGGAGTTGATTGGAAGGATGCTATTAAGGATTATGAAACCAAACTGTTGGTAAGGGAAAAAAGAGCAGCAGAAACAGCAATAGAAATGCTTGAAAAAGGAGTATCAGAAAATGCCGCTCAGGTTATTATGGATTTCCTGAATAATAAAGATGACTGGCTTTTTTGTAGATAGAGTTGGAATAAGAATTGATTAGTTACTGTATTGTCAAATGTCTGGCTGTATGATTTTAATTAGCTGCGTCATAAGCATTGTAAGCCTTTTAACTCTTTCTCCATTCCATACCTTTTCTGTGTCTGAACTGCCAAAAGATATAATCATACTCCTGTCTTAAGATATTAACGTAAAAGGTTAGAAATTGGTCTAAGATGTCTAAATTTATACACCTATTACTTAGGGTGAGTGCATGGAGCGTAGGAACAAGGCAGGCTCTTTTGCCAGGTTGGCTTTTGTGTGTTGGCTTTGTATGCCTTGCAAATGTGCCCGATTTGGTGCATTGACTGTCACACACAAATTAGGGTTCCACTTTGTTAAGGGAAACAATGAAAATACTACCTGCTCCAAAGTCGCTTTCAACAGTAATGGTTCCTCCTTGTGCTTCAATAAATTCTTTACTGATAGAAAGCCCTAAGCCTGTTCCTTCTTTTTTTGTTCCGGGAATACGAAAGTAGCGGTCAAATATTTTATCCTTATATTGGGGTGCAATTCCTTGTCCTGTGTCCTTAACCGAAAAAAGTATTTTACTTTCTGTTTCCGTAATTTCTAAATAAATTATTGAGTTATCGTGTGAGTAACGTATGGCGTTTGAAATTAAATTAGTCAATACCCATGCGGTCTTTTCACTGTCGGCAAGAACTTTTGAAATGATTTTAGGAGCGGTAACTGCCAGTTCAATTTTTTTCTCGTCAGCTTGTGTTTTGTTAGCTTTAATGGCATATCTCAATATTTCAGTTGGCTCAGATGGAATGATTCCCAATTCAATTTGGCCACTTTCAACCTGTGTCATGTTTAGGAGTTCGCCTGTTATTTTGAGCAGTCTTGTCGCATCTTCATTAATACTATCTATGAGGTTTTTTTGTTCTGCATTAATTTCCCCGATTTTTTCATTCTCTAAAAGTTGTAAACTCATTTTGATTGAGGAAATAGGGGTTTTTAATTCATGTGAAACCGTTGCAATAAAATTAGTTTTTGCAAAATCCAATTCCTTATAAGGTGTTATATTTTGCAGTAGTATTACATTGCCTATCAACTTTTCTTCTTTTTCACCTGTTGGAATAATTTTGATTGGAATGATTTCTTTTTCAAAATAACTTTCCTTATTATCAGCATAAATTTTTATTGGTGTTTGTTTGCCTTCTGTAGAGATATTGTTTGCCACAAATAAATCCTGTATTAAAGTACGCATCAAATCATTTCTTAACGCAATATCCTGTGCAGATTTACCTATTACAACTTCTGACGTTAAGCCTGTAATTTTTAGTGCGTTGTCATTCATAAAAATGATTTGTTTCCCTTCATTCAAACCAATTACAGGGTCGTGCATGTTATTTATCAATGTTTCAATACGTTTTTTTTCTATCATCAGCTTTTCAAGATTGCCAGCTTTGTATTCTTCCAGCTTTTGGGCCATTGTATTAAAAGCAGCAGCCAGTTCTCCAAACTCATTGTGTTTTTCAAAATGTACCCTTTGAGAATAGTTTTGGGCTGCAATTTCTTTTATACTGCTGGTTAATTCTTTTACGGGATTCGCAATATTGCCGGGAAGATTAACCAACATTGTAAAAGCAAAAAGAAAACATATTGTACCTACAAGGGATACCCAAAAAATAGAATTTTCAGCTGTGCTTTCCGCAATACCGCTTTTTCGATGTATTGCCTGCATATTCAACAGCATTATATCAGTTATATCTTTTTGTATAATCCGAAGTAAACCAGTATCAGAAAATGCTTGCTTTAATTTTTCATAGTCAATAGCCAGCTTATCTGTTAATTCTTTTTCTCCTACTTCAGTAATGTTTTTTTGTTGATTAGAAAGATTTATCTGAAACCCTTTTTGTGATTCCTGTTTTTTAATTCCATTATTTAGTGCAATGAGCATTTGACGTGAATAGTCAAGCGTATTATAGTTAGCAACTAAGATATTTTTTGTTTCAACAGACAGTTTATTGATAAATAAACTGCTTAATAATGTAAGCAAGGCAATCATTGCGAATAGCAAGCCAATACCTAAATTCAGTTTTACTTTAATTTTCATCAGCTTAGAATTACAAGGTCAATATTATTCGTCGATAATTTCTTTAACAACTCATTAAATACATTAGTGGCTAAAATTATTTTCAGCAAATTCAAATGAGGTTTACCTACACAAATAGTTGTAATGTTTCTTTCTTCAGCCTGCTCAATAATTGCTTTGGCTATGGTAGAACTCTCTACTTTAATAATTTCTGCACCTAATTCGGTTGCCAGTTTAAAGTTGTTGATTAAATGCCTTTGTTTATCTAATGGAATTTTATCAGCGCTTTCTTGGGGCGTTTGTACATAAAGCACATACCATTTACTGTGATAATAATTTGAGAGCCTTGATGTTTTTCGTATAACCGTTTTTGCTGTGTTATCGTTACTACTGATACAGGCCAAAAATCTTTCATGCTTTATGGAATTTGCCTTGGTAATTTCTGTTTCTACTTTTCGTTCTACTTGTGAGGCAACTTCTTTTAAGGCAAGTTCCCTTAACTGTAATATATGTTCACTTTTAAAAAAATTATTGAGTGCTGTTTCAATTTTCGCTGCTTCATAAATCTTCCCCTCTTTTAACCTTGTAATCAACTCATCGGCGGTTAGGTCAATATTCACCACTTCATCTGCCTGAGCAATTATACTATCCGGTATCCTTTCTTTAACATTAACGCCTGTAATGCTTTTTACTTCTTCATTCAGGCTTTCTATATGCTGTATGTTTACGGCACTGATGACATTGATTCCTGCTTCTAAAATCTCCATTACATCCTGCCAGCGTTTATCGTTTTTACTTCCTTCAATATTAGTATGCGCAAGTTCATCTACTATAACTACTTCTGGCCGTAAATTAATTACAGCCTGAATGTCTAATTCTTCCAGCTCCTTCCCTCTATAAAATAACTTACGTCTGGGCACTAAGGGTAAACCTTCCAACAAGGCGTGGGTTTCTTTGCGGTTATGTGTTTCTATATAACCCACCTTTACATCAATACCGTTTTTTAATAAAGCCTGCGCCTCTTGCAACATGCGGTAAGTTTTACCCACACCGGCACTCATGCCAATGTAAACTTTAAACTTACCTCTTCTTGATTTTTTTATCAAGTCAAGAAAGTGCTGTACTGTTTGGTCTTTATCAGGCATCAAAACGAAATGGTTAACAATGTAGTTAAAAAGAAATTATTGTTTACAGGCTTACCTTCTTTTTCAAAGGTCTTATCTTTTCCTGAAAATGCCCTGCCTTCTATATGCCACGTTACATTATCACGAAAAAGATAATGGTAATTTATTGAATAACCCCATGTTTTAAAACCATTAGGAGTTCCTGAACTGATAATCACTTCATTTTCGTCGTTATAATATTCAAGTCTTGCAGCAATATTGCTTTTTGCATTGGGACTAACTTTTAGAATTACAACAGGCGAATACCAGGTATTGTAATTACTGCTTCCTTTTGACTTTTGTTCTGCCCCAATATCAAATCCAGTGGTTAATGCCAGTTTACTGCTCAACTGAAAAACACCATAAAAGTTATGGAAGTACCGCATTTGTTTTACACTATCTGGTTTGTCATTGCCAATAAATGAACTGCTGTTGAGTGTAGTTTTACTATTGGGTTTATAAGTAAACTGATGCCCGAATGCAGGCGTATTATTGCCATTAACTCGTTGTATTCTTTGCCAGCCATTTAATAACAAGCCGCTAATAAACCATTTTTCATTGGGTGATGTGTACGATATTTTAACGCCACTTTCATAATAAGGTGAATTGTCGGCAAGCATACTTCGGGTAAGGTTCCAGCCATCTTTGCCAATGGCACTTTCAAAACCAATATGCGATGCAAATAAACCTGCATCTATCCATAAACTTTTTGTTTTTGATATTTTTACGCCTGCATTGGCTTCAAATATATTTTTAAGCACACCGGGTTCAGCGGCAAGGTTTGCGTTGGCATACGTACCTGTCATTAGTGCAAGGTTGGCTCTCACATTATTTTTAACATAGGCTGCTTTTGTAAATCCCAAATTCAAATTCACTTCATTATGCCTGTTGTGGGAATATATAAACGCCGGTCTATTGTGGCTAAGCGGTTTCCCAAAATCATATGAATAGTATACTTCCAAGTAGACGCTAATTGTAATTGGTGATGAGCTGCTGTCTTTTTGTGCTGTTGTATCAATGGCAGCAAATAATAAAACTATGGCTAAAATAATTTTCATCTTTTTATTTTAGATTGTCTAAAGCGATGTTTAATTCGAGTACGTTTATTCTCTCTGTTCCAAATAAAGTTGCCAACGGTTTTTCAGTATGTGTAATAATTAATTGTTGCAGATTGGCCGCTACAATACCCCTGATTTTTGCAATACGATTAACCTGTACAATGGCTGCCTGAACAGAAATGTGAGGGTCTAATCCACCACCACTGGCTGTAACAAGGTCGGATGGTATTTCTGATTTTTTAATTCCAGGGTTATGAACCAAAAAGCTGTCAATTCTTGCCTGTACCTCAGCCAGATAATTGGGGTTCGATGGGCCTTTGTTACTGCCACCTGCACCGGCTGCATTGTATCCTACCGCAGAGGGGCGGGAGTAAAAATATTTATCATCGGTAAATTTTTGGCCAATGTTTTTGTAATAGATTTTCCCGTTGAAATTAATGATTTCACCTTTTCCTTTATTGGGGGCTAATTGTGCAAATCCTAAAACAGTGAGTGTATAAATACCTGAGAAAAATATCAGGCAAACGAAGGTGAGGCGAATGGCAGGAAGTATATTTTGTTTCATGTTTAATATTTTATTTAAATGAATGCCGCCACCAATAGATCAATAGTTTTAATTCCAATGAAAGGGATTATTACACCTCCCAGACCATAAATTAATAAATTTCGTCTCAGTAATGCCGATGCACCAATGGGTTTATAAACAACACCCCTCAATGCTAATGGAATTAATAATGGGATGATGATGGCGTTGAAAATTACTGCGGAAAGAATGGCACTTTCCGGGCTGTGTAGTTTCATAATATTAAGGCCTTGTAATGCAGGGGTGGCGGTAATAAACAGTGCCGGGATGATGGCGAAATACTTTGCCACGTCATTTGCAATGCTGAATGTTGTCAATGTTCCCCTTGTCATTAGCAACTGTTTGCCAATTTCAACTACCTCAATCAATTTGGTG
Organism: Chitinophagaceae bacterium; assembly: GCA_031360425.1. Lineage (GTDB taxonomy): Bacteria > Bacteroidota > Bacteroidia > Chitinophagales > Chitinophagaceae > Endoryza. The sequence goes on along the minus strand of JANMBO010000029.1, from coordinate 6,253 downwards.
GGGTCGTTATCAAGGTCAACCATATTGCCAGCTTCCTTGGCTGCCTGGGTGCCACTATTCATAGCCACCCCTACATCAGCCTGTGCCAAAGCTGGTGCATCATTTGTTCCATCACCCATCATTGCCACCAACCTGCCTTCGCTTTGTTCTTTTTTAATGTAATTCATTTTATCTTCCGGCTTTGCCTCTGCAATAAAATCATCTACACCTGCCTTTTCTGCAATAAATTTTGCTGTTAAAGGATTGTCGCCTGTAACCATTACTGTTTTAATTCCCATTTTACGCAAACGTTCAAATCGTTCGCTGATACCGGGTTTAATAATATCCTGCAATTCAATTACCCCTAATACTTTTTCATTTTCAGAAACTACTAAAGGGGTGCCTCCATTACTTGCAATGGTTTTTACTTTTTCGGCGGTTTCAGCAGGGAAAATATTGCCAGCTTTTTCTGTGAGGTTTCTAATAGCATCCGATGCTCCTTTTCTTATTCTTGTATTTTCAAAATCAACTCCCGAACTTCTTGTTTCTGCGGTAAATTTTAAAAATCTTGGATTTTCCATTTTATAACTCAATGGATTTATTCCAGCCAGTTCAATAATTGATTTTCCTTCAGGGGTATCATCAGCCATTGAGCTTAACACGGTTGATTTTATAAAATGTTTTTCATCAATACCATTAACCGGATAAAAATTGGTTGCTTTTCTATTACCAATAGTAATAGTACCTGTTTTGTCAAGCAACAACACGTCAATATCACCTGCTGTTTCTACGGCTTTACCGCTTTTGGTAATTACATTGGCTCTTAACGCTCTGTCCATTCCTGCAATACCTATGGCAGATAATAACCCCCCAATGGTTGTAGGAATTAAACAAACAAACAAAGAAATAAATGCAGCTATTGTGATGGGTGTATTGGCATAATCAGCAAATGGCTTTAAGGTAATAGTAACAATTATAAACACCAGGGTAAAACCTGCTAACAATATAGTTAAGGCAATTTCGTTGGGTGTTTTTTGCCTTGATGCTCCTTCAACTAACGCAATCATTTTATCAAAAAAACTTTCTCCCTGTTCTGTGGTAACTTTTACTTTTATTTTATCGCTCAGTACTTTTGTACCACCAGTTACGCTGCTTTTATCGCCACCGGCTTCACGGATTACCGGAGCACTTTCTCCAGTAATAGCACTTTCATCTATTGTCGCTAATCCCTCAATTATTTCACCATCAGATGGAATTGTATCTCCGGGTTCACATAAAAACATATCGCCTTTTTTTAATTGAGATGATGGAACGACTTTGATTTCATTTACATACATTTCTCCAACTGGTTGTATCCATTTGGCAGGTGTTTCTGCTCTTGTTTTTCTTAAACTATTTGCCTGGGCTTTACCTCTTACTTCTGCAATGGCTTCTGCAAAATTTGCAAACAATAAGGTGAGTAACAAAACCTCAGTTACCATTATATTATATCCAAGGCTTCCTTGATTTTTTTCTCCGGTTGCTATCCATACACATACAGCAGCCATAACTAATGTACCTATCCATACGGTAAACATTACTGGATTGCGGAACATCTTTGCCGGGCGTAGTTTTACAAAAGCATCTTTAAGGGCCTCTTGCACCAGATCCTTTTGAAATAAATCGTTATTCTTCTTTTTCATGTTCATCTTTTATTAATAGATTGAAAAATATTCTGCAATAGGGCCTAATGCAAGAGCTGGAAAAAATGATAAGGCAGCGAGTATTACAATAACTGCAAATACCATCAGCCCAAATATTGCTGTGTCTGTTTTTAAAGTACCAGCACTCTCAGGGATGTATTTTTTACTGGCTAAAATTCCTGCTATTGCAACTGGGCCAATTATTGGAAGATATCTTGCCAATAACATAACTATGCCGCAGGCTATATTCCAGAAGGGTGTATTGTCGGCCAAACCTTCAAAACCACTTCCGTTATTCGCACTTGATGAAGTGAACTCATACAGCATTTCGCTAAAACCGTGATACCCTGGATTGTTTAACCATCCTGCATAAGCTGTTGTATTATGAGCATATAGGTGGCTTGCTATGGCAGTGCCGGTAAGTATTAATAAAGGATGCAACAAAGCAATAATCATAGCAATCTTCATTTCTCTTGCTTCAATTTTTTTACCCAAAAATTCAGGTGTTCTCCCTACCATTAATCCACTTATGAAAACTGCCAGGATAATGAAGATGAAAAAATTAAGAAAACCCACGCCCACACCGCCATAAAAACAATTTACCATCATGCCTAATAAAGCACTCATACCGGATAAAGGTGTAAGGCTGTCGTGCATGGTATTAACCGAACCATTGCTGGTTACAGTAGTGGTTACTGCCCAATAAGCAGATGCTGCCGAACCAAAACGTATTTCTTTCCCCTCCATACTACCCATTGATTGATTAATACCCATTTTTGTGATGGCCGGGTTTCCGTTCATTTCGTTGCTAATAGTAGGAATTAGCAATAATAGAAATCCAATGGTCATTACACCAAATATTACCCAGGCCAATTTTTTTCTATTTAATATATAGCCAAATGCAAATACTAATGCTATGGGGATAAGAAATATAGAAATGTTTTCAATCATATTGGTAAAGTAAGTAGGGTTTTCAAACGGATGTGCAGAGTTGGGGCCAAAAAAACCTCCACCATTTGTTCCTAATTGTTTAATGGCAACAAAAGCCGCTATTGGTCCACGGCTTACCTGTACGGTATCCCCCTGCAAAGTTGTGATGCTGTCTTTACCCAGCATTGTCATAGGGGTGCCATTGAACAAAAGCAATAAAGCAACTATAAATGAAATTGGAAAAAAAATACGGGTGCAGGTGCGTACAAAAAGAGAATAAAAATTACCTAACTCAACGGTTGTCTTTTCCTTTAAAGCAAAAAATACCACCACAGTAATGGCAATACCGCAGGCTGCACTGATAAATTGCCATAGCATTAACACAAGTTGTCCTAAATAAGACAAGCCAGATTCGCCAGAATAATGTTGCAGGTTAGTATTGGTTATAAAACTTACGGCGGTATTAAATGCAAGGTCGGCGCTCATAGACGGGTTGGTATCTGGATTGAGTGGCAGCCAGCTCATGTTAGTCAGTACAAACATTGATATTAAAAACCAAAACAGATTAATGGTAAGCAAGGCAAGCAAATGCTGCTTCCAATTCATTTGTTTACTATTATCAATGCCGCTTATTTTGTAAAATATACTGTCTAATGGGTTAAATACTCTGTCCGACCACGTTTTTTCATAGTTAAATATTTTACCAATGTATTTGCCTACAGGTATTGCCATCAGCAATACTGCTGCATACATGGCTATTACTCCAAGTATTTCTGTATTCATTTATTAAATATTAAGAGTTTACAATTGGTTAAAACTTTTCAGGCTTTATAAGCACATAACACATATATGCAAACACACCGATGGAGATAATAAACAGAGCTATCATATTGTTAGATTTTTTCAAAGTAATTAATGGCTTTATAAAACAATGCAAAACAAGCAAAGCCTGCGGCAATAAGGATAGTGAACATCATATTGTTATTTATTAATGGTTCTGCAGATAATACCGGAAATGATAATGAGGGAATAAAAGCTCATAAGCAAATGCCAGAGTATTAAACGAGTTGTAATAGGTTCTTTTAACTTTCCCATTTTTACAGTATTAGTGTGCCAAATAATTAGCAAGTAGTGAACCAAATACAGTTTAAAAATGTAAAACCCTTTACCACAAAGGGTTTAAGTATAAAAAGAAGTAAATTGGAAATTAAAACCCTTTCGTTTTAAAAGGGTTGGCACTATCAATTTGCAATGGTTTAGCCCATTTTATAATCGTCTAATTTGCGGTAGAGGGTTGTTAAGGCAATATTAAGCAACTCTGCTGCTTTGGTTTTATTGCCATTTGTATAGTTTAATACTTTTTGAATATGCAATTTTTCAACACTTGCTAAATCAAAGGCAGAAAGCTGTTTGCCATTGGTAAGTAGTATTTCATGTTGTTGAAACTCTGCAGGCAAAACCTCGTTATCTATTTCATTATTTTCAGAAAGTATCACACTGCGTTCAATTACATTTTTCAATTCTCTTGTATTACCTTTCCAACTGTGTCGTTTCAAAGCTTCTAGGCAGGTTTTTGTTATTCCGGTAATTTTCTTATTTGTTTTGTCAGCAAATAATTTCACGAAATGATTTGTCAGTTCTTCTATATCCATTACTCTATCCCTTAATGGTGGAAGGGCTATTTGAAAAACTGAAATTCGGTAAAATAAATCTTCTCTGAAATTACCTGCTTCAATTTCCTTTCGCAAATCCCTATTGGTTGCAGTTATAATTCTCACATTTACTTTAGTCGCTTTACTATCGCCAACTTTCAAAAATTCACCCTTTTCCAAAATTCGTAGCATTTTGGCTTGTAACTCCAAAGGCATTTCGCCAATTTCATCTAAAAAAACTGTGCCATTATGGACTTCTTCAAAAATGCCTTTTGTTTCTTTTATAGCACCTGTAAATGCACCTGCCTTATGCCCAAACATTTCACTCTCTAACAACTCCTTGCTGAAAGCAGAACAGTTTACTGCAATGAAATTGTTTTTGTTCCTGTTACTTGCATTATGAATTGCCTGGGCAAATACTTCTTTACCCGTACCTGTTTCACCTGTAAGCAAAACGGTTGCATTTGTTATTGCTACTTTTTTTGCGGCTTCTATTGCAGCTTTAATAATTTTTGATTTTCCAATAATACTGTTGAAAGAATATCTGTCTCCTAATTGTTTTTCTAACTGTAAAACCCTTTTTGATAAGGTAACCTTTTCGGCAGCCTTATATATTAGAGGGATAATTTTATTATTGTCATCACCTTTGGTAATGTAATCAAATGCGCCATTTTTTATAGCCTGTACACTATCAGGAATATTGCCGTAAGCTGTAAGCAGGATGATTTCAATGAACGGATAAATTTCCTTGATTTTTTTTGAGAAGTCAACACCGGCCCCATCAGGTAGTTTTACATCACATATTACCACATCAATATTATTCTGTTCTAGTTTCTTCATGCCTGTTTTGCAATCTCCTGCCTGCAAAACATCAAAGCCTTCCAGCCCAATAATTTTCGCAAGCAGTGAGCGGAGTTTTTCTTCATCGTCTATGATTAGTACTTGTTTCAACTTGTGTTTTGTTTAATGTGATGCAAAGTTAACCATTTGCATAAAGTGGCGTACATCGATGAGGCTTTGTGTCAGGCGGGAGTCATAGTAGCAGTCCCGCCTGGTACAATGCCAGTTAAAAATACTAAATTCAATTTATAACCAAATGCTGATTCATAAACGTTCAGCCCAGACTAAATTTGAATAGCGATATACTGCTGAGATTTTATCTGTCGCCCCGATTTCGCAAAACCCTTTGTTGTAAGTTCGTGCCTATTGTGCCGTATTTTTTTCGATAGAGATGTATTTATATTACCGACTGGAATTGTGGCTTAACTTTATTTAAAATGTTCCAGGCAGTAATGACAATCTTAAATAAACTTGCTTTCACTTTTTATTTTTTGTTTTTTCTTACTTATTAGGCGCCCCAACTTATAAGCATATCATTGATACCTACATTGGATATGTCAAATTTGAAATAAATTGGACTGAACTTAGGATTTTTACTATACCTTATGTGACTTTTACCACTTTAAATCAAATATTGATGGCTAATTGCAATATAGTGCAACATTTGGCGTTTTCAATCCGTCTTTGCTATTTAATCATAAATGCCCCAAAAATGAAAACTAAATCTTTTGTCCTGATGGCTTTCGTAGCCATGTTTTTTATTGTGTCTTGTAAAAAGGAAAGTAGCAATCCTCAACTTACTTTTACAAATAATGTCGCAGAAGGTAAAGCTAATTCAAGCGGAGAATACACGATCACTGGCCATATTAGCTCAGCTGTACGTCTTGAGAAAGTAGTATTAACTAAAGAAGGGCAAACAACCTCGTATTTAGTTGATGAGTCAACAGCAAAAAACAAGAATGAATATGATTTTTCATATTTAGTAACTGGTATTTCTGTTAATACATATATTATAATAGATGCTTTTGATCAAGGAGGTGGAAAAATAACACAACGATTCTTGATAACTAAATGATAATAAAAAAGCCGGATAATTCAATCCGGCTTTTTTATTTAACTAAACTCTTGGTTGGGTTGTTAATTTTGTAGTACCAGACTTTTGCAAACCGA
>JANMBO010000027.1:0-1914 GCA_031360425.1 Chitinophagaceae bacterium | reverse complement strand
TGACGGAGAATTTATGAGTCGAAAGAATGTAACCAGGGGAATGATAACCTTACACCCGGCCGGTATTCCACACGGGCCCCATCCGGGTGCCGTAGAAAAAAGCATTGGAGCCAAAGAAACAAAGGAACTGGCGGTAATGGTCGATACGTTTCATCCGCTGATGCTGACAAAAGAAGCCTTGGACATAGAAAATGAGGATTATGTAATGAGTTGGGCAGAGTAGGAAGAGGGTGGTTCTGAAGGCTGGATCCGGTAGCCGGTAGTCAGTAGCCAGGAATTCAATGTACTTTTTCATTATTCCTTTTTAATTCTTCATTCTTCATTTTCCCCGGGCACGCAAAAAAGATTTGGAAAATTGAGTGCAGGCGTCGTATTTTTGATTTTTAACCAAATGGTTAAACTGAATGGTTAAAGTAAGCAAAGACGCCTCCGCCCAGGAAAAAATATTGGTAGCGGCCAAAAAAGTTTTTTTGGTGAAAGGGATGTCGGGTGCCCGCATGCAGGATATTGCCGACGAAGCGGGTATTAATAAAGCCCTGCTGCATTATTATTTCCGCAATAAGGAACAACTGTTTAAGGTCATTTTTAAAGAAGCGGCGGATAAATTATTCCCCAAAATCAATTCTATTTTTGAATCGGATAGTTCATTGTTTGAAAAGATTGAACACTTTACAGGGGAATACATCACGGTAATGATGGAAAACCCATACCTTCCTTTATTTGTGTTGAATGAAATAAACAACGACCCGCACTACTTTATCCAGAAGATTTGGGGTAAGAATAAACCGCGACCTGAAAAATTCCTGCAGCAGATCGAAAAAGAAGTAAAGAAGGGAGCCATCAAAAAAATCAGCCCCGACCAATTGCTGATGAATTTAATTTCTCTTACCATTTTTCCGTTTGTTTCCAAACCCATGTTCCAGGCTAACCTCGGATTGGATGATGTACAATTCAGGAATATAATGGAACGGCGCAAAAAGGAAATACCCCAATTTATTATAGATTCAATAAGGAAATAAATTTTGCCATGCAAAAATCAATTAACTGGTCAGTCTTTTCTTTTGCCCTTGCCCTTTTTGCAGGAACAGGTTTGTTGCCAATGGGGTTGCACGCGCAGCCGGGCGGGCAGCTATCTCTCGAAGAAGCCTACCGGCTGGCCAGGAATAATTATCCGCTGATCCGCCAAAAGGAATTGATTGGTAAAACAGCCGGGCTATCTATCGAAAATTTGAGGAAGGGATTTCTTCCGCAGGTATCGGTACTCGGACAAGCGACTTACCAATCGGATGTTACTGAAATTAAAATTCCCTTTCCGGGTTTCTCTGTAGAACCCCTGAGTAAAGACCAATATAAATTGGTAACAGACGTGACCCAGATGATTTACGATGGGGGCATTACCCGTGAACAAAAAAACCTTCAGCAACTGAATGCTTCGGTTGAACAACAAAAGCTGGAAGTGGATCTATATAAACTCAATGAGCGGATCAGCCAGGTTTTCTTGGGTATATTGTTTTTAGAAGAACAACTAAAGCAGGTTGAATTGGTAAAGACCGATATTAATAACGGAATAAAAAAAGTAGAAGCACAGGTTAATAATGGAGTGGCATTCCGGTCAGGAGTTACTTTACTGCAAGCTGAATTATTGAAAACGGAACAGCGGGTTATTGAAATCAATGCTTCGAGAACCGGGTTGCTGCAAACGTTGGGGTTATTTATCAATCAAACATTGCCAACAGATATCCGGTTACTAACGCCGGTGGCATTGCCAGTTGATATTGCCACGACCACTATTGCCAGGCCGGAACTTCAGTTGTTTTCCACCCAGGATAAGTTCCTGAATGGCCAGTCGAAACTGGTGGATGCAAAGAATTTGCCCCGCGCCAGTTTATTTATGCAAAGTGGTTATGGCCGGCC
>JANMBO010000024.1:0-2903 GCA_031360425.1 Chitinophagaceae bacterium | reverse complement strand
GCTCTTATGATGCACATCCATTCCAACATAAATATTCTGTCCACTGAAATCCCGCATTTTGTTTGAAATTGTTCTCATGGTAATAAGTATTTATTAAATTTACCAATAAGCACTATCTGATTTCAAACATAAAAACTGCGGAGAGGGAAGTAACATCCTTGTATCATTATATTTTTTAGCGTCAAAAAAATAAATAACACTGTCTTAAAAAACCAAAGTTGCTTTTAAAGCAACTTTGGTTTTTAGGTTCAACTACTTAGGAAATCTCAATGAGCCTTGGCTGTTTTTGTTTTGCATGTTCCATTTTAGGAATCAGCAAATGCAAAACACCGTCCTCATATTTAGCCTGAATTCTTTCAGTGTCAACCACATCTTTTTGCAAATTAAAAGTCCTTGAAAAAGATTGATAACTAAATTCACGGCTGGTGTACCTAACATCTTCTATCTCCTCCTTGTTTGTTGTTTTTTCTGAACTAATTGTAAGGCTGTTTCCTTCAAGTTGCACTCTGAAGTCTTTTTTTGTCATTCCCGGTGCAGCAACTTCTACTTCATAGTTATCTGATGTTTCCTTGATGTTGACTGCTGGAATTGTGGTGTTGGTGTCTGAAAAATTAGTCAACCCCCAATTAAAAATGTCACGGTTAAGGAAATCATCAAAAAGTGTTGGGAAATTGTTCAGCAGGTTGCTGTTTCTTTTTACGATTGTCATAATTACCTCCTTTTTAATTTGGTTAATAAATTAGTTATAAAAGGAAGTCAACAAAATAAATGCCATTGCAAATTTTATGTCTGTACCCTGAAATTTTTTCAGAGAAACTGAAATTTTTGCAATGTCTGATAGTCAAAATTTCAGATTTACGTCCTGCTGTGATTATAGGGGATGGTCGGATTGTATAGCAGCCAACGATTGGGCTTTGCGTCAGGCGGCGGTGATAGTAGTTGTCCCGCCCGGTACAAATGCCGCTTAAAAATACTGAATACAATTTAAAGCAAAATGCCGATTAATGAACGTCCTGACCAAACAGAATTTGAATAGCGATATGCAGTTGAGATTTTATCCGTCGGCCCCGATTGCGCAAAACCCTTCGTTATAGGCCGTGCTTCAAATGAAGTACTCATGTCTAACCAGCCTACACGAAAAGCATGATACGCTCAAGGGAATGATAGTTGCCTGGATTTGCACTATCGCCGAAGTCGAGTTACAAAGTGAAATGAATTAAGTGAATCAAACATGTACCGAAGCTGGGCACTGCGCCGCGGCAGCATTGTTGTTTGTCCAGCCCGGAACTAAAGCCCAATAAAGAAATAAAAGTACACGTTAACAACAAAAAGCCCAACAGAATTCCGTCCAGCCCGAACCAAAGTACAGCGATGCAAACAGCCGAAGTTTTAACGTCCAGCCCTGCTTGCACAAAACCCCATGTTGTGCGTTTGTGCTTTGATTTATTCCAAATGATATTCTTTGCTAATTAATGTAATTAGTTCCTGCTGGTATTTCAGCAAATTATCGTAACCCCCTTTCATATTATTGATATAATCTTGTTTATAAGAAAGCAAGGCATTTTTAAATTCAAACATTAATGCTGATTGCGCTTCTTCTCGTAATGGTATTCTATTTTTACTTATCATACTATCAATCCAGGAATTGGCTGAGAGTGGTACTCGATTATATTGATACTGGCTGTATATTTTACTGATGATTTCCTGTACAAAAACTTTGTTTCGTAGCTTAACCACTGTTTCATAAAAAGAATTATGTTGCGCCTCCATATTAGTCATGGCATTATTATAAAACTGGTCATAAGCAATAATTTCATTTGCCACCTTTTTATTATGAAGTAAACGAAAGCCACCTGCATTTTTTAACTGTGCTGTTGTTCTGTCATTATATTTAAAACTCCAGTAATTGAGAGCTTCATTGATATGCCTGTATGCTTTTCTTAAATCTGCCGTTGCTATTGGAAAAGTAATAGCGTTTACAACAGAGTCAGCGCTATTATTTGATTCCTCCCAGTTTTTTTCCGTTGAGACAAGCAATGGCATATCTGCTTTAATATCTTCCAGCATGGTAGTCATGTATTCCTTTTCACGGTCTTTTTCTATTACATGCTCCAATTGATACTCTGCCAAAAAACCCAGAAATACTGCAAGAAACAGCATTAAAAATTCCAAAAGGTATTCGCCCCATTTCTTTTTATGTGTTACACGGTGTGGATGTTTTTGTACTTCCATATTTTCTGTTTCTTGATTTTGGGTAATAGTCTCTGTGTCCTTAGAAGGAGTAATTTCGTCAGAAAGGTTTTCCGATTGATTGTTTGGCGGATTATCTAAATGTTCTTCGTCTGTATTGTCTGCCATTTAGTTTGGTTGGTTAAGTTATTAGAGTATTCAATCGCATGACGCACAACGGCCACGGCTTGGGGATGTGGTGGAATTTGAAAATCGTCCGTCCGGAACTGCAGCCTAATAAAAATACAAAAGATGAAGCTAACAAACAAAATCCTAACAGAATTGCGTCCGGCGAAACTGCTGCTGATATCGATAAAATGCCTAAGCTAACAACGTCCAGCCATCATATTGCCAAACCGCCTGTTGTACGTTCGCCGTGTGTCCTGAACATCATTGTCAAACCCGCAATGGTGATGCTGATTTCAAGATGATGGGTCTTTGAAGTTTCTGTAATGACTATGCAGCACTTTGGAGAGAACTATCGGCAGGAATTGTATCAGGCAAACCTGTCAAACGGTTAAGAGGTGCAAACCTTTGTTTCTCCGCAGAGTCTCCTGAAAGGGACTCTGCGTCAGTACCCCGTTAGTTTTTTGTCAAATCAATATCTTCCATTTCCATATAATGTGTTACCGGATACAAACCGTGTTGCCCGGTTATATAAAATAATGCTGAAC
>JANMBO010000022.1:0-12674 GCA_031360425.1 Chitinophagaceae bacterium | reverse complement strand
CACGGAAGCAGCTGGATGAAGAATAATTTTGGCTTAGGCAAAAGTGAAATTGATACTAACAGAATCAGTTTTTTGAATGAAATAAAAGATTTGGAATTGGCTTTAAAAAAATTAGGGTATTCAAAAAAAATATTCATCGTTTGTCATTCTTTTGGAGGGTATTATGCTTCCCTATTTACCTACAGAAATATTAAAAAAGTAAAAGGTGTTGTTTGCATAGATATTGCAACGCCTTGCTTTTTCACAAAAAAATGGTCAGATAATTTTGTGAAGTCTATTAAATCAGAAGATTGGGAAATGATAAAAAAATACAAATTAGGTTTGTATTATGTGTTATCTAATCTAACTGCAACTTCAATTTATATGACAGATAAATTTTTGACTGGTCTCAATGCGTTAGTTCAAGCTATGGACTTTAGTCCAAGGCTTTAGCTTCTACAAATCTAACTAAATTTGGAGATGCAAAATATTAGAAAAGGTAGTCACAGCATCCATCAGTTACATGTTCACTTGGTTTGGAGTACAAAGTATCGTTATGAAGTTTTACGAGGAGATATTCAGATACGCTGTAGAGATTTAATCCGCCAGACTTGTGACACATTAGACATTCAAATACTGAAAGGGGTTGTGAGTAAAGACCATATACATTTACATTTGAGCTATCCACCTAAGTTGAGTGTAAGTGATATATTAAAGCGGTTAAAAGGCCGAAGTGCAAAGTTATTATTGTCAGAATATTCAGAATTAAAGAAACGTTATTGGGGAGGTCATTTATGGGGTATAGGTTATGGTGCATGGAGTACAGGTAACATAACAGATGAGATGATACAAGAATACTTAAATCATCATAAAGAAGGCCCTAATAGCGATCAGAATTTTATTCTTGAATAGTTTGAATGAACTTTAGTTTAAAGTTTTAATAGGCTTTAGCCTAAACTCAAATGACTTTCAGTCAATGTATTCAACCTATGGGTTTCTAACCCATAGTATTTGAGTTAGTTCGTAGAGTGTGCACCTAAAGTGGCATGTAACGTTAGGGCTTGGCGTTGTTGGGGGGATTTTAAAAACGTCCGCCCGGAACCGCTGCTGATGCGTTGCTGATGTACAAGATAAGATAAAATGCTCACCTATGTTTGTCCTGCCCGAACAAAAGTTGCCATGTTGTTGAAGTTGAAGATAACAATGTCCTGCCCCAATAACGCCAAACCCCATGTTATGTGCTGCCAAACTTACTTTTGGGTTTTCTGCGCTTCAATAATTTCGCAAAGTTTCATCAGGGAAAATTTGTCTGGCGTGGCCGTGCATGCACAAATGTTTAATTGAAATACAACTGCCGGCAACAACCGCTTCGGTAATCCTCCATGTAAATCGTCGAAGATTGAACTGTACAATTAAAGTTTGGTTGCACATAACGGACACGGCTTGGCGATGTGGCGGTATTTGAAAATCGTCAGCCCGTAACTGTTGCCAAATTTATAAATAAAAGTTCATTGTTTATTCTATTGCTTGGTGTTATTCGTCAGCTGGAACTGAAGCCGAATAGCGAACAAAAAGTTGAGTATATATTCGTCGCCCCGCCATATTGCCAAACCGCCTGTTGTGCGTTCGTGCTTCTATATTAGTTGCAATTTTCTACAGTTTCTTAATTTCCTTCTTTAATCCATTTCCAATGTAATAAGCTTTGACAACTTTACCTTCTTTATCTGTTACAAATTCTAATTGTTCATCAGCGTTATCTGATACATAAAAAAACTTAGTTGGTGTTTCTGGTTTCAGTTCTATGTCGGGTACACCTGCTCTGCGCCGATAAAGTTTTCCATCTTTTTTTACTATTTCAATGATTACCGGCATGCTATATTTTCCAACATATCTATCCAATAAGAAAGTGTCTATAGAAACCTCTTTATGAACGTATAGAGGAACCACTTCTTTGTTGTATAATATATAAGACAGAGCACCACCGATACGCTGGCTAAGCCCTTCCTTTGTTTTGTTTGACGTTACAATAATGGTAATATCGTCATTTATATAACGCATCAATGAAGTGCTAATGCCAAAACTAAAATTTCCTAATTCTTGTGACATAACATAATTACCAAATTCGTTTTTGCCTACCATAGTTCCATAACCATAAAATATTCCTGATGCTGTATCAATTAAAACATGCGGTGCAAACATTTCTTTCTGCATCATAGCACTTAGCAGTTTATTATTTTTCAAAGCCCTGTCCCATAACAGAAGGTCGTCTGTTGTGCTGCTAATATTTGTAATACCTGCAATGCTATCTGTTATAGACACGATATTTGGAAACAAAGCAGAAAATTCTTGTGATATGCTATCTGCCGGCAAATATTTTTTTGCTATTTCATCGTAAGGAATTGCTTGTGCATAGTCAGGGTTGGATATTTTATGTGCATGTGCGCCCATTAGCACAACAGTATGTTTAAGCTGTAAAGGATTGAAAATATTTTGTTGTAAAAACTCTGCATAACTAAGCCCGGATATTTTTTCAATGATTGACGCAAGTAAAGCAAACCCTGTTCCTGTTTCTTCGTGCTTTTGTCCGGGCTGAAAATGCAACTGTACATTTTGCAGTGATAAATAGTGTATCATGTCATTGTTGGTGGCAAGCCTGTTTTCTTTCCACTTGTCCTTCATTACTTCTTCATAAAACTCAGGCAACCCAGATGTGTTTGTAAGCAAATGCCATATTGTAATCGTCTTGTAAGGAAGTTCAGGAAAATATTTTGTGATATTGTCGGTAAGTTTCAACTTGGATTGTTCTATTAACAACAAGGTTGCTGTTGCTGTGAATTGTTCGGTTATAATGCCTATTTCAAACATGGAATTCTTATCTAATGAAAACTTTGATTGATAATCTTTATAACCAAAGGATTTTTGATAAATGATGTTGCCGCCTTTTGCAATAAGTACATTTCCATAATAATTATTTATGTCAGCTACCGACTTCATGTATTTGTCCAGCAAAGCAGTATAATCTTGCGCAAGTAAATTCAGCGGAAAAACGAGAAGTAAAATTATATTTTTCATGATTTAAGTTTTAGAAGCTAATTTTTCTTGTCAACCATGAAAAATTAGATTTTGTTAAAGAACTTACATTAATGTCCGCATGACGCACAAGTATGGTATTTACGAAAGTTCATCCTCAAAATCATTTAACCACCCATCTATTAATAATGAAACTTTCGCCAATTCATCTCATGGTAGTTGTATTTGCGAAAGTTCCCATTCCCTGCCTGGTATGCCATGCAACCTGTATTCATCCGTCAATTTGGAATTGTGGGGTGAAACCTAAAGTTAGTTAATTCCCGGGCTGTGGGGAAGTGTGTTGGCATTTTTGGTTCTTTGCAAAGTTTTGTTTGTGTCGGGGTCTTGTGGGCCTAGTCCCGCTTTTTGCGGAATGCTAATAATAGCGTGGAGTCGGGAGGCAAAGTGATCTTAGTTTGAATATAAGTAGGATGCTGTTTAGGGTGACACAAAACGTTTAAGTCTTGGCGATATTCGTCGCCCTGCCATATTGCCAAGCCGCCTGTTGCCAGCAGTGTTTTTTCATTTTAGCTGTTCTTGCTTTTGTTTGTTGTCAGATTATCTTCGCTATGGCACTTCCTATTGTCTGCCAAAAAGGAGTATTTCTTGATATCCAAAGAAGTGCATTCACAATCATAACCGCTAGGACCACGGTAAAAGGGCTGATTCTTTTCTTGCGTGTCGAATCAGCAATGACTATCACCGCGGGGATTGCTACCATTACCAGTTTCGCTATAATCACACTATTGTCGGGAATAAAACCGGCATAGGTTGTAAGGAGGCGAGCCAGCCCCGGGCCTATAAGCAGCACAGCCGTGCCACACATAAAAGGTATATGAAGTGTACTACGTTTTCTGTAATAAATAGCCAATGAATATAGCAGCGCAAAGAAAATAATATTAGGAAAATTTAGCGATAAGTGGGCTACAGCAGCCGTGTATCCCTGTCGTTCTAAAATATCATTAAAACGCTCCTGCGTTATAAGCCACATAGACAATAATACGAGAGGAGCCAATACATAACTGAGGCTACCCACTCTATGGTGCCACTTTATTTTCCCTTTCAATATAAGTATGGGTTGCAATACCAACATCAATATCCAACCCATCATCATCATGCCGTGAAAATGCTTTACCCAGCTAAAATGAATTTTGCGGCCCATAGGTGTAATGTAATCTGCAAAACCCGGAAAATGGCGAATGTATGTTTTATAAAATCCTATATGCACCAGCAAAAGTAAAAGGGTAATACCAATAATGATCCGGCTGATTAGTGCTGCGGAAATGGTTTGTTTTTCGTTGCGTTGCATGATTTGTTATTTCTTGAATAATGAAAAAAGTTCAATGCCATTATCTTGGTCTGCCGTCGTTCGCGGCTGGCGCAAGTGTTTCCGTCGGACAATTGATCAAACCAGGATATTCGGGGTGCAAGACGGAACAACTTCTGCCTACTATTAGTAAACAAACGCTGATCGTTAGAATCTAATTCTGCCGGCACAAGTTGTCCCACCTGCTTGTCTATTGTGTAATAACCAATACTGCATGGTAGGAACACTTGGCCAGCCCGGGGTGAAAGATTATCCCCGGAGCCTATTATCAACAATTTTAAAAATAAGTGGATTCCTTTACCCAACAAAGGGGTGAATTTATTATATTTATTTTTTCACTCACTGGAATCCCCAAACAAATAAACTATCACTAAACTGAGAAACATGAAAAAGCTTTTTTATCTCCTCGTTGTCCTGGCATTTATCGCCCCCGCTAACGCCCAAACAATTGGAATCGGCACTACCACTCCGAATGCCAATGCCATCCTGGATATCTTTAGTAATAACAAAGGTATTTTGATACCGAGAGTGGGTGATACCGGCATTATCACCAATCCGCTGGAAGGGTTGATCATTTACAATAAAAATACCAAGACCCCTTATTATCACGACGGTACCCGGTGGCTTTCGCTGGGAGGAAGGCTTCCATCGGGTATTGCTACGAGTACCGATAGAATGACCTACCAGATAACGGGTGGAGCGTTTAACACCGCCGAACTGGATTTTTTGGCTGCCTCGGTAGGGGTGTCAAATCCCAGTCCTACCCCGGGCGGCATACCAAGTGCCTCGTCTTATAATCTTATGAAAGTCGATGATATCAATTCAAAGCATTTTAATATGGCCACATTCCTGGGTACCCATTTTGCCTCCATTGAATTCAAATATTATGCTACTGGTGCATCGGTTCCTTATGCCTCCGTCAGGCTCAAAGATATTTACATTGAATCGTACCAAACTTCCTTGTCGGCAGGGGGTGGTGCGTTTACCGAATCTGTTTCCATAGCCTATGATAATTATGGTTTCAAAGACTGGGTTAATGCTGTCGAATTTGGATTTAGTACGAAAACAAAAACAGTTACCGTTTATTAATAGGGCCACCGCGTGCTAACACTGAATTCCGCCTGGTTGTATTTATCCGGCGGAGCAGGGGAGGCTATTTTCAAATCCTAAAAAATTCCCTTCAATAATCCGGGTTGTTGAGCCTGTTTGATATCCCGAATTTTATTCGATGAATTTTATTTCTGAAAAGAACTAATAGGATAAGTTTGGGATTAATGGCATCCAAACATTCAAAATGTTTTAATATTGAATTCATAATAATAACCAGTGAACCGACTTTTTAAAATAGATTAGTTCAACTCAACAGCCATCCAGGCAACTGGTTAGTTGCTGCCCCGGGTTGTTTGTGATAGTGGCCTGTCACTATTGTCCATATCCCGGGCTACCTTCCAGGAACCATCAGCCTGCTGCTGCAGTACTACCAGGTATTTTCCGTGGTCATTAACCGGTTGTCCGCCTCCCCGTGGTATGGCTTTCCATTCATACTTCCCCCAGTCAAAGGCGATGTTGCCATGAACCTCCACCTCTTCCGATTTAAGTTGAAACAGCACCTGTTTGTATTCCTTAAAAAAACCTTCGAAATAAGCATGAATGGCAAGGCTTCCGATTACAGCGGGTTGATTCGGATAAAGTACTGCCGCATCATTTGTATAAACATGAGTGATGCGATCGGCATTGGCAGCCATCCATGCAGTTACATATTCCTTCCTGCAACTATCAATGCCAGCCAATTCTTTTTGTTGGGGCTTAATAAAAAGTACTTTGTTGGACGGTTGATCGCCAACCGGTGCTATCAAATCTTCCGCCGCGATGATCTCCCATCTTCCGTTTCGCTGGACAAGAACGTCTGTCCATACAAAACGGGCTTTCTCCCCATTCTTCCTGGTGAACGTTTCGTTTCCCTGCGCGACTGCTACCTCGCTAAAGAAACGAACCTTTACGTCGTTGAGAACATTCGAAGTGAAATCCGCCGGATGGGCTATCATCTCATTGAGAAAATCCTGTTTCGAATACTGTATGCCATCAGGACTCGTACCTAAAAAATCATCAGCCAGGATTTTTTTTATTACAATAGTGTCGCCCGTAACCGCCGTGGTGGCCCAATCCTGTTCAATTTGCCTGATCTGCGCCTCTGCGTTTGCGTTATTGCCGGTCCCTTTGTTTGAATCGCTGCTACAGGAAGCCAGTATGAACTGTATAACTAAAGCATTCGCAAAAAGCAGACGGATGCTTCGGAGTGTCCTGCAGGGGATATTCAATACAAATTTCATATAGAAAGTTTTGTGGCCCGGCGTAAAGAAATTCCGCTGGTACCCTGGTTATAGATTGGTATGATAAATTGTCAAAATCATTTCCTTGTTATATTGCAATGGATGAATAATATGAACTTATTCTGCTCTGTTCTCATTAAGTAATTTTCTCCCCGCCTCTTTGCCTCCGCGGTTTAATATTTTTTTTACCGCGGAGGCCCAGAGGTGCAGAGGGAAGGATTTATTTGTATAGCCTGAAAAATGAATTCAGTTTTTTTATAGAAACAAAATAATAACTGCGAACCAGTATAAGCGGCTACTAAAGCCCCTCAAAGTACCTGCTTTGCGCAATGAATTTTTCCAGGTTTTTAATTTCAATCAATGGGGTAAGATTATTGTTTGCCCGGGTATGGTTATTATAAAAACCTTCCCCGATGCGGGAACCCATAAAATAGCCCAGGTCCCTCGGGCGTTTTACAAAGAGGGAATCATTACCACCAAACCAATTTCCATTTCCCGGATTCCAAAGTTCGCTTTTGAGTGTTGCTTTCAACTCTTGTTCATTTTGTAATCCATACACAACATAATTTCCGTCTTTCCCCTTGCCGGCAATAAATTGGGATATGAAATCGGGAATCCCTTCCCGTATAATTCTATTGGCCAGTAAGTTTCCATTCATCGTCCTGATGATCTTCTGCCCATGCGTGTATTGCTGTACATGCACCAGCTCGTGAATAATGGTTCGGTAAAAATTAGTTCGGGAAACATAAACCTGTATCGAAACCGGAAGCTCTTTGGTAATAGTGTTGTTGTCTGGGCCTTGGTATTCCAGTCCGATATAAACCAGGTTGCCGCTATTGGTGATTTCAATATTTCCGCCCGTACTAAAATTGCCAAAGCCAATGCAAATGTCCGCGGGATCAAAAGATGGATATAATTGCTGGAAACGATCCACTAATTCCCGTATTAATTTTTCGGATTTAATCAACTCATTGCTTTGTCGCCGGAGGGTCTGATAAAATCGGGGGTAATGCCTGAGCAGGTAAGCATCGTCGCCCGCTTCCCAAAAATTATGGGCGTCCCGGGTTATAATATTGAACGTTTTTGACTGCCCGGCCTGTAACTTACCCTGAAAAAGAAATACAATAACTATGAAATATGTTCGGATCATTTGTTTGTAACGATGGAAAAAAGATTATTAGAATCTATATGGTATGCAAAAGTGCTGAACAACAACTCCTGGGTTTATTTCGCCACCAGCTACAGGGCATCAGCCATTTTCTTTGATACCAGGTTAAAGCCGCTTAAGGAAGTATGACTGGTTATCTTGTTCACTTTCATCCGGAACATAATCTTTCCTTTTCTAACCAGGATAAAATAAAAATTTGTCCCGTCGCTATGAAAATAGGCTTCGTCTCCCATATTGTCAACTGTTCTGACCCCTTCATGTTTTTCATTGGCCGTTTTAAAAAACTGGTATGCCTCTTTAGCAGAAGATTCCTTACTGTACTCCTCAATCATGAAATAGATCACACCGGTCTTACCGGTTTTTGAATCCTCTGAATTCTCTGTGTAGGCCCTCTTGATCTCCAGGGTATCTTTGTTGATTGCCGAGGAGCTGTCGCTCAAGTGCGCTTTTTCGCCTAAAATTAATTCGGCATCCGATTGAGAAAAATAAACCCGGTGTAAGAAGGGTTTATTTTGAGCAGATGATGTGGTCTTCGGGACAGTATCTGTTGGGATAGAGGCAGCTTTTCCTGAAGCATGACCAGCATTCAGGTTAGCAAAACTTCCCAGGAAAATGGTCGCCGCGATGTAGAAGATGGTTGGATTCATAGCAGGAGATTTAAAGAATTCCATTCCACAAACAAGCATGGCCGCCGATGGTACCCGTAGCTGGCACAAGTCTTTCCGTCGGGCAATTGATCAAGGCAAGACATTCAGGGAGCAAGACGGAACAACTGGTGCCCACCGAGTGATTCCGCTTACTAAAGGAACGAAATTTTTCTTTGACTACCATGCCCATTAAAATCCGACCAAACCGATGTCTTAATATAGTCTTACGGGTATTACGAAGAATATGGCTATCCCACCGGGTTCGGTCATGCTTTGTTGGCAACCCGTTCTTGGTCCTTGTTAAGTAACTTTGGTTTTACCGCTCAATATTTTTTATGGATAGGTATCAAAAAGAAGTGTTAGCTCAATTAAAGGCCTGGCAAAAAAAGATGGTTCGCCGTCCATCGGTAATCAATAAATTATCGAAACGGCTACAAACAAAAATAAATGGCTGGATACCGGAGAAGATACATGTGGCCGTCACCATGGCTATTAAGCAGATGATTCGCGGGGTGTTATTTGGCGCGAAATATACCACGGCAAAACCGTTATTGCATAAATCATTAGAAGTACGGGAAGCGATGGTTAACGAGCGAATAAAGGCGTATAAAAATACGGCTGCTTTAGAGGGAGGAATAACAGGTGCCGGGGGCTTTCTGCTGGGTCTGGCCGATTTTCCGATCCTGATCGGAATTAAAATAAAGCTCTTGTTTGATATTGCCGCGATGTACGGGTACGATGTTAAAGACTATAAAGAGAGAGTGTATATCCTGCATATTTTTGAGTTAGCGTTTTCCAGTCATTCGCGCCGGAAGGAAATCTACCTGAAAATGGAGCATTGGGATGAGTATAGTAAAAATCTTCCGGAGGACATCGAACAGTTTGACTGGCGAAATTTCCAACAGGAATACAGGGATTATATTGATCTCGCCAAGATGGCACAGCTTGTTCCCATTATTGGCGCACCGGTAGGCATAATTGTAAATTACCGGCTACTCCGGAAACTGGGAATTACGGCCATGAATGCTTATCGGATGAGGGTATTGAAATAGTATTGCCTGGTTCTTCTAGGAGACGATGAAGCCGGTTATCCGAAAATCTAAGTTTTTATCTTTCTCTTATTTGGATTGAGCCAGGCCAAATATTCCAAACAAATCGTACGGTTTTTCTTTAAACTCATCATTAAATAAAAAAACCGTAAGAACAATGTACCCGATAAAAAGCAACACGATTAGTAACTGAGCGGCGGATGTTTTTTGAATGGCTTGTTTGGCATTTCTATCGCACACTTCCCCAGGGCAATACCGGGCTTTTTCTTTATAAAACAATTGGTACACCTTACAGCCCAGCAAATTCCAAACGCTGATTCAAAGAACAGGAATATCAAACAAATGAGGCAAATAATACCCGTTACAGGGCTAAATGCATTGACTATTATAAAAAAAACAAACATGGTACCGGATAAGAGGACTCCAATGATCCAGGCAAACTTTTTTTGTTTGGCTCCGGCATACGCATGATTCTGATTCCGTACGATCAAGCGGCTACTATTAATGAAGGAGAGAATTTCGGGTTGATAAAAACACGAATTAAAAAATCGGCAAAGAAAAAGGGTATCACATATTTTATCGGCAAAAAATTGTTCTTAAACAGGATTAACATTAAAGAGAAAAAGGTGGCTAAAAACAATAAACCGGCCGATGCCCTTATTTCTCTTTCAATTAAAACGGGAATATTATATCCTTCTACCTCTTCCCCAAATTGTATTACTTTATTCATAATTTATAGTTTCGTAATAGGTGTTTATTGAATTACCGGCATCGAGTCAATAATTGCCAGGTAAGTGTAAATGGTTTATCTGTTACAAGCCGGCTCCCACAGGGCTTTGTGCCAGTGTGGAAATAGCATAGAGCCCGGCCACAACTCCTGCCTTCCGCCAGACAGGTTTATAATTAGAAGTTCATTAATTGTACAAAAGTTAAAAGATGCTTGTCAAACTGAAACGGCAAATAGGCTTTCCTTTTAGCTGATATTAGTTTAGCGTGCCTCCACTGCATAAAGGAGCACTGTTGGGTATAGTAAAAATTTATAATTCCAGTTTTGCATAAATTTCGAGATAGCGATACTGCGTTGTTAATAAGAAATTAGTCGCCTCGTTTTTATTTACAAAATTTTGTAATAATAAAAAATTTCCGGAAGTAAAATTAAATTGATATTTATTAAAAGAAATTGTTGATAAATATTCAATGATGTTTATCGACTCTTCACAGAACTCTGGCAAGTTGGCTTCAAAACTAATTAAGGGAGCTGGTGTTTTTAGCCCTTTTATAACCTCGTACTCAAAACCTTCAACATCAATTTTTATATATATAGGCACTCCGAATTTTTTGATAAAATTTTCGATGATTTCAACATTTACTTTTGTTCGGGTTACCAGTTCAATATTAGATATCTCTCTTTTTGTTACCGTTGTTTCAATGTGTTTTTTGCTTAACGAATTATAGGCTTCGTTACCGTTAATTTCATAAAACTCTGATGATGAAATAGTACTACCCAACGCACAATTAAATAGTTCAACATTGCTGTTCTTAAACCTTTTTTGTAAATAAGCAAAAATATTTTCAGATGGTTCGAAGGCAATAACTTTTTTTGAAAGGGTAGAAAAAATGGCGCTTTTTTTTCCCAAATTGGCACCCACATCAAAAATTAAATCTTTCGGATAATTAATATTATCAAGAATCTCAGAATAGAAATTTACTTCTTCCTGGTATTTTTTAAATCCAAGGGGGTTTCTAAGTTTTTGGTAGCTGTCACTATTAGATATAACAATCCAGAGTCTGGTATTTTTTAAATAAGATTTTATCATAATTAATCAATGACCTGGATTTTACTTTAATGTGATTAGAGGGCTAAATGTATTATAGCCAGGTGTGTAATTTACGAATCTCCTTCGAAAATCATTGGTTTCGTTGGGTACTTAATTTGGCCTGGTTACCAACCTCCTCCTGGTCCCTGAACTTTATTGATTCAAACTGCCGTAGTCTAAGTAAATTGCATCCATTAAATATCCCTAATAACGATGATTTGAATTGCATCCCTTCCGCCAGACTTTATTGATCCGGTTCGCCAAATGAAATGTTTATGGAGAAATCTGCCACGCTTTTTACACTATTCGCGAAGGAGGATGAGCCTTTCGCAGAACAACTAACGGTAGCCTTGAGCCTGCTACGCAGAAAAGGAGTTCTGCAGGACTATTACGATAAGGAAATTTCTCCTTCCGAAAGCTGGAATGAACAGACCCGCCTGCAATTCACAAACAGTAATTATCTCGTATTCTTAATAAGTCCCGCACTACTTGCATCCGGTTATTTCCAGGATCCAGCCATTCAGCAAGCGGTATCATTAGCGGAACAAGAGCATTTAAAAATCATCAACATTTTGATCAGGTATTGCGATTTCAGTAAGGAACCGGTAAGCCAATTCGGGCTGCTTCCTGCAAACGGCGAACCGGTGGAGTCCGGTCGATGGGGCCATCCGCAAAATGCGTGGAATGCGGTGATGGATGGAATAAAAGAATCCATTACCGGGGAAAAGCCGGCGGCTCCGGTACCTGGATTATCGTTCACTAACCAAGCTGCACAGTCATCAGCAAGAAGAAGCGCGATGAGCTGGCCATTGCAATTGCTTTTATCAATTGTTGTGCTGGCGGCCATGGGGGGCATTACTTATTACCTGGTGAATTATGAACCCGCAGTTAGTAATGAAACCGCGGCAAATACAACTGCTGTACCGGATACTGTGTTTGTTGCTCCCGCCACCGAATCCCCCTTAGCGTCAGCTGAACCAACCGCCGAAGAGATTGCAAAAGAAAACAAAACTTTACAAAATAAGAAAACGGCGAAAGCGGCAGCTATAAAACGTGCTGCTACCAAACCAGCAATGAATTTAGCCAAACCTCTTTTGGATACGGTGGAAAAAAAACCCGAGCCACCCCCGCCACCCAAAACTCCTTCTATTAAATCGACGGAACTGGAACAGATGCTGTTCAATTTTTCACAAGGGAAAGTAGATGAGAACAATTTCTCTCCGTATCTCTGTAATCAACTCCAAACGCCGGTTCGGTTCGACAAAAAATCAATGACCTTCCAGCAGAT
>JANMBO010000020.1:0-58186 GCA_031360425.1 Chitinophagaceae bacterium | reverse complement strand
CAAACCTGATTGCTAAACAGCTGGTGGCTCTTTCAGAAGATACAATTACTGAAAACTCAACCGGGATCAAAACAACCGTGGAGGTAGGTAATAAAAAAAGAAAGCTCAATTTCTTTATCATCTCAAAACCTAAAAAATTCTGGGATCCCGCGACTCACTTCAATATCATGAGAGCCAAACTCAAAAGCTTGCTACGTCCCACCCGCTTTGTTTGTATCGTTGCTTCCTCATCGGAGCAGATGGCTTCTAAAATGAAGTTTCGGATTAGGAAATACAATGCGCAGATCGGGAATATCTGGTTCGATAGTCATGGTTCGCTTAGGAAGGGATATTCCTTTTTCACAATTGGCAAAGATGAATTCAGTTATAAAAACATAAATGACTCCAATCATGTAAGGGCATTCCTGGAACTGGCCGTTTACTGCGATAGTAATACGCATATTGGTATTGGCTCCTGTTATGGAGGCGCCACGTATAGCAGACCCGAAACAGAAACTTTTAAAGAAAGCCGTATGAATGGCGATTCGTTGATTATCGGTCTCGGAAAAATCTTCAACGGCACTACTATTTACGGCTGCGAAAGCTGGGTAATGACCAAGCCTGGTTTGTTTAAAGAAACATTCGCCATGGCAGGGTACCCGCTATTGAGAAGATACAAAGATGTTGTTTACAAGCCGGTCTGGGAGCAGTTAGGAGTCTGGAATAGTTACAGCACACGATTCAGCACCCTGCAACGAGTGAATTGTATAAAACTTGATAAAGAAGGAAATATCGGCACCCGGTTTAATCAATATCAATCACAAAAAAAAGTAAAAAAACAAATAGCACGTATTCTTTACAGGTTACAGGAAGGCGTACTAAAAATATAACCCAAATTACTACACCCTAAAAAATTAAAAAATGAAACAAGCTGCTTTTATACTTATTTTTCTTTCTCCTTTTTTCTTAGAGAATTGTTTGGCTCAAACGGAATCAGCCAATCCAACAACAACCGGTTCTCCTTCCGGAAAGAAATTCCGGGCGAATTACATCAGTATGGCATTCACCAACGCGCATACTGCTTTACCGTTTTCAAAATTTGTTCACCTGGTTACCGGAGAAATACATCCTGGTTTTGAAGTGGGGACGGGTATCACATGGAAAGCTAAAAAAAAGCAGGAATGGTTTCAAACATTCAAGTTCGGTTATTCCTATCATAAATTGGTGCAGCATAGCCTTGTTTTCTATACAGAAACTGGCTACCGATACCAATTGGCAGCAGGCTTGGAGGCAAGTATTAAAATCGGCGGGGGATATATGCGGGCTATCATCGCGAACCAGGTTTTCTCCGACGGACAGGAAAATGGAAAGCAATATGAAAAAATTACTTCCGGCCGATCGCAGGCTATACTTACCGCAAGTACAGGTATCTGTAAGACATTTAAAAGACCTGCATTGGGTATATTCCTGGAATATCAACAACGGCTGCAAACACCTTTCATACCGTCTTATGTCCCTCTGTTGCCTTATAATTTTTTACTCTTTGGCGTAACCATACCACTAAAAAAATGATTTTATGAAACATTCAATACTGCTTATACTGCTATTTGTACAATTGCTTTGCTCATGTAAAAAAATGCTGATTCCAGATACCACCGGGAAATCACCGGAAATTCCCTGGGCCGACAGCAGTGCAAGACACCCACGCAATGAGCTCTATCTTAATCTGATTACTAAATATAATAAGCTGGGACTTCCGGGGATTTCATTATTAATTAATGATAAATATGGCACATGGATAGGTTCCGCGGGAAAAGCAGATATTCAAAATAATATCTCTTTTGAGCCCGGACAGGTAGCTAAAATTGCCAGCATCACTAAGCTTATGATCGGGACCCTTGTTTTTAAAATGATGGAAGACTCTGCTAATTCGGGTATCGGTTATAATGCGTTAAATGAAAAAATAAATACCTGGCTGCCTGAAGCTATACTTAAAAAAATTGCCAATGGAACTAAAGTAACCCTTGGACAATTGATGAATCACGAAAGCGGAATACCAGACCTTATTGAAGAAAACGATTTTTACCTGGCCATTTTAAATAATCCCAACAAAAAATGGTCTCAAACCGAATTATTGAATTTTATATGTGGCTCGCCCGCTGTTTTCTCACCGGGAGACACCGCTATTTATTCAAATACCAACACCTTATTAATTTCCATGATACTTGAAAAAATTTCAGGTAGAAATCATGCGACACTCCTAAGAGAAAAAATCCTGCAGCCATTGGGATTGGTCAATACTTATTATCATCCACATGAATCGCTGCCGTCTTCGGTTTCGCAGGGATACTACGACCTCTACCGGAACCATACCCTGGTGAATGTTACAAACTTCATAACAGGGAGTGGCAATGGATATGGAGGTATATATTCTAATGTTACTGATATGTATCACTTTCTTGATGCCTTACTGATAAAGAAAAAAATTCTCAATGAACAATCGTTGGCCCTGATGAATCGCTTTGGTAAGACGGATGGAAATAACAGGTATGGATTTGGTATTATGAAAAAATTCATAGACCGTGGAGAATTAGCGGGAATAGGACACAGCGGAAGAGATTTGGGCTATACCGCAAATCTTTTCTACTTTCCTTTAAAAAAAGTTAGCCATGCTTTGATTGTTAATTATGGTACGGATGCAAATAGCTACCTGAAAGAAACCTTCCTGCAATTTCAAAATGAATTACTTGATATTACCTTGAAATAATATAACTATCTTCCCGCTTAAATTTATTTAGAAGTTATGATTGCCTACTTATTCATGGAGCTTACTGATTACCCTTTTTTTCGCCGGCTGGTATGGAAACCAATATATGAGCAATTAGCGAAACGATTCAAGATCAAAGATTGGTATTTCATGAATTATGGATACTCTTCTTTCGACCATGAACCTACCCTAAAACTGGAGGAGCGGGACGAAGTAAACCGGTATTCCTTACAATTATATTATTACCTCGCCGCTAAAGTAAATGTAAAAGATTTACATATGCTGGAAGTAGGTAGTGGGCGCGGCGGAGGTTCCAGCGCGATAAAAAAGTACCTGGCCCCTGCAAATATGACCGGGTTAGACATTGCCTCTAACGCAGTGGAATTTGCCAATAAAACACTCGGCCGGGAAGGACTCACCTATGTGCAGGGAAATGCGGAAAATCTTCCATTCGAAAAAGAAATGTTCGACGTAGTTATCAATGTAGAATCCTGTCATGCCTATGGCTCCGTACCTAAATTCCTGGAAGAAGCAAAAAGAGTATTAAAACCGGGTGGTTATTTTCTATGTACCGATATCAGGAGCCCCGAAGGGATGACAAAATTAAAGAACCAATTAAAGAACTCCGGAATGGAAATGCTCCAGGATGAAGATATCGGCCAAAATGTGGTGAGGGCCATAGAACAGGAGGAAGAAATAAAACAAAAACGTATTGAAGAGCATATACCCAAATGGTTCCGCAAAGCCTTTAGTGAATTCGCTGGAGTAGTAGGATCCAAGATACATTCTGATCTTAAAAGCGGGGTGCTGGTATATAGCCGGTTTGTGATGAAAAAGGTTTGAAGGGAGAAAATAAATAGTCTTTAAGTAATTAGGAATGCTGAATTCGGAGACCTCGTCATGTATCAGAATCCATTCCGAATTCTGCATGCCTTTTCGCAAAGCAGGCTGCATTCGACTCTGAACTCATGACTTCCGACTACCGACTTACTTTATGCCATCCGCTGCTTCATTACTTCATACAATATTATCCCGGTGGCTACCGATACATTTAACGATTCAAAATCGCCGGCCATTGGGATTTTTATATTCGCATCGCAGATCTTCATCAGCGGATGAACCACCCCTTTATCTTCGCTTCCCATAATGATTGCGCTGGGTTCTTTGAAATCTATTTCGTAGATATTCTTAGCGGCAGTCATATCTGACGCATACACTTTTATTCCATTTAGATGTAACTGATCAACCGCTTTCATTAAACTATTTACCCGGCAGACATTTATTTTTTCCAGGGCACCCGCCGAAGATTTTATGGCTTCTTCATTTAACGCCCCTACCCCCTTATCAGGAATGATGATTGCCTGGGCACCGCAACAAACTGCTGTTCTGGCAATACCTCCAATATTACGCACATCCGTCACCCCATCCAGCATAATAATTAAAGGTGTTTCGCCTTTACCGACTATTTGATCAATAACCTGCTGCAGATCCATATATTCTACCAATGCCGCAAAGGCAATAACACCCTGGTGATTGGCACGTGTTAAGGCATTTAATTTTTCCCCTGGTACCTGTTGAATCGGAACATTGAATTGCTTGGCCAGTTTCCGAATCTCTCCGATTGACTCGCCGTTTACATTTTGCTGAAATAAAATCTTGTCAATGGCACGGCCACATTCGATGGCTTCAATCAATGGCTGACGACCAACGATGAGTCCGCTTTTTTTAGGAAGGGGTTTATTAGGATATCTGTCCATTAATAATTAAAAGTTTAATTTTTAAGATCGCCGCTACCGATAACGAATCTGTAATGATTCCTTCTTCCACCATTTTATACACTTCATTGAAGGGAACTTTTCTTATCATCAGCTGTTCGGTTTCCTCTGGTGAGGAAGTATGTTGTTCTAATTTGCGGGCAAGATAAATGATCGCCCTTTCATCGCATACGGAATTGGACAAGTGCATTTCCAGCAACGGGCTCCATTCATTGGCTACCAGCCCGGTTTCTTCTAGCAATTCCCGTTTAGCAGATTCCAGCGGATCGATACCCAAGGGACCACCCCCTTCCGGAATTTCCCAGCTATATTGATTTAATACAAAACGATATTGCCCCACCAGCCAGGTATTCCATTCATTATCCAATGGCACAATACCAATCGCATGATTTTTAAAATGGACCTTACCATATATCCCGTTACCGCCGGAAGGATTAATCACCTTATATTCCGTCACCTCTATCCAGGGATTAGAATAAATATCCTTTTGACCAGTTATCTGCCAGGGATTATTTGTTGATTCGTTCATGTATCGAAAGTAAAAAATCCCGCCAAAGGCGGGATAGTTATTTTTTGAAGGAAGGTTGGCATTATTATTTTAAACCAAATGCTCTCTTCACTTTACCCACATAATCCAGTTTTTCCCAGGTAAACAATTCTACCTTTACTTTTTTCTCATTGTCTTTCCCCTTGTTGAATATTTTAGTGACTATTTTTGGTTCGCGGCCCATATGCCCATACGCCGCTGTTTCGGAATAAATGGGATTGCGCAATTTGAGCCGTTGCTCAATTGCATAGGGTCGCATATCAAAAATCTTTTCTACCTCGCGGGCAATTTCGCCATCGCTCAGGCTTATTTTAGAAGTTCCATAAGTATCAAGAAATAGACCACAGGGCTTTGCAACACCAATTGCATAAGAAACCTGAACCAGTACTTCATCGCACAAACCAGCTGCCACCAGGTTTTTAGCAATATGACGGGTAGCATATGCCGCTGAACGATCTACTTTGGAAGGATCTTTTCCGCTAAATGCTCCGCCACCATGTGCTCCTTTACCTCCGTAGGTGTCTACAATAATTTTTCTGCCTGTCAAGCCGGTATCACCATGAGGTCCACCGATTACAAATTTTCCGGTAGGGTTAATATGATAAGTAATCTTATCGTTGAATAATTTTTGAATGGAAGGTTTCAGTTGCTTTTTTACCCGGGGGATAATTACATTGATGATATCTTTTCGGATCTGATCGAGCATTTTTTTGTCGCTATCGAAATCGTCGTGCTGGGTAGAAACCACAATGGTATCAATACGGATGGGTTCGTTATTGTCGTTATATTCAATAGTAACCTGGCTCTTTGCATCGGGGCGCAGGTATTTCAGATCTTTGCCGGCCCGACGGGTTTTTGACAGTTCCTGTAAAATTTTGTGAGCAAGATCCAATGCCAGCGGCATATAGTTATCTGTTTCTTTAGTGGCATACCCGAACATCATTCCCTGGTCGCCCGCACCCTGCGCGTTTGCTTTGGCTTCAAAATCCATTTTTTTTACTGTACGATCTACTCCGCGATTGATATCGGCACTTTGCTCATGGATAGCAGAAAAAATACCGCAGGAGTTTGCTTCAAACATATATTCGGCCTTGGTATAGCCTATCTGGCGAATCACTTCGCGGGCAATATCCTGCACATCGAGATAGGTTTTTGATTTTACTTCTCCAGCTAAAACTACCTGACCCGTAGTTACCAGGGTTTCACAGGCAACCTTAGATTGTGAATCATACGCGAGAAAGTTATCAATTAAGGCATCAGATATCTGGTCGGCCACTTTATCCGGATGACCTTCGGAAACACTCTCAGATGTAAATAAATAAGGCATAATAAAATTTTGATTGCGGATTTTGTAATCCTGACTTAATCAGGCCGCAAAGATAATAGACGTACGCTCAAATCCTAAATTTTAGAATAAATTATCCTGAGCCTGAGTTTTTTGGCTGGGTTTGCATAGCTGCCCCCCGCCACTACCACTCGGCCGGCGGCTATAGGCTGATTGACTAATACCCCGGTAGGTATGAGTCCACTGGCAAAATCAGAAGGTCTTGTCAGGAATGGTGCGTACAAACGCATCGTATAAACTTTCTCTTTTCGGGTAACTATGCCTTGCACATACCGGGAGAGATTAAAATTGTAAATATTCTTCTTAACTGGGCCGCCAAACAAAGTCAGAAAATCATTGGCGTAACTAAAATCGTATGGAACGGTTGCGATTCTTTTTTTAGTCGTATCCTCAACATCCAGGAATAAAGCCCGGGGTATGGTATAAGTAGCTTCGTCTAAAGAAGGTAATATTTCAACCAGGAGTTCGGCCCGGTGAATGATCCTGTTTGATAAATTACTAAGTGCGGGTATGCGAATCGTAGAATAAGAACCTGGTGAATTTTGCAGGTATAACTTATCGTCGCTGTTATTTCCGTTATTCAGGTACGATAAATAGTTATTGGCCGGAGTTCTGGTGATCAGGTTGGCGTTCGCCGCATTAAAGGTGTAGAAACCAAATTCGGTAGCAATAGTGTCTGTAATTACGGAGCCTGATTTAACCCGGTAATAAAATACCAATTTGGTATCAGCAGCACTCAAATTAAAATAAGCGAGCGCTTTTTTAACAGGAGAAGCGCCTTCATCAATCTTTAAAGCAAACCCTCTGAAATTGGCTCTGAAAAGGGAATCGTTTTTGTACGCATTGGTGGTGTCGTAAGAAAGAAATCGATTAGCTAAAGACTTATTAAGTTGAATCCTCAATTGATTTTTCAGCCTTAGCGTATCCCTCTTGCGAACATCATACACACTGTCGTTGAGTGTAGTGAAATCTACGACTTTAGACCCCAACACAGAAAGGTCGTAAGGAATTTGAGCGGTATCGATCCGGTACCCTGCAAAATTATTTCCGAAATTGGCGTCGAAATCAATCTCATGTACATCTATTTTTTGGAGAGACTGGGTATCGCCATAAATAGTATTATAGCTCAGTGCCAACACCACCGAATCAATGATAAGTGTACTGTCTTTTTTTGAAAAGGGATGTGTTCCATATCCTGCGGGAGTCAGGGAAAAATAAATTTCTCCTTTTGTTTTGCCAAATTCAGCATCATTTGCAATTACCCCCAGGGCATGGGCTTCGGTACGAAGGATGCGGGAAGAGTCCTGCAACAGGAAATTATCAGATAGCACATTCAATATCGTATCAAATGTGGTAATATTATCTACAGCGGGTATAAGATCGCCTCCAATATCAGTAGTATCAATTTTTTTACAGGAGGAAATTAAGAGAACGGCAAGAATAGTACTATAAACTACAGATAAATTACGCTTCACGAATCGATTAGTTATGATGAGTTTCAAGATTTTTTACCTACTTGGCAAGGTCGGTATACAATTGTAAATAGTCTGTTAAATCACTTTCCGCATTATAGGTTAAGACTTTTTTACTCTTCACTTTTCCAAATTCTTCCATTAACTTTTTATCCACCTTATCTGCCCCAAAAGTAATTGCATCGGCATAAGTAGCACCTCCGCGTAACATACCTACATTATTGACATCCTTATAAGGTTCGAGGTCTTTATCTTTAATGATAGGATTGATTTTCGCTAGCTTCAGGAGGTTAGTGCCTAATTTCTCTTTAAAGCTATTGCTGCCGACCGTAAATACAACTTTACTATGAGCAAATACCGGCTCTTTTTTATACGCTGTTTTAAGGAATAGAGGAATTAGGCCGGTCATCCATCCACTGCAGTGAATGATATCTGGCGGCCAACCGAATTTTTTTACTGTTTCCAGTGCGCCTTTGCAGAAGAAAACCGTACGAAGGGCATTATCATCATACCATTTTTCCTGTTCATCATGAAAAATAAACTTACGCTTAAACAGGTCTTCGTTATCCAGAAAATAAACCTGTAATCTTGCATTGGGTAAGGAAGCCACTTTAATCTGAAGCGGGAAATCGTCATTATCCACCGAAACATTGATTCCCGACAACCGAACTACTTCATGCAAACGATGCCTTCTTTCATTAATTACGCCAAAGCGGGGCATTATACAGCGTACTTCAAATCCGGTGTCGTTCGATTTTATTGCCAGCTTATTTACTATTTCAGAAAATTCTGTCAGCTCTAAATAGGGCGACATTTCGTTAGCAATAAATAAAATTCTTTTCTTTGTCAACATTATGATTCAGATTGGTTAAAACCCGCGATCTTTTGGCAGCTGATAGGGGTGGTAGTTACCCTATAAGGCGGGCAAAGTTAAGGGATTTTTACCGGATATGGCAATGGTAGGCGCTTTGGCCTCATAAACGTGATTATTTATGATTATACTCAAGGATTCCGGTTCTATTATTACCTATACAAACCTGGCAGAAAAAGCGGGTGAGCTTATTGGCTTTGTACCCACGATGGGGGCGCTTCATTATGGGCATATTGCTTTAATTGAACAGGCAAAAGCGAAGTGTGGCCTTGTCGTGTGCAGCATTTTTGTAAATCCAACCCAGTTTAACGACCCCAAAGATTTTCAAAAATATCCTATAACCCTTGAGCAGGATATCCTTCAGTTAGAGCATGCAGCCACGGACTTTCTTATGCTGCCTTTGGTTACAGAACTTTACCAGGAAGGAACCGGCAACCTGGAAAAATATGATCTTGGTTACCTCGATACCGTGCTCGAAGCAGCTTATCGACCCGGTCATTTCCAGGGGGTATGCCAGGTAATGACCAGGTTAATAAAAGCCGTTCGGCCCCAACTATTGTTCATGGGGCAAAAGGATTATCAGCAATGCATGGTAATAAAGCGGCTGATACAAATTTTGAAACTGCCGGTTGAACTCGTAACCTGCCTTACGGTTCGCGAAAAGGATGGATTGGCAATGAGCAGCCGCAACAAAAGATTGGGAACTATTCAGCGGCAAAATGCCATTGGCATTTATCACACACTCTTGCATATTCAGGAGAATATCCGTCAAGGAAATCTTGAAGAATTAAAAAGAAAGTCTTTGGCCCTTTTGGAACAATACCAATTCAAAATTGAATATGTTGAAATAGCCGATGCCGAAACACTGGAATTGGTCAATCATTGGGATGGCGAGCAAAAATTAGTGGCTCTGATTGCGGCATACCAGGATGATGTGCGACTCATTGACAATATGCTTATGGTACCATAAAGATTTAATGTCGCTAAACTTTTTTAGTTTGCACCCAATATAAATTAATAAACATACCATAAGTAAGTTATATCTATGGAAATTGAAGTACTGAAATCAAAAATTCACCGTGCTGTTATAACGGAAGCCAACCTGAATTATGTGGGGAGCCTTACATTGGATGAGGACCTGATGGAAGCGGCCAATGTTATAGAATACGAAAAAGTACATATTGTAAATGTAAACAATGGCACCCGGATAGAAACCTATCTTATTAAAGGCAAAAGAGGATCAGGCGTATGCTGCCTGAATGGACCGGCTGCCCGCCAGGGAGCGGTGGGTGATATCGTTATTATCATTTCCTATGCTACCTTGAATTTTGAAGCAGCCAAAACCTTTAAACCCTGGGTCGTTTTTCCAAAGGAAGGCAATAAACTTTAAGCTTTGCGCTTTATGCAGCGCTTAATTATCTTTTTAATTTTCAGTGGATGAATAAAAAAATTTTGGGTGTCTTGCAATATTTATTCTTCCTGGCACTTGGGATTTTTTTACTATGGTGGTCTCTGCGAAAAGTAGACGATAAAGGATGGCTCGACATAAAAAACTCGTTTCTGAACGCACGTTATTTAGTAATAATTCCAATAGTGGTAGCCTTATTAGCCAGTCATTACAGCCGGGCCTTACGCTGGAAAATTTTAATGGAACCCATGGGATACAACCCCAGAATTTCTAATACCTTCCTGGCCGTACTGATTGGTTACATGGCTAACCTGGCCGTACCCCGGTTAGGTGAAATATTAAAATGTACCATTCTCGCCCGATATGAAAAAGTACCCGCCGATAAATTAGTAGGCACTATTGTAGCCGAACGGGCTTTCGATGTAGTTTGCCTGATGATTATTATAGCAGCGGCTTTCTTTACCCAAACAGATATAATAGGCGAATATTTTTCAACGGTACTTAGAGATGCATTCGGTTCTAAAACCGGGGGCATTTCTTTACAACGATTGCTTGTTTCATTATCGGTACTGGTAATTGTATTTTCTATATTTATCTTCCTGCTCAGGAAATTCGCTCATGTTTCCTTTATCCAAAAAACAAAATCGATCATTCGGGGAGTTTGGCAAGGTATTATAAGCGTTAAGAACGTTAAGAAAAAAGGACCGTTTATTTTTCATACGATTTTTATTTGGGCCATGTATTTGCTAAGTGTTCGGTTAGGATTTATGGCGATGCAGGAAACCTCCATATTTGCCTGGAAGCCCTCCTTGTCGGTTTTGTCTTCCGGTAGTCTGGCGATGATCATGCCGAGCCCGGGCGGATTGGGATTTTATCCGGTCTTTGTTCAAAAAACAATGGAGCTTTATGGATTGAAAGATACTATTGGTTTTGCATTTGGCGCGTTGATGTGGGGCGCACAATTTTTTCAAATGCTTCTGAGTGGTTTTGTAGCTTTGCTTTTATTTCCATTTTTAAATAAACAAAAGAAGGTTCATGAGGAATCCCGGCCATATTGATGCTAAATTATTAACGGCTGAAGAGGCCGTAAAAAAAATTGCTCAATGGCGTTTACTGAATAAAACCGTAGCCTTTACCAATGGATGTTTTGACATCCTCCACAGCGGCCATATTTTTTCCTTATCTGAAGCCGCCCGCCAGGCCGATTATTTAATAATTGGATTAAACAGCGATGCCTCCACCAATCGCCTGAAGGGAAATGATCGGCCAATTAATGATCAGTTGGCCAGGGCTCAACTACTTTCCGCGCTGGTAATGGTTGATGCGGTAATATTATTTGATGAAGACACCCCGCTGGAATTAATAAAAAAAATATTGCCGGATGTATTGGTGAAAGGGGGTGATTACACTATTGAGCAAATAGCAGGCGCTAAAGAAGTTATTGCACATGGAGGCAAAGTAATCATTAACCCAATCCTGGAAGGGTTTTCAACTACGGGTTTAATTGAAAAAATAAACAAGCTGTAGGCCGCCTTCCCTATTAAGATATTCCTTCACGGCAGCAGGTTTTTCCATTTCGATTTTTGCGATCTAACTATCACACCCACTCAAAACCTTCATTTTTTAGTGGAAGCTTTCTTGCGCGGTAGCCGGCAGCTGCCAGCGCATTACATAATGCAGGCGCCACGGTAGGCAAACCCACCTCTCCTACTCCACCGGGCTCTTCCTCGCTCTTAATAGTATAAATTTCCACCGGTGGCATTTCATTATAGCGAAGTAATTCGTAATTATGAAAACCGGCTTGTACCACCCGGCTATTTTGAATAGTAATTTCTCCTTTTAAGGCCTGTTGCAAAGCAAAGGCAATTCCTCCTTCCATCTGGTTACGCAACCCATCAGGATTGATAACTATTCCGCAATCTATAGCGGCTACTACTTTTACAATACGGAATTTCTTAGGACCGAGTAACTCTATTTCAATGGCATGGGCCCCGTACGATTTCGCAAAAATGAATGAGTGAGTAGCTACCCCGATAAAATGATTTTTTTTCCGGGGCTTGCTGTAACCAATCTTTTCCGCCGCCAGTTTTAATACCTCAGCAATTCGTTGCGGATATTGCTTCATGGCCCCGGGCCCATCACCCGTAGTGAACATGGCCCTTCCTTCCAGTAAAGAAAGTCGAAACTGCACCGGATCTTTTTTCAGCTTGCGCGCCACTTCATCTATAAATGATTCAATCGGAAAACAGTTCATGCATATTTCTACTGACCTTAACCAACCCCGGTTAATATTAAAATCTACATGAGTGAAACCTGTTTGCACATTGGGCACGTCATAATAAAAATCATTGGTAGCCCCACCTAGATTTTCTGAAGGATCTTTGGTTTCGGGACCATCAATCATTACCCCAATAGACGTACATAGCACGTGGTGATACCAGCTCTGCAATTTTCCACCAACATCCCAACTTGCCTGCAGGCGGTGATAATTGGCAGGTCGATACCCTTCAAATCGTATGTCTTCAGTTCGGTCCCAAATAACTTTTACCGGCTTATCCATTTGCTGGGCAATCTTAACCGCTTCGATGGCAAATTCAAAATGCAGCCGGCGTCCAAATCCCCCGCCAATCAGGGCAAGGTTTACTTTGATATTCTCTTTCTTTATTCCGCAATCGGAAGCCACCTGCTTAACCGTCCAATCGGGCAACTGCAATCCGCCCCATAATTCGCAATTATCTCCACTGACCGAAGCAATAAAATTAATCGGCTCCATGGTAGCATGGGCTAAAAATGGCTCTGCATATTCTGCTGTATATTTGTTTGCCGCAGGCAATTGCAATTTTACAATATCTCCTTTCCGGTACTTTTCAATAGCTGGTTTACTCTTTGCCTGAATCGCCATCTTTTTAAACAGTTCCGTGGTTGATTCTTTATTGCCGGCCCCTTCATCCCATTTTACTTTCAGCACTTTTTTTGCTTGCATGGCCGCCCATATATTTGTAGCCAATACGGCAACGCCCGGTCTTACATGCATGGGCTTTCCTGTACCAGTATACGAAACTACTTTAATGAATCCGGTAATTTTTTTTGCCTCTGTATCATCTACACTTACCAGGCTTCCCCCCAATACCGGGCACCGTTCAATGGAGGCATATACCATTCCCGGTATTTTCAAATCAATACCATATTTTGCTTTTCCGGTAATAATATCTTTCAGGTTTGATTTCTTCTGCTCCTTACCAATCAGTTTAAAATCTTTCGGACTTTTTAATGATACTTCTTTAGGAATGGGCAAGGCAGCCGCTTCACATACCAATTCTCCATAAGGAATGCTTTGCATATTGATGGTATTAACCACCGTTCCATTTTCGGCCGCGCATTTATCGGGAGAAATATTCCATTGCTTGGCCGCGGCAGCCATTAGCATCGCTTTTGCCACGGCGCCTGCTTTTCTTAATTCGTTATAATCAGTTAGCACACTCTGACTGCCTCCCGTATCATGAGCACCATTGGGTAAAGAACCAAAAGGAGCAATTTCTGCTTTTACTTTCTTCCAATCGGCCTCCATTTCATCCGCCACAATCATGGGGAGCGAAGTATTCACTCCCTGTCCCATTTCCTGGCGCCCTACAAAAATTACAATATTGCCTTTTTTATCAATCCGCAGAAAGGCGTTGGGTTGAAAAAATTCGCAATCAGCTCCCGTATTCGCGAATGATTTGGTACCGGGCAACAAAAAGCCCAGCATCAATCCTCCTCCGGAAAGGGAACTCATTTTTATAAACCTGCGCCGGTCAATAGATATCTTATTCATAATAGTAAGATGAAATGAATTATTTATTTACCTCTTCGAGAGCCAGTGCAATAGCCTGTTTAATTCGATGATAGGTTCCGCATCGGCAAAGATTCTGACTCATCACCGCATTTATCTGATCTTCGCTGGGCTTCTTATTTTGATTAAGCAGCCCTATGAATGTCATCATTTGCCCGCTCTGGCAATACCCGCATTGTGGCACCGCGGCTTGCTCCCAGGCTTTTTGAACAGGGTGTTTACCATCTTCCGAAAGACCTTCTATAGTAGTAATTGTTTGCCCACTGCTGGCTCTTGCGGTAACCTGGCATGATCGCACGGATCGATTGTTCATCAGCACGGTACACGCGCCGCACGCATTTACACCACAACCATACTTGGTTCCGGTAAGGTCAAGCAAATCGCGCAATATCCATAGCAGGGGCATATCGGGCTCTGCTTCGACGGTATAATTTTTATTGTTAACAGTAAGCTGGTAAGTGGCCATGGAGTAATTTTTTAAAAGTTACAACGAATAAGAACGGCTGCAAAAAAAATCTATACATAACATACTATATCCACCCATGGCATGCCCTTAATTGAATACCTTTGCAGCATGCATTATGTTTCTGTTGAAGGACTGACCAAGTCATTTGGAATACAACCCCTTTTTTCCGGCATTTCCTTTCATATTGAAGAAGGTGATAAGATTGCACTGGTTGCCCGCAATGGTTATGGAAAATCTACGCTTATGAAAATTCTGGCGGGCAAAGAAACGGCCGACGAGGGGAAGTTATGGGTCAACAAGGAGGTAACTGTGGCTCTTTTTGACCAGGAACCATTGTTTAAAGAAAAAAGTTCCATCCTCGATAATATCTTTTTTCATGATAATCCATTTATTAATGCCATTCGGAAATATGAAGAAGCCTGTGACGATGATAGCCATGAAGCACTGCAAGAGGCTATTGTTATTATGGATGATTTGGGAGCATGGGATTTTGAAGCTAAAGTGAAGCAAATACTAAGCAAACTGAATATTCATCACCTGCACCGGCAAGTGAGTACCTTATCAGGCGGACAACGTAAACGGATTGCCCTTGCCAAAATACTCATTGATATTGGATTTGAACACAAACATGTACTGCTGATCATGGATGAACCAACCAACCACCTCGATGTTTCGATGGTGGAATGGCTGGAGCATTATCTTAACCAGGAAAAAATCACTTTATTACTTGTTACCCACGACCGCTATTTTTTAGATATCGTTTGTGAAGAGATCTGGGAACTCGACCGAAGTAATTTATATGTCTATAAAGGCAACTACGAAAATTATTTAGAAAAGAAAGCAGCCCGTATCGATAGCGAATTAGCGAGTATCGACAAAGCGAAGAACACGTATCGTAAAGAATTAGAATGGATGCGCAAGCAGCCAAAAGCACGCACCACTAAAAGCAAAAGCAGGCAGGATAATTTTTACGAAGTTGAAAAGAGGGCTAAACAGCAACTGGAAGATAATAATTTATTGCTCGAGATGAAGATGAATCGCCTGGGAGGAAAAATTCTTGAATTAAAAAAAGTTTATAAAAGTTATGACGACTTTCCCATTCTGAAAGGTTTTGATTATACATTCAAGAAAGGGGAACGGGTAGGCATAGTGGGAAAAAACGGGGTAGGCAAATCTACTTTCATTAATATGCTGCAGGAAACGGAACCAGCGGATAGCGGCAAAATAAATGTGGGTGATACCGTTATTTTTGGAAATTATTCCCAACAAGGATTACAGTGGAAAGAAGATGTCCGCGTCATTGAATTTGTAAAAAATATTGCGGAAAATTTCCCGCTGTCCACTGGGGGTTCTTTGTCCGCGGCCCAGTTTCTTCAGTTGTTTCTATTTGATCCTGACAAACAATATACTTATATCAGTAAGCTCAGTGGGGGCGAAAAAAGAAGGCTGCATTTGTTATCTATACTTTTCCGCAACCCAAATTTTTTAATACTGGACGAGCCTACCAATGACCTTGACCTTCCAACCTTAGGCGTACTAGAGAATTTTTTGAGTGAGTTCCCGGGCTGTTTAGTCATTGTATCGCATGATCGATATTTTATGGATCGCCTGGTAGATCACTTGCTGGTATTTGAAGGCGAAGGAGTAATCCGCGATTTTCCGGGAAACTATACACAGTACCGGCTATGGAAGGAGGAGCAATCAGCATTAACCACAGGAAATAAAAAGACAGCCTCGGAAGTTGTTTCCATCAATTTACCTTCCGTTAAAAACAATGAACCAAAGCGCAGATTATCTTTTAAAGAAAAAAGAGAATTTGAATTGCTGGAAAAAGAATTAGCCAGGCTCACGAAAGAAAAAGAACACATTACTCAAAAACTCAGCGGGGGCCAGGTACCGTATGATGAGTTACAGCAATATTCAAAAAAGATCTTGGAAGTAACTCAGCTGTTAGATGAGATGGAATTACGTTGGCTTGAGTTAAGTGAAATAGAATCACACTAATCATCCCATTCCGTTTTATTTAATTTTTTTACTTTCTGTGTAAGTAGTTCACAAATCTTCTTTTGAGGGAGAGTAAGGCGCCGAGTTAAGGCCTCTCTTATCCTGTTTGAAAGATCAAATTCTGTTTATTCTCTGTTCACATTCGCCGACCTCGCAAGAAAACACCTCTACCATTGTCCATATATTTAGTGTTTACCCCTATTGCGCCTTACACTATAAAGTAAAATATAACCGTTCATCACGAATTTGCGCAGATTGGTTATTCCACCATTCTTTTTTATATCTTGATTCAAAGTAAACGAAATGAGAATTTTCCTCCGGTTGTTCTTAGTACTGTCTTGCGTGGTCACCCAGGCGCAAAAACATAAAACTCCCAAAGCGTATAACCCGGTTCCTTTTGGCAATACCATAACTACTGATGACCTTAAGAAACACCTGTATATAATCGCTGGTGCCGATATGGAAGGAAGAGAAACCGCTACAGAAGGGCAGCGAAAAGCGGCCGCTTATATCGAAAATCATTTTAAGGCGCTGGGGCTTACTCCGGGAAATAAAGATAGTTACCAAATGCAATACCCCGTGTTCCAGGATTCGTTGGTAAATGCCTCGATGGAAGTGAATGGTGAGAAGTTTGAATTGAATAAAGATTTTTCGGTGAATATGGGCAGTGCCTACAGCGCCACCATGATGAGCAGCGAAATCGTGTTTACTGGATACGGCATCAGCGATTCTACCCGGGATGACTATTTCGGTATCAATACACGGGGCAAGGTAATATTGATACTTGAAGGAACTCCACCCTCGCCACAAGCATCTGCTAATAATCGCCAGCTAATATTTAATCCTTTCAGGATCCAGGAAGCAGCCGCTAAGAACGGAGCCGCTGCCATATTGTTGGTTCAATCAAATTTACCAAGGCGTGGCGCGGGTGCTCGGGGCAATCAACATACCAATGGATTCAAAAAAACAATTTATCCAAATACGTTCGCCATTTCTGAAGCCGTTGCAGAGAGTATTATGGGAACTGAATATACCACGGCTAAAGAAGCGATGAAAAACGGAACCCCGGTGGCCAAGGTTTATAATGCTAGTGTGCTGTTAGATTTTAGCAAAGTGACCAGCAAGCTTGAAAGCAGTAATGTTATTGGGTTCTTGGAAGGTTCGGACCTAAAAGATGAATACCTGATACTAACTGCCCATTACGATCACTTAGGTACTCGGGCCAATAATATTATTTATTACGGTGCCGATGATGATGGTTCAGGCACGGTAAGCATCATGGAAATCGCTGAGGCATTTACCAAAGCTAAAGCGGCCGGCAAAGGACCGCGCCGCAGTATCATATTTATGATGGTAAGTGGAGAAGAAAAAGGATTATGGGGTTCGGATTATTATGGCGATCACCCCTCCTACCCTTTAGAAAAAACAACAGCCAATCTAAATATTGATATGATTGGACGAATAGATCCCAAGCGCAAGAATGGGGATTCCACTAATTATGTATATGTAGTGGGTGATGATAAACTAAGTTCTGACCTGAAGCCGATCAGTGAGGCTATGAATAAAAAATATACCAAACTGGAACTGGATCATAAATACAATGATCCTAATGACATGGAACGAATTTATTATCGAAGCGATCATTTCAATTTCGCCCGCCGGGGAGTTCCGATCATATTTTATTTTAACGGCACGCATGCCGACTATCATCGGCCTACCGATACGCCTGATAAGATTGATTACGTACAAATGGCGAAAAGAGCCCAACTGGTTTTTTATACTGCGTGGGAAATGGCC
Source organism: Chitinophagaceae bacterium (assembly GCA_031360425.1). GTDB lineage: Bacteria > Bacteroidota > Bacteroidia > Chitinophagales > Chitinophagaceae > Endoryza. Next base: position 39,923 of record JANMBO010000020.1, on the reverse strand, counting down.
AATCGAAATGAAATGGTGAAAAGAGACATCCCAATGGATACTCTATTCAGATAGTGTTTTTTACTAAAACATAATAGTCGAAGGGAAGTTTTCTTCTCCTTTTCCTTTGTGGCAACCACGCCGCACAGATCGGCGTATTGAAAGTAACCCCAATTATTTCTTAAAACTAAATTACTTGCCATGAAACATATTCCAGGTACGGGATACCTATTTGTCTTGTTGTCTCTTTCGATAATTGTAACAGAAAGTTGTAATCATGATTCTGGCGTTCTTCCCACCTCAGTTAAAAAGTGGACCGCTATTGAATTAAAATCTGTAAACGAAGTACCCGCTCCAGTGGGCAGAACAGAAGAAGGTGACCTCACCATGGAGCTGTTATCAGACAATTCACTCAAGTTTGAATTCCATGTTTACAATCTTTCCCCTGGCGATTTGCTTACTGCCGCACATATTCACTTCAGCAATGCGGGCGAATCCGGTCCTGTGCTTATAGATCTTAAACCATCCATTGCCGGAAGCGGTGGAACCGGTACGGTAAAAGGTTTACGGCAGGGGCAGGTTGATACATTACTAAGTCAACCGGTTTATTTCAATATACATTCTACGCAAGTTCCGGCTGGAATCGTTCGAGGTCAACTGGATCAAAAGGTAGATTTTGCTTTAGACATCGCCCTTTCCGGAAACAATGAAGTACCCGCAGTAACTACCACGGCATCGGGCTTATGTATCTTACGAATGACTGAAGATAAAACGTTATACTCAAAAGTTACCGTAACCAATATTGAAACAAATGATACTATCAGGGTATCGCATATTCATCGGGGGGCAGCGGGTAGCAACGGCCCAGTGCGTATTTTCCTGGCCAGTTCAATTGCTGATTTTGGAATTCTCAAAACAACTGCACTCCCCGACTCATTGTATAACATGATAAAAAACGATCCTATTTATATAAATGCGCATTCCAAACTACGAGGATCAGGTTTAGTAAGAGGACAGGTAAGGTGAGGAAGTGATAAAGGATGACTGACAATGGATAAGGGATATGAATCAAGCAACAACCAGGTAACAACGTCTTTGTAATTTACCCTGGAAATCAAAAGGGGTAGTTGCTTTAGTAATATCTTTTATTGAATCAGCATTTATTTGCTCCTGCTGCAATTCAAACCGGCGAGAGTTGGTGCTGAAATAAATTTGGCCTCCCGGTTTAGTTGCCTGTATAACTTTATTAAGAAGTTCCGCATGATCCCGCTGAATATCGAGAAAGTCTTTCATCATTTTGCTATTGCTGAAAGTAGGCGGATCCATTATCACCAGGTCAAAATAGTCTGCTGGCAATGTATCGAGGTACTGCTTTACATCCGCTTTGATGAATTGAAATTTTTTCGCATCATTAAATTGGTTAAGCCGGAAATTTTCCTTCGCCCAATCCAGGTAAGTATTGGATAAATCTACCGATACAACCTCTTCTGCCCCACCTGCTGCTGCATAAACCGAAAATGATCCGGTATAACAGAATAGATTTAATACTCGCTTGCCTGCTGCCTTTTCTTTTATCAATTGGCGGGTAATGCGATGATCAGGAAATAAACCGGTATCGAGGTAATCCGAAAGATTTATTTTAAAAAACAGCCCCCCTTCTTTTACCACAAAGAATTCTTCTTCGGTTGCCACCCGCTGGTATTGATCGAGCCGGCCCGACTTCCTTTTCCGCTCTTTAATAAAGATATTTTCAACCGGTTGTCCTACCACCTGACTAATAACTGGCAAACATTGCTCCAGCCATTGTTCATATTCCTCTTCACTCAGCGAATGCCTACTTCTATATTCACTCAGGTAAATATTATTCTCGTACACTTCAATGGTCAATGGAAATTCGGGCAGATCGCGGTCATACAGCCGATAACAGGTTATGTTCTGCCGCTTCGCCTGTTTACTTAGATGCCGGTAAACTTTACTAAGCCGGTTTCTGAACATAATATGTTTTTCGGAAATCATTTAATCTAAAATACGACAAAGTGAGCGGGAATGGTTAGGGGGATGCGAGAGACCGGATATGGGATCCGGAATGCGGAATGTGTGATACGGGATAATGATTCGCGATACGGGATAGGGATGCCGGATTTTGGATACGGGATATAAGGAGTTGTACGCCAAATGCGAGATGTTGGGATGCTGAATTGTTCCTACCATTCACAGGGTTCACCTAATTCCTAATTCCACATTTTTATTACCATAATCCAAAGCAACAGCATCAATTACCAAACACTTTTCTTAATACATCAGTTACACGGGCCGCGGGATCCTTTCGGATTTTTTGTTCTTCCAGGGCAACCTGGTAAAACAATCCACCCAGCGCTTTGTCAGTAACATAACCCGACAGATCCGTATTTACTTTTTTAAAGGTGGTAGGAAGTTTATTGTATGTTTCAAAAACATCTTTCCAATATTTGGTAGCCTCTGTTTTCTTAAGCGCCTCATCAATTACAGGTTTGAAAGCGATAGTCAATGCGCCGGATGTTTTTCCTTTGAGATAACTGGTAGCCGCCGAATCACTTCCTTTTAATATACCCAGCGCATCCTGGAAGCTCATTTGTTTAATAGCATCAATAAAAATAGGAGCAGCGGATTTGGAAGCCTCTTCAGCTGCACGATTCATTGATAAGATTGCTTTATCCACCATACTTCCGAGACCCGCACTGCGCAAGGTTGACTCTACCTTTTTTGCTTCAGACGGCATTAGTACTTTAATGGCGGCATTTGCAAAAAAACCATCCATGGCGGATAATTTCTGGGAACTGTTATTAGCACCTACCGATAACGCCTCTTTTAACCCGGCAATTATTTCATCGTTAGACAATGAAGTATTGCCGCCTTTTACTTTGTTGAGAATTCCACCTGCTTTTTTCAGGAACCCTCCATCTTTACCGGAGGTTTGTTGTTGTGCGAAAACATTAATGGAAACGAGAAGAAAAAAACCAAGTATTATTTTTTGCATATTGCTGCTATTGTAGCTAAAATAACGCCGGAACGATAGAAAAATTTGTTAAGAGATCACTTATTTATCCACTCAAAGGCCTGATCGCGCGGAATTACTTCGAATACCTTAATGGCCATTTCGGGGGGGAGGGCTAATTTGCGAATTTTCGTATCAATCCAGGTGCCCTCAAGGGTTAAGGTGGCGGCTACCTTATCGCCATTTTTATAAATCTGGTGCCGAATACACCAACGGGTAAAATCCGGGCGGGCATTTAATAATTGGATATCAATTGATATTAACTCGCCGAAATGAATCTCCTTACGGAACCGGCATTCTTCCCGGAAAATGATGAGACCCAAATGCTGCTCCTTCAATACATCAATGGTTAATCCATGCTCTGTCAAAAAACACATGCGGCAATAAGCTCCCCAGTCGTAGTAGGCCGAATGCCGTACATGAAAATTAGGATCAAGGTCGGCCCAGCGAACTTCTATTCCCTTTAGATAAATATTCATTTATTCCTATTTGGATTCAAAATAAAACAAAATTAGTGGCGTTAGCATCGATTAAGTGATGTTTATACAAGACCATATTTTAATACGTATTTTTATCCCTTAATTATATTTAAATATGCAAAAACTATTAATCGTATTATTTGTGATAGTATGTGGAGGCGCCTATTCCCAAGGCACCGTTAAGAAGCCTATAGCAACAAAAAAGCCGGCTAAACCGGCGCCCGTGCCGATGAAAAATCAGGCGGATTCGTTCAGCTATGCTATTGGTGTAAGCATCGCCAATTTTTACCGGGAACAAGGAATCAGCAACATCAGCAGTGCCTTAGTTACAAAAGCACTGAATGATTGCAAATTGGGTAAAGCGGCGATGGATGACGGACAGGTTAACAATATCATCATGGCCTACATGCAGCAGAAACGAAGTGAGAAATCCTCGGTTACCCGCAAAACAGGTGAGGCTTTTTTAGCTGAGAATAAAAAGAAAGCCGGAGTAATAACTACCACCAGTGGATTACAATATTCGATTTTAAAGGAAGGAACAGGGCCCAAACCCGCTGCAACAGACAAGGTGAAAGTTCATTATCATGGCACTTTAATTGATGGATCCGTATTTGAAAGTTCCGTGCAACGCGGAGAACCAATTGTTATGAGAGTAAATGAATTTATAGCCGGTTGGGTGGAAGCATTACTAATGATGCCTGTAGGGAGTAAATGGCGTTTGTTTGTCCCTTCCGGCCTGGCCTATGGAGATAACGATTCGGGACCAGCGATTAAAGGTGGATCCACCCTGGTATTTGAAGTGGAGTTGATAGAAATTGTTAAATAGCCAAGGGGGGTTGACATGAACCAGGCCATATGGCTAAATATTATTTTCAAATTCCATTACACCATAAGTGAAAAAGGAAATCAATGATTGATTTCCTTTTTCTATAAACAACCAAATAAGAAGTCTGATTACGGGACTGGTTTACAGCATATGACTCAACTTAATCGTCGCCGATATTCATCTTCATCTGTTGTATCTGGTGTTTTGTTCCCAAAACCAAAACTTTCATACCTTGTTTAACCTGTAATTCTTCGGGAGGATTAATTACAAATTTTCCATCGGCATCCTTTACTCCAATACAGTTCACACCGGTTTTCTTCCAGGACATTATTTCATTTAAGGTTTTATCTCGAATTTTCATCGGTAACTGATCATACGATACCGATTCAATGTGGATCGACTCCCCTTCTTCCCCGGATAAATAATCAATAAATTCGATAACATCCGGCTTCGATACCAGGGTGGCCATATGAGTTCCCCCGATCTTGTCGGGCATAATCACATTATTGGCTCCTGCTTTTCTCAGTTTGGGATAGGTATTGCGGTCCGATGCGCGGCTGATGATTTGAATATTCGCATTGAGTGAACGGGCTGATAAAACAATAAATACATTATGCGCATCTACCGGCAATGCGGTGATAAGGGCCTTTGCTTTGATAATGCCGGCTTTTCTTAATACATCATCATCGGTACCATCTCCATGAATAATGAGCAGCTCAGGATTTGCTGCTACGGCCTCTTCAATTTTCTCCAGCCTGCTTTCAATGACCACATATTCCAGTCCATGATAACCCAATGTTTGGGCAGCCTGTTCTCCATTGCGGCCATAGCCACAAATAATCACATGATCACTTAATTTGTCGATGGCTCTCATAATACGACGGGTTTTAAAATATTTATTGATTTCACCGCTTATTACATATTGCGTTATGCGGGTTACTGCAAAAGCAACACCTGCCCAACTGGTAATGAGCAGGAACACCGTGAACATCCTGCCGGCATCCGTCAATGGCCTCACTTCAGTAAATCCGGCCGTGGTTACTGAAATGACAGTCATATATACCGCTTCAACAAGATTGAAATGCTCAATAATCATGTACCCGCCAATGCCAATGAAAACAATGGTACTTAATAATAAAAATGGCTGGAGCAACCGCCATACGGCATTTTTCAAAAGCAGTGTGTTTTGATAAAATTAAGGATTATAGGGTGAAACTTTTTTATATTCCTACGCAAAAAAAGCCCGGAAAATTTCCGGGCAAAAAAAAACATCTTCAGCGAAATCAATAAACATTCACCACCTTTTCTTTCGGGTACTTTACACTATAACTAATTCGATACTTTTTAGCTTCCCCGGCATTTAATTCAAGTTTCCAGGTTAATACTCCCAGTTCGTTGTTTAGGGTGGCGTCATTACTTTCCAGGAGCTCCACTTCAATATCTTTATTAGTAGATAGGGGGAACTGATCCTTCAGAATCATTTGAATCTTTTCTTTCTTATTGTTCTTTACGGTGATCTCGTACGTAAACACCTGCTTTTTGTTTGTTCCTAAAAACTTAACACTACTAAAATCTTTTAATTTTTCCCGCTTTACCACTACCCTTTTATCGCGACCCAGCGTCAGGTTTAATGTATCCTGGGTAGAATTCGGGTCGATATACGTCTTACCGATATAGGTTCCTTCAAACATAATACTAGCTTCTCCAGGCAATAAATTCAATCCTTCCCAATCGGCTATTTCTCCGAGTAAATAAGATTCCTTATCGAGTTTGGGGGCCGCATAATATTTATAATTGGAGGGTACGGTAAATTCTTTCAAAGCAACCTGCTGCTCCTTTCCATTGGTAGGAACATCATAAGCCAGGTCAATATCAAAAGTTACATTGAGGGCATTATCGTTTACGGTAACATAATCATCCAGCCCTTCCTTTAAAGTAACTACAATAACTCCATTGGCGGCTCTTGCTCCATATACCGCCGTTGCATTAGCATCTTTTAAAACATCAATCTTTTTTATTGCCTTCGGATCAATCAATTTAAAATCACTGGCAGAAATCTCTTCTCCGTTCAAAATATACAAAGGTTGATTCGCCGCGTTCATACTGCTATTGCCTCTTACTTTTATGCCATAACCTGTTTCAACAACTTCTTCCAGCGCCTGTGCTTTGTTAGCCCCCGCTGATGGTATCGTATTCATGAGCATATTTCGCTCCATATTAGCGACGGGATTGATATAATTTAGAAACCAGCTTTGAAAAACCGGTGCTGTTCCCTGCTGGCCGGGTGTTGAAGTAGCCAGTGAGAGTTTCACATTCTTCCAATCAATGCCGGTAGTTTGTACCAGTTTTGCCTTGTACATAACGTTAAGGGGTTTACTGATACTCTCAACGCGAATATCATAACTGGGGTTCCAAAAAGCAGCGGGCGTTATATACGAAACAGTAAAATTGTAAGATCCTGCCAGGGGGCTCATTACCTGCAATACTATTTTACCGGAGGACTGATTGTTTTTTTGTTCCTCCTCATTTATCTGCATTTTGATCCTTCCTATTGTTTCCTGCAGTTTATTTTCTTTTTCCCGGAAATTACTTAGTTCGTTTTCCAGTTCCAGCGTTTTTAATTTGTAATAGTCCATCATCTTAATAAGTTCTGCAATGCTCAGGCCGGTTTGTGTTCCCCCGATTTGTTTATTGGCTTTCAGCAATTCTAATAGTTCCCTGCTTGTTTTTAACTGCACCTGTATCCTGGAGAGTTCCCTGTACACCTGTTCAAGCGAATCTTCCAATCGCCTCACTGAAACAGGCTTAATGGCCGGTTTCAGGTATTCCGTTGAAAACGCTACAGACAGAATAGTGACTTTACCTTCGGTACCAATTTGTATACTATTTACATCCACGCGATTACTTATACCATCAATTACCAGTTCGGCGCTTCCCTGTGGAAGGTTGGCCTTAGCCGTATGTACCAGTTCAGCACCTACCCGGTATATGGTAGCCTGTTTTAGCAAAGAAGGAACAATGATCTTATCATCGTTCGCTTTTGTTACATGGGATAAAAAACCCACGCAAAGAAGGATAACCAGTCTTTTCATGTCATTTGTTTTAGAGTACAAACTCTTGATGCAGTCTATAGCCCTATTACATAAATAAAAAGACCCGCTAATAAGCAGGTCTTACATTTAACAGGTTAGCTCAGTATTATTTATATAGCAACTCGTAATATTCATTCACCATGCGACCTGAATCGAACTGAAGCCGCACATCGCGCATTCCGTTTTTACAGATCTGCCGCCAGGTATCGTAATTATCGTAGTACATCGGAATGATTTCCTTTTCGAGAATCTTGTATAACTGTTCAAAATCGTAATCATCCAGCTCCTGCATACTCATAGATGAATAATCTGGCTGCGGTACAACAAAACCATTGTTCCCATGATCTACAAATTCCGGTATCCATCCATCATCGGTAGATAAATTAACCGCTCCATTCATGGCTGCTGTCATGCCGCTGGTACCGGATGCTTCGCGGGGAACGCGTGGATTGTTTAGCCAAACATCAGCGGCTTGTTTCATACGTTTGGAAAGCGTGAGTTCATATCCAGACAATACCGCAACGTTTTTATAATTGCGGCTCAGGTGAACCAGGTTATTAAACTCATTGATTGCGGGGTAATCCATCGGGTAAGGCTTACCGGCCCAAATAATCTGAACAGGATATTTTTTATTGAAGAGCATCCGTTCGAAGCGTTCCTTATCCCTGGTAATCAGTTCCGCCCTTTTATACCCGGCAAAGCGACGGGCCCATACAATAGTGAATACATCCGGTTTATACAGCTTACCGGTTTGATCGGCGACCAGGTCAAATGCACGGCGCTTCAAATATTTTTTTCGATCGTCCCACCAGGTATCATTCCCTTCTTCACTGGCGCGGTATAATTGCTTATCGGCCCAATAGGTCCAGTTTTGTGAATTGGTAATAGAAATAATCGGGCAAATATTATCATACTTCGCCCACATTTGACGCGATACTTCTCCGTGCAATTTGGATACCCCATTGGCAAGCCGGGCAAAGCGTAATGCAACCAGCGAATGATTGAATTGATCATCCTTCTGCCCGGTGAGTTTTTTTACTTCGTCAATACTTAATCCGCAGAAATAACTCATTTTATGGCAAAGATGAATATCGTGCTTTTCATTACCCGCCTCTTCGGGCGTATGCGTGGTAAACACCAAACGCTTTCGCACTTCTTCTATACTCCCAAATTTTTTATAGAGGTAAAAAACAGATGACACTCCGTGGGCTTCGTTGAGATGGTATAGTTCCGGATTAAATCCTATCTCATCCATCAACTTGGCTCCTCCCACCCCTAATAAAATAAACTGGGCCACTTTCGTTGCCACATTGGCATCATATAACCGATGCGTAATAGTTTGAGAAACGTAATCATTTTCGGGTAAATCAGTACTCAATAAAAAGAGTGGCGCCGACTTAAATGTTTCCGGATTGAGGTACCAGACCTTTACCCAAACCGGGTGATCATGAATGGTAATCTGGAATTTTAAACCGGTATCTTCCAGGAAACTGTAATGTTTTTCCATCCAGGTAACCTGCAAGGTTTGATCCTGGTTGCGGGCCTGGTCATAATAGCCATATTTCCATAAGATACCAACGGCTATCATGTTTTGTTTCAATTCGTATGCGCTGCGCAGATGAGAACCGGATAAGAATCCTAATCCGCCACTGTAAATTTTCAGTGGTTGGTGTACAGCAAACTCCATGGAGAAATAGGCTACTTTTTTGGCATAACGCTCGTCTGTAGCATAGGGTACTTTGTAATGCGTGAAACTCATAAGCTTAAAACAATTATTAAAAAATAGCAGCGAACAGTTAATCGAAAATATTTCCTCGTGTAAAAATTACACAATTGAGGTCGCAATATAGCGGTTAAAACCGAAAACTAAATATGGAGTAATTAACCGATATGTGGAAAAACTGCTTATCCCTGAAATAATTAAACCGGGCACCCTGCTCAGACCGTTTCTTACTATTCAACTCCAGTGAGTTTAGTGGCCAATTTATCTCTTGGCCGCTTTGTTACTGGCACGTATATACCCTATAAAAGTTATTTGTTCTTTTAAGTTATTTCTTTTTAGAAGGAGGTCTTGGTTTGGGAACAGGCTTTTTGGGATAGCTTCCTTCAAAAAAGCATTTAATATTACGGTAGCTGCCGCAGCCGCCTGTTTCTTTTACGGCCAGGGAGGAGGTACCAAAAGTAAATTCCAATGCACAGGGATTTCCCGGCTCCTTGTAATGAGCCATATTTTTTGCTGAGAGGTGAAGCATGCCTTTTATTTCGCCGGTACACTCCCCATTATCTTTTTCGAAATGAATAAAGAAAAGGAGCTCGCCGGTTTTTTTTGCGTCCCTTACCGAAATGAAGTTGCGCTTATCTTTCACATAATCGCCCGACAGTTTATTTTTCTGCTGAAGGGTATCAATAGGATTTATAATTTGCTCAATTATTTCTTCATTTGGCTCAGTCATAATAAGCGTAAAGGCATTCGTGGCGCTATTAAAAATGTATACATTCCGCTTAAATTGAATCTTCGCCCCTCCCTTTTTTTCACGGTAGGTAGTTATCTGGTACTTATTATCAAGCATTCCATAGGCATTCGTATGGGAATCAAATCCGGAACGCACCAGGGGGATAGCATTTAAAAACTTTTCTTCGTTGCTAAAACAAGCCAGGTACCCAACCTTTTTGTTGCCATGTATCGCTTTTATAAACAAATAAATCTCTTTCCCTTTTTCGCGGGTACGATAAACCGGATAAATTTTTGGCTTTACGCCTTTTCCAAAATCTTTTATTAATACAGAATCGGGAATAAACTGGGTAAATATTTTATAGCCAATCAGGGAAGAATCAGTTACCCGGCGGGTGAATGTAGTATCTCCTATCCTTATAGGCAGCGAAGACTCAGGAAAGAATTCGATAAAATCAGAAACCTCTACAGCGTCTTCTCCCTGCAACGACTTTTTCTTACTCTTGCAACTAAGAAACAAAGCGGGAATTAATAATATGATCAAAATCTTTTTCATACAAATACCACTGTTAGCGGTTAAAAATAGCGATTCACCTTCACTCATAGAAAAGTTTATTGCATATACCGAAAATAGCTTTTAGATTTGTCTAAATTTTATTTTAGGTTAAATGAAATATTCTTCCAGTAAAGAAAATTACATTAAGGCCATCTTCCACCTCCAGGAAGAGGACGGTATTGTAACTACTAACCAGTTGGCAGCTGCCCTGCAAACGCGGCCGGCCTCGGTAACTGATATGCTGAAAAAGTTAAAAACACAAAAAATATTACTGTATGAAAAATACAGGGGTTTTAAACTTACGGTAGAAGGACGCAAAGTAGCCTTGCAGATTATCCGCAAGCACCGCTTGTGGGAATTTTTCCTGGTTAACAAGTTAAATTTTGGATGGGATGAAGTGCATGAAATTGCCGAAGAGCTGGAACATATCAGCAGCAAAAAACTGATAGACCGGTTGGATGTGTTCCTGGAATACCCCAAAAATGATCCGCACGGGGATCCCATTCCGGATAGTAATGGACGACTTACCATTGCCAAACAAGTTGATCTGCTGAACCTGCCTCTTAATAAACTGGCGGAGGTAAGCAGCATTGGCGATCAGTCTGCCGAAATGCTCGAATTGCTTACCCATAAAAATATTCAGCTCGGAAGTAAATTGGAAATAAAGAAGAAGTTTGCTTTCGACAATTCCATTGAATTAAAAATTAAAAATCAACCATCCATCACCATTAGTGAACACGTGGCCAAAAACATATTTGTTAAGTACGATGAATAATAAAATTAAAGTGCTGGATAATTCCCTGAGTGAAGTACACGAATCGGTAGATATCGGCACAAAAAAAATCGGCTGGAGAAAGGCATTTGCATTTTTTGGCCCTGCTTATCTGGTTAGTGTGGGATATATGGATCCGGGTAACTGGGCCACCGACCTTGCTGGCGGAAGTCAATTCGGATATAAATTGATTTGGGTTTTATTGATGAGTAACTTAATGGCTTTGCTTCTGCAAAGTTTATCCACTCGATTGGGTATTGTTCGCGGCCGCGACCTCGCCCAGGCCAACCGAGAAACCTATCCCCGATACATCAATTTTACTTTGTACCTGCTGGCGGAAATTGCCATTGCCGCCTGCGACCTGGCAGAAGTATTGGGAATGGCCATCGGCATTTATTTGCTTACTGGTTTACCGTTGATATGGGGCGTAACCATTACCATTTTGGATACATTCTTATTATTATTCCTTCAGCGGCTTGGGATCCGAAAAATGGAAGCGTTTATTATAGCACTCGTTGCCATAGTAGCCCTTTCGTTTTTATTTCAGATACTACTAGCCGCCCCGCCCATATCCGCTATTGCCGGCGGATTGATTCCTTCCATTCCAAATAACCGTGCACTCTATATTGCGATTGGAATTATAGGAGCTACCGTAATGCCCCATAATCTCTATTTGCATTCGGCATTGGTACAAACCAGAAAAATTCAAAAGACCAACGAAGGAATAAAGCAGGCTTTAAAATGGAACCTGATCGATTCCACCATTGCCCTTAATATAGCTTTCTTTGTAAATGCCGCTATACTAATACTTGCCGCCAAAGTATTCTTTTCGACAGGCAGAACCAATGTAGCAGAATTGAAGGAAGCACATGGATTACTGGCTGGCTTGCTGGGAACTAATCTGGCACCTATCTTATTTGCCGTTGCCCTAATCGCTGCAGGGCAAAGTTCAACCGTTACGGGAACGCTCGCCGGGCAAATTGTAATGGAAGGGTATCTTCACTTACGCATCAATCCCTGGGTGCGGCGTTTATTAACACGACTGCTGGCCATTATCCCCGCTGTAATTGTAATCTTAATATTTGGAGAAAATAAAGTAGACAGCCTGCTTATCCTGAGCCAGGTGCTTCTTAGCTTACAACTTGGTTTTGCTATCATTCCCTTAATTCATTTTGTAAGCGATAAGAAAACAATGGGCGCTTTTGTTATTAAACCATATATTAAAGTACTGGCCTGGCTGATTGCCATAATACTTGTATACCTGAACGTTCGCATGATCGCCAACGAGGTACAGGGCTTTTTTTCTACAACCGGGAATATTGTATGGAAGATAATTATCGTGCTTGGTGCTTCAGGTTTTGCAGCCTTAATGGTTTATATAACACTTTTTCCTTTTTTCCGGAAGAAAAAAATTACGGCGCCGGTACAATTGCATCCCGAAAGCAAGGCGCTTGCTCCCCTTAAAATTGCTTCCTATGAAAAGATCGCGATTGCCCTTGATTTTAGCCTCAATGATCAAAAACTGCTGGCGCATGCAATAAGCCAGGGAAAAGTGAATACACGTTACTTATTAATACATGTGGTTGAAAGTGCCTCTGCCCGGTTCCTTGGTAAAGACAGTGATGATTTTGAAACGAGAACGGATGAAGAAAGACTTCAGCAGTATATACTTCAACTGGAAAAGAATGGGTTTTCCGCAGAGGGGAAATTGGGTTTCCGCGATCGTGCCAGAGAAATTGCTCGTTTAGTGAAGGAAGAAAATGCCGATTTGCTGATTATCGGGGCACACGGGCATAGTGGTATTAAAGACTGGCTATATGGAGAAACCATCGAATCAGTAAGGCATGAATTAAAAATTCCTGTACTGATAGTGAATTTTTAAAAGTCATTGGAATGTAAGGACCGGATCCTGTCACTTTTTCAGCCATCCATTAGTTCAATTTAACCAGGTGCTTCAGCCGGCTAAATGTTTCAGGTTTTATATTCAAATACGAAGCGAGGTATTTTTGTGGTACGCGCTGCAGCATGTGCGGATGGTTCTTCATGTAGTTCAGGAAGCGCTCCCGGGTAGTTTGATGTAACTGGTTATAATGACGTTCATCTTTCTTCACATACATTGCCACCAATAGCAACCGTCCCATTCGATCGGCTCCTGGCATTTCCTCCAGGGCCATTTCCATATTTTGATAGGTAAGGGAGATGAGTGTGCTTGGCTCAATAGTTTCAACTACCACGGGAGAAGGAGTTCTTTTAAGGAATGAGATTTCGGAATGAATAATATGACCCTCTGTGGCGAGTTGTAAGGTTACTTCGTTTTTACCGCGGCGAACATATTTTCTGGCCAATCCGTTTATAACCATATTCAGATATTCTTCTCTTTCTCCTTCGTTCAAAATAATAGTCCTCTTATCGAAATGACGCATTTCGCAATAGCCCATCAGCATTTCAGCTTGTTCCAATGAAACAGGAAAATATCGCCGGAGAGCCCCCAGTGTATAACTAATAAATGCAGGATCAATCTTGGTAGTAACAACTTTCATTTATTAAGGATGCAATTTTTACTTAGATAAATAAGGATCAGGCAATGCCAACCTTCCTGGCCAGGGCCAGGTGCTTTAATCGACTAAAAGTCTCAGGCTTGATATCGAGGTAAGACGCGAGATATTTTTGTGGAACCCGATGCATGAGGTCAGGCCGTTCTTTAACAAATCGTAATAAGCGTTCGCGGGGGCTGTAACGAATCATGTCGAGTAACCAATATTCTTTTTCGACTAAAAAATCGGTCATCATCAACCGACCCATACGCTCCCACTTGTTGTCGGATTCAAATAACTTTTCGATGTTGGTATGACTGATCGATATTACGGTGGATGGTTCAATCGTTTCCACTATATATTGAGAAGGTTGCCCGGAAAAAAAAGAAACAGAGGAAGCTAATATATTTCCTTCGGAGGCGATATGTTTAATAACCTGCTCTTTTCCCAAAAGAAAATATTTACGTATTAACCCCTTTACCACAAAATTCAGATATTGTTCTACCTTTCCAACATCTGTAATTCGCACTTTCCTTTCGAACGTGCGCACTTCCATTATATCGGACAAAATGACCTTATCCTCCTCATTCAAAGGTGCGTACTGACCCAGGTATTCCTGAAATCCTCTTACCATGAATGCAAGTTAATCTTTTGATGACTTTTGTAAATGCCTATTTTTAAAAAGGAGGCAGGATCCAAAATAAAATCAAAATATATATTTCCTTCCTGGTTTAAAAACTAATTAAGAAAAACGGAATGCTTTTGTAGAATTGATGCATTTTCATAGGTTTGCAAGCATTAACAGATTAACGATTTAATTTATGGCAACAAAAATTAAGGTTACAAAACCGGTAATAGAATTGGATGGGGATGAAATGACCCGTATCATCTGGAAGTTTATTAAAGACAAACTGATTCTTCCCTATATTGACGCTGATATAAAATATTATGACCTGGGTATTGAATACCGCGACCAAACCAACGACCAGGTTACGATTGATGCCGCTAACGCTATCAAGCAATATGGCGTTGGAATTAAGTGTGCCACCATTACGCCTGATGAAGAAAGAGTAAAAGAGTTTAACCTCAAACAGATGTGGAAGAGCCCGAATGGTACTATCCGCAATATTCTCGACGGTACCGTTTTTCGTGAACCCATTGTAATTAAAAATATTCCAAGACTGGTAACTACCTGGGACAGTCCCATTATTGTTGGTCGCCACGCTTTTGGTGATCAATACCGTGCCACCGATTTTGTAGTACCTGGCAAAGGAAAGCTTACCATAAAATTTGAAGGAGAAGATGGAAAAATAATTGAACACGAAGTATTTCAGTTCAAAGGACCAGGCGTTGCTTTGAGTATGTATAATACAGAGGAAAGCATCAGCGGATTTGCCCGCAGTTGTTTCAATATGGCGTTGCAAAAAGGATGGCCCTTATACCTCAGCACAAAGAATACCATCTTAAAAAAATATGACGGCCGATTTAAAGATATTTTCCAGGATATATTTGATAAAGAATTTAAAGCCGCTTTCGCTGCAGCTGGTATTACTTATGAGCACCGTCTTATTGATGATATGGTGGCCAGTGCACTAAAGTGGAATGGAAAGTTTGTATGGGCCTGTAAGAATTACGATGGAGATGTGCAAAGTGATACGGTAGCACAAGGTTTCGGATCGCTGGGGTTAATGACTTCCGTGTTGGTTACCCCTGATGGAAAAACAATGGAAGCAGAAGCCGCCCATGGTACCGTTACCCGTCATTTTCGCGATCACCAAAAAGGAAAACCAACTTCCACCAATCCTATTGCCTCTATTTTTGCCTGGACCAGAGGCCTGGCCTTCCGCGGTAAACTGGATAATAACCAGCCGCTGATTGATTTCTGTAATGCATTGGAAGCGGTTTGCATCGAAACAGTGGAAAGCGGAAAAATGACCAAAGACCTGGCGGTTTGTATACATGGCAATAAAGTGGAGCATGGAACACACTTCCTGTATACGCAGGAGTTCCTGGATGCTATAGATGAAAATCTGAAAAAGAAAATGGAACTGTAATAAGTAGAAACTTTTTCCCAAGAAAGTCTTGCCTGTCTGGTAAGTCTTTTTTTTGATTAGAAATTACTTAGATGATCGTATGCGTGCTACTTTTTCATAATATGGAAAGTTGAACCCGGTTTATCCCTGTCCTATCGTCCAGTTTAACAATGAACCCGGTACGCACTTATCTGTACCATCCTTCATATATCATTCAATAATTCAATAGTAAGAAAATTTAGTATCAGCGATGCAAGCTCTTTGCCCGGCAACAATTATTACCGGGTACAAATGACGGATAAGGATGGGCCATTCCGCTATAGTATCGTTAAGCTGGTTGAATTTGCCAATCAATCTTCCATTACCATTGTACAAAGTACTATCCGGCAAACCCTGCAAATTAATTTCTATTCGCAAAGGCTCCTACTCTATTTTGCTTTACAATGCATCCGGAATACTTACAGGAACAAAAAAAACAACCGTTACTTCGGACATGCAGTTGATATCAATACCGATAGGAGATACATTAAGACCCGGCATTATATACGTAAGGGTATTAAATGAAAAAGAAGGTCAAGGTAAATCCTTTACTGTCCTTCAAAAATAACCTCCGATTGGAACCACTTCCTTTTGATGCAATTCCATTATTTTTGATTCATGTATTTGCTCGTCTTAGCCCTTGCCCCAGGCCTGGCTATCATGTTTTACTTCTATTCAAAGGACACCTATGATCGGGAACCTTTGAAGAACCTGGTTATATCTTTCCTGCTCGGAATGGTGAGCATCATCCCGGCATTTATCATACAAACGCTGTCTCAATCGCAACTGCTCAGTTTCTTTCAAACAAAATCGATTCCCTATTATGCTCTTTTTGCTTTTGCAGTCGTAGGGTTCGGAGAAGAGCTCTCTAAATTTATTATGCTCCGGTATTATTCGTATCGCAGAAAAGCATTTAATGAACCACTTGATGGTATTATTTATTCAGTTATGATTAGCATGGGTTTTGCTACATTAGAAAACATCGGGTATGTACTACAGGGAGGATATACCACCGCCATTATGCGTATGTTTCTTTCTGTACCGGCACACGCTGCTTTTGGTGTGCTGATGGGCTATCACGCTGGGTTGGCAAAATTCGATCCGGCCAATTCTGCTGTGCATTTATGGAAAGGATTAATACTGGCTGCCTTTTTTCATGGAGCCTACGATTTCTTTTTGTTTTTGCAGGAAAATGCGGAAGTCACCAAATATATTACGACTGGTTTACTTTTTGCCGGAGCAATTGTTTCGTATTGGATAGCGGTTCGAATGGCGCTTCGCTCACTCCGACTTCATCAGGAATTATCAAAGCAGGATTTTATTCGCCGAAATAATAATGTATGAGCATGGAATTGGTTATACGGAATGCTGAAATTGAAGACATCAATACAATCGGATACCTCGCTTACCAGATCTGGCCCATGGCCTATAAAGATATTCTGTCGCTGGACCAACTCCAATACATGCTTAAATTGATCTATAGCCCGTCTGCCCTGCAAAAGCAGATGGTCGAGGATCAACACCATTTTTTGATTGCCGAACTGGAAGAAGAACCGGTTGGTTTTGCCTCCTTTTCAAAACTGGATTCCCCTGGAACTTTTAAACTGCAAAAATTATATATTCGAACTGACATCCAGGGAAAAGGACTTGGCAAAGCATTGCTATCTCAGGTAGAAGAAACGGCAATCGCTGAAGGAGGAACACATCTTCACCTGAATGTAAACCGGAATAATAAAGCGCTCGCGTTTTATGAAAAGATGGGTTTCGTAATAATCGACGAGGAGGATATTGATATCGGCAGTAATTATTTAATGAATGATTATGTGATGGAGAAGAAACTGGAATCGTGAAAGAAGAGTTTACCGGAAGCTGGATAAAAGATGCGGCTATTGGGTACCTGGTTATTTTAATACTGAAGTTTAAACGAAGGTATGTTGCGAAACTGAGATGCCTGGTACCCGATACTGGATAACGGAAGTTCAATAAGTACAGAATAATAGCCGATTCATTATTAACCATTCACTTTTGACCATTGCCTGCACACGTTGTCCTATCAACCTTTGACCATTGCTGCTTTTTTCATCTCAGCGGCCTTTTCTTTTCCCAGGTACTTTTCAATCCAGGCATGCACCAGGTAAACTAACGGAGTGCATAATATGGCCACCGTAAATTTGTATAGATAACCGGTTGTTGCAATCGCCGTTACGCGGGCAAAAGAAAAATGAAGAGAGAAATATAAATAGATATAGGAAACTACCAGGGTGTCAATAAGCTGCGAAACAAGCGTAGAAAGAGTCGCCCTCATCCAGATATGCTTTTCGCCGGTAAGCACCTTAATTCGTTTGAATACCGTTGCATCGGCAATTTGCCCAATAAGAAATGCCGTGAGGGAAGCAAAAATAATATTCATTCCCTGTCCCAGTATTTGTGTATACGCCGCCTGCATATCTGGTACTTGATTTTTTGATTGGGAACCTTTCCAGAAATCATCGGGAGCCGTATGAATAGCCCCATAAAAAACCAGGAATGCAAAAGAGATTAATCCAGCGGTTAGCAGAGACAGAAAACGGACGCCCTTTACTCCATAATATTCATTAATGATATCCGTCATGACAAATACAATCGGCCAGGGCAACACTCCTACTGACAAGGTAAAACCCAATCCACTTTCCCCCAGCAAGGTAAAGTTAGCCGGATCCATACCAAATGTTTTCTCCAGGGAAAACAGTTTAACTCCAATTACTTCCGCAATAAGGGCATTGGCAATAAAAAAACCACCCAGGATAATAAAAAGGCGCGTTGGGCGATCTTTAATAATATAATGGATCATCTTAAAAGCAGTATAAGTTGAACAATTAAAAAAAGAAAGTTAATAATAATTAACCAGCGTGGGAAAAAGGACATTACCGGCTTGTGTTTCAATAACAGAATTAATAGTACAATGTTTATGGTTATATTTAAAATAAAGGAAAGGAAAATTCCCAGCACTATAACTGTAGAAGAGATTGCGCCGGCAGGCAATAGGGGAAAATACTTGCTGAGCCAACTTAACAGGAGACAGCAATTACAGATAAAACTTACCCGCATTAAAAATAATACGTTACGCATAAGCCGGTATCCTGTAAAATTGCGTTATTTTGCCCATCAATTTTAATTATTTGTCGTTATGAATCAATCGATCTGGCAACGGGTGAAACCGCATGCACTGGCTGTAGGAATTTTTATCCTGGTTTCTGTTATTTATTGTCTTCCTGCTATGAAGGGGCTGGTAGTAAATCAGCATGATGTTATTGGATGGAAGGGAATGGCGCAACAATCGATGGAGTTTAAAGAAAAGCATGGTCATTACCCACTTTGGACCAACAGCCTGTTCAGCGGCATGCCCGGTTACCAGGTATTAATGGAATCAAAATATAATGTTACGGTGGCCTGGTTAGATTATGTTTTTCGCTTCTTTTTACCCAGCCCAGCCAGTCTCTTCTTCCTGAGTTGTATCTGTTTCTATATTCTTTGCCAGGTATTACGAATGCGCACGTGGGTTTCTATTTTTGGCGCATTGGCGTATTCCTTTGCATCGTATAATGCTATTTTAGTAGCGGTAGGTCATACAACAAAATTTTCATCCATGGGCTATGCCCCTGCTGTGTTGGCTGGTTTTATTTTATTAACCCAGGGTAAATATGTTTGGGGATTCATAACAACCGTCTTATTCTCAACCCTGTTATTTTACCAAAATCACGTTCAGATCGTTTATTATACCTTACTGATTTTGTTATGTTGCGGGGTGGCATTTGCTATTCATGCTATCCGCGAAAAGAAATTCAGGCACTTGCTTAATACGGCGGCCCTTGCGCTGGTAGCGGGAGGAATTGGGGTGGCTTCCTATGCGGTAATGTTGTTACCATTAAATGAATATGCGAAAGAAACCATGCGGGGTGGCCGCTCGGAGCTTACATCCAGTATTTCCAAAGAAGATAAAACGAGCGGTGGATTGGACAAAGAATACGCCTTTGGCTGGAGTTACGGTATTGGTGAAACGATGACGTTTGTTTTACCCGCTGCAAAAGGTGGTAGCAGCGGCGGGAAAGAACTGGGAGAAAATTCTAAAGCCGTAGAAGCAATGCAGGAGGCTCAATTACCCAATGATGCCATTAATTATTTTTATCAATATCTCTCTTCCTACTGGGGTGCCCAACCCAATACCTCGGGCCCGGTATACTTTGGGGTGATAGTAATATTGTTGGTAATTGCCGGGTTATTCCTGGTAAGAAACTGGCATGTGGGATGGTTAACAGCAGCCAGTTTAATTGGAATTTTATTAGCCTGGGGTAATAATGTTAGCTCGATCAATTATTTTCTGTTCGATCATTTGCCCGCTTATAATAAATTTCGGGCGCCATCGATGGCGTTAGTCATTCCGCAGTTAACCTTTGCACTATTATCCGCGATGGCACTTCAATATTTATTGTACGGCGAATGGCAAGCCAAGCAGTTATGGGTAAAGTTAAAACCCGCCGCGATAGTAGCCGGAGTTTTGGCAATCATTATGATCTGGGGTTATGTCTCGGCCGATTTTAAAGGGACCAGGGATAGGGAAACCCGATCGATGATTTCTCAAAGTATGGAAAGAGCCATGAGCCAGGGTAAACAACCTACCGAGCAAGCTATTCAACAAGCAAACACCGTCTCCACTTCAATAATGTCCGGACTGGTTACTGACCGCAAGAATTTATACGGAAGTGACCTGTTGCGATCTTTAATATTCCTGGTGATCGGTGCCGGGCTCATTGTATTAGCGGCCCGAAAAAAATTCAGCCCTTTAAACCTGGCCATTGCTTTTGTGACTATTTCATTCATAGATCTTATTGGAGTGAGTTTGCGTTACCTGAACAGTAAAAATTTTATTGACAATACCGAATTATTCGAAACAGCCTTTACGCCCAACCAAGCCGACCTGCAAATAAAAAAAGATACCGGATACTACCGGGTGTTTGACCAAACAGAAGACTTCAGAAGCAGTTCCCGTTCCGCGTATTTTCATAATTCTATCGGAGGGTACCATCCTGCCAAACTGGCTTTGTATAATGATTTGATAGAAAATCAGATTGTCAAGAATAATATGCAGGTATTGAATATGCTCAATACAAAGTACTTTATTGTGGCTAACCCGCAAAACCAGCAGCCGGTTGCCATTCCAAACCCCGAAGCATTGGGATCCGTATGGTTTGTAAAAGCGGTAAAGATGGTAAACAATGCCGACGAAGAAATGAAAGCGATGGATAATTTCTCTCCAAAAGATACTGCCATTGCAGATAAACGAGAACAATATAAAATTACGGTGGCTACCCAATTGGATTCAACCGCTTCCATTAAACTGATTCAAAATCTCAATGACCAAATAATTTACGAAAGCAAATCGACCGGCAATCAATTTGCTGTATTCAGCGAGATTTATTATCCTCATGGATGGAAAGCTTTAATCGATGGAAAAGAATTTCCGATTGCCCGCGTGAACTATGTATTGCGAGGGTTATCGATACCAGCCGGAAATCATAAAATTGAATTTCGATTTGAACCCGCATCAAAAGCCACCGGCGACCTTATTTCCCTAATTATTGGATTACTTTCTATATTACTGGTGGCTGGGGGATTGTTTTGGGAGTGGAAGAAAAGCAATACAGTTCGGGTAGCCAATAAGCCTCCATCGAAACTGTAAAATCCTATGGATAAATTTTTGCCCTATGAGGATGAATTAAGCCGGACTATACAGGAAAAAGCCGGTTTATTATTTAATAAACTGACCACATTACCTGTAGATGAACTGGGCATGCCCTATTATTGCGCGGAATATTTTAAGGGCAGCCATTATACGCGTTTATTTTTTTCGATTGAAACCAGCGCGCATTTATTATACAGATCCATTAGCGCCATAAAAAAACCAGTGCGGGAAATTGTTATTATGGACTATGGAGCCGGCGTGGGCACCTTGTATACGTTGGCAAAAATGATTGGCTGCTGCAAGGTTATTTATAATGACCATCTTGAGGACTGGAAGCAGAGTGCTCAATTAATTGCAGAGGCCATTGGCGTGCAGGTGGATGAATATATGGTTGGAGATATTGATGAAACCCTTGCCGCATTAAAGGAAAAAAATATTCAGTGTACTATTATCACTTCCCGGAATGTGATAGAGCATATTTATAAGCTGGATCATTTCTATACTGCTATCGCTGAGCAACAACCCGGGGCCTTAGTTTATTCTTCCACCACGGCCAACTATAAAAATCCCGGCAGCCGGATCAAACACTGGCGCTGGCATCAGAAATGGGAAAGACAATACAGGGAGCAAAGAAAAAAAAAGATAATCGAACTGGACCCCGGATTAAGTGAAGCTGAAGTAAACGATCTGGCGGCAGTAACAAAAGGAAAGGCCGGTACCGATATTGAAGACAGCGTGCGGCACTACCTTACTACAAAAAAATTCCCGATCCCGCTTCCTGTGCGAAGCAATACCTGCGATCCATCGAATGGTGTGTGGGCCGAGCACCTGTTGAAATTTGAAGAATACAAAAAATTGATTGGCCCGAATAAGCATGCCATCCGTTTTGAACCGGGATTTTGGGATACGCATTACGCCAAAGAATGGAAGAATATATTAGGAAAGATTCTGAATAAGCTGATTGCCACTAACCAAACCATAGGATTTATGATTGCCCCTTTTATTTATGTGATAGCGGAAAGTAAGAGTACCAAAGATTTGAAAAATTAAATTCGAATAATTGATATTGGATATCAAATGAGCAATACAGAAAGAGTTGATAAGACATTGTTCAAAGAATCACATTATCTCGGCAAACCTGCCGCCGAGGATGATCGTATTATTGTGCGGCGTATTATTTTATTACATCAGCAAAAAGGATTTTTTAATAAAGAACTGGATTGTATTGAAATTGGTTGCGGTAATGGGGCCACTATCAACCGGGTAGCTTCCGAATTCCATCAATGCACCGGAATTGATGCGTATGATTATGAAGCAGGCTTCGCGCAACAAAAAGAAAAATGGAACGCAACGAATTCCGGATTTAAATTGGTTAACCTGGAACAAGCTACAATGAACCAACGTTTCCATCGCATTATCAGCTTTGAAGTAATTGAACATTTCCGGGATGAAAACTTAGTTTCAGAATATTTTCAATTACTGGAACCGGGTGGCCTGGCAGCCATCAGTGTACCGAATAAATGGTGGATATTCGAAACGCACGGCGCCCGTCTCCCCCTGATTCCCTGGAACCGTGTTCCATTTTTTTCGTGGTTACCCCGCCCGCTCCACGAACGCTGGGCGAATGCACGCATATATACTAAAAGCCGCATTCAAAAATTATTAATAAAGCATGGATTTGAAATTGAAGAATGCTGTTACATCACCGCGCCCATGGACGTTTTAAAAGAGGGTCGTTTAAAAAAATTCCTTACCCGATTCGTTTTTAAAAACGATACCACTTCCCTTCCTTTCCTGGCAACCGCTATCTTCGTGCTGGCAAAAAAACCACTGAACAAATCGATATGAGCGGGATCCGCGTTGTCAGCATTATTCCTTATAAAATTTTACCCGCCCGGTTAGGGGGCGAAAAGGGAATCGCCGTATTCAACGAATATGTCGGTAACTTGATTCCTATCACTGCAATCGGCACGCGGAACAATGAGATTGCCGAAGCAAGAAATTATACCATACTGAATAAACTTTCCAATAGGCGTCTCCGCTATATTAATATATTCTTATACTTTACCATCCGGTCACTAATAAAACAGGAAAAGGCTACACACCTGCTCATCGAACATCCCTATTATGGCTGGCTCGCCTGGCTTATAAAAAAAACGATGCCCGTAACCTGGGTAGTCCATTCTCATAATATTGAATTTGAAAGATCGCGATCGATTGGCCGCTGGTGGTGGAAGGCTTTAAAATGGTACGAACAATGGGTATATAAAAGTTCTGATATAAATTTCTTCATCTCTGAAGACGACCGCAACTATGCAATAGAAAAATTAGGTGTTAGCTCATCCAAATCATTTGCGATTACCTATGGGGTGGAAATGCCCGGCATTCCCGCCGACCTTAATGAATGCAAACAACAAGTCCTTCAAAAACACTGCATAAATCCAGGTGAAAAAATCTTGCTGTTTAATGGCGCTTTGTATCATCATACCAACTTCAATGCCTTGCAGGTGATACTGGATATTGTTAACCCGATTTTACTTAAGCAACAAGGGCTACCTTATAAGATAATCGTTTGCGGAAAGGGCCTGCCGGATTTCTTCAACGAACTCAAAGAGTATGCAGGCAAGAATATTATATATGCCGGTTTCGTAGATGATATATCTGTTTACTTTAAGGCTGCTGATCTTTTTTTAAACCCTATAATCAGCGGTGGTGGCGTTAAAACAAAAGCAATTGAAGCCATTGCTTATAATTGCCCGGTGGTATCAACTAAGATAGGCGCCCTGGGATTGGTACTAAATATTTGCGGTAATCAACTGAAAGTAGTTAGCAATAATGCATGGGAAGAATTTGCCAACGAGATATTACAATCTCTTGAACATCGGGGCAATACTCCGGAGAGTTTTTACCAATACTATTACTGGGGAAATATTGCAGAAAAAGTAGTTGCTATACTAAAGGGAAATAGTTAATCGATTTGTCAATTTCTGATTCCTTCCTCCCGGATTATTCTTTACTCCTTCACTAATAATTCCGTTTCTACCTTCGCTTGCCGGTCGGTTAATTGGCGGCCAATAAATTTCCGGTAATTAGTTTTATTATTTACAAACAAATTGGCAGGAATGCCCCCACTCCACTTTTCATCAATCTTCGGACAAAAATGATCGGCGTTGGTTTCATCAAGCCAGAAAAACGTAGCATTAAAATTCCGGTGCTTCACAAAATCGGCGATCTTTTTTGGATAATCTTCGGTAAAATCAAGACTCACCAATATATATTCCACTTTTTTTTCACGGTGTTTTTTCACTGCATCCTGTAACCAGGGAATTTCATGTAAACACGGAGTACACCAGGTAGCCCAAAAGCTAATCACCAGCGGATGATCGCTTGAATTAATAAGAGACGCCAATGCTTCTATCTTCACTTTTTTCACGCTTTGTCCATTGACATTCGCGCAAATGAAGAGTAAGAATGAAATGGAAATGATCTTTTTCATAACCAAAGATAATTGGGATATGAACAACGGCCATCGGGAAAACACTTAACGTTGCTTCTTTGATCAGGATTCCCCTGCATCTTCAAAACCCCATTGCTGTAACAGGAAACTTAATTGGGGATCTTTCAATTTACCGTTTTGATAATGACCAGCCGCTTCTTTCTGCCGGAATGCTTCATACAGCGTAACAGCACAGGCTACTGATATATTAAGTGACCGGATAATACCGACCTGGGGAATAGTGAAATTACCGTCGGCCATTGCCCTGATTTCTTCGCTAACCCCGGAATGCTCATTGCCAAAGACAAGAGCAACTGGTTGGGTCATATCTATCGAATATAGTCCAATAGCATCACTGCTTAAGTGAGTGGTAAAAATATGGGCATAGTTTTGCCGGAGTTCGGCAAAACATTCCTTAGCATCTCCAAATTGGTGAACGGTAAGCCATTTGGCCGCGCTGGAAGAACTCTTGGCACCCCATTTTCTATGGGGAGGTATTTTGGTATTGAGCACGAAAATTTCCTGAACGCCCACCGCATCGCAGGTGCGCATCACCGCGGAAATATTATGGGGATCATACACATTCTCCAATACAACAGTGATATCATTCTGCCGTTTATTCAAAACACCTGTCAGTTTTTCTCTTCTTTCTGGCGTCATATTTGTAAAATATATGGACGAAAGTAATAAAAACAAGCATTCTATATTCTAAAAACCACTCAACCGTCTATCATTAAGAAGCTTATGAAAATATTTAAAATAATCTCTATTGTTTTGGTTCTGCTGGTAGGTCTATTATTTGCAGCTCCTTTTTTATTTAAATCCCAGATCATTTCATTCGTAAAAAAACAAATCAATAATAAAATTAATGCGAAAGTCGATTTTGCCGACGTAAACATTTCTTTTTTCCGTCATTTCCCCAAAGTGGCAGTAGCCATCAATCAACTACAGGTAACGGGGCTCAATGAGTTTTCGGAAGATACATTGATTGCAGCCAAAAGTATTGATGCGGCCGTTAATTTCATGAGTGTTATTAAAGGAAATAATATGACCGTTTATTCGGTGATACTGGATGAACCAAGAATTCATGCCATAGTAACTAAAGAAGGGAGGTCTAATTGGGATATTGTAAAACCGGATAGCCACAATAAGCAGGCAAGTACAGATGAAAAACCATTTCAATTGGAGCTGAACCAATATGTAATCAAAAATGGCTATCTAAAATACTCAGATGAAAGTAGCGACATGCATGCGGAGATCATTAACCTGAATCACGAGGGCAGAGGCGATTTTACTTCCGCTCTTTTTACTCTTTATACCAAAACAAAAGCGGATGCCCTGAGTTTTACCTACGGCGCTATCCCCTATTTAGTAAATACGCAGATTGGAATTGACGCGGATATTCAGGTGGATAATAAAACGAATACCTACACTTTTAAAACGGACAAAATCAACCTGAATGAGTTGGTGCTGAATGCAGGAGGTTATTTTCAATTAGTAAATGACAGTGCCTACAAAATGGATATTTCCTTCAGCGCTCCTTCCACCAATTTCAAAAATATTTTATCGTTAATACCTGTTGTATACCAAAAAGATTTCAAGAATATAAAGACCAGCGGAGAAACGGTATTCGATGGATTTGTCAAAGGAACCTATTCCGGATTACAGGTACCAGCGTATCAAATCAACCTTGCTGTGAAGAATGGGTTCTTCCAATATCCAGATCTTCCAAAACCGGTAAAAAATATCAATCTCGCATTGGCAATTAATAACCCAGATGGCATTACTGATCATACGGTTATTGATATTACTCAAGGTCATATTGAATTGGACAATGATCCGTTCGATTTTCGGTTACTAATAAAAAATCCGGTAAGCGATATATTTATTGATGCGGCGGCAAAGGGCCATCTCGATCTTTCGAAAATTGCCCAGCTGGTGAAACTAGAGGGAGGAACACAATTGTCAGGTTTGTTGAATGCGGATGTTAATGTGAAAGGGAAAGTGAACGCCATTCAAAATCAGCTATTCGATCAGTTTACTGCGGGAGGCACGATTGATTTGAATAATTTCTTTTATGCGTCTGATAACTACCCCGATGGAGTGAAGTTGGATAATCTTCAATCCACTTTTACCCCACGTAATGTAATGCTCAGTAATGTGAGCGGGCGGTATCTTAAAACCAATTTCTCGGCCAACGGACAGGTCAACAACCTACTTTCTTATTTACTAAAAGATAAGCCACTGGAAGCGTTGCTGAATGTAACGGCAGATAAGGTCAACCTAAACGAATGGATGGGAGTAGCCACGGATACAACCACCCGGGGCACAGCAGCTGCCCAGCCTTTTGTGGTACCTGACAATATTCGTTTTATAGTAAATACAAAAGCAAATGAAATACATTATGATAATTTGGATATACGAAATGTTTCCGGAAGTATACAAATTGCAGATGAAACGATTCAACTGAAGAATATTAAAGGAAATGCGCTCGATGGGACGATGGTTATCGGCGGCTCTTATTCAACAGCTGAAAGTAAGAAGAAACCGGACATCTCTCTCACTTACGATGTAAAAGATCTCGATGTTGAAAAAACATTCTATGCATTTAATACCGTACAAAAACTGATGCCTATCGGTAAGTTTATTGCGGGAAAATTAAATTCTCAACTTACCATGAAAGGAAAACTGGGAGAGAATATGATGCCCGATCTTACTTCCCTAACAGGCAATGGCAGTCTTATTTTGATTAAGGGCTTTCTCAGTAAATTCAAACCACTGGAAGAACTGGCGCAAACAATTAATGTAAAAGAATTGTACCAGCTTTCTATAAAAGAAGTGAAAAATTATATTGAATTCACCGATGGAAGAGTAATGGTAAAACCTTTTAAATTAAAAGTAAAGGGAATTGAAATGGAGATCGGTGGCTTTCATGGATTCAACCAGTCGCTCGATTATACCATCAACCTTAAAGTACCGCGTTCGCTGATGGGTGAAAAGGGAAATGCATTCATAAATGACCTGGTAACTCAGGTAAGCAATAAAGGCGTTTCCATTAAAGTTGGTGAGATGGTACCCATTCAGGTAAAATTGGGCGGATTCATAAATAACCCTATCCTGAAAGCTGATTTGAAACAAACGGCTGTTGATCTGGCAGAAGATCTCAAAAAGCAAGTCATTGATTTTGCGAAAGTAAAAATTGATAGTACCAAAACAGCCGTTACCAAAGCGGTTAAAGACAGTTTGGAATCGGCAAAGAAACAGATTACAAAAGCGGCCGAAGATGAGCTCAGGAAGAAATTGTTTGGCGGTAAGGATTCGGCAAGCAATTCTTCCCCAGATACAATAGGTACAAAAAAGAAACTGGAAGAAACGGGCAAAGGCTTGATTAAAGATCTTTTTAAGAAGAAAATAAAAGATACAGGAAAGACAGGTGGATAAGGTACTCAATAGTCAATAGTCGATAGCCATTATCCTTAAGCTAAAAGCCTTATGCCAGCAGCCTTTATTTATTAGGTGAAGGATTGTCTATTCCTTACAAAGAGGCTGAGATCATATTAATAATCATGTAGTAGCCGATAGCCGGGAGCCCGGATCCGGATTCCACATCTCATATCCGACATCCAGTATCCCTTATCCAGTATCCAGCCTCCCGCATCCTGCACCCACCATCCCCTCTTTAAAAATATCTCCCAAGAATATGATGTATAGGCATTTTGCCCTATTTTTGCCCACCCTCAAAAAATCAACTTTAGAATAAGAATTAAATGCTTATGAACAATTTGATCTATCTCGTGCCAGTTTGCGGAATTATCGGTTTACTGTATACACTGGTAAAATTTAATTGGGTTACGAGGCAAGACGCCGGTAACGACCGGATGAAAGAAATAAGTGCGTATATCGCCGAAGGGGCGATGGCCTTTTTAAAAGCAGAATGGAAAGTATTGGGCTATTTCGTTGTAATTGTTGCCATACTCTTGGCGATTATGGCGCAGGCCAATCCTCAATCGCACTGGTCCATTGCTCTCGCCTTTATTCTTGGAGCCGTTCTTAGCGCAACAGCCGGATATATTGGAATGAAAGCAGCTACTAAAGCTAATGTTCGTACTGCCCAGGCTGCGCGGACAAGTCTTAGTAAAGCGCTTAATGTTTCCTTCACAGGAGGATCTGTTATGGGTGTAGGAGTGGCAGGGCTAGCAGTTCTTGGCTTAGGTGGATTATATATTATATTAAAACATTTTTTTGCTCCCGAAGCGCCGGTTAATTCGGATGAAATGATCAGAACCGTAGAGGTGTTGACTGGCTTTTCTTTGGGTGCCGAGTCGATCGCGTTATTTGCTCGAGTAGGCGGAGGAATTTATACTAAAGCAGCGGACGTAGGGGCTGACCTTGTAGGAAAGGTTGAGGCCGGTATTCCTGAAGATGATCCCCGTAACCCGGCAACTATAGCCGATAACGTGGGAGATAATGTCGGTGATGTAGCAGGAATGGGTGCCGACTTATTCGGTTCTTATGTTGCCACTGTTTTAGCCACGATTGTATTGGGCCAGCAAACACAAGTAATCGGTACTGATGCGTTAGGAGGTTTCTCTCCAATTATTCTTCCCATGATGATCGCTGGTGTGGGTATCCTCTTTTCCATTGCAGGCACCCTGTTTGTTCGCATCAGCGAAACAGCAGGAATAAATACAAATACTGTTCAAAGAGCTCTTAATATGGGTAACTGGGGTTCCATGGTACTTACAGCCTTTGCCGCTGCGGGTCTTGTATTCTGGTTACTCCCCGATAAAATGATTCTTCGGGGCGTTGAATTTACTAATATGGGCGTATTAGGCGCCATTGGCGTTGGGTTAGTTGTTGGAGCATTGATGAGTATGATCACGGAGTATTATACTGCTATGGGTAAGCGCCCAGTGTTAAGTATCATTAGACAATCCTCTACTGGTCATGCTACGAACGTTATTGGTGGATTGGCCGTTGGAATGGAGTCGACCTTCTTGCCTATTCTTGTGTTAGCCGGTGGCATCTGGGGTTCTTATGAATGTGCCGGATTATACGGCGTTGCCATAGCCGCGGCTGGTATGATGGCAACTACCGCTATGCAATTAGCCATAGATGCGTTTGGTCCTATTGCAGATAACGCAGGTGGTATTGCCGAAATGAGCGAATTACCACCCGACGTTCGCGAAAAAACGGATGTATTAGATGCAGTAGGTAATACAACCGCTGCCAGTGGAAAAGGATTCGCCATTGCATCCGCCGCTTTAACGGCCCTTGCATTATTTGCTGCCTTTGTAGGAGTTGCGGGAATTTCCGGAATTGATATCTATAAAGCCAATGTATTAGCCTGCTTGTTTGTTGGAGCGATGATTCCGTACATTTTTTCTTCGCTGGCGATCCGCGCGGTGGGAGAAGCAGCCATGGCCATGGTAGAAGAAGTTCGTCGCCAGTTTCGTACAATACCTGGAATTATGGAAGGAACAGGCAAGCCAGAGTATGATAAATGCGTGGCTATCTCTACCCAGGCATCTCTTAAAAAAATGATGTTGCCGGGTGCTATTGCCATTGTATCTCCCCTTATCGTAGGATTTATGCCTGGATTGGGAGCTGAAGCATTAGGTGGTTTTTTGGCCGGAGCTACGGTAAGTGGTGTGCTGATGGGAATGTTTCAGAATAATGCGGGTGGCGCATGGGATAATGCCAAGAAGAGTTTCGAAAAAGGTGTTGAAATCAATGGCCAGATGTATTATAAAAAATCGGAACCGCACAAAGCCTCTGTAACAGGAGATACGGTGGGTGATCCATTTAAGGATACTTCAGGACCTTCCATGAATATACTTATCAAACTCATGAGCATAGTTTCGCTGGTTATCGCGCCTACCCTTGCACAAATCAGCGATTCAAAAGCATCCGGTCAAACCAGCTCAAAAAAGGAACATAAAATGGAAATGCAGGTTACCGTCGGCGACGCTGGAAAAAATGAAGATCCTGCCTTAAAGCCATTGATTAGTGCTCTGCATCAGGACGGATTAATCGACGGAAAGAATTATTCTATTGAATTGAACAGTGGCGAATTGAAAATAAACGGGAAGGCGCAAGAAAAAGATGTGCTGGCTAAATATCTTCTGCTTTTAAAGCTGGATAAGATAAATATAAAAGTCAGTGAAAATTGATTTGGAATTGAATTATAAAATATTACCTTAGCAGCTCAGCACAAGGCACTGTATCATACCATATACCAAAAGCCCGGATGTCTCCACATCGGGGCTTTTTCTTTTGAAATGTAGAAATAAAATGTTGAATGTACAATCTAACAAGAGGCCCTCGATTTATAGTTCAGGTTTTATATTTCACATTTTGCATCACTATTGTTCAATTAAATGGTCTAACCACTTTTCCAGCTTTGTTCCCCTCATCCCTTCCACTTCTATGAGAAGGGTGAAATGCACAAGGGGCTAAGGTTTCGCAAACTTAGATTTTAGTCGGAAAAGATTGATAACCTATAAATATATAAGAATGAGAAATAAAAAAGTAAGCCGCTCTTTTTACAAATACTGAAAGCTTACCTAGGGCCTATTTCTTCATTTCTAATTTTTTATTTTGCATTCTTCATTTCCAAAAGCCTTTCATCCACCCTATTTTCCACCTGTTTATGCACTTTTGTCGGCCACCCAACGTTTATTAACTTCCATTAACTTTTCATTACGAAATTTGTCGTATTTTTAAAGCAAATAAATTTCGCATGGCAACAAAGTATATTAAGCCCACGGAAAGTGAGTTGGAAATACTCCGGGTGTTATGGGAGAAAAGAACGGCGAGCGTAAGGGACGTACATGAAGAGTTATCTAAAACGAAAGATGCCGGGTATACCACTACCCTCAAACTGATGCAAATTATGTTTGAAAAAGGATTAGTAAAAAGAGACGCCACTCTCAAAACGCATTTTTACCAGGCAGCTACCAGCCGGGAAAAAACGCAAAAGCACTTGCTGGGCAAGATGATTGATACGTTGTTTGGTGGTTCGCCCACTCAACTGGTAATGCAGGCCCTGGGCAATCACAAAGCATCTCATGAAGAACTGGAGGAGATTCGTAAAATGATTGACAACTTGAAAAAACAATAGTATATGAATCTATTGGCGCAATCTGCTTTCCTGAAAGCCTTGGGATGGTCTTTGCTGCACAGCCTATGGCAAATGGGTGTTTTATGGTTATTGTATATTCTACTTACAGCAAATGGAGAAAGATTTCGGTCGCGGCAGCGATATAACCTGTCCCTCCTGTTTATCGTTCTCGGATCTTTAGCATTCCTTTTCACCTTAGGTTTCCAATGTTATCAAATAACAGAGCCAATCATAATCTACCGGCAATCCACAGAAATTAGTACTACTTCAAACTCCATCCCTTCTCTTTTTTTACAAATAGTTTTTTTCGTTGAACCCGCTTTGCCCCTGCTGTCAATCGTCTACCTTATTGCAATAAGCTTATTATCTGTTCGCATGTACCGGGAATATTTTTTTTCCCATTCCCTTATCACATCCGGTCTTAAAAAGATAAGTCCTGAATTGCGCATTTTTCTTGCGGAGCTGGCACAGCGGTTCACCATAAAAAAGAAGATACGAATTGGCCTGTCTAACCTGGTAACCACGCCCCTCACTGTTGGTTTCTGGAAACCGGTTATACTGTTGCCGATAGCTGCAGTCAATCAACTAAGCCTGCAGCAAACGGAAGCAATCATTTTGCATGAATTGAATCATATCAAACAAAATGATTATCTCATTAACCTGTTTGTAGCGTCCCTCGATATTTTACTTTTCTTTAATCCTTTCTCACGCCTGTTAACTGGTATTATTATCAGGGAAAGGGAAAACAGTTGTGATGATATGGTATTGCAGTTTCGTTACCCGCCGGCTGATTATGCGGAAGCTTTAATGATACTGGAACAACATCGCCTCCTCGAAGTTCCGGTGCTGGCTATTTCTGCTACGGGCAGTAATAAAAAATTATTACTGCATCGGGTACAACGAATCATACACGGAAAGGTTAAACATTCTCCGGTAAATTATAAGTGTATTGCGTTTGTTTTCCTTGCAATGATCATAGGATATGCGGGCTTGTTCAGCTCGGGTAAAATCGTTACGCAGCACGCTGCCGGACTATCTGAAAACCGGGAAAAGAATAATCAATCAGAAATAGTTCCGTTATTTTTAACTCCAACAAATAATAGTAATAAAGACCTTCTTAGTATACCTGACGCCATCCAATCGAAAGAAGCTTCTATTGAATTGAATAAAATTGAACCCGACGAATGGTTGCAATCAAACAAAGAAGAAGAATTAAATAATTTATTGGAGATGGCCGTTTATAAAGG
This sequence comes from Chitinophagaceae bacterium, assembly GCA_031360425.1. Taxonomy (GTDB): domain Bacteria; phylum Bacteroidota; class Bacteroidia; order Chitinophagales; family Chitinophagaceae; genus Endoryza. The sequence continues at coordinate 6,542 of JANMBO010000020.1, read as the reverse complement.
ACCGAGCAACGTTGACTATTCCGTTGCGGGCGAAAACAACAATTTACAGGATTTCGCTTCCGACCAACATCAACAGGAATTTTCGCTACAGGAAAATGAAGCTATCGTTATCGTACCAGAAACCTATATAGAACCACAACCTTATCTACCTGCTAATAGTTTTTCTTACCAATATATGGAAGATACTGCTTTGCCTAAAAGATATGTTCCTACCCTCAACGAATTAAAGGCTAAAGAAAACCTGGAAATAGCCATAAAAGCGCTGGAAGAAATTAATTGGCAAGATCTAAAGAAAGGACTTACCGGCAACAACAAACCGATAGATATTTCCCGGTTACAGGAAGAGTTAAAGAAAGCGCTAGCGGCTGTTGACTGGAAAAAGATGGAAGAAGGAACCGGCTCCGGGTTAAGGCGAGCAGGGGAAGAACTCAAACTAAAGCAGGCCTACCTAATGCAATTACAAAAATTTCAAAAGGTTAGGGCTGAGCAAAAACAAATCGACGATCAAAAAAGACAAATGATCCTGATGGAGCGGGTTATGGAGAGCAAGGAACTCCAAAAATGTGAAGAAGAACGGAAAAAATCAACAGTAAAGAAAGTAAAAAAGGTAGTGGTAATTTAATGGCTCCATGAAAATATTTTGGGAGAAACTTTAATCCCTGTCCAAAATCACTTTATCATTCACCCGTTTTCCCTTTTTTGCCAGGCAGCTCAGACTTCTTCAGTAATTGCATTTCACCAAACATTCTTGGGACACCAATCACCATATTTATTTCCCAGCATAAATCCAACAAGGATTTCATGGGTACCTTTACTAACGGTATTCAATCTAGACGTAGTGTAATCATACGAGTATCCAATGTTCAATGTATTGGAAATATTCACTCCCAGCATTCCTGCAAAACCTTCTCCTGTTCTGTAACTCGCACCTACCCAGGCAAGGTCCTGGTATTGTAATTTGGCATTGATATCAACCTGAACAGGAAGTGGCTTAACATATTTTACCATAACAGATGGAGTAAGATTAAAATCATCGCCCACCAACAACCGATAACCTGCCGTTGCAAACAGGTGGGGCACAAATTTACCCTCCGTTGTTTTCACCGCATAATCGGAAAAAGCTACTTTAAGCGGGATAATCTGCTGGGCTGAAAGCCCTACAAAGAAATCGGCCGAATACAAATACAAGCCTGCATTAAAATCGGGCTTGATCGTATTTATTATTCCACTATTATAAACTGCCGGATCAACCGGAACGTAAATAAAATCAAGCTTACTGGTATTTAAACTGAGATTGGTAATGCCTGCTCCAAAACCTGCAGCCAGGCTTGTTTTGGCTGATAAACCAATGTGATAGGCATAGGTACCATATGCAGCAAAACGACTTAATGGTCCCGTACGGTCGTTGATAATCTGCAACCCTATGCCATGATGTGGTTCTGCCGCTGTATAATCTTCCCAATAACTTTTCCCACGCGGGTTTTCTCCCGGCACTCGATAAGACGTTGCTGAGGTACGGTAATCTTTTTTACCCATCGGACCATGAATAGTTAAATACGTTGTTATGGGGGCATCCTGTAAACCTACCCATTGATGGCGGTGACTGGCTTTGATATCCACATAATTTTCAATACCAGTTATTGCCGGATTAATAATATACTGGTTGAGAATATACTGGGTATAATGTGGCTTTTGCTGCGCTGAACCCTGCAGTACAACGCCAGCGATTAACATAACCAATAATAACTTCTTCATACGTCGTTAAAGTTTTGGCAGGCACAATAACACAACAACAAATAATGACAAATTGTACCGCTCATTGGCTGCGGCTACAGGATGTTAAAAAAACTATTGGCCACTTCCGGTTTTACCGGATAATAGTTACTGATCCATTCATCTGCTGGCGTCCGTTCTTAGGATTTATGATCCAATAATAGGTAGCAACCGGCATTGGATTTCCATTATACGTTCCGTCCCATGGATTACTATATCCCACCGAACGATATACCAATTGCCCGTAACGATTATACACTTCTACCGTGGCGCCGGGATAAGACTCCAAATACTCGATCACCCACTTATCATTTATTCCATCTCCATTCGGTGAAAATACATTTGGAATTTTTGGTGTTTTCAGCACTTTTACAAAAACATCGTCGTCGTTCACACAGCCATCCCCCGATGTAACAGTCAGGATATAGGTAATATCTTCTTTAGGAGATACTTTCGGCGTGCTGATGGCGGTATTATCAATCGAGATATTGGGTGTCCATGTATAACTTACATTACTGCCATTTGCTTTGGCCTGGAGAGTGATAAAACCACCTTCTAAAACTGTTCGATCGAGGCCCGCATCTACAGATGGTGTTGGATCAACCTTTATAGTTTGATCAGCAAACGTACTGCATCCATTGGCAGCAGTAAAACTATATCGAATTGTATGAATTCCGGGTTTAGCTACAGCCGGACTAAACATTCCAGTTGGTGAAACAATACCATTTCCACTATAAATACCTGTTCCGGTAAAACCAAATACTTCCTTCGCCGCGGAAAGCTGGAAGGGAGTAATTTCTTCGCATACTGCATTCATGGGATCGAATAGTATCGAAGGACTTGCATTAACGGTTAAACTCCTTGTTATTTCATTAATGCAATTGATTCCCGAATAGGCAACATACCGAACCAGAAACGTACGGGTACCGGGTGTACCAAAATCGGTATACTTATGAGTATACAAACGGCCTGGAGCAGGCTCTTCATCCACCGTTTTAATGGTAGGATCATTTCCATAATCCCAATACACTTCTACTTTTACGATATTTCCAAAATCAACTGTAGAGGCATCGTTAATCGTTACAGCCTGGTTAGCACAAAGACTGGTGGCATTATTAACATTGAATCCCGCTAAGGGTATTGAACCATTTACTGTGAAGGGTTTTGAAAAACTGCTCTTGCACCCATCTTTAGAAGTTACTGTTAGCAAAACCGTGTATTGGCCAACAGCAGCATACCGGTGCCGTGGATTTTTTTGAGTGGAGGTATTGGGATTACCAGCGGTAGCATTCGGATCGGCAAAATTCCAGAGATAAACAAATTGGGATTCACTGTTATCTCCTATCCTGCTACTGTCGGTAAACTGTGCGAATGGATCTGTTAAACATACTTCCGGGGTGCCAAAATTAGGTTGAGGAAGATAATTCACTACCACTGGCTTTGAAAGGATTGTACTAATACAGCCTTTATTAGTCTCAACCTGCAACGATGACGTATAGGTGCCCGGTGCAGCATAAGTGGTAGAAGGATTTTGGAGTGAAGAACTAAGACTGTTTCCAAATATCCATTTCCATTTGCTAACGGTACCATCAACTGAAGAAGAAAGATCAGTAAAAGCAACAACTTCTCCTGCACAGGAAACAGCCGCTATGGTATAATTTGGAACAGGAAGCCTGTTTATATAAACCGGAACAGTTACTGTATCTGAAAAACAAGTTCCAGGTGTACCAGAACGTACGAATACCGTTACACTTTGATTCCCTGCATTACTAAAAACATGATATACTATTATAGAATCCGCTCCCGTTGCAATAGTACCCGTAGTAGGTGCATCATTACTCCAGTTGCAGGTATATTCAGTAATTTTTAATCCAACCGGAGTATTGATTTTGATTGATATCCTTACCGAATCACCAAAGCATTTTTCGGCTGGAGCCGTAACAGTGAGTTTGGGTTCCAGATAGATCGTATTCATAAGCTTTATTGAATCCTCCACACAACCATTATTAGATGTTACGGTTAACCGAACGTTATACGGACCGGCAGCAGTATATTGATGCACTGGATTTTTTTGGTTAGAAGTATTGCCATCTCCGAAATTCCATAAATAAGTAAACAGGTTTTGCGTTCCATCAGTAATCGAAGAAAGATCGGTGAATGGGGCCGTTCCGGCTGGCAAACAAACGGAAGGAACTCCAAAGTCGACTACTGGTTTATTATTGATCACCAGGTTTTGAGAATAAAGAACACTCCGGCAACCAGTAGCCGTTTCTACCTCCAGGGTTATTACATAGGTACCCGGTGTATTATAGGTATGCCGAACTGGATTAGCATTGCTGGCATTAATAATAGTTCCATCACCGAGGTTCCAGTTCCAGCGTACTATGGTACCCGTAACTATCGTGGAAGAATCGGTAAAGGTAATTACCGATTTTTCGCAGAAAGGAGCAGAGATCCCAAACTTCGCAACAGGTGGATCTGACAAAGGGATTACTTTTGATACTGTATCAGATAAACAACCGACATCTGTTAATGTGGAGTACCGAACGATCTTATTCCCCGCCGTATTATATTTATGTTTCGGACTGGCCAGCCCGCTTGAGGAAGCATCACCAAAATCCCAATTCCATTTGATCACCGGTCTACCCTGACCGTTCGTATTATCCATAAAAGCCACACTATCCGAAACGCATCCGTTATGAGTAAAAGAAAAATCAGCTATAGGCCTTTCAAATATTTGCAGGTCATATTCTATCTCCTGCAAACCACTGCAACCCCCGCCCGTGGGGTTATTTGCAATTACTGAGATAGGATAAGTACCGATGGTATTAATCTGGTAAGTCTTAATGAGTTTATACCGGTAAAGTGTTCTTCCGCTGATCACCCAGGAAGAATCGTAAACCGGGTTAGTAATAATAGTATCGGCAAACAACCCGTTAAATTGCCAGGAGATGCTGGTAGGCTGGTACGGGAAAGTCATTGAAAACTTAAAAGGAGATCCTTTACATCCTGCCGGAAAGTTCACCGTTCCGTAATCATTTTGAATGCTTACAAACTGATAAAGATCTTTGAGGTTGGTTCCTGCCGAATACCCATACGATTCGTTGGCACCAAAACCATAAGCTATCGCATTAAAAGGGGTATCACAACTCAGTGTATGAGTTCCCTGGTTAACCTGAATACGTGCATAGGAATACCCGGTGGCATAAGGATGTGCTGTAAAATTGGCGGCATAGCTCACCCCGTCGATATTAAAACTATTGATTGCAGCGGCCGAAGTTTTCAGAATTACGTTAATAAAATGCTGGTTGATATTAGTACCGCTAACCGGCTGCATTGAATTTAAAGTAACCTTGCTGATGGTTTGCTCTACGGGGTTGAGGTAAATCATTTCCGGATCTCCTAATCCTCCATTTCCACTACAAGCCTGCGTAGTGAAATATTGAGCTACCATAATCGGCATATCCGCCTCAATAATGCTGGGTTCATTGCTGGCCGGCAATGAGGCATATTGATTATTTACAAATACGGCATTGGGAATGATCGCCCCATTCAACTTAACGATTGCTGCCGGGTCCGATTTAAAAACCCGGTAAAAATTGTATTGACCTGTTGGGTTGGCCGTATTGATACTGGGGGCAGTTACATATACTTTTCCCCAGGTACTAGTGGGGTACATTTGCTGGTACAAATTATCTGAGGAACCAGCATTTACGCAACCAATGGAAATTTTACCACTTCCATTAAAAACGGCAATCTTCTTACAACCCGACCCATTATTTATGGATTGTATTTCGGAACCACTGAGATCTACCGGTGAAAGAACCTGGTATATTTGACCCTGGGTAAGATTAACGGTAAAGGGAACACCGGCGGGTCGGCCTCCCAGTGTATTTTGTGTTGGTGTAATTTGAACCGTTGTGCTACCTGTATCGGTAGCGATGGCAAAAAAATAGGAATACGAGGCTCCGGGTTCATTACTGATTTGCGTGTAATTAATGGAAAAATATTCCTTACCAAGGGTAGCTGTAGGCAAACAAAGAGTTGCGCCTGACACTGCATTCACATAAATGAAGCTGTAGACCACCACCGGTTTTTGAGCAGTAACATGTATTCCATGGTTATATAACCCTTCATTCACCAGGGCTGCTCCACGGGGAATATTGATGGTTGTAATTTGATTGGCAGTAATGGTATAAGCCTGATTAAAACCAATACTCGGAATATCGACAACCCCGGTAGTATTAACATCTGAAGTGATATAAATCTGCATTTGCTCGGCGGGATTGCCGGTAAACATCCGCACGTGATTACCGTACCCAATCCAAAAATCCTTACCCTTATTGGTAAAGTCCTGAGACCTGGACGATAAAAAAGACCCCAACAAGTAAGCAAGCAATACTAGTTTTCTCATCAAGCTATATGTGTAAAAGTGGAGGTACGATGCAGTCAGGCAAGTTATGAAAATCTGCTTAATAATGAAAGCCCGCCGAAGCAATCCAGATAATTCCTGCTTAGAATCTTTAGAATTCAACCCTATCAACTTGCCGAATATTGAATGCTAATTCAATAGTAGACGAACGGTTCTAATTTCAAAAAATCCTGTCTTCCCGGCAATTCGGACAGGATCCGCAAAATTGTCTCATTACCAACGAATATTATACGATACTCAATAGCAAAAAGGTTGGTCTTTTTTGATACAACTCAATACTTAAAATGGACTTGACCCAAAATTCCGGAAGCGTTGAGAAAATAAATCCTACCAGGAC
>JANMBO010000094.1:0-3427 GCA_031360425.1 Chitinophagaceae bacterium | reverse complement strand
GTTTTCGCCGGGAGGATGGTATCACTAATAGGGTGAGATGGGAAATACGGGACCTGGTTGCGGTATTTGATAATAGCCTTCAGGCTACAAAGATCAGTCATGCCAAAGAGCCGGGTAGCAGGCTTGTTGTAAATGGTAAACAAGCGCTTAATTTTATTCAGGAAATGCAGGCAGAGCAAAATAAGTCCTGGTATAAAAAAAGTCAAACAAGGGAATGGGGACGAAACCTCCTTATCTTTTTAGGCATAGCAACCGTACTCGTAACTGCTTATTTTTTGATAGTGCCCTGGTTGTCAGAAAAACTGGCTTCTACTATATCTGTCAATACAGAACAGCAACTAGGTAATGCTGTGTATGAGGCATTGGATCTTTCAGCACAAGAGGATAAGCAAGCTTCGGCAGCGATTAATGAGTTTTTTCAGGAAATGAAAGCCCCCACAGCTTATACTATCCATATTACGGTAGTAAAAAGCGTTATAATGAATGCATTTGCACTGCCAGGAGGAAATATTGTTGTGTACAACGCTTTGCTGAAAGAATTGAGAACTTATCCTGAATTGGCTGCGCTCTTAAGTCATGAGATTACACATGTGAACAATAAGCATTCTACTAAATCTATTTTCCGTCAACTGGGCTCCCGTGTTTTTCTAAGTTTGCTATTTGGCAAATTTGGAAACGTCACATCAATAATGGTTGACCAGGCGGATAAATTCAAATCACTGAAATATTCAAGGGGCCTGGAAAAAGAAGCTGACCTGAATGGTCTTTCTTTATTGAAAGAGAGAAAAATTGACCCGGAAGGTTTTATTGGTCTGTTCAACCATTTAAGAGATGCTGCGCCGGCATCCGCAATGCCTGAGTTTTTGGGCAGTCATCCGGATATTGATAAGAGGATAGCTTATATCCGCGAAGCATCAAAAAATTGGCAAATTGAAGAGAATTCACCGTTCATTAGCGTTTTGATGTTGTAATAATAAGTTCTTTGAAAATATTGTCTGTATTGAGTTTGATGAGATTTACTGCCTAAGACGATTTGATTTTTTAGGGATATTATTTTTCATACTTTCCTGAAAATCATTCAAGTGTGAATAGCGGAAAATTTGTATTCTCTCAGGTTATGGGTTTAGTGTCATCTACCTCTTTTCAAACCCTTGTCACACGCCACAAAGGCGATTATAAGGTGAAGGATTTTAGTTGCTGGAAGCAGTATTTATGCATGGCTTTCGGACAACTTACTCATCGGGAAAGTTTAAGTGATACCATCTTGTGTTTAAAAGCAAATGGTGATAAAACATATCATTTAGGCATTGGTGATGTAGTTGCCAAAAGCACTCTTTCTACTGCAAACGAAAATCGTTCTTACCTGATCTATTATGATTTGGCAATGCTCCTAATAAAACAAGCAAAGCAATTGTATTTAGGCGACAGTGACCTGGAAATAGAACTTGAGAATAATGTATTTGCTATAGATGCTACTACGATAGATTTATGTTTGTCTACATTTTATTGGGCAACTTTTCGTAGCACTAAAGGCGGCATAAAATTGCACACGCAATTGGATTTAAAAACCTCTATTCCGGAGTTTATATATTTTTCTACGGCTTCTGTTCATGATGTAAATGCGTTAGACTTTATTTCTTTTGAAGCCAATAGCTTTTATATAATGGACAGGGGATACGTGGACTACAAGCGGCTTTACAGCATTCATTGTTGTAATGCCTTTTTTATAACAAGAGCAAAGGACAATATGAACTGTCGGCGTGTTAATTCCTACCCATCGGATAAAACGGATGGAGTGCTTTACGACCAAAGTGTTTTACTAAACAACTATTATGCTGCGCAAGATTACCCTAAAAAAATCCGCAGGATAAAATTCTATGATCAGCAAAGCGGAAAGACATTTATCTTTCTTACGAACAACTTTGATCTCAAAGCAACCGAAGTAGCACAACTTTATAAACACCGATGGAAAATTGAATTGTTCTTTAAATGGATTAAACAGCATTTAAAAATCAAATCCTTTTGGGGGCAATCAGAAAATGCCGTGAAAACTCAGGTATGGATTGCAGTGTCTGTATATGTCTTGGTCGCCATTGCTAAGAAGAAATTTATGCTTCAGCAGTCGCTTTACGAAATACTACAGATTTTAAGCATCTCCATTTTTGAAAGAATACCCATAAATCAGCTATTTCAGCAAACTCAAAAACAATATTTCAAAGAGCTAAATCATAAACAATTGAATATGTTTGACTAATATCAAAACGCTAATGTGTTTACATAACTAACAACAACATCAGTGCTTAGCTTTTTATTTATTTTAAAAGTACTGTTGATGTTAAAGGTATTTCGCTGCATGGCTCCTCCTGGCTGTATCCCTTTATAATCATTTCTTGTAAAAGAAAACCGGAAAGATCCTTTTTCAGACTGCTGAGAAACAGCCGCATTTAAAATTGAATTAAAGCCTGCCCGGTACAGATTTTTATAATTGTCAGGCTGGGGTGAATAAGACCTCATTTCACCATCCCACCAGGGAACTATTTGTCCCTCCATTTTTGGACCAAATTGTGCATAAGAACGGAAGTTGGGTCTGAAACTATCATTGATACCATCGTTGTTAAGATCCACCTCTATCCAACCATCTTCGGTAGCTCCCTCGGATAAATTGGTTGTCCTGTCAGCACCCGGTCCATATATATTCTGATACTTTGGCAAAAAAGCAACCTGTTCAATATTGTTCGTATAGTTCACATCTATTCCCAGGCCCTTTTTAGTATTACCTTTCTTTGTCGTAATTACTACCACTCCGCTGGCTGCTTCAGATCCATATAAAGCAGTAGCGCTGGCGCCTTTTAAAATGGTTAGTGTTTCAATATCAGATGGATTAATATCCAGAATTCCATTTCCCCGAATGCGCTGATCTTCCCAGTAACCATCATTATTAATTCCTTTTATACCTTTCTCATTGGTATTGCGGATGACTATTCCATCTACTATATATAAAGGCTGACTATTAAAATTCAGCGAGTTCAACCCCCTTACCTGTACCTGCACGGCACTGGTAGCGCCGCCCGGCGCTGTACTGATCCTAACTCCCGCGGCTTTTCCGTACATAGCGGAAGCAAAATTGGTATTACCCGATGAGGTAAGATCATCCGCATTGATGGTATTGGCCGAATATCCAATTGATCGTTGTGTTTTTCTTACACCCAATGAGGTAATAACCACCTCCTCCATTTGCTTATCAGCTACTGAAAGTTTTGTTGTTAAATTATTGGGCAGGTCATTATCGATTACAATCTCTTTTTTTGTATAGCCAACAAAAGAAAAGACAATTACTTCACCCGGGATACCGGTGATATCAAATTCACCTTTAGCATTGGTAACTATTCCTTTGGTAGTTCCTTTGATCAGTACACTTACATTAGCC
>JANMBO010000008.1:0-82849 GCA_031360425.1 Chitinophagaceae bacterium | reverse complement strand
ACTTTTTCATCCTGGTATAACCAGCCCACTGCCCAGTTCTATCATGTGAGTACTGATAATGCATTTCCGTATAATGTTTATGGCGGGCAACAGGAAAGTGGAAGCGTGGGAATTGCCTCCAGGGGAAATGACGGACAAATAACCTATCGCGAATGGCACCCGGTTGCCGTAGAAGAATATGGTTATGTTGCCGCTGATCCGCTCGACCCCAATATTATTTACGGTGGTAAAATCACCAGATTTGATAAACGCACAGGACAGGTTCAAAATATTTCACCCGAACCCGTTCGCAGTGGAAAATATCGTTTCTTGAGAACTGCCCCTGTACTCTTCTCCCCTATTGATCCAAAAACACTATACTTCGCAGGTAATGTATTATTCAAAACAAGAGATGGAGGAATTAGCTGGCAGGTAATCAGCCCGGATTTAACCAGAGATAGTTGGGATATACCCGAAAGTGTAGGGATTTATACCACAGGAGATATGAAGAAAATGCCCCGGCGAGGGGTAATCTATACGATTGCTCCTTCTTTTAAGGATATTAATACCATTTGGGTAGGAACGGATGATGGCTATATCCATCTTACAAAAGACGGTGGGAAAACCTGGAAAAATGTAACGCCTCCGGTCATCAGTTCATGGAGCAAGGTATCGTTGATGGAGGCTAGTCATACCGATGTAAATACGGCCTATGCGGCAGTAAACAGAATTCGGTGCAGTGATATCAAACCGCATATTTACAAAACAACAGATGCTGGCAAACACTGGAAAGAAATTGTCAGCGGCTTACCAGATGATCCCATTAATGCAGTGCGGGAAGATCCAAAGAGAAAAGGACTATTGTTCGCTGGCAGCGAAAGAGCCGTTTATGTTTCATTTGATGATGGTGAAAATTGGCAAAGCCTTCGGCTTAATATGCCGGCCACCTCTATACGAGACCTGGTTATCAAAGAGGATGATATTGTGGTAGGAACGCATGGGAGGAGTTTTTGGATTTTGGGTGATATAACACCGTTACGGCAATTGTCTGCATCGATTAGTAACACGCCTGCATTTTTATTTAAGCCTCAAAATGCCGTCCGCGTGCGTTGGAGTATGTATACGGATACGCCTGTTCCGCAGGAAGAACCAGCCGGCCAGAACCCACCTGATGGAGCTATCATTAATTATTACCTGTCAGAAAAAGCCAATGAGTTAAAATTGGAAATAAGAGATGCAAAGGGAGTAATCATTCGTACCTATTCCAACGCAGATACGCAGTACAAGATTCCACCTGTTAATATACCTCTCTATTGGATCCGGCCCCAACAAATATTATCAGGCGAAAAAGGATCGCATCGCTTTTTGTGGGATATGAAATACGCTCCGTTAAATATTCCTGCTACCTATCCTATTTCAGCTATTTACGGGAACACGGAACCCGATCAGTCAGCACCGTGGGTAATGCCCGGAAATTATACAGTAAGATTATTGGTGGATGGAAAAAACTATACGCAGTCGTTTGCTGTCAGAATGGATCCGCGGGTTAAAACGGCTTTTGGAATTTTGCAACAACAACATGATCTTTCTCGTCAATGTTACAGGTACCGAATAGAATGTATGAACCTCGAGAAAGAGATCCAGGAATACCTGGATGCCCTTCAACCTTCTTTAAATGCATCATCGGGTTCAGAAAGAGAACGGCTCGAAAACCAAAGTAAACAAATAGGTCAATTATTAATAGGTTCAAGAAACAACCCCGAACCCAGCCTCAACAAACTGACAGCTGCATTTACTTCGCTATTTAACCAAATGCAGGAGTCAGACAATTCTCTAACCAGCCAGGTTATTACGGCGATAAAAGTAGCCCAGACCGACTATGGAAAATTGAAATTAAAATGGTCGCTTATGAAAAAACCTACCTAATATCTCCTGTACCTTTATGGTAGAACGGGAAATTTGGCCTTGATTTACAGGAAACTGCGCAACAATCCCCAACCCTTTAAAACTTTCTAAACATTTTTGAGCTTAGACCTTCATTTTTAGCTGTTTAACCCTACCTTTGCAAACTCTTTAAAAGAGTGGCTAATGAATTATCGCAGGACCTTTGATATAGCCTTTGTTGGATTAAAGCCCGGCATTCATGAGTTTGAATATGAGATCGCAGATCCATTCTTTTCTGAATATGGGGAACAGGATTTTAAGAACTGTATTGCCCAGGTTAAATTGCAACTAGACAGAGAGAATGGTTTTATGCTCCTTAAGTTTGAAATAGGGGGAAAACTGGAACTGAGTTGCGATCGTTGCGGCAATCATTTACCACTCAATTTGTGGGACGAGTTTAAAATCGTCGTGAAAATGGTTGACAATCCGGAACAAATGAACAACCAGGAGGAAGATCCGGATGTGTATTATATTTCGAGGGGAGAAAGTCATATTAATGTGAGCGATTGGATTTATGAGTTTATCAACCTGAGTATCCCTATGCAGCGCATGTGTGCGGAAGAAGAAATTGGCGGACCTTATTGCAATAAAGAAGTGCTGGCCATGCTGAAGAATATGGATATACAGAACAATCAATCTTCTAATCCCATGTGGAAAGGATTGGAAAAGTTTAAAGATCTTGGAAACTGATTTAATTATTGAAGTTTATAAATTTTAAGTTATGCCTAATCCAAAAAGACGACACTCGCAGCAAAGAAGTGCAAAAAGAAGAACGCACTATAAGGCAGTGGAGATAACACTTAGCAAAGATAGTACGACCGGTGAAACACATGTTCGTCACCGTGCACATGTTAGCGAAGGCAAGCTGTATTATAAAGGAAAAGTGGTAGCGGAGAAGTCGCCCGTTAAATAATGTCCTTTTAATATAAAGTGTAGCTGCCGGAGATGACAATCTGTATAGATATGATGGGTGGAGACTTTGCACCGTTAGAAGCGGTGAAAGGAATTCCGTTGTACTTGAATCAAACAGAAGCTCCGGCTTTATTATTAGCTGGGGATGAAACGCAAATCAATCCGCTACTGAAACAGTACGGAATAGATACTTCCAGGGTTAGTGTAATACATGCCCCCCAGGTGATTGGTATGCATGAGCATCCTGCCAGAGCACTAAAAGAAAAAAAACAATCTTCCATTGCTGTAGGGTTTCATTTATTGGCCTCGGGCAAAGCCGATGCATTCATTAGTGCCGGAAATACGGGCGCAATGTTGGTGGGCGCATTGTTTAGCATCAAAACAATTGAAGGGGTTTTGAGACCCACCATTTCAACCGTTATTCCAAAAGAAAATGGGGGCACCGGATTATTGCTGGACGTAGGATTAAACGCAGATTGTAAGCCCGAACAGCTAAACCAATTTGCTATACTGGGTTCTTTATATGCTAAACATATCCTTGGATACGATTCTCCGCGCGTGGCCCTGCTCAATATTGGTGAGGAGGAAGGAAAAGGGAACCTGCTCGCGCAAGCAACCTACCTCCTGCTGAAAGAAAATAAACAAATAAATTTTATTGGAAATATTGAAGGAAGAGACATACTTCTTGACAAAGCGGATGTGATGGTGTGTGATGGATTTACTGGCAACGTGGTACTGAAGATGGCCGAATCGATTCATGCCATTACGCAACGTAAACAAATAGTTCATGAATACTTCGATCGCTTCGATTATGAAAATTATGGAGGCACCCCGGTGCTGGGTGTTTCTAAACCGGTAATCATTGGTCATGGAATATCACATGCCCGCGCATTCCTGAATATGATTGTACTTGCTCAAAAAATGATCTCCTCGGGGCTACTGGAAAAAATGAAAGCAAGCTTTGAGTCAAAATAAGTAATTTACTTATTGAACCAATAGCTGCTAATGAAACTACTTTTTTCGTACGTACATCAATATTATTCTGCTCTCAACAAATCTGTCTTCCTGTTAACGAGTCTATTGGTGGCTGTATTAATTATTATCAATTATACGCTGGGAATAGAATCCCGGATCAGCAACCTGGTAAGTTTTCCGGAACGTTTTTCCGGCTTTTTTTTGTTGTATGCTTTTACATTCTCCTGCGGCTATTGGATCCACTTTTACAAATCAGGATATTACCCCCCACGCCACTATAGTTTTTATATATTGCTGTATATCGCTGCAGCCCTTTTTGCGTGCAAGATTGGGTGCCGGGACAGTACCATTTTTTTTACGCAACAGCTTCATTACCCCTGGAGCCCCTATTGGCAACTGACTCTTGACTGGCCAATAAAAGCAATAGCCGTACTACTTTTAATCTTTTCATTATGGAAGGTATTCCGTTATGGATCACCGGTAGCTGGAATGACTGCCCGTCATTTTACCGCCAAGCCTTACGTTCTTTTACTTTTATGTATGTTACCGCTGGTAGCCTTTTCTTTTACCCAACCTGATTTTTTATTGGCCTATCCAAAACTCAGGAAGATCGATTTTATTCAATCTTTCGCGATAACCCATTGGAAGTACAATCTTCTGTATGAATTGGGCTACGGGAGTGACTTTTTCACCATTGAACTTTTCTTTCGGGGGCTATTGGTACTTGGCTTTGTGCGATATGTTGGAAAGGACGCCATATTGCCCATGGCTGCTTTTTACTGTACTATTCATTTTGGCAAACCTTTACTGGAATGTATTTCTTCTTATTTCGGCGGAATTATTTTAGGAGTGATTGTATACCGCACAAAAAGTATATGGGGTGGACTGATCACGCACCTGGGTGTTGCCTGGTTAATGGAGTTGGCCGGGTATGGCGCACGAATCTCCCATTCGTGAGAAGTAAAACCTGGAACACGAATCTCTGATTTGGGATAAGTAAAAAATGTCTTGTTGACATTCTCCCTATCAGTAGCGCCTCATCGAAACCCGATTTCCGCAGCTTCGGTACAGCCTCCTGCATTAAAAAAAAGCTACAAACCTGTAAGCCGGATTCTGTATCGTCAACTTTTTCTGAAAGAAAGGATCTGCTTTCTTACGTACTTGGGATGACGCGGTTATCATTTATCTGTCCCGGTATTTACACACCGGGATCAATCTGCCTACCCATCAGCATCGAACGAGCCGTTCTCAAACGCTGACCTATGTGGCATTTCAGCATGCAAGGTTTACCCGCCTGCACAGTTGCCTGTACACGCCGTGAGCTCTTACCTCCCGTTTTCAATGTTACCTTCCGTAGCCTGCGCCTCCGCTAAAGCTTGAGCGCATGCGGTTGGCGAAGGAGGGCCTTCACCAGAACGGACAAGTCCACCTCCGCTAATGCTTTGGCAGACGAAGGCAGTTATTTTCTGTGGCACTATCTGTTCCCTTACAGGACCCGGCTCTTCACCGGTGCATTGCTCTGTGCTGTCCAGACTTTCCTCCCTCCCGACTATTGCGGGAAAGCGATAACCCGGTTTGTAGCTATGCAAATTTAATGTTGAATAATCAGAAAAAAGGCAAAGAGTTTAAGTGTATAATTTATGGGAAGCACATCGTGTTATGGAAATGTCTATTCAAATCTATCCAGGCTTATCAAAACCTTTTTGGGCGAATACCATTGTCAACCCAATCCAAAGGAAAGGATAAATGAAATTATTTTCAATGAATTCATTCGTCGGAAAGTTTACTTAAAATATATTTCTGTTGCACCATATCCATAAGCCGGATGGTACTGATTAACGAAAGTCTTTACTTCTCTTCGCAATTTAAGTATCTCGTGAATTTCGTCACGCAACTTACCCGCCCCCACCCCATGAATTATAATCAGGGATTTCTGGTGATGGGCAATCGCCAGGTCGAGCCATTTTTCAAAAGTCTTAAGCTGCAGGGTGAGTTTTTCAAAACTCGACATCCCTTCATGATCTGTTGTAATAGCTTCGATATGTAAATCTACTTCATGCTTCGCTGGTTCTAAATGCTGCCTTGCCTGTGCCGCGTCGTACACTTTATATCCCGCATTAGATAATGAGTTAAGATCAAAAGTTTCTTTTGCCTGTTTGCCCGGATATTGGTCAAATAGTTTATATGAAAACGTAGCTTCTCCTTTTTGCTCCAATTTCTGAATTCGATTGAAAACTTGCTTAGGTTTTAACTTAAGCGAAGTTTCATAATAATCCGCTTTATTTCTATCCGGCTTTATAAGCGAAAATTCAATATTAAAAACCGGACTATCATTCAGGTTTTCAAAAGGGATATCGTGCAGGTAAAAATCTTCAAACGGCTGCACCTGGCTAGTTAATTCAAACCCTTCCTTCGCAATATAATTCAGGTGGTAAATAAAAGAATATCCACTTTCGGTGCGGTTGACTAAATGTATTTTTAATTCCTCCACCACTTCATCTCCGAATTCATCCGAATCCATTAAAGGAATAAAAGTGAGCCACACGCCGTCAATTACCTTTTTATTCACTTGTTTTTTTTCCTGTTGTATATCTTCAATATATTTCTTCTCTTTCTTTATGGGAAACATTTTTTTTTCTGTAAAGCGCTTGAAATAGGGAAAATCCAGTTGATCTATGTATACGGGGAACTTAACCCCCTTTACTTCCACTATCAACATTTTATCATTTAGGATTTCCACTACCTCGGCTTCTTCATTTGTATGATTTACTACTACTTTGTCCCCTATTTGAAACTTCATACCCTTCTCTTTACAATTGAATGTTCGATAATAGATTGCTGCACAAAGTTACAATAGTACAAGAGTGCGACGCAACAAAAGTTGAATAGGATTACTGATGCCGGGCAAATTAAGAGTAAGGTCAGACCATAGTCAGGTAGCCAGCTTACTGTTTTTATACCCATATAGTAAATAAAAAATAAGGCCCATTACCATCCAGCCAAAAAACCAGGACCAGTTGCTGGCCGACATACCTGTCAACAAATAGAGGCAGGTTGTTAGACCCATCAATGGGATCAGCGAGTAGTTTTTTAAATAAGTTATTATGCTTAGAAAGATACAAACGAGCCAGAAAATAATGGTTGATATATTGAGCGTCTTTTTTGCTGTTAATGCAACAGACAAAGCATTGGCGGTGGCGGCGGGAGTTTTGACGGAAAGTCCACCTACCACCACGTCTGTATCACGGGCCGTTAACTGAAATTGAAATAGCCTTGCGAAATAATCATTTGTAAAAACAGCAAGAATAATAATAGCTACGACTACCAATAAGGGAAAGATAATTTTTGCATTTATATACGGCATATTAAATTTACCAGGCTCCTTTGTTTTTCTGGGAATCAGCAATACTCCTCCGCATACCAGTACAAATGCAAATAAGGTAGCAATACTGGTAAAATCAAGTACAAAACTCTTATCGGTAAAAAGGATAGGAATACCAACTACTAAACCGGTAATAATAGTTGCGAAAGAAGGAGTTTTAAATTTATGATGGATCTTTTGAAATGCGGATGGCAAAAGTCCATCCCGGCTCATGCTCATCCATATCCGTGGTTGACCCATTTGAAAAACAAGCAATACGCTGGTCATCGCAATTACCGCGCAAATCGACACCAGCAGTTGCATCCAGCCGATATTCAGGTTTTGTTCTTCGAATATAAAGGCAAGCGGGTCTCCTATTCCCTGGAAATTTCGGTAGTTCACCGTACCCGTTAGTACCAGCGTTAACAGGATATAAACGATAGTACAAATTACCAGTGAATAAATCATTCCCTTGGGTAAATCGCGCTGAGGATTCTTGCTTTCCTCGGCAAGAACGCTTACGGCGTCGAATCCGATATAGGCAAAAAACACTCCGCTTACCGCAGACATCACTCCGCCAAATCCATTGGGCATAAAGGACCGCACTCCATCATTATCAGCGGGTGTCCAGTTAAAGGTTAAACCATTTGAAAAAAGCAACGCGCCCCCTACCATAATTACCAGAGCTACTATGGCCAGCTTAAGCATAACCATCGCATTGCTGAAATTGCGGCTTTCTCTAATTCCGCGGTAAACGAGGTAGGTAATCAGCAGGTTAATGACAAGGGCGGGCAAATCGAGAATTAAACGCAGGCTCCCAATCTTTGGAGCGTTGTTCCATGCGCTGACTATTTCTTTGTTCTGACTATGTTCGGTAATTGCTTTATGTGCTTCGGGGTAGCTGCAGGTAAGGTAATCGGGAATATGAATATTAATTTTACTCAAAAAGGAAGTAAAATAATCGCTCCAGCTAAATGCTACATATATATTACCGATAGAATATTCCATAATCAATGCCCATCCAATTACCCAGGCAAAGAGTTCTCCAAAACTTGCATAAGCATAGGTATATGCGCTACCGGCTACAGGGATACGACTGGCGAATTCACTATAACAAAAAGCAGTAAATGCGCAGGCGATTCCTGTAATAATGAACAATAATACTACTCCGGGCCCCCCTTTATAAACAGCTTCTCCCAAACTACTGAAACTGCCGGCACCAATAATAGCGGCAATGCCAAAGAAGGTCAAATCACGTACGGTAAGTACTCTTTTCAATCCCCCGGTACTGTGGCTATCATCGCCCCCTTCTGATAAAATGGAAGAAATTTTTTTGGTGCGAAACAATGAATTAGACATGCAGTAGCTGGTTTATTGAGCAATTAAGGTAAATAGTTTTTAGAAAAGAATACGTGCTTCGGATGTTTAATATCCAAATTCAAGGTGACAACCAGATCCAGCCCATCTATTTCAGACTAATCAACCTGATTATTTCTTTTATCCGGCCAGATTTCAGGTTTCTCTTTGTACCAGGAAATGCGCCAGCTCTTTTAATGAATGCTTTCGGTCATTCAGCACCGCGGTATCTTCCAGGTGTTGAATAGCAGAACCGATATACTTTTCTTTTAAATCAAAAGCCCAGCTATCCACCCCACATTCCCGGAAGATGCTTAATACGCTAGTAACTTTATCGGGAGGATTTGTTCGCATTAATTGTTGTATTTCATGTTTTGTGACGGGAGGCGCTACTTCCATTGCATGAATCAGCAGAAATGTTTTTTTATTGGCTAATATATCGCCCCCCACCTGCTTGCCAAATTTTTCCGGATTACCAAAGGCATCCAGGTAATCGTCCTGGATTTGAAAGGCGATACCGAGGTTTCTCCCAAACTCGTATAAATGTTTCTGGTTACCTTCTCCGGCTCCACCCAGAATAGCCCCCATCCTCAAACTGGCCGCCAGCAAAACAGATGTTTTTAATTCAATCATTCGTATATACTCATCCAGCAGCACGGTTTCCTTTTTTTCAAAATCCATATCGAGTTGCTGTCCTTCACAAACCTCGCGGGCCGTTTTATTAAACAAATGAAGAATGGGACGAAGGAAGCTGGTATTAATTTTATTGAGATACTCGTAGGCCGCCACCAGCATTACATCCCCGGCAAGCAGCGCGGTAGATTCTCCAAATTTTTCATGAACGGTTTGCATGCCCCGGCGTAAGGGAGCCTTATCCATGATGTCGTCGTGAATAAGCGTAAAGTTGTGGAAGAGCTCAATTGCATTTGCAACTTTATAGGCGTCAGGATGAATTTCATCGAATAATTCATTTCCCATCAGGCATAATACCGGCCTAATTCTTTTTCCACCTAATGATAAGAAATAGTTATTCGGCTGGTATAATGATTCCGGCTGTTCCGGAAAATGACTAACCGAAAAAGATTTGGTAAATTCCTTACTTAATGTTTCAAAACTATGCATAAGCGGTTCCGCTTTTTTATTCGAATCTTACTTTTTCTTTTTTCCTTTTGCCCGGTATTTTTTCTCTTCCAGCGTTTCTTCGCTTAAACTGGATGTGATGACCCATTCATAATCCAACTGCCTCTTTGTTAAGTTCGCCGCTACGATCTTTATCCGAACTTTATCTCCCATTCGAAAACTCCTGCCGCTGCGCATGCCTACCAGGCAATAATCACTTTCTATATGCCTGAAATCATCATATTCCAGGAGGCTGTTGATACTAACCAGCCCTTCGCATTTGTGCTCAACAGTCTCGACCCAAAAACCAAAGGCAGCCACTCCACTGATCACCCCGTCAAATTCCTCGCCCAGGAATCCCTGCATATATTCTACCTGTTTATATTTATTAGCAGCCCGTTCAGTCTCCATCGCCGAACGTTCCTTTTCACTGCAATGCCGGCACTTCTGTTCCAGTTTTTTATCAGGTTCAACCGTACCGTTTAATATGTCGAAAAGAATTCTATGAACCAGTACATCCGGATAGCGACGTATAGGAGAAGTGAAGTGAGTATAATGCTTGAATCCCAAACCATAGTGCCCAATATTTTCTGTAGTGTATATTGCTTTGGCCATGGTGCGAATTCCTAACTGTTCCAATACATGCTGTTCAGGTTTTCCCTTTACATCTTCTAACATCTGGTTAAAGGAACTGGCGATACCTTCAGGTGTTTTGGTGTCAAAAGTGTGGCCATATTTTTTGGCGAACTCCACAAAAGGCAAAAGCTTTATTTCATCGGGCGTATCGTGTATCCGGTAAGGGAAAGGGATTTCTTTTTTATCTATTTTTACTTTTCCTACATGTTCTGCCACCGTTCGGTTCGCCAGCAGCATAAACTCCTCAATTAATTGATGGGCTTCTTTACTTTCTTTTATCATTATACCAATAGGCTTTCCTTTCTCATCCAGTTTAAACCGTACCTCCTGGGAAGAGAAGTTAATCGCTCCCTTCTTAAATCGATGCTTTCGGAAACGTTGAGCCAGGTTATTGAGAATAAGAATTTCATCTCGGTATAATCCATCTTCTTTTTCAATAATCTCCTGAACTTCTTCATATGCAAAGCGGTGGTTGGAATGAATAATTGTTTTTCCCAGCCAGTATTCTTTTACTTCTGCTTTAGGAGTAATTTGAAAAATGGCTGAAAAGGTGAGCTTGTCTTCTTTGGGACGCAGGGAACACAATTCATTCGAAATACGTTCGGGCAACATGGGAGAAACCCTGTCGGGCAAATAAACCGAAGTAGCCCGGTCATAGGCTTCCTTATCGAGGGCGGTATCGAACTCTACAAAATGGCTCACATCGGCAATATGAATACCTATTTCATAATTCCCATTTTTTAATACCCGGAAGGATATGGCATCGTCAAAATCTTTCGCATCTACCGGGTCAATTGTAATGGTGAATACCTCGCGGCAGTCTTTACGATTGGCAATTTCTGATGATGAAATAGAATCGGGTATTCTTTCTGATTCTTCCAGCACATTTTCTGGAAAGAAAAGCGGGAACCCATTTTCCATTAAAAGTTCTTTCATAGCCATATCATTCACATCCCCTGCATCCATCACCACGATTACTTCTCCCACCGGTTTTTTATTTTTTTCCCATTCTTTGATTTTCACAATTACGCGGTCGCCTTCCTTTGCTCCATTCAATGATCCTAACGGCACATACATGTCAGGCATGGGCTTAGTGCTATCGGGAACAAAAAAGGCAAACCCGTTTCCCATTTCTATGCGGCCGAGAAATTCTGTTTGTTTCCGTTGTACAACTTCCGTCACTTTTCCCAGTAACCGTTTACTTTGCTTCCCATCGCTTCCTACTGTTACCCGAACCGTATCGCCGTGTAATGCCGTATTGAAATCCGCCGGACGAACAAGTATATCGTTTTCGAGGTTCTCCACCATTACGTATCCGATACCCGAACGGGTAATATCCAATACTCCCTTGTAATGGCCGGCATTGGGCGCCTTATGCCTTCCTTTATCTTTCTTCTTATTATCCTTTCTGCTCATTTATTAATTTTATTTTTCGAATGAAATGTTTCTATGAAATTAGTGATTAAATCGTGGAAGCGCTGTTCCTCGTTAAAAAGTAGCTTCATTTCAATGGGTATTACAAACAGGGGCAGTTCTCTTACTTCATTGGAAAATTTCATCAGTCTCACCGCGTCTTTTTCCGTGGTCAGAATTATTTTATTGTTGGCGGTAATGGAATTAAACCGTTTTACTATATCCCGCCAATCGTCGATACTGAAAATATGATGATCATTAAATAGCATTTCATAATAAGCCCGCGAGTATTCATGTAAATATTCCTTTAATGGTCCGGGGTTGGCGATTCCGCTTACCAGCAATACTTCCATGTTGTGCGTAACTGCTATGGAGTGCTTGCGGGTGAGATGATAGGGCATTCCATATTCAATGGAGGTAAAAAATAATTGCTGCTGTGGTAATACATTTATTTCCGCACGAATTTTATCGGCTTCCTCTGCTGAAATATCGGGGGGGCATTTAGTAACAAACAGCAGGTTGGCCCGTTGGTAACTGTTTTTTTCATCGCGTAAATCGCCGGTGGGTAAGAACCAATCACGGGTGAAGAGATTGGTGTATTCCGTAAGCAAAATATTCAACCCGGCATTAACACTCCGATGCTGAAAAGCATCATCCATTATAATTAATTTGGTGGTTGGCCGGTCGTGAAGTAATTGAGGAATAGCTACTACTCTTTCCTCTCCCACCGCTACGGTAACATCGGGAAATTTCAAATGAAATTGCAGGGGCTCATCACCGATCTCGAGCGCTGTTGTTTTGTCATCTGCCAGTGCATACCCCTTTGTTTTTCTTTTGTATCCCCTGCTAAGGGTGGCTAGTTCAATGCTATCTTTAAACTGGCGGATCAGGTACTCCACCATGGTGGATTTTCCAGTACCTCCTGCTGAGAGGTTTCCTACACAAATGACAGGCAAGTTGAAGGAGGTAGAGGGAAGAAAATTTCTATCAAAGAGACGATTTCGGATCCATATCAGGAGGGCATATATCAAAGAAAGTGGAAACAATAAAATTCGAATAGGCTTGAGCAACGGAGCGTTAAAATTCATAAATACGCGATGGTGTGATACAAAGATCTAAAGGTACATCAAAATCATTGATGTCTTTTATCCGCTCCACCGGTTCAAAAAACGAAAAGCCAATTTTAAATAGTTCGGCACGGCAACGCTTAAGATAACGATCATAATAACCTTTGCCATATCCAACCCGGAATCCCCTTTTATCAAAAGCAATTAGGGGAACAAATGCCACATCAATCGATTCAGGTGTAATCATTTCTCCGGTAATCGGTTCCAGGATATTAAACTTATTCTTCGCATATAACCCATCTTCGGTGACATGGTACACTTCCATCGAAAGCATATCGGGTTCTATACGGGGCCATCCTATTTTAACTTCCGGCCAGGAGTTTTTAACAATTGGTATGCATGCACTAATTTCAAACTCTTTCCGTTCAAGAAGTGTGCTATAAGACAAAAGATACCTTATTGGTTCCAACTTAACTGTTTTGAAATTCGAAACAATACGGGTAGAATGCTCATTCCAATCGTTGTCGGTTAGTTTCAATCTTTTTTGCATGTACAGTTCCCTGATAGCCTTTTTCAGCATAGCAAATTAGTTATAGATTCCCTATGGAATTCTGCCATCGCTTTTATGAAAGATTTTCCGGGATCTTTAACATGCGGTACGGATGCAATAACCGGCAGGTTGCTCCACGCGCTTATTTCCTTTTCATAGATGGATTCATATCCAATGAAAACCCAACCCAATACCGGTATTCCTTTTCTCCTGCATTCAGCCGCCGTTAGCAATGAATGATTAATACTGCCCAGGTAATTTCGACTTACTAATACTACACGAGATCTCAGCGCCAGGATTAGGTCTGCAATAAACTCTGTTTCGTTTAACGGCACCAACAGACCACCTGCCCCTTCCACAATCAAGTTACAACTATATGAAGGGATATGAGCGCAAATTTCCTGAACGCTGAGAAAAATATATTCATTCCTGGCAGAAAAATGAGGAGAAGCGGACTCCTGTAAACGATAGTATTCAGGGTGCACTATGGATTTGATATTAGTTACGTTATTCTTAACCCATTCGCTATCGGAGACAAGTTCAATACCCGCCTGCACGGGTTTCCAATAATCGGCGGTTAATGCTTCTGCTAATATCGCCGACACAATGGTTTTGCCGATGCCTGTTCCTATTCCGGTAACAAAAATTGGATCTTTCAATTGTTTTTGAAATATATAATTCTGAATTACTTTTTCTATTTATTCACAAAAATGGAGAAAATAGTGGTGCCGTAATTACGGGCTTTTTCAAACTGCGGATAAGTTGAATAGCTATTTCGGGGCGTATGTTCCAGCACAAACCAACCTCCCTGCTTTAGCAATTTTTTTTCCAATACTTTACCTGGCAACTCATCAATGTTTGACAAGGCATATGGGGGGCCGGCAAAGATAAAATCAAATTGTTCGGAACATTGATCCATAAAACGGAAGACGTCCATCTTAATAACTTTGAAGTTTTCCAGTTTCAATAGATCGGCTGTCTTTTTGATGAATTCAAACATGGCGCTGTCTTTCTCAACAATAGTAAGATCCGGTGCGCCCCGCGAGGCCAATTCATAACTGATGCTTCCGGTTCCACCAAAAAGGTCCAATGTCTTCAGCGATTCTATTTCAAGGGTGTTTTGAATAATATTAAATAAGCCTTCTTTGGCAAGGTCGGTGGTGGGTCGCGTGTAAGTCATTTTCGCAGGTGGATTAAGACGCCTGCCTCCCATCTCTCCTCCTATTATACGCATAGCGCCATTTGAAGTATTGGTGAAAAATAATGCGCAGGATAGTCGGCCAGTTGTTCATTTGCCCAGGTATGTGAACCGGTGGTTTCCCATTCAATATTCAAAAAATATCTAGAAATCTCATTATACATCGCAGAATCTGAATCTATCAATCCAGACAAATATAACCGCACTTGTTCAGGATCCATATTCAACTGTTTACAAATGTTTAATAAATGAAACGCTATATCTTCCGGCAGCTGATAATAGTAACTCTGCATCAGCTGAAGTTTTGCTGCTGTAAAAACTGCTACCACCAACTTATCGGGGTAATAGAATAAGCGAAAAATGGTATCTGGCGAATCAGTTTCAGTGGAAAAACGGGAAAGCAATAAGGTGTAATAATGCCAGTATTTACCTGCCGAAAATTTGCGCTGAAATAGTGTATGCAGGTTCCGGGGAATCTGATAAATGGTATATATATTATGGCCTGGGATCTTTTCACTTAATACCAATCCTTTATTTGCGGCACCGGCCACCAACTCTGCAGCGGGCCTTCCCAGCTCAATAGTATAATGGCTATCAGGCATTAAAGAGGTTTCCCCTAAATTATAAATTACCACCACCTCTTTTATTTCACGCTGCAGATCCGGATCGTTTTCAACCAGGTCCTCCAGCAAATCACCAAGTGCTTCGGTATTCTCAGCAGGAATATGGTATTGCCTTAATTGCACCAAATGACGGGTACTCTTATTCACCCATGCACAGGTAAACTGTTTTTCGCTTAATTCAAGCAGCAAAGTGCAGGGGGCTAAGGAATTCTCCTCCCCATGGGTTGTTAAAATATCAAAGGCTGGTTTTATCATACAGTAACTACCTGCAATGTTACTATAAATTTTATTGATGCAGCCTGAATTGACAGTGCCATTTACCAAATTATGACCACATCGGCGGTACCGGATTGTTAGCATTAAAAAATGTAGGTTTGCGGCTCTTTATGGCAACTAATGTTACCGATAGCAGTCTTCAACTTGCTGTTACAAACAGGCAAATAATAAAAATCGCTTTGCCAATCAGCTTTGCCATTTTAATTCCGCAGCTGAATTTCATTACCAATAATATTTTCCTCGGGCATTTCCCCGATGATGGAAAGTCGCTGGCAGTTGCCGGAATAACCGGGGTCTATTATTTAATTTTCGCAGCTATTGGCTTTGGATTGAATAATGGGTTACAGGCATTAATTGCCCGGCGGGCAGGCGAGAACAGGCCCGGTGAAATCGGCAAACTTTTTAACCAGGGTGTTTTCATTGCATTGGCTATTGCAGCAATTGGCATAGTACTGACCTATCTATTCATTCCTTCCATTTTCAGAAACTTCATTCACGACGAACATAGGTTACAGCAAGCCATTCGTTTCTTAAAGATCAGAATTTGGGGATTGCCGTTTCTTTATATTTATCAAATGCGCAATGCCCTGCTGGTGGGCACCAACCAAAGCAAGTATCTCATTGCGGGCACCCTGGCAGAAACACTTTGTAATGTATTTCTGGATTACACTCTTATTTTTGGAAAACTTGGTTTTCCGGCAATGGGTTTTAACGGGGCAGCCATTGCTTCCATTATCGCCGAATTTACAGGTATGATGGTTGTATACCTCGTCATTTACCAAAAAGGAATAAGTAACCGATTTCAACTTTTTCAACATTTCGGATGGGATAACTATAATCTGAGGCTTATTTTACGCATGTCCTCCCCACTTATCTTTCAGCATGCTATCAGCATAATGAGTTGGGAATATTTTTTCCTATTGATCGACAGGCACGGTGAAATGGCCTTAGCCATATCCAATACCATGCGCAATGTATTTGGTTTATTCGGAGCCGTTAGCTGGGCCTTCGCCGCCACCAGCAGCACGATGGTTAGTAATATTATTGGTCAAAACAGAAAAGAAGAAGTATGGAAATTGATCGGAAAGTTGGTAAGAATTAATGTCGGCTTTGCCATTTGTATTGCGATTTTGATCAATATTTTCCCGCAGTTGTTCCTGGCTATTTATGGACAACCTTCCTCTTTTACCGTTGCTGCCGTACCGGTAATACGGGTAATTTCAGTAGCCATGATTTTAATGTCTGTTTCCGTCATTTTCTTAAATGCAGTTGTAGGAACCGGAAACAGCCGCGTTACATTATTAATAGAAGCTGCCACCATTATTTTCTATTGCCTTTATGTTTATCTCGTGCTGGATAAATTCAATTTATCTATTACCATTGGCTGGATGAGTGAATGGCTATACTGGACTTGTATTTTTATACCCTCATTCCTGTATCTACGGAGTGGCAGGTGGAAGTCAAAGGTGATTTGAGCGGCGCGTTGCACGGAAGCTGGTAACCGAGGATACCTGCATCCTGATTAAGCAGGTAATTGGTCGGATGCTGCCTGTTAATCAATAATCCGCTAGAGGTTCCTGCTTCATGTGGGCTTCTAATGGGCTCATCATTCGGTCCACTTTTTCAATAATTTCCTGGCCTCATCTTTTACTGTTGGATCATCCATTGTTTTACTGGGTAATTGTAATACTTGCTGAAGCATTTCATCCGCCTTTTTATTTTCGTCGTTCCGGTGAAAACATTTTGCCAATTCCAGGTAGTTAATCAATAGGTTGGGATTTAGTTGCCTGCTTTTTTCATAATTGTCAACTGCTTCCTTTAAAGAAGCCTCCGGCAGGGAACCATAGGCTATTTTTACTAACCACTTTTCTACCGGACTTAGGTTACTTATTTCATAATGCCATCGCCCCAGTATATGATAGCCTTTAAAGCCTTGAGGATCCAGTTGAACACATTTCTCTGCATATATTTTGATATCCTTTACTGCCTTTATCTTTTCTTCTCCGGATGAAATAATAGCCATTCGTCCCATAGCTAATGCCATTACAAAATTTGCGTCGGCGTGGGAAGGGTTTACCCAAAGCGCTTGTTGTGCATAGTTGCGGGCTGCCCGGTAATATATTTTTTGTTTTTCTTTGGTTGGTTGCCTTTTGCCCAGCAGGCTGTATAACTCGCTCACTTTACACAAGGCCGTATAATTACGGGGTTGAATTTTCAATACTTCCAGGTATTTGAGCATGGCCTCGTTTTCCTTAAACGCGGCTTCCTGCTGGCGAGCCTCACTCAGTAATTTACTTTCATCCTGGGAATAAGAAAATACAGGAAAGAAGAAAAATAGAATAAAGTAAACCGATATAGGGAATTGTTTATCCATCAAATCGCTTATGTAAAGTAACGCCAATCTTACCATCAAAATTTTCAATGGGGGCCTGTAATTTGTAAATAGAAAGAATAACTTCCGCGGTATTGGGGTATTGTTGCTTTATTCGGCGAATAATACTATCGGCTACGTTCTCTAATAACGTAGTGGGGATTTGCATATACTGCTTCACGATGGTAAAAACCTCCGCATAATCAATGGTATCACTTAAATCATTAAATTCAATTTTTCCTTCTTCGAAGTTTACTGTAATGTTAAGCTCATACTCACTGCCTGTTTTCCTTTCCCCTTCATGGATACCATGAAAAGCATGCATTCGCAGGTTTAGCAATTCAATTGAAACCATAAGCAATAATGAATATTGACAAACAAATTAACCAGAACCCGCGAATTGCAATCGTAAACTTCTATGTACAACGATTATACCAAACCTTTGACCGACAAGTAGCGCTCTGCATCCAGGGCGGCCATACATCCACTTCCAGCTGCAGTAACAGCTTGACGGTAAATTTTGTCCTGAACATCCCCTGCTGCAAAAACAGCTTCCACATTTGTTTTGGAAGAACCTGGTATAGTCTTAATATATCCGGCTTCGTCCATTTCCAGAAACTCCTTAAAAATTTCTGAATTAGGCTGATGGCCGATGGCTACAAAAAAACCGCTGACGGGAATTGTTTTCTTTTCGCCGCTTTTAATATTTTTTATTCGAACCGAATCAACCTTATTTTCCCCCAGTATTTCGTCTGTTTCTGAATTCCAGTAAATCCTAATGTTGGGAGTTTGCTGAACCCTTTCCTGCATTACCTTGGAAGCGCGCATGCTATCACGCCGAATGATCATATGCACAGTGGTACATAGTTTGGATAAATACAGTGCTTCCTCCGCCGCGGTATCACCGGCGCCCACTATAGCAACTTCCTTGCCCCGAAAGAAAAAACCGTCGCATACAGCACAGGCGCTTACCCCAAAACCGTTCAATCGTTGTTCACTTTCCAGGCCCAGCCATTTGGCAGAGGCACCGGTCGCTATTATTACCGCATCTGCCTCTACCAATTTCTCTTCATCAATCCACACTTTTAATGGATGCGTGGAAAAATCAACCTTAGTTGCTAATCCAAAGCGTATTTCAGTGCCCATCCGGGCTGCTTGTTTTTCAAAATGCACCATCATTTCAGGGCCCTGTACACCATCGGGATAACCCGGATAATTTTCTACATCCGTCGTAATAGTCAATTGCCCGCCCGGTTGAATTCCCTGGTACAATAGCGGCTTCATATTGGCACGGGCTGCATAAATAGCAGCCGTATAACCTGCCGGACCGGATCCAATAATCAGGCAATGTACTTTTTCACTGGTCTTATTGTCCATAAACTAAAAAATTAAACTGCGCAAAAATAAACGGAATCATTAAATAAAAGTGTCGGATACCCAACTACCTTAATTGACTGTGCAAAACCAAATTATTGGATACTTCAATAACCGATCATTTAGGAATGATAAGCGAAATATACTGTGCCGCATATCCGCCAAAATAGCCTAAACCCCCTCCTTTAATATTGGTGAGTACTTTAGTAGGAGAAGAGAAGGGATTGCCGATACTGGCATAGCTGTACTCTATGGTTCGCCAGAAATCGTAGGTAGGTTTGTCTATATTACACTGTTTTAAAGTTACCGTATCTCCCCGGTCAAATAGGGTATACGTTTCTTCATCAATTACTTCGTTTCGGTTCACACCCCGGTCGATTTGAACATCATATGTTTTCCCGTCCACAATCTGATCGTCGAAAGTCGAATTTCGGCCAGGCCAGAACGGTTCCAGGTTGCGCCTGGTAAAGTACCGGATATAGTTACCATAACCAGGAGGATCAGTAACGCGTGCAACCACTTTTACATAATTGCTATCGAGATTACCCGGCGCTTTCTCCCACCATAAGGAATCAATTTTTTTTGCCAGCGCAGGTATTGTAGTAATGGCTGTGTAATCTTTTCCACCAGTAGTGATTTTAAGCGTATAGGATTTTTCAAATTCCCCCTTGAATGCAGTAGATAAGTTGGCAGAATCAACAGAATAATAATATAGGTTGTATCCATTTATGCCGGGGATAACGTACTCCTTTAATTTATGGGTAAGTGTTCCGTTACTAATCTCAATATTTGCGTTTCTGATAAATGAATTAGAGAGTATATCCGGCGATATCTGGCTGAAGTAATTTACACTACTTGACAATATAACAACCGGTGCCTGCCCGTTTTCGATGGTAGCTTCTACCACCACGAGGGATTCCGCATTTTCCGGGGTAAACGTGATTGATTTTTCACAACGAGCGAGAACGATTGAAGCCAGGATAAAGTAAACGATGCGTTTAATCATAATGGCGGCAAAGTTACGAAGGCAGAGATACAACAAAATGTAAAATCTAAAATGTAAAACTCAAAATGTAGAATTGGCTTCACATTTTCCATTTTAGATTTTGAGTTTTACATTTCCCATTTAATAAAATGCCCCGACCGTGGCCGGGGCAGGTACTTTAACCCATATAATTCTATCCTAAATAAGCTTTAAGCGCATTGCTATAACGGGCTTTCTGCAAACGCTTGATAGCTCTTTCTTTTATTTGGCGGATACGCTCTTTAGTCAAATCATATTTTTGACCAATTTGCTCAATGGTAACTCCATTCTCACCATCTAATCCAAAATAAGCATTCACAATCTCCGCTTCCCGTGGACTGAGTGATTTCAACACCCGGCGAATTTCGTTACGCAAAGAATCCTTCATTACATTATCATCTGTATCATCCGCCCCTTCCAGCAGATCTCCCATGGCCACATCTTCTGCTTCATGCACGGGAGCGTCCAGGCTTGTGTGACGGGTATTACTCTGAAAAATGTTGTTGATTTCCGTTTCGCTCATTTCCAGTAACTCAGCCAATTCTTCTGTAGATGGCTCTCTTTCGTGCTCTTGCTCGAAAGCCATATATGCTTTGTTGGCTTTGTTATAGGTGCCGATTTTATTCTGAGGCAGGCGCACTAACCGTCCCTGCTCTGCTAAAGCCTGTAAAATGGATTGACGAATCCACCAAACAGCATACGAAATGAATTTGAAACCTTTTGTTTCATCAAAACGCTGGGCAGCCTTAATCAATCCGAGGTTACCCTCGTTAATCAAATCGCTCAGTGATAACCCCTGGTGCTGATATTGTTTTGCAACAGATACCACGAATCGAAGGTTTGCCTGTACTAATTTATCTAACGCACGCTGATCGGCCATCTTAATTCGCTGGGCAAGTACGGTCTCCTCTTCGGGAGTGATCATCGAAATCTTAGAGATTTCCTGAAGATACTTTTCTACTGCCTGCGAATCACGATTGGTAATCTGTGTAGCAATTTTAAGCTGTCTCATATGAGTATAAAATATAAATGACTGTGATCAATTTTGGGGGTACAGGATCAACAATCATAAGACACACTATGTTCGGGAGAAGTTGCAATGCCTTTGCAAACAGGCTGTTAAATGGGCCAAATCCGTCCAGAACCGTATACAAATCTAAACATCATTTCCCAGAGTTCATAGTCCCTGAGGAAAAGAGTAATCGAAAAAACGCATAATAATGTCCGAAGCTGCACTATTAATACCTAAACAAGACAATATGTAACCCAATGCCAGCAAGGATTTCAACTACTATTATTTCACACAATTATAATCTCTTTCTTTTTTGAAACTTTTTTTGAAAAAGCTAAATTAAATTCTGTAACTAAATAAATAGTTATACATTTGATTTTAATAACTAAATAATTAGTTGAATAATGAAACCATTGACAAAAGCCGAAGAACAGGTAATGCAAGTGCTCTGGAAGCAGGGCCAGGGCTTTCTGAAGGACATTCTTGAAAATTGCCCGGATCCAAGACCCCATTCCAATACTGTTGCAACTATTCTGAAGATTTTGGTAGAAAAAGGGTTTGTGGGTTACGAAACCCAGGGAAGAAATAACCTGTATAAACCCAGGGTTAGCAAAGAGGAGTATGGAAAAAAAAGTATCAATCAACTAGTGAAGGGATATTTCGAAGGATCGCCGGCCAAATTGGTTTCTCAGTTTGTGAGCGATAATAAATTAAGCCTGGAAGAATTGGAATCATTGCTTCATCAAATTAAAAACGCCAAAAACAACAATCAATGAGTATCCTGCTTTATATAACCAAAGTATTTATTGCTTCCGGAATTCTCTTTGGATACTATTGGCTTTTCCTCAGAAATAAAAAATTCCACCATTATAACCGTTTTTATCTGTTGGCCGCATTGATCATTCCGCCGGTAATTTCGTTTATCAGCATACCCGTTTTTTCAGATCCTGGAAATACTGCCAAAGAAGCATTGTATCAAACAATTACTACGCTGAGCGCAGAGCCATTGCACCAAAATAATTCAGTAACAGAACAAACATCGAGCAGTGGGTTGGGATGGAAGGCATTGCTAATGCCGGTTTATCTTTTAGTAAGCATGGCGCTTTTATTTATCCTGCTGAGGACGATATTCTATATACTCAAGCTGCGTCGCAAATATCCTTTTGAGGCAATTAATGAGTTAAAAATTTATGATACCAGCGAACCCGGAACTCCCTTCTCTTTCTTCCAATCTATTTTCTGGAACCGTGAATTAGTATTGGAGAGCAAAGAAGGACAACAGATATTCCGCCACGAATTATTCCATGTACAACAAAAGCATTCCGCAGATATCCTACTCGTTGAGATTCTTTCTACTGTTTTCTGGATCAATCCATTTTACCATCTCATTAAAAAAGAATTACGGGCCATCCACGAATTTTTGGCGGATCAGTACGCGGTAAAAAATGATGATAGCACCGAATACGCTCAATTATTACTACAAACCATCCTCAAAGCCAGCACGCTTTCCGGAACCAACTATTTTTTTCAAAATCATATTAAACGTCGTATTGCCATGATTACACAATTGAAAAAACGAAAATATAGCTATTGGAGCCGCCTGATGGTATTGCCGGTAACCGTTTTGCTATTCTGCGGAATAGCACTTTATGCCGGTCAATCACCCACCCAAAAAACAAAAGCTGATCCGGTTCCCGCGGAAAACTCGCTGAAGAATATTATAGTTGACACCATTCCAATTGAAGAAAGAAAAAAACTGGAATCAGAATTGAAAGAATTGCAGGTTAAAAAGCTTAAAATGATGAAGGACCAGCAAAAAGAATTGCAAATAATTAATCAAAAACAACAGTTATTGCTGGAAAGAATGGGGGAAGAAACAGAACACAGGGAAAGCACCCTGAAAAAACAAATGGAATTATTGAATGAGCAGGAAATGCTGGAAAGAAACTTACTGGCGCAGTTAATGGAAAAAAGGAAACTGGCAGAAATAGAAGCACTGAACCAAAAACTTCAATTTCAGGAAAAACATATTGGAAAAGAAAAACTAATAGAACTACAAAATCTGAAGCTACAGTTACAAAAAGAACAAGGCGAACAAGTTCAGAAAGACAAATATGGGCAGGAGAAAATTCAGCTTTTAAAAGAAAAAGAGCTGGGGCAAATGAAACAGAAAACCCTGGATAATCAAACGGCAGAGCTACTCGATAAAATCGGCAAACAAAAAATGGAAGAACTGCAATTCCAACAATTGAAAACAGTCCAGCTGCAAATACTTATTGAACAGAAAGAAAGGTTGATAATGGAGAGCAACAAGAATGCACAGAAAAAACTGCTAAAGCTATATAAAGAAAAAATTTCAAGACAGAACGAAGATGAAATAATAAATAAGAAGGATATAGAAGCAACCAAAGAAGATACGGTAAGAATTTCCCCGGACGAATTTGAAAAGCTTTTTGCAGATAATCTATCAAAGAAATTGAATTTTGAAACTTTTGAAACTTCGTTCGCATTTGGCAATGTTTATCTTAAGATAAAAGACGATCCTAAAGTTTATTATATTATCCAGGCTGAATTTACAGCGCTTAAAAAGAAGAATAATTCCATACCATGGGAAAAGGAATATGATAAAATCTTTACCAAGGTTGAAATTGAATCCCAATTTCCTGGAGGCGAAAACCCGTGGAAAAGGTATTTGGATAACAATATTAAAAACCCAATAGATGCATCTGGTAAAAAAATGCAAGGCTTGGTAGAACTTCAATTTATAATAGATAAGGAAGGTAACATAATCCACTATCGAGTCATTGGTGGAAATTCAGTCTTACAGGAAGAAGCGATAAGGCTCCTTACGAAAAGTGGGCAATGGACTCGCGCCGTGCAGAACGGGCACAAAGTAAAGGCATACAAAAAACAAGTAATAGTTTTCGGCGACGTTACAAAAGAGGAAATTGAAAAGGCAAATGAATCCACCACAGCCACCATTAATAACTAAGATATATTCTTTACCCAGGTCGAAATTGAGCCTTCCGTTTCGGTTGCAATTTAGAACGGGAATGTTTGTGCCGACCCTATGACCCATCCTCCCCAAATCAAGGTTCTCGAAGCTGCCTCCCCCTTCAATAAACAATCGTTACATCTCCTACCTTCAACAACAGTTCCTTCTTATCCGCCGCTTCTACCCTTCCAACTATTTGGGCATCGATACCCAATTGATGCCCCGCTTTTATCAGTGAATTCGCGGATGTTGAATCAGTAAATACTTCCAACCGGTGCCCCATATTAAACACCTGGTACATTTCGCGGTTATCACTGCCGGAAGCTTTTTGGAGAATATTGAAAACAGGAGGCGCTTTAAATAGGTTATCCTTTATGATCCTGAAATTTCCTGGCAAATATTTCATGCACTTGGTTTGTCCACCCCCACTGCAATGGATTAATCCATGGATCGAGTCAAAATGGTTTTCTAATAGCACTTTCATTAGAGGTGCATAGGTTCGGGTTGGACTTAAGAGTAACTTACCGATGGTTAGATCTTCGTTCGCATCTCGTATCCCGTATCCTGCATTCTCAACCTTATCCAACAAATTATGCGATCCAATATAAACCACAGATTCGTCCAAATTATTATCAAAAGATTCCGGGAACCGGGCTCCATAGGTTTTATGCAATGCATCGTGACGGGCACTCGTTAATCCATTACTCCCAATTCCGCTGTTGTATTCCTTTTCATAAATAGTTTTTCCCGAACTGGCAAATCCCACAATTACATCGCCCGGTTTAATTTTATCGTTGGTGATGATTCTTTCTTTAGACCAGCGTGCCATCATCGTTCCATTAACCGCAATTGTTTTTACCACATCTCCCACATCGGCCGTTTCGCCACCGAGGTAATGAATATTTACGCCATGGTCTTTCAACTCATTAAACAATTCCTGCGTGCCGTTGATTATTGCTTCTAATACCTCCCCGGGAATCAGTCGTTTATTACGGTCGATGGTGGAAGAAAAAAGCAGGTTATCGTGAATACCCACGCATAATAGATCGTCCAGATTCATTATCACTGCGTCTTGCGCTATTCCTTTCCAAACAGAAATATCACCGGTTTCTTTCCAGTATAAATAGGCCAGTATGCTTTTGGTACCTGCCCCATCCGCATGCATCAGATTTACCCAATTAGCATCACCGGTTAAAAAATCCGGGTATATTTTGCAGAATGAATGAGCAAACAATCCCTGGTCAAGCTTTTCAACCGCTTTATGTACTTCTTCTTTTTGTGCCGATACCCCTCTTTTAGAATATAAACTCATGTTTGGCCGGTTGAAATTCAATGACAAAATAGATTTTGGTAAATGTCCTTTACCCTAAGCGAACTGCCAACTTCCGACTGCAGAGTTTTTCAACTACATTTGCACCCCCACCTATGCAGGTTCATCATAACATAGATCAAATAACCTCATTCCGGAATGCGGTGGTTACGATTGGTACTTTCGACGGGGTTCATTCTGGTCACCGTCAAATATTGAATCAATTGAAACAAGAGGCTGTGAAAATTAATGGGGAAACCGTTATCATTACTTTTCATCCCCACCCCAGGAAGGTAGTGCATGCAGGGCAATCGCCGGTTTTCCTGATCAATACGATTGAAGAAAAAATAAGTCTGTTGGAGCAGGTTGGCATCGATCACCTGGTAATAGTTCCATTCACCGAAGCATTTTCCCAATTAACAGCTAAAGAATATGTGGAAGATTTCTTAATAAACAAGTTCCATCCCCATACCGTAATTATAGGTTACGATCATCATTTTGGTAAGGGCCGCGGTGGAAATTACCGGTTGCTGGAAGAGTATAGTGCTGCCGGAGCATTTATGCTGAAAGAAATTCCGGAACATCTGATCCACCATAATATTGTAAGCTCTACTGCAATCCGGCAAGCCGTGCTCGGGGGAAATATAGAGGAAGCCAAGGAATTGCTTGGGTATAATTTCTTTTTTGAAGGAACAGTAATAGAAGGAAATAAACTCGGAAAAGTGCTGGGTTTTCCTACTGCCAATCTAAGAATTGAGAATGAAGATAAACTGATACCGGGAAATGGGGTGTACGCCATTGAGGCAAAAGTTGTGAATAATAACACAATTAACCGAACCACAACCACGTTCCCACCGCTTACGATCCTGCATTCAAATTTGTACGGAATGATGAATATAGGCAACCGTCCTACGGTGGGAGGTACGCACCGGGCAATTGAAGTAAATATTTTCGATTTTAATGAAGACATCTATGGCCAAATCGTGCAAGTTTCTCTAAAAAAATTTCTGCGAAAGGAAAAAAAATTTGAAGGACTTGAGGAACTAAAACGACAACTTAGAATAGATAAAAAAGAGGCTCTCCAAATGTTATCTTAACATCATTAAGGACACAAGAAATGAAAAGTCGTTCTTGAACTCTTAAATCTTAAATACGAAAAAAGCTGCGATTTTAATGATTTTCATCATTAAATTTTTTTACAAAAATTATCCAGAATTTAAGCAAAATTTATTGATAATCTGTTCATAATCAATACAAAAATTGTTAAAAAAATTAATTTTTAAAAGACCCTCTCTTAATGGCACCTCCATCTTCTTTTTCCATTAAATTTGGTTATTCAATGTCATTGAAGACCCAACCCATTGTTTCAGCTTCCCATTAAATTCTGCACTTACTAACTGTTGTTGAATTCTATTTAGTATTCCTTATTTAATTAATAATTAAACTTAGTACTATGTACTCTTATGCGTTGCTGGAGCCCGGCTGTTATTATTTAGCCCAGGAAATTGAAAACGCCCCGGTTATCCTGATAAAAGTTAATGTGGAGTCAGATCATTGTTTATATGTAACCAAGTACATGGAAACACCCTTGCTGGAATGGAAGAAAAAAAGTGATCCTCTCTTCGATATTATAGAATGTCTAACTGACGAAAAAGCGAAAGAATGGGAAACAGCTTATAAAGACAGCCAGGAATCGTATTACGAGGAAGAAGATGACGATTAAGGACTTCTGTTGCTGTCCTGTTTGTCGCGGGTGTTTTGACTAAATCAGTCCTAAGTATTAATGCTAAAATTTGCCTTCTTTCTTGCAGGTTGCTTTGCTATAGAATACATTTAACTGCCGGTCCGGCCCTGGTGAGTGCTTACAAAAATTCCCCTGCTTACCAGCTAAACGTTCCGGCAAATAACATTTGAATCCTGTAACCAAGTCTTTGATTTTGACAGTATCTCCTAATCCTTTTGAAAAAAAAATCAGGGTAAATATTGCTTCTGCAGATTTCGAAGAAGGATCGCTTGGTTTATTCATTATATACGGGCATGCCATTCAACGGGAAAGCATGCTACATAAACCCGGTATTAATGAATTGGAAATAGAACCGGAAAATATCCCGGCTGGGTTATACTACCAGCATTATACAACACAAATCACCCGGATATTTATAATAATAAAATTGGGGAAGAATTTAACCTGGAAAAAAATAGTTATGATCAAATAATATTACGGGAGGACCCTTTTTCAACATAACCGATAGAGGCTATTATTATGGCTATGAAAGTAGAGATATAATATATAGTCAGGTTTGCTATTGAGGAGGCACTGACGTTGATATAATAATCAAAAATATAAACCATAATAAAAGTGCCGTAAGCGAACAATAAGGAAACATGAATAAAAACCATTGCTTTTTCATGTTTAGTATGGTCCAACTTATGCATATACAAGGATATTTCCCAAACCACCGCTACCAGCACAGATAATAAACCGGCAGCCAATACATATTTGGCCGAATCATAATTCCATCCTTTTATAAAAAAGTTCAAGAGCTGGGCAATCAATAGACCAGGAGCAGCTATGCGGGTAAATTTCTTTACCGGCACAGAAGAGGTAGTATAATAAATTATCCAGAGTATTATTGGAATATCCAGCATATTATATATGATGGTAACGAGTTCAAGGCTCTTACTGCTGATGCCCGGTATTTTATCTACCATATTAATAAAGCCGGTTACCATCCAGTAAAAGGCAATTAACAGGAATGGTGGCTCCCGCCATAATTTTTTTAGGAATACTAGTACAATGGGAATAAAGCTAGCCGCTATAGCGATTAAGGATATAATCTGGTATGCCTGGTCTTTCACAGATATGAGTTATTGATCTTGATTATGTAAAGCGTATGAAAACACTTAATTATTGCAACACTTACTTATTTTCAGTATTACTACCTCATTGCCACTTTGCATAAAATACGGGGCTTCAATCAAAACTACTCTATTCCCTAAAATTATTAAACACAGCAGGAGTATTTCCTACTTTAAACTTCCTTGGCTTGCTCATAACGGCGATATTATTGAAATTTAAACACATCAACATAAAAAGGGAGTTATTCATTATTCAATAAGAAATTCGTCAAACTACCCGTTGCACATTTTTGCTGGCACTGATATTATACCAAAAAGATCGCCAAAAACACCTCATATGGAACATTATTTCGCCGGATAATGCCTGCCATCATTATACTTATATTAGGTGAGAATGCACCTAATAGGCTGTTTCCTTTACCAGGTTGTTGAAATTACTCTTGGAAAATTCATATTTATAGTAAATACCCCAACTGCTAAATCGTAATTCTCTGTTGCAAAGATCTTCTATCTACGATCTGATGCGTAATATATGAATACCTAAAATTGGGAAGAACTGCTCTAGGCAGGCTTCTGACCCAAAAGTATATTTGTTCTGGTTACCTCGTTATCCAATACCCCTGAAAAAACCGTTCCTGTCCAATATCAGTTTCAGACCTTATCCTATTAAAATTCCTGTCTTAGTTTATTTAAGGCCTTATCCTTGAAAACCGTTTTGTCCAAGTTCCTGAAAGACCCATTCTATTTCCTTATGAAACCCGGTCGAATATCCTGAAAACCACCAGCTGAAAATTATTTCGCAGGTCAGCTTGGTCCGATACCAACAGAAGACTAAATGGTTAACTCGACTGAAAAAATTAAAGCCTTTGCCAGTTACCTGGCAAGGGCTTTTTAAATTTAGTAAGCCAGGTTGCCATTTCATACCACCAGTTTCAATAATTTTGATAAATGAAAAATATCTTTTTATTCGCTTCAACTTTGCTGCTTTTTGCCTGTAATTCGATTGGGCAACCTGGAAAGGAATTAGAGGCTTCCGCTTTTGAAAAAGCTATTTCAGGTAATAGTATTCAATTATTGGACGTACGAACAGCTGCTGAATACCGCAGTGGCCATATAAAAAATTCATTACAGGCCGACTGGAGCGACAAACACCAGTTCATGGATAGAACACAATACCTGGATAAAAATAACCCGGTGTATGTGTACTGCTTGTCAGGTGGCAGAAGTTCCGCCGCTGCAGAATGGTTTCGCAAACAAGGATATAAAAATGTTTTTGAATTAAGAGGAGGAATAGCCAATTGGAAAGTGCGGGGCAAACCGGTAGAAGGCGGGGTTAATACAAAGCAAATGACCGCTGCCGAATATCAATCGCTTATTAATAGCCAATCCACCGTATTAGTAGATTTTGGTGCACCGTGGTGCCCTCCCTGCAAAAAAATGGAACCCATATTGAATACCTTGCAGGAGGAACATGGGTCTCATTACAAACTAGTAAAAGTAGATGGAGGCAATGATATTGATGTTATGAAGATTAACAAGGTCGAAGCAATTCCTGTATTTATAATTTATAAAAACGGAAAAGAAGTTTGGCGTAAACAGGGTATTGTATCAAAAGAAGAATTGAAAAAAAATCTCTGATCGCTTAGTGGATAAACCTATAAATTTGATGACTTAACCAAGCGAATGAGTCATCTCAAAAAAATCGTTGTTTCTTTTATATACTCCCTACTGCTATTTTCGGCCTATACACAAAAAATTGAATTACTTACCAGCGGTATTAATTCTTCTATTAGAGGACTAAGCGTAGTTACTGATAAGATTCTTTGGGTAAGCGGAACCGGAGGTACAGTGGGTAAAAGTACCGATGCCGGTAAAACCTGGCAATGGATGAAGGTGCCAACGTTTGAACAAAGAGATTTCCGAGATATTGAAGCCTTCGATGCCAATACCGCCATTGTACTTGCTATTGCTGAACCGGGGCAATTATTAAAAACCACCGATGGTGGCCAAAATTGGAAAATCGTTTTTTCGGATACAACAAAAGGAATGTTTTTGGATGCAATGGACTTTGCAGATGAGGATAATGGAGTAGTAATAGGAGATCCATTACCTGGTTCAAAATATATATATCGGGCGTATACTCGTAACGGAGGAAATAGCTGGTTTCATCCAGCTGATGACAATAAGCATATTCTACCTGTACAGGAAGGTGAAGCTATGTTTGCCTCCAGCGGAACGAATGTAGTATTCCTTAAATCAGATGGTTTTTATTCCAGTAATAAAATGTATATCATAACAGGTGGTAAGGCTTCGAATTTTTTATCGCAAAATCCATTGCAAAAGAAATTGTTACCCCTATTGCAAGGAAAAGAAAGTACCGGCGCTAATTCCTTAGCCGTACTGAATCCAAATACAATAGTAATAATGGGGGGCGATTTCTCCAATGATAAGGACAGTACTGAAAATTGTGTGCTCAGTATAGACGGGGGCCAGACCTTTTCTCAACCTCATTCTTCCCCCCATGGCTACCGGAGTTGTGTAGAATTTTTAACCAAAAACAAACTGATTACCTGCGGAACCTCGGGGGTCGACATTTCTGTGGATGGTGGCATAAACTGGACACTACTCTCCACAGAAAGTTTTCATGTGTGCCGAAAGGCCAAAAAAGGGCAATCTGTTTACCTGGCTGGCACCAATGGCCGGATTGCTAAATTAGTTTGGTAGTTATTTTTTAAACATAAAAAAAATACGCAGCCCTTAACAAGAAAACAAAACTTACCAGGTATTTCCATTGAAAAGGTTCTTTCAAATATAGCACGGCAAAAACCGCAAACACAATCAAGGTAACTACTTCCTGTGTCATCTTTGACTGGAAGCCAGATAAACCATTTGTATAACCAAGGCGATTGGCAGGCACCATTTGGCAGTATTAAAAAAAAGCAATGCCCCAACTAATTTATACTGCTTTCCACAAAGGAATGCTTATTTGTTTGAGATGACTATACCAGGCAATAGTCCTAAAAACATTAGAAGCCAGCAATAACAGAATTGTACGCATAGGTAATAATATAATTTCGACCTGAAAAATACAATAACCCGGCATATTGGGTTTCATTTAGAATGCAGGGAATCAAGCCAGTCATCAACACAAAAGATCAAGAGTGGTTTTTAGACATGCCCAGAGAAAAAAGGCAAGAACCAATTCATAGTTCAGGAAAATAACAAAAAACCGGCCAATTGGAATTGACCGGTTAAAACTTGACTTTTGATGTAGCAACCTCGAACAGACACGAATGCAGAGTACCACTAGTTGACGTACAATAGTAAAAGCACGTTATAACCAGGAAAAATATTTGAAAACTACCATTGAACCCATTTTCTGTAGAATAGGTGGATAAAAATGAGTCGAATCATACGCCTGGCAATTTTAATACAAGTAAAGCGCATGGCCGGCATTAATAGATATTCATTATCTTTTTACTTCTAATTATGAATACCGCCGGCACTGCCCGTTGCCCATCTTTGTCTGAGGGCCTGATCGTTTCTTTACCATTAACCAGCAAAC
Organism: Chitinophagaceae bacterium; assembly: GCA_031360425.1. GTDB lineage: Bacteria > Bacteroidota > Bacteroidia > Chitinophagales > Chitinophagaceae > Endoryza. The sequence goes on along the minus strand of JANMBO010000008.1, from coordinate 50,931 downwards.
AACTACTGCCTCCTCCATCTAAGTTCAATGCCTCTACGCATTTAAGCTCCTTCAATATTTTGGCTTCCTGCTGTAACGTGGCCCCTTCTGCTATACCGGGAAACCGGCCCTGAATTACCAGGATTATGAGCTTTCCTTTTTTAGTATAGCCCATTGCTGTTCGGGGATGTTTATCATTCTCCCCACCTGTAAACATCTGTTCTTCTTTGCTTGTTATATGGATTTTCCCTTTTTGAAGCAGCACCGGACCTCCGCCAATGGCCGTTTGCATGCGCCACCACTTCCAATAGTCAAGTGTATTGAGATCTTCGAAGACAGGGTCACTTGTTTTCCCTTTAGCAACAATGGGCTTCGATTGAAATGCGTAGGGCCAGCGTTGAGCCGTATCGGTAAACAGCCATGCCACATCAGCTTCCCGCTTTCTTGAAATCCCCAACGCACTTCGGGTTGGGTAATAGAATGAATCACTGTTTTTACTTTTTAAGGCAGGCACATTATAAGCAACCATTTTGCCATTCCGAATAACTGTATTCAGATTTTGATTGGTTTCAAAAGAAAAAAAAGTACCATTTACCAATACATAGGGAGAATCCTCCTTTTCATAATATTGAATTGGGGTAAAGCGTCTGCCATACCCAATTTGAGTGGTAAATTCTAAATTGCGATCTTTCAACTTTGCTTCAATATAATAAGCAATAAATGGTTTGCCTTCCATTGAATCGGTGGTTCTGTAAATATTGATCGTTTTGGGTAAATAACCGAATTCGGAATTAACTTTTTTCCAATGAGGCTGGGCGAAAGAAGCGGAAGATCCAATTAAGCATGCAGTAAGCAGGAGTATTAATCTTTGCATGAGCCGAAGGTAAAGAAAGCTGTGAATCTGCGAATGCACGCATTCGCAGAGGAGTATTCAAATTAGAAAAGGTATATCTTGAAAAAAAGACAGAATCGAAATGACTTAGTAATTTTTTTTGGTCAGATTCGAACGAAAATATTACATGTTGTATTTAATTTAAAATCTTACCAACAGTCGAGTCACATTAAGTGGAATCAGTATCTATTTAAAAAGATGGACTTTCATCGACTACTCAATGCTTAGCTTATCCTGCTCCCATTTCGTCTTTCCATACCCAGGCATCACATGCCTTTCACTGTGATAGGAGGATCTAACCAATGGCCCGCTCTCTACATAATCGAGCCCCAAATTATATCCAATCTCGCGATATTCGGCAAACTCATCCGGATGAACAAAACGATGAACAGGCAGATGCTTTCTAGTAGGTTGAAGATACTGACCGATAGTAACCACATCCACATGGCTATTCTTCAAATCGTGCAAGGTTTGAATTATTTCTTCCCTGGCTTCACCAAGCCCTAGCATGATACCACTTTTTGTTCGCATACCACCAGCTTTTAATATTTTTAGCACTTCCATACTGCGCCAGTATTTTGCCTGGATCCGAACCTGGCGGGTTAAGCGTTCTACCGTTTCAATATTATGCGATACTACATCCGGCGCTGCGTCAATTATTAACTGTATATTTTCCTTTACGCCTTTAAAATCAGGAATTAATGTTTCTAAGGTGGTAGTGGGATTAAGCGCCTTAACTGCTTTAATAGTATTGTACCAAACTATACTTCCCCCATCTTTCACTTCATCCCGATCCACCGAGGTAATAACCGCGTGTTTTACTTTCATCAGGTGAATAGCTTCCGCCACCCGCTGAGGTTCATCCCAATCGATGGGTTCTGGCCGGCCGGTGGCCACTGCACAAAAACCGCAACTGCGGGTACATATGTTTCCGAGTATCATAAAGGTGGCGGTACCCTCGCCCCAACATTCGCCCATATTAGGACAGTTACCACTTTCGCAGATAGTATGCAATTGGTGGGTGTCCACCAGGCTTCGGACATGCTTATAACTTTCTCCTATTGGCAGTTTGACCCTCAGCCAATCGGGTTTTTTTACTTTTGAGTTACTTTCAGATATATTATTGATAATGGGCAATTCCTGCATAATCTAAATATTCAACACTTCTCTATCAAAAAAAGTTCATTTATGGTTACTAAGCGATGGCCAGGGTATCAAAAACAAATATCAACGAAAGGCAAATAAATATTCGAGTTATATTAATAAAGCCCGGCACAAAAACATCTCATCAATAATAACACGGAGCCGCGTTTGTTAGCCCTTGCCTGATCCTGAAATAATTTTGTAAAAATACATTACTTTCTCCTTCCGAGGAGAAGGGAGATATAGGCACTTAGAAAGAATTGCTTTTCCTTTACATAGGCTAGTTGGGACACTTTTTTACTGTATACCTCCCCCATCAGGCCCACTTCTATGGCGGTAACAGTTTCATTGAAACGACCATAGTCGAACCGCATCGCTACTTTAGCATGAGCACCGGGGTTGAATTTTACATCCTTCCAGCCAACAAATATTCCAGCCGCACTCAGGGCAATATAACCACTGTCAATGATAGTAGGGTATGTCTTTCTGCCTAAATCCTGTACTTCAACATAATATGGTTTCATCAAACCAATAGACAAGCCACCACCATAAATGCCAGTTACTGCCACTCCATTCTTATTCCCCTTGCCACCTATGCGGTTCTGGAGTGCGAATCCTAATTTTACCTGGTAAAAATTGTTGGTCTTTCCAAAGCGAACCGAATTTATTTGGAATCCGCTAATGGAGGCTGGTGAGCTCTTTTCCTTTGGATGCCTCTTTTCATTGAATTCAAACTGGAATAATAGGGTTTTCCTGTTCGATTTATATCGGCCATACTCATAAGACAACCCATACCCATCCGTGATCATTTTTATACCAAAAACATTCTGTTTATTAAAAACAACTTCCCCTTCTTCCTCTTGTTTGGAAAGGGCGTTGATACGTTCGCGCCGCTCTTCTTTCTTTTGTTGCTTTTTGGAAAGGGTTTCTTTCTTGTATTGTGCGAAGGAGTCAACTACACATACACAAGCCAATAAGATTATAACAATTTTCTTCACCTGCATTGATTTAAATATTCAACGTAAATTTAGGGCAAATTTATACAACATGACCTCCACAATCGTATACGAGGGAAATCTCCGTACCGTTTGCACTCATTTAAAAAGCGGTAGCCAGATTCAAACCGACGCCCCAACCGATAACCAGGGAAAAGGAGAGCGCTTTTCTCCTACCGACTTATTAGCCACTTCGCTCGGCACCTGCGCGATGACTATTATGGGTATTAAAGCGAGAGATATGAATGTGGACCTGGCCGGTACCAAAATTGAAGTAGAAAAAATTATGAAAGCCGACCCGCGTCGCCTGGGCGGAATAAATTTAACGTTTTATTTCCCGGATACTGTAGAGGCCGAAGAAAAACAACGCACTATCATTGAACGTTGTGCCTATACCTGCCCGGTATTTTACAGTATTCATCCCGATATTGAATTGAACATACAATTTGAGTGGAACCGGGAAACTGTAAATATTAAAATGTAGAATCCAAATAAGAAAAACGACCTGGTTGTTGTTTGTAATTTATTTCAATAATCATGGCTGCATCTTTCTTATTATTATTTTATCGGCGACGTATCTTGTTTTGAGTAACTCCCGAACTGTGGTTTTACCATTGTTCAATCTGATTTTTACATTATTCATTTAATCTCCTTCTATGTCTATTCGTTTTTTTGTAACAGGAGGTACCTTCGACAAAGAATATAACGAACTTACCGGCGAACTTTTTTTTAAAGAAACTCATTTGCCCGAAATGTTGCAACGCAGCCGAAGCAGCCTGGATATTACCGTCCGTACGCTTATGATGATTGATAGCCTGCTTATGACAGACGAGGACCGCGACCTGATTGCCCATCAATGCCGCAACGCAGCGGAAGATAAAATTGTAATAACGCACGGCACTGATACAATGGCCATCACCGCAAGTGTATTGGCTGAAAAAGTAAAAGGCAAAACAATTGTTCTTACCGGTGCTATGATTCCGTATAAATTTGGAAGTTCTGATGGATTCTTCAATCTCGGCAATGCACTGGCATTTGTTCAATATCTTCCACCCGGTGTGTATGTTGCCATGAACGGCCGCGCGTTTAACTGGGATAATGTGCGCAAAAACAAACAAACAGGCCAATTCGAAGAAATTAGATAGGCCGCATTTCAGCGTAAGAAATAAATAAATAGCGTTTTTACTGGTTTCTTTTCTAAAAGGTTTCAATTATTGAAGAGGGTTGCCCGGATTCCCTGATTGCTGTTTACTTGAAAGGTTATCTGCTGTGATCATTGTCATTTGCCTAAAAGCAAAAAAATAGCCGATCTTGTTTATTTCAAACCTAATTGATTACATTTACTTTCATCTGCACCCGCCTCTACCCTACGTAACCTGCTTTCCTCCTGGAATATTTTATTTCTTTAACACTAAATAACTTCTGTATGAGAAAGCAACTCCTGATTATTATTTGTACTGTCATTTTCGCTGCATGTAACAATGAAAAAAAAGAACCAGCTACTGAAACTACTGTATCACCTACGGCCTCTAGTGAAACAAAACCTGGTCCGGTTGAATTTGCTGATTCAAAATACATGGATATTGGTAAAAAAGGTATTGCCAGTCTGTCCAGCGGCGATATTGACGGCTGGATGAATACTTTTGCTGATAATGCAATGTATAGATGGAACAACGGCGATAGCCTTGTTGGCAAAAAAGCTATAACAGACTATTGGAAAAAACGTCGCACCGAAGCCATTGATTCTATCAGTTTCAGCAATGATATCTGGTTAGCGGTAAAAGTTAATGAACCCCAGCAAAAAGTGCAGGCCCCCGGTGTTTGGTTATTGGGATGGTACGCAGTAAATGCGAAATATAAAACGGGTAAAAGAATGATGCAATGGATTCATGCCGATATGCACTTCGATGCCCAGGATAAGATTGACATTTTCATTCAATACCTGGACAGGGCTCCAATCAATGCCGCAATGAAAAAGTAATTATTCTTTATTATGCGCCAGGAAAAAACCATGTTTGCAATAAACATGGTTTTTTTATTCCTCATTTGAATCAGGAAAGACTTATTTCTTTACAGTAATTGTTACCGAGGAGGTTAGTTTGCTGCCATAAGAGCGGTGTAATGCGTCGGCATACTGCAAGGTAAGCTTATGCTTACCGGGCGCCAGTTTTACTTCGGCTTGTGATTGAGCATTACCAAAGTGAAGATGCGTTGAATCTTTAGGAACCACTGTGCCAGCCGGAATCGAATCAAGACCAATCAGGATATGATGGTGACCGGATGCAGGCTTGACTTTACCATTAGCAGTATCCAAAGCCATCTTCTCCACCCCCATTTCAATCTTAACCGGTGAAGTTACCGTGGCCCCATTTTTCAGGTTCTTAAAATATACCCTGGCCCCTTGCGGAATTGCCGGTACCGGTGGAATTTCGGCGTTCGGCGTTGTGGTGGCTGCGTGATCCTGCATTTCGTGAGTAACAGTATCTGTGTTTGAGGTAACAGCTTTCTCTGGATTATTATTGCATGCTGCGGCTAATAACATGGTGGCAGCAATTGATAAAATTTTTTTGTGCATGATTTTTGTTTATTTTGCTGCAAAGTTAATCGAATTTTAGACGATATATTACTGCCCGCATTTAAAAAGGACATCCATTGCTCTTATATCTCGACGTTAACGGAGAAAATAAATACTATGGCAGAGGATCTTAGCATAACTGCTGGAACCAAAAAAGAACAGTATGAGTCTTTATTACCTCAGATTGAAGGATTGCTACTAGGAGAACCAGACCTAATTGCCAATCTCGCTAATATTACAGCGGCCCTAAAAGAACAATTTGATTGGTTATGGACCGGGTTTTACCTCGTGAAAAATGATGAGTTGGTACTGGGTCCTTTCCAGGGGCCGGTTGCCTGCACACGTATAAAGAAAGGTAGAGGGGTTTGTGGCAGCAGTTGGGCCACATCAAAAACGTTGATCGTTGGAGATGTGAAAACTTTCCCCGGACATATAGCTTGCAGCAGTTTATCGCGATCTGAAATCGTCGTTCCTGTAATAAAAGACAATGAAGTGGTGGGGGTGTTGGATGTGGATAGCAGCGAACTGAACCAGTTTGATGAAATGGATGCTCAGTACCTTCAAAGAATAATTGACCTCGTAAATTTCTGACAATTTGGTACAGGCATTTAGTGTATTTTAATACGACGCCGATTTCTACATTATGGTTTTGAATAGTGCAATTCCCAATGAAATGTTGAATTTGAATTTGAGTTCAAAAATCATTTACCATACTTTCCTCTGAAATCCTTTCTTGTCCGTTCATTCCTAAAATCGTATACCAAAACCTAACAATATGAATCTTCACAAAAAAAACCGCACTTTAATGCTGGCATTTCTGGCAGCAGTTGCCATTAGCAGCCATTATTTTTGTTCCCAACCTGCCCCTAACCCAGGTACAGATGCCTCACCGGTAAAGAAGCAACTTTCTGAAGAGGAAATGTTGGCAAAAGGAAAAACGTATGTAACAATGGGAGGATGTAATGACTGCCATACTCCTAAAATCATGACACCTGCTGGTCCTGAATTGGATACCACTCGGTTGCTTTCTGGCCACCTGGCCGGGAGCCCTATACCACCTATCACGTACGATGCTACCAAGCCGGGTAATTGGATATTAGCCGCTCCTGACCTTACATCCTGGGTAGGTCCATGGGGAATATCGTTCACGGCTAACCTTACACCCGATGAAACCACAGGTTTAGGAGCCTGGACAGCCGAAGTTTTTATAAAAACAATTCGCACTGGTAAACATCTTGGTCAGGCTGGAGGACGACAGATATTACCTCCAATGCCCTGGCAAATGTTTAGTAAATTATCTGACGAGGACCTGACATTGATTTTTACTTACCTGCAATCCATTCCGACAATTAAAAACCAGGTGCCAGCCCCAATTCCCCCCAATGAAGTGCTGAAGAAAAAATAATCATATTGTCAGAATCGTCGGGGAATTTTTATTAAAAGTCGTTTATTACCGGTAATTAGGAAAACGAATGAAGTTGAATCGTAAGAATTCATAAGCGGTCGTTTCTCCTCGTTACCGGCCTTTTTTTTCAATCAACGAAGAATCTTATCAAAGTCAAAAAGGAAGAATCAATTATCTTTAAAAGAAAAAATGCGTTTCCTGCTATTTATTTTTATCCTGGTATGCAACAGCCTGGTTGTATTATCGCAACAAACTCAAACGACCGCAATCATCCACTCAACAATTGTAAACGTTATTTCAGGAAAGCTGGATAACGATCAAACGGTGTTGATTGATAGTAACCGTGTTAATAACATAGGGCCTTTCAAAAAAATAAAAATTCCTGCTGGTGCAGTAATCATGGATGCTACCGGTAAATTCCTGATGCCGGGTATGATTGACGCACATATTCATTTTTTTCAAAGTGGCGGGTTGTATACAAGGCCCGATGCATTGAATCTCAGCTCAGTTTATTCCTACGAAAAAGATCAGCAATGGATAAAAGAGAATCTCAATGGATTAATGGCCCGCTATCTTGCCTGTGGCATTACAACGGTAATCGATGTTGGAGGTCCTTTAAGCAATTATGAAGTGCGGAGTAAAGTAAATGGAGAACCAAAAGCTCCCGGTGCCTGGGTAACCGGCCCGCTAATTTCGACGTATCTCCCACCCAATCTCGATAAGAAAGATCCCCCTATTATTAAAGTCAGTTCGCCGGAGGAAGCAAGGGAACTGGTGAAAAAACAATTACCTTTTAAACCCGATTTTATTAAGATCTGGTATATTGTTTTGAATGGACAAAAAGCAGAAAATAACTTACCCATTGTTAAAGCAGCCATTGAAGAGAGTCATGCCCATGGCCTGAAAGTAGCCGTACATGCAACAGAATATGAAACAGCAAAACTGGCAATTCAGAACGGTGCGGATATCCTGGTACACAGTGTGGACGACAAAATACTGGACGAGGAAATGCTTCAATTGCTTCGCAGTAAACAAACCGTATATATTCCCACACTAATTGTCGCGCAAAACTATAATCGCACGTTTACGCAACAATTCAATTTTACCAACTACGATCTTGCCCATGCCGATCCTTTTATGCTGGGCAGCCTTATGGATCTGCAGCACATTGAAAAAAGCAAGCGGCCTTTTGATTACAAACAATTGAGAAGCCGATTATCCGTTCCGGCGAAAGAAGACAGCATCATGCTTTCTAACCTTAAGCTTGTTCAGCAAAAAGGAGGATCGGTAGTGGCAGGTACAGATGCCGGCAATGTCGGTACACAGCATGCCTCTTCATTTTATGATGAATTGCTGGTTATGAAACAGGCAGGCCTTAGTAATTGGGAGATCATTCGCTCAGCCACCATCAATGCCGCCAAGGGATTTGGAAAGGAAAAAGAATTTGGGAGTATTGAAAAAGGTAAAATGGCAGACCTGCTGATTCTCGATGAAGATCCGACGCAAGATTTAACCGCGCTGGCATCCATCCATATCGTTATACATCGCGGACTTGCATTAAAACCAACAGAATTACTACCCGTTACGCCCGAATCTTTGGTGCAGCAGCAACTTAATGCATATAACCTTCGAAATATGGATGCTTTCCTGGAGCCTTATGCGGATAATGTAGAATTGTATGAGTTTCCAGATAAGCCCATGGGCAAGGGAAAAGAGGAAATGCGGAAGAATTATCAAAGCCTCTTTTCCCAATCAAAAGATCTTCATTGTGAAGTAACCGAACGCATAATACAGAATAATATGGTAATTGATCATGAAACGGTAACCGGGTTTGGTTCAAAACCATTAAAGGCGCTGGTTATTTACAAAATCGAAAATAATAAGATAGCCAAAGTATACTTCATCCAATAACCCGATTTCTATGGCAAGGGTACCATCCATGATGATTCCGTTGAGCAGTAGGGCTCCCGCCTTTATATTACCCGACGTAGGGAATGAATCAATTATTTCACTGCAGCAAATGAAAGGCAAAACGGCCACAGTAATAGCATTCATTTGTAACCATTGTCCGTTTGTAAAACATATTAACCCGCAGCTTGTACAACTGGCAAACGATTATGCAAGTAAAGGGGTTCAGGTAATTGCCATTAGTTCCAATGATGTGCTTCAATACCCCGAAGATGGTCCGCAAAACATGAAAATAGTTGCCCTGCAACTTAACTACCCATTTCCCTATTTGTATGACGAAACGCAGGAAGTGGCTAAAGCCTATAACGCCGCCTGTACGCCAGATTTCTTTATTTATGATTCCAGCTTACAGTTAACCTACCGGGGCCAACTGGATGATTCAAGGCCTGGAAATGAAATACCAGTAAGTGGAAAAGATATTAGAGGAGCGCTAGATTCAATGATAAAAGGAGAACGAGTAAATACTTTTCAGAAACCAAGTATTGGATGTAGTATCAAATGGAAGAGATAGGATTATTATTTCTTCCCGGATAATAAAAATTTTAGAACCCTTTATAAGTAGAATAATTGCCTTACCAGCCTGTTTATATCATCCCCTTTTAAATAATCCATTCAACTACTGACCCCATACATCTTTTCTACCTCTTTCACAATTTCTTCAATCGTCTTGTCATCTTCGTTGGGTCGGTAAGGTTGTTTTAAACTGCTATTGAAGAGGAAGGCAACCGTTTGCCAGAAATGAGCGGAGAAATTTCCTTTGTATTCACTGATGAGTTCGTAACAATTGTTTCCGGTTTGCCGGTTAATGAGTTTCATGAGAATTTTTCCCTGGTAGATTGAAAGTTGAGTAAGCGGGTCGGTGAATTCCTTTTTAAGCTCTTTCTCCCGGGTCTTAATATATTCTTTTCGCTGCTGTTTACTGCTAATGGTCTCCAGCTTAGCGTTTATATCATTTATTATATACCCTGCTCTGCGCGCGTAGGGGTAAGTAACATAAACCGCATTACGTAACCGGGTCCATTCTCTTCTTTTTTCCAATAAATGTTTGGGATAAAGAGCCGATACCCAGGCCCACTCCAATGTTTGTGAGGGTATGATTTCACTGTTATTATACACCTGGGCAGGAACGGGAATAGTGTCGTTGGGGCCCAATACCGGGAATGGAATTTTCTGGAGAATTGAATCAGGAATAACCTGGGAATAGGTTGCTTGCATCAGCAGTATTAATACTAACAGCAAATTTGAAGAAATCAATATGGAACGCCGCTGCTTCATTGCTTGCAACAAAATACAATTATTTCCTTATGTATTATACTGGTAAGACAAGTAAAGTAACCTGCATTGTTGCAAACCTTTTGCTAATTAATTTGCCATCATGATTTACAGGAGCTTTATACGCTTTACCATGCTCATAATAAAACCGGTAACCAACAGGATAACCCCCAGCCAAACCAGGTTAATAAAAGGGAACTGCATTACTTTCAGGGCGATAAAGGGAGTCATTCGGGAAGATTCTTTTATGCCAATTTCAAAATTTTTTTTATCTCCTATCCGGGTAAGCTGTATCGCGATATTTTGAGAAATCAGGGTATCTGGCACTAATTGAATCTGGTTATTCCTGACTGATAAATAAGGAGTAGCGGTAAACGTCTTTCCACCTCCAAAGGGCACCACTCGCAAGGTGGCCAATACCGCGGTATCTTGGGTCGTGAACACCGTTCGGTTATTAATAGGATTTAATTGAACGGTATCCAATATCATGAATCCGGCCGAATAGAAGATTGTGTCTTTAATACGTACGGAGGTATTCCGGTATTGCGCCGTGTCCTCTCCTGCCAGCATTTTATCGGCATAACTGATATAAGTAAAAATGTCTTTATGCAGGTAATGCCATGCATCCGGATTGGCCGAAAACCCCTCCTGCCCTTTACTATTTTTTATTAAGTCGGGATATAAAACAAATTGTTCCCTACCATCTTTTCGTTCCATCAAAATATGGAAATACATATTCTTTCCCCCCCCGGTACTGCTGTCTCTTACATAAGTTGCCCAGTATTTACCCATATCAGTTTTGATGCCCTGGTATAAGGTGAGGTTTTCTTCTCCCTTTTGTTTAGCATCGGCTCCAAAGTTGAGCGGATTGATCTTATTAATAGAAAGCACTTCCTTGTTTGCGGACGAGATCAATACGCCGACAAGGAATATTCCGAAACCAAGATGAGCTACGGAGGCTCCGGCTGCTTTTATTTTTCCATTTAAACCAGCCCATATATAGGTTGAATTAGCCACCACCGTGTAAATACTGGCAAAGAGCGCCAGGTGAATGGCAATCAGGAATCCAATCCCAAATTTGTCATAATGAATATTGCCAAAGAGACTTACGCACAGCGCTACTACCAGTGATACAATTGTAGGTATTCCAATCTTCTTCCAAAAATAGCTTTTCGTTGTATTCTTGTATTTGAGGTATTGTCCGATAGCAGTTAGGATGCCAATTATTACCGCTATAAAAATCTGAACCCGGTTATAGGCAAATTCTTTCTCGGCCCCAATATCCAGTTTGGTACCAAACAGTTTGTTGAAAATAGGAAAGGAAGTAGGAATGATAATGGCTAATGCTGAAAGAAACAAAATCAGCGAACCAATAAACATCCAAAATTCCCTCGACCAGGTATTCTCCTCCTTGACGATATGAGGGATCTGTCGGTATCGCAATGCATATAAAATACCTGCCGGAACCAGGAATACAAAAACGAAAGCGCGTAATTGACCATTCATTCCGGATGTTACAAATGCATGCACCGAAGTATCCTGCAGATCGCCGCTTCGGGTTAAGTAAGTTGAATAAAGAATAAGAATGAAACTTAGAATATAAAACAGGTAGGTTGTTCGAAGCGAATGGCCGGTGGCATTAAAAATTAAATGTGTGTGTAACCCTGCAACCATTACCAACCAGGGAACTAGGGAGGCATTTTCAACCGGGTCCCAGGCCCAATAGCCTTCAAAATTTAGTGACTCATAAGCCCATTTAGCTCCCATCATTATTCCCAATCCTAATATTCCGCCAGAGAACAACGACCAGGGCAGTAGTTGTTTTGACCATCCCCCGAAATCTTTCTTCCATAAGCCCGCTATGGCATAAGCAAACGGAACTATGGTAGAAGCGAATCCCAAAAACAAAATCGGTGGATGAATAACCATCCAATAATTCTGCAGCAATTGATTTAATCCCTGCCCACCACGTTTATTTATTAATTGGAGGTAATCTCCTCTTAATACACCGCCAGTATAAAAAGCAGGAGCATTTTCAGGAGCCATTACTCCGGAATCGCGCAACAACACAAACGGGTTATTACCCAGTTTATAATCGAAGATATAAATGCCCAGGATCATGGTAGAGAGGCATATTTGAGCAAAGCTTATTACGCTCATCACGGGCGCTTCCCATTTTTTAGCGGTACGCATTAATACCAGTCCCAATACGGCATGCCAGAAAGCCCAAAGCATGAAACTTCCTTCCTGCCCTTCCCATATACTGCTGAGCAGGTATTTCGGCTCCAGTGATTTATCGGAATGATTCCATGCATAGGAGTATTCAAAGAAATGGTTCGATATGATGAAGTAGATAATGGCGAATATGGTGAAAACCGAAATGGCATCGATAATAAAACTAATACGGGCTATTTTTCTCCAGCTATTTGCCTCTTCCGGAATAAGCGCGTTAGCAGATTTAAAATAAGCAATACTGGCTACCAGGGACGCAATCAATGAAAGCACAAGTAAGAAATGACCCAGCAATCCAGGTAAGAGATGTTCACCAATATAATTCATCACGCTTTCTAATTTTGACTGAGATTATTGCCGGCTGCTTTGGGGTCGTCTTTATATTTGGAAGGACATTTAATAAGTATTCCGTTTTTATGTGTTATTTCAAACACATCTCCTTTCATTTTGCCTTTCAGCACCATACGACTACTTTTTTCCATGTCCATCGGCTTTTCAAAGTAGTAAACCACTTTGGCTTTATTTCCCAATGAATCCTTAACATAAAATTGGGTTAGATTGGGGTTGCGGGTCGCATCATATTCGATGGGGGTTTGAACTGATTTGTCTAATTGAGCTATTATTGTTACCGTTTTCCCTTCTTTTTGACGGGCGGATGCCAGGGTTTCATAAGTGGATAAATCTCCCATAAAGCTTAGCAGAACCATAACCGCGGCCGCTATACAAACCAGGAGTACGATATGTGTTTTTTTCATAAAAAAATTTGAATAGACAAAGTTAGGCTAAAATGGTTCATTTGAGGCGTTGATTTTACCTGACTCGGAAATAATAAGTAGCCATTTAATCGTTGGAAGATATTCAGAAAAAATCGTTAAACAAAGCTGGCTCTCAAAAGCGGAAAGCAACCTTATAAAGTTTTTTTGCCTCTTATTGTTCCTGTGCTAACTTGCACCGCATTTTTCAATTTGCCCCAGCATGACAGACCTTTCTCAATTTGATCCTAATCTAGCCAGCAATCCCAATAACAACATTTTTGGACTGCCTTTTCCAGAAGCCGATGCCCGAGTGATAATTCTTCCTGTACCCTGGGAAGTTACGGTAAGCTACAACTCCGGCACGGCCAGGGCGGCGGATCATGTATTTAAGTCATCTTTTCAAGTTGATCTTTATGATGCAGACTATCCGCTGGCTTGGCGCCAGGGCTTTTTTATTCGGGAAACAGATAGGAAGATTTTGATGAAAAGCGATTACCTGCGTAAAGAGGCCGAGTTGTATATTGATTATATTTCCAAAGGTGAAGATGTAAGTAAGAACCAATTCATGGGTAAGTCGCTTAAAGAAATTAATGAGGGAAGTAAAATACTCAATAACTGGGTATATGAAAAGTCTATTGAAATTTTAAACAAAGGTAAATTATTAGGCTTGCTGGGAGGCGATCATAGCACTCCATTAGGTTACTTTAAGGCAATTGGAGAAAAGGAGGGCGATTTTGGGATTATCCAGATTGATGCCCATTGCGATTTACGCAAAGCCTATGAAGGGTTTACCTATAGCCACGCCAGCATTATGTACAATGCTCTTAACGAAATTCCACAAATTCAGCGCTTAGTGCAGGTGGGTGTGCGCGATTATTGTGAAGAAGAATGGACATACATCAGCAACAGTAACCATCGCGTTATTACATATTTGGATAGAGAAATAAAAGAGCGCCAGTTTGATGGACAATCCTGGAAACAAATAGCCAGTGAAATTATTGGTCACCTGCCTCAAAAAGTATTTATCAGCTTCGACATAGACGGGCTCGATCCCAAACTCTGTCCGAATACAGGAACTCCAGTGCAGGGTGGTTTTGAAATTGAACAACTCTCTTATCTTTTTAAACTCATTCTACAAAGTGGCCGGAAGATCATTGGCTTCGACCTCAATGAAACCGGCGTTAGCGAAACTGAATGGGATGCCAATGTAGCAGCCCGGATATTATTTAAGTTGTGTAATTTGCTTGTAACAAGCAATCCCGCATAAGATGATCTATCATTATGTTGTTACTATAAAAAATCAGCATTCGCGCCTTCTCGATATTATCGGCTTGTTGCTCTCGGGTGTTTCTGTATTATTTTTTGTCAGAGAAATGATTAATGCAGTCAGCGTTGGTCTTGCCTATTTGCTGGGTTCTATCTTTATTATTACAGTACTAGCCTGGAACCTTTATCAATCTAATTATCGCCACCGTAAAGTTTATTATAGCCGGGCATTGTTAATTGCTGCCCTTGTATGGATGAAAATGCCGTACTTCCAGTGGATAAGTTTTGTGTTCATAATTCTCGCTTTGCTAGAATACCAGGCGAAATACTCGGTAGAAATTGGTTTTTCAGATAAAGAAATTGTACTGAACACCTTTTTCAAAAAAAAATATAGCTGGACTCATTTTTCAAACATCGTTTTAAAAGATGGCATTATAACTTTGGATTTTGTTAGCAACAAAGTGTGGCAGCGGGAAATTGATGACGACGAAGATGACGATGCCAGCGAAGAAGAATTTAATCAATATTGCCAAAGCCAACTGGCCCGCACTCAGCCTGCCTGATATTTCTTCCCGTTTTCTTTTATGGATTTCTACCTTCACAGCATCCTCTTCCATAACTAAACGGACACTGTATGAATTCCCTATCCCTACCGGTAATTCATCCGGCTTTTCAGCGCCTGAAAAAAAGCGCCGGATTCCTTCACTTATTAGCCGCCGGCTTAATTCTTGCTCACGCAATTATCCATTTTGAACAATCGGATCACGACCTGTTTTACACCGGCTGTCTTCTTTTTATTGCTATTGATATTTCCATCCTGGCAATTACGGTGCGCCACGTCTTAGTTGAATTACCAAGGGTAAACTTGTTCTTCCGCGCTATTGAGTTGCTATTTTTTTTGGGTATAGGAACTGAACTTCTTTTCCGTCAGCAATGGATCAATAGTATTATTCATTTTATTATCAGCCTCTCTTATATTTACCTTTTCTATTGTGAAAAAACGGTTGCGGCAGGCGAACGCATTTGTATTTATCATACGGGAATAGGTATTCCAGGTTTGCCAACGTCCACGTTTTTGAACTGGGCAACTATTTCCCGCCTGGAGTCTAGTTATTCTGATCTAACCATTGATACCACATCCCGCAAAACCTATCATTTTAAGCTGCAACAAAATCTTCGATTCGAAGAACTGGATCAAATTCACGAATTTTGCAGGCATTATTTAGGAAAGAGTCATTAGCTGTTTGCTGTTAGCCCCGGGCTGCCGTTTCAGCTAGAGGTTATTTGCTAAACGCTAAACGCTTTCAATTAATGAAACAATCACCTTATCTTCTTTACAGCGACGGTAATGGAACTATTTTCGAGGATACTTCCCTGTATGCAGCGGGCCGAAGCGGATGGGACGCTATTCCTATACCAATTGAAGAATGGATCAGGCTGCCAGAAGGGGGAGCCTTGTACGAATTACCTGGAAGAAAGGGAATTGGGATAGATGTACAAACAGGAGAAATGCGCTTATGTGAAAAAGGATGGGCTGTTGCAGCATTTATTCCTCCGGCACATACCGGCTTATACCTTTCTGCCTATGAAACCGGTGCAGACGGCCCCACGCTTCCCTTGTTTTGTTATACCGCGGCTGGTTGGTATAACAATGAATTTTACGTACCCGCCATTCGGATAGAAACAGATATACGGCAGGAAAGCATAGGATATGACCAGGATAAAATTAATGCAGGCACATCCTACCTTTTAAATGCCTATCCAAATAATCGGCTCGTAAAACATTTAATGGAGAATTGCTGCCAAACTTATAATTGCCCCGCAGCCCGCAATCTGGCCCTGGGCCGATGGGAGTGCCCTGTTCCAACTTCGCCGGCATGCAATGCCAATTGTATTGGTTGTATTTCCTTTCAACCGCAGGAAGAAAGTATTGTCTCCACACAGGACAGGCTAACCTTTAAGCCAACAGCAGAAGAAATTGTAGAATTTACTGTTCCCCATCTGCAAACAGCTCCTTTCCCTATAGTAAGTTTCGGACAGGGGTGTGAAGGAGAACCTCTTCTCATGTGGGAAACCATTGCAGAAGCAATCAAAGAAATTCGCAAACATACTTCCAAAGGAAGCATTAACATCAATACCAATGGTTCTAAACCAGGTGCAGTAAAAGCACTTTGCGAAGCAGGCCTTAACAGCATTCGGGTAAGCACCAACTCAGTTCGAAAACACATTTACGAAGCGTATTATCGCCCCAATAATTACGTATTTGAAGATTTGATAGAAAGTATAAAAGTGGTTCGTAGCTATGGAGGATGGGCCAGTATCAATTATTTTGTTTTTCCGGGAATGACAGATAGTGTAGAGGAGTATGAGGCCCTTCGAAAATTTATTCGTGATACAGGTCTTACAATGATTCAATGGCGCAATTTCAATATTGACCCCGATTGGTACCTGGGGAAAATTGGCACTTCGGAAACAGGAGAATCACTGGGTATAACACAATTAATGGAATTGATAAAGGAAGAATTTCCAAAATTAAAATTTGGCTACTTCAATCCGCCAAAAGAACGAATAAAAGGGAACTACGAAATGGATTTCGCCCACTAGGTAACCTGTTGATATTTACTATAAGCCAATTCGGTTTGCCTGGTTTGCTTTGCCTGTTCATAACGAAAGCGCTTCATTCGGCAAATGGTTTCGGGTGTAATTTCCAGGAAAGACACTAATTGTTTTGAGGAACACGCTGCAACCATTCCGCCTGTTCTTCGCAGAATATAAAAAATCGTTCCTTTTTTGTATAGCGGAGACTGTTCATCTGTTCAGTATCTTTTTTTACATAAAGACTCGATAATATTCCCCGAAATATTTTTTCAACCAGGGGTATTTGATTCATTAATTTTTCAAGGTCACATTTATTAATACCAACAAATATGGTTGGTTCAATGGTCTCAATAATAATAGTGGACGGCTGTAGAGTATAATAGGAAATGGCCGACAAACGGATATCATTTTCTTTATAAAACCCAGTAATAATTTGCTCTTTACCCCGACGAAAATATTTTCGTAAAATGCCTTTGGCTATAAAATAGATATTTTCCTCTATGTCCCCCTCCCCGACCAACTTTTCTTTAGCCGGTAAATATTTCAAGAAAAACAAAAGCTAAATTGCTCAGATTCACCGTCACTCAAGTTATCAAACTGTTCTAAATACTGCCGCAAACCAGCCATTGAAGTCGTCATTTATCTCCTTTTCATTAATAATATCAATGGGGACCGTATTTTCGGCAAAGTATAGACTTATACCCGTTGTCTTTAGTTGCATAAACAACCAAGAGGGGCGCTAAATTTCTTAAATGATTTTACTAACCAGCAAGAAAAATATTTACAGGGGTATACTGTTAGCCGTATTGGCTACCGTAATCTGGTCCGGCAATTTCATTGTTGCGCGTGGGGTGATCAAAGAAATTCCCCCCGTTAGTCTTGCCTTTTACCGGTGGCTCATTGCCACGCTGATTATTGCCCCATTTGCTTTTAAACAATTTCGTCAGGAGAAAGAGCTTTTTATCAGCAACTGGAAATATATTTTCTGGATATCCCTTTTTGGAATTACGATTTATAATACCCTAATTTATATAGCGGGAAAATATCTGCCTGCTGTTAATCTTGCTCTCATAGGTACTACTTCCTCGCCGGTGATGTCGATCATATTGGCAGCGATTTTTTTAAAAGAAATTATTAAACCACTTCGGCTTGCGGGTCTTGCAATTTGTATTATTGGAATTTTATTGTTGTTATCTAAAGGAAGCTGGCAAAACCTGGTTCATTTTCATTTTTCTAATGGGGATTGGTGGATATTGCTGGCGGCGCTGACATTTGCTGTTTACAATATTCTTGTGCGAAAAAAACCCGCAGGCATTTCGCCTCTGAGTTTCTTATTTGTCACTTTTACGCTGGGCACCCTATTGTTATTACCCGCTTTCATTTTTGAAACAACCGTTACGGAACCTATATTATGGAGTCCTTCTTTGCTTATGGTAATACTATATCTTGGAATCGGAAATTCCGTATTGTCTTTTCTATTCTGGAATGCCGCTATCGGCCGGTTGGGCGCGGGTCGCACAGCATTATTTGGAAACCTTATCCCCATATTCAGCAGTATCGAAGCTGTATTAATATTAGGAGAAAAGATCACCGCTATTCATATCATAAGCGGGATACTGGTGATTGGAGGATTGGTTATCGCCAATCTTAAGAAAAGTAATAACGCGTAATATATGATTATGAAAAATGCAATTATAATTGGAGCAACATCTGGAATTGGAAAAGAATTAGCAAATCAATATATCCGGCTGGGATGGAAAGTAGGTATCACAGGCAGAAGAAAGGAATTATTGGATGAAATAAAAAAACAAGAGCCTGATAAGGTCTCTACCGCTTGTTTTGATGTTCAGGGAGATGAAAATGTTCTCCGGATAAATGACCTTATTCAGCAATTAAACGGTATGGATCTCTTCATCTATAATGCCGGCTTTGGAGATATAAGCAATCAGTTGGATTGGGAAATTGAAAAAAAAACTTACCTAACCAATGTAAAAGGATTCATTGAATTGGTGCATTTCGCCTTCAACTATTTTATTGAAAAAGGAGATGGGCAAATAGTGGTCATCTCTTCAATTGCTTCAATCCGGGGAAATAGTTTTGCCCCGGCCTATAGCGCCAGCAAGGCCTTTGCCAGTAACTATTGCGAAGGATTAAGTTTAAAAGCTAATAGATTAAAGAAGAAGGTTGTTATTACCGACGTTCAACCCGGATTTGTTGCTACGGGAATGACTAAAGGGAAAGGTCGTTTTTGGGAAACGCCCGTATCGAAAGCGGTGAGCCAGATTGTAAAAGCAATTTCGCAAAGAAGGCGCCGCGTATATGTTACCCGCCGTTGGGCCCTGGTTGCCTGGATCATGAAATGGGTGCCCTGGTTTGTATATAAGCGAATTGGATAAAATATATTAACATTTTATAAATACCTGGTTATGCAAGTTGCATGTTTATTGCATCGTTAATAACAACTGTTGAAAACAAAAGCATTTAAAATAAAGCACAGCAGTTTACATTCGTATGGCAAACGCAATAGTAATGATGGATCAGCATTTTGAATCAAAAAAGAACTGGAAAGCTACCAGTTATACCGCGGCTGTGTTAGCCCTGATGTTTGTCTTTATTATTTTCTGGAGGTGGCCGTTGCAATCCTTTGTTACTCCTGTATTGGAAGAGGGCATTGAAGTAAACCTCGGTAATAGTGACCAGGGTCTTGGGGAAGACCAACCCTTCCTTCCCGGCAAACCAGCACCTTCAGATCAACAGGCCTATACTCCTCCTCCTAAAACGGATGCATCTAAGGAGGAAGAAGTAAAGGATATTGCTTCCGATGACAAACATGAAGATGCACCCGAAATAAAAAAACCACTCGTAACAAAACCAGAAGCAACAAAAGTTCCCGATAAAGAGGTCGTAAAAAATAAGCCAATTAAAAATCCACAGCCAGTGAATAATCCCACTCCCCCGGCGCCAAAACCTAAAGCTGTGTTCAAAGGAGTTAATGGAACGGGAACGGGCGGCAATGAGGCGGATAATTTCAAAAAAGGGGGTAATCAGGGAATTGCAGGAGGCAATGGTGACCAGGGTAAGCCCGGTGGAGATCCGGATTCAAAAAAATATTCGGGTGGCAGAAAAGGAAATTCCGGGGTAAGCGTTTCAAGAGGCTTACAGGGAAGAAACATTATGCGCACACCGGCATTTGAGGATGAGTTTAATGAAAATGCAAAAGTTGCCGTTGATATTAGAATTGATGAAAAGGGTAACGTTATATCGGCAGAATATCAACCAAGAGGTTCTACTACTTCAGATCCCGGGTTCAAAGCAATTGCATTACGTAAAGCGAAACAGGTTAAATTCAATACAGGCAGTGCGGAGTCGGCTGGAACCATTATTTTTAACTTTAAGTTGAAAAATTAATATGGGAAGGCGTTCATCAATTTAAAGGGCTTTGAACTTTTTCTATATGTTATATTGATGATTATTTCCGGTACCTGGGCCAAAGTGACCAGCATCCATTTGCAGCCGCAAGTCTTCTCGCCTGATCTTTTGTTGAACCAACATCAGTTATCACATCTATTTTTATTATTATAAGAATCAAAAAATCTTCCTGGTTATAATGTATCTATTAAATTGATTTTATCAAGGAGTCATAGCTAGTACTATGGCTCTTATTATTTAGATTTGCCGCTCTTTTATGAATTATCAGCAAACCATCAACTACCTGTTTACGCGATTGCCCATGTTCAGTCGTATTGGGGCCGCTGCCATCCGAAAAGACCTAACCAATACTTATTCCCTTTGCAGGGAATTGGGCGATCCGCATACAAAATTCAAAACGGTGCATATAGCCGGCACAAATGGTAAAGGATCTACCAGCCATATGTTGGCCGCCATATTACAAACGGCCGGTTATAAAACAGGATTGTACACTTCTCCTCATCTGCACGACTTCAGGGAAAGAATAAGAATAAACGGAGCCATGATTCCGGAAGAATCAGTAATCGACTTCACACAACGCGTACAGCCTTTGATAAATAGTATTGAACCTTCTTTTTTCGAAATAACGGTAGCCATGGCCTTTGATTACTTTGCAAGGGAAAGGGTTGACATAGCCATCATTGAAGTTGGGTTAGGTGGGCGACTGGATAGCACCAATGTAATCTCTCCAGAATTATCTGTTATTACCAATATCGGGTTCGATCATATGAACCTCCTGGGGAATACACTCGAGGCCATCGCGGGAGAAAAAGCCGGCATTATAAAAAAAAACACCCCGGTTGTTATTGGTGAATATTTGGCTGAAACAAAACCGGTATTTGAAAAAATAGCTGCGGAACAATCGGCCCCACTTCATTTTTCCGGAGCACAACGATATGTAAGCGATTGGAAATATGAGAAAAATTATTCTACCGTTACAGTCGTTAGCAAACAAACCGATGAACATGAAATTTATCAACTCGATTTGCCCGGGTACTATCAAAATAAAAATCTGCTTACTGTACTGGAATCCATACAACAATTGCAGCAGAAGGGCTGGCGTTTTACAAGGCAGCAGGTTAAAGACGGATTATCTCAAACAAAAAAACTAACCGGGTTACACGGTAGATGGGAACTTATACATACCCATCCTGATATTATACTAGACGTAGCCCACAATGAAGATGGAATTAAACAACTAATGGTACAGTTGGAAATGGCCGATCATCATCAATTACACCTGGTAATTGGAATGGTAAAAGATAAAGAAGTAGAAAAAGTGCTGGCCCTTTTACCCAAAGAGGCTATTTATTACTTTACACAAGCGCAAATACCACGCGCATTAGATACAGATAAATTATCCGCGATGGCTCTTTCAAAGGGCCTGATTGGCAAAAGCTATCCCAATGTAACTACGGCATTGAAATCGGCTAAAACGCATGCGCGTGGAAATGATTTGATTTTAGTATGCGGAAGTGTATTTATAGTGGCAGAAGTAATTCATTAAACCTTTCTTCAACGGTTCAGAAGATTCAGGCGATGTTCATTACTAAAGGGAAATTCATTCAGATAGATGGGAATTCCCATTCCCGTTTCGCTCATTATATTTTTAGACCACCTATTTTCTGTAATGCATAAAAACAAGTGGTAACATGCATACTCTGGATAATCTGGTTGGTCGCTAACAATTCTTTCAATTTATCCATACTTACCAGGTGCACTTCGATATCTTCATCCTCATCGAGCTGCTGGTCTGACATCCGCTCACCGCCTTTTGCGAGGAACATATGCATCCAGTTATTATTAGTTGATGGATTCGCGCAAGTCTTTCCTAAATATTCAAAAGAAGTAAACCGGTACCCGGTTTCTTCCTGTAATTCCCGGGCAATGGCCACCTGCAGGGAAGTATCGGAATCATCCACGCATCCACCGGGCAGTTCGTAAGATGTTTCTCCAATAGCATGTCGATATTGCTTTTCTATAATTACTTTCCCCTCCTTAGTAAGTGCCAGCGCGGTAACCCAGGCAGGAAACTCATAGACATAATAAGGCGCTACTATTTTCCCATCGGGTCGTTCACAGGTATCTTTTCTAACCGTAAACCATAAATCATTAAACAAATACTCGGAAGAAAGTGTTTTCCAATTCATATTATTACTGATTCAAAAATGCAAAAGCTCTTTATTATTTAATTAACAGCATTCCACTTTGGACTAACAGCTCCTGGCTTTCCGCTTTTCCTTACCACCCCATTCTTTCCCGCAGGGCAGTTACATGGCGCACGTGATGTAACCCGTGCCAGGAATACATCCCCAGTAAATACCAAAGGGTCATTTGTTTGTTGTGTTCGGGATGAACCACCGTACGGTTCCACTGTTCATCTGTTAAATGAAGTATGGCAGCATGCCAGCGGCTATGCAATGTATATAATAACGTAATCGAAATATTAATAGGTACTTTTTCAATATCATCCAGCTTCGCCCATTCTCCTTCGGCATAAGGACGAATTGTTGGATTATCTTCGGTTAGTCCCGACTTAAAACGAATATAGGCATTCATATGACTGTCGGCCACATGATGCACCAATTGCTTCACTTTCCAACCACCTTCGCGATAAGGAGTACTCAGCTGATGTTCATCCAGGTTTTCAATTGACTGTTCCAATAATGCAGGAAGAAATTGAATATCCTGCAACCATTTTTTCTTTTGATCCGAAGAAAAAGACTGCGGTTCGTACTTGCCAATAGGATAACGTGGGTCCATGATATATTTTAAGATTATTATTGACGAATGAGATGCGGGATACGGGATGCAAGATACGAGATGAGGGCATTGCTCACCGTAGCTTTTTTAACAGCCAAAGTTTTTACGAAGCTGAGGTGCGTGATACGCGGGGCAAGATGCAAGATGCGAGCTACCAGATGAGGGGTACTCAATTTGGGATACCGGATGCGTGTGCTTTCACAATAACTGGTTATACTATTCCTCGCGCAATGTATGGCCGGTTAATTGAATAAAAACGTCTTCCAGGTTTGCTTTTTTTACCTCCCTTGGTCGCTCAAAACCTGTTTCCACCAAATTGTCAACCAGTTTATCGGGACTATCTAACGCAATAATTTTTCCCGCATCAATAATGGCAACACGATCGCACAGTACTTCGGCCTCATCCATATAGTGAGTAGTCATAATTACGGTAGTTCCTTTATTCCGTATTCCTTTTATCAATTCCCACAAACTCCGGCGCGCCTGCGGATCCAACCCGGTCGTTGGTTCATCCAGGAAAATAATCTTTGGCTGATTGATCAAAGTGGTCGCAATGGAAAACCGTTGTTTTTGACCTCCACTCAATTCCTTGTATTTAGATTTTGCCTTATCTTTTAAATTAACGAGTTCCAGCAATTCGAGGGGCGGAACAACGCGATTGTAAAGCCCGCAGAAAAGGGCAATTAGTTCTGTTAAATTCAAACCCGGGTAATAACCGGAAGTTTGTAATTGAACCCCGATAATCTTTTTAATTTCATTGGGATCCTTATCCAGGTTGATGCCATCCACCCAAACTTCGCCTGATGTTTTATCGCGAAGCGTTTCAATTATTTCAAGGGTAGTAGATTTACCCGCGCCGTTTGGTCCCAGCAAACCAAATATCTCCCCTTCGTACACCTCAAAGCTGATTCCTTTTACCGCCTTAAAGTTTCCATACTTTTTCACAAGATCTTTAACCGAGATTATCTTATTTTTCATGTTGATTATTTAGAATAAAGATTGGTGTAGGATGCGGGATTTTGGGTATTGGATACGAGATGCAAAAAGCGTGTTGCCTGATATGGGATACGTGATACTGGTTGAGGGATTATAAACCCGCAATTGAACAATACACAAACATAATTTTACTCCAACAACAATTCCATTTTCACATCAGCGGTAGCAAATGGACTATTGATTATGGGGACATCTTTAAATCCGAATTTACGATACATCTCAATAGCTTTTTGCAACTGGTGATTGGAAAATAAGCATATTTTTTTTGCTCCCAATTCTCTTGCCTTCCCAATACATTTTTCAATTAATAATTTACCGATACCTTTTCCCTGCCATGAGGTCGTTACGGCCATTTTCGCCAATTCAAAAACCCCGTCAGGTTCTTTTATCAACGCAGCGGTACCCACAATTCCTCCCTCTGCCTGCGCTAAATAAATAATTCCCCCCGAATTCAGAATTGTACCTTGCGGATCATCCAACAACAGCAAATCGTGACTTTCAGTAAGATGGTATTTATCCAGCCATTCCAGGTTGAGCAGCTTAAAATCTTTGGCAAACTTATCCGAATATTCAATGAGTTCGATCATAGATAATAATGTTTCAATGCCAGTATCCTCCCTTCATGAGATTCATCAATAGAATCAAGACTTAATTGTTACCAGCCAGAAGTTCTTAATCCTGTAGGGGTTTCACTGCCATCCTTTCCACCTATATTGTATCTCTCAAATTTCATTGGCACACCTGCATGCGTGCCGTCGCCATAGGCTTTGGACGCCGGAGACCGGCAGGCAGGTTCGCGCATTCGCACGTTAGCTTCCTGCCAAAAACGTTTCCAGCTCTTCCATCATTCCATTACTTCCAATGAATAATGCAGAACGCTGATGCAGTTCAGTAGGCACTATATCCAGTATCCGCTGCTTGCCATTGGTAGCCTTCCCTCCTGCCACTTCCACGATAAAGGCAAATGGATTGCATTCATATAATAAACGCAATTTACCTTTTGGTTTATCTATAGTGCCCGGGTACATAAAAATGCCGCCTTTGATCAGGTTTCGATGTACGTCAGCCACCATACTGCCTATATATCGCTGAGTATAGGGTCCGCCATTGGTCTTGTCTTTTTTCTGGCAGGCCGTAATATATTTTTTTACACTTTCTTCGTATTGAAAGAAATTACCATGGTTAACGGAATAAATCTTACCAAAATCAGGGCATTTAATGTTTGGATGGCTCATAGTAAATTCGCCTATAGAAGGATCCAGGGTAAAGCCGTTTACTCCGCGGCGGGTGGCATATACCAACATGGTGGAAGAACCGTAAACTATATACCCGGCCGCCACCTGGTTTCGTCCGGGCTGCAGGAAATCCTCCCGGGTAACCGGGGTACCCTTTTCCGTTACCCGGCGATACACACTAAATATGGTACCGATAGAAACGTTGGTATCAATATTACCACTGCCATCCAGTGGATCAAACAGGCATACATATTTTGAATTATTGCTTACCGGATCGTCGAAGGCAAAGAAATCGTCCAGTTCTTCACTCGCAATTCCCCCGCAACTGATTCCATGTTTCAATACTCCCATAAATTGATTATTGGCATAGACATCCAGTTTTTTCACGTCCTCTCCCTGTACATTTATGGTGCCGGCGTCTCCCAAAATATCTACCAGTCCTGCCTTATTTACTTCCACATTAACTCTCTTGGAGGCCAGGCCAATATCTCTCAGTAAGCTTGCCAATTCTCCGGTGGCATGCGGAAAATCGCGCATTTGCTGAATGGTAAATTCATCCAGCGTTTGAACTTTACGGTTCACATCCATACAAGCAAATTTAAATTAGGTTAACGCTGGAGCAAAAATAAGGGATTGAATGCGGGTGGAAAAGTTAGTTGAACGATTGATTAGTTGATAAATTGAATACAGGAACACTCGAATATTAACCCGAATATTCCGACTTTTGCAACGATTTATCAACAACGTTGCTTGTTGACCTGGCCAAAAATCAACTAGTCAACTTTTCAACCAGTCAACCAATTAACCAATCAATCTACATGAAGGTATTCAAATTCGGAGGCGCTAGTGTAAACAGTGTGGAACGCATAAAGAATTTAGCCGCCATCCTGAAAAATTATTCCGGAGAGAAACTATTGATTGTGATTTCTGCCATGGGTAAAACCACCAACGCGTTGGAGAAGGTGACCGAGGCCTTTTTTGCCGGAAAAAAAGAGGAGGCCTTACAATTGTTTGAGCAGGTAAAACAACAACATCTTACTATCGCTAAATACCTGCTGGTTACTCATTACCTGGCATGCGAGGAGCAGTTAAGGAATTTTTTTACCGAAGTAGAATGGATGCTTCATGATAAACCGGTTCGGGGGTACGACTACTATTACGACCAGGTAGTTTGTACGGGCGAATTATTATCGACCGCCGTTATCAGCACCTACCTTAATGAAGTAAATATTATTAATCAATGGAAGGACGTCAGAGATATCATACGAACCGATGATAATTTTCGGGATGCCTCTATTGATTGGGATTTTACCCAGGAAAGGGTAAACAGCGATATAATTCCTCTGTTCAGCGGCTGCAATATTATCATTACACAAGGCTTTATTGGCTCAACAGATGAAAACGAAAGCACGACCCTGGGCAGGGAAGGCAGCGACTATACCGCTGCGGTATTTGCGAATATGCTGGATGCCGAAAGTCAAACGATATGGAAAGATGTGGAGGGAGTAATGAATGCCGACCCCAAGCAATTTCCGGAAGCTCAATTAATACGTGAATTGAGTTATGATGAAATAATTGAAATGGCGTATTACGGAGCACAGGTTATTCATCCAAATACGATTAAGCCATTGCAGAATAAAGATATTCCCCTTTATGTAAAATGTTTTATGGACCCTTCTTTACCGGGTACCGTAATTCATAATAAGAGTCTGAAAGATCTCCCTCCGATAATAGTTATCAAGAAGGACCAGGTTTTAGTGCAGCTCCATTCTAAAGACTTTTCTTTTGTAGGAGAAAAACCAGTGGCAGCACTTTATCACCTGTTTGCAGATATCCGGATTAAACCTAACCTGATGCAAACTGGGGCGGTTACCATTCATGTTTGCCTGGATGACCGCCCCGATAAAATTGAAAAACTGGCACTGGCTGCATCTGATATATTTGATGTACAGGTGGAAAAAGGATTGACCTTGCTTACCATACGCCATTATTCGGATACCGTTTTGCAAAAAATGACAGAGGGCAAAAAAATTGAATTAAAACAACAATCTCCCGAAACGGTGCAGGTAGTAATGCTGTAATATTACCTGTTTTGGATAATTATCTTTTTTACCTGGCTGCTTCCATTTAATTCCATCCTGGCAAAATAAATACCCGGAGGAGTGGAAGGGATGGAAAAACTAATTGTTGAATAGCCCTTATTAACAAAATGATTGCCTGCATATATTCTTTGGCCCAGTTGATTAAGTAAGGTTATTTGTAAAGTACCAGGTTGGTAGACAACAATACCGATTTTAAGAAACTTATTTGCCGGGTTTGGACTTACTGATAACCAATCTAAATAATTGTTCCCTATCCGTTTCAAGGAGATCACCTTGGAATATTCCGCCTCGCCATTTTTGTAAACTATACGTACGCGATAACTGATAACCTTCTCAGATAATTTCTTGTCCTGGAAGTTCATGGTTTTCAGCCCTGCATTGTTGATCTGGGCAATTACTTCGTATTGAACCAGGTTGGATGATCGTTCTAAATGGTAATACAGAATTTCACCGGCATTAGCAACAGACCAGGTTATAAGATTATTGTCGGAATTTGTTTTGCCGTAAAATGAAATCAGGTTGCTGGAAGCCAGGGGCGCACAAATGAAGGTAGTAGCTATCGGTACTGAATAACCGGACAATGTAGTGCCACTACCTCCGGAAGCCGCACCATTAGTAAGACCCCGGCAAGCAGGTGTAGAATTAACCATGCTTATGATTCCATTAGTCCCGCCATTATTGACCGCAGTGATACTTCCTAATACACCAGCGTTACTCAACCACAGCACACCCCCTCCTCCACCTCCACCGGGACCTGTGCAATTATTTGTTGCATTTCCCGAACCAGAACCATTCGCTCCCGCTACATCAGCAGAAAGAAGGCCATTAATTTGGTTAACATTTAAAACGATCGTTCCGCCGGCGCCGCCACCGCCACCCCCATCTCCTTCGGCGTAAAGAGGATTGCTGCACGCGGGATTGTACGGCGCTGCCCCATTTGCCAATAGCTTTTCTCCTCCTGTTACAATGGTATTCGCCAGTAAAATAATAATCCCTCCTCCATTACCACCCGGTGTTCCTACTGAATTATTTTGATGTCCGCCCCCACCACCACCTCCCATGAATATGCGATTATTTGGTACCGTGTACCCCGAACCAGAAAGCGTAATCCCACCGATGCCAGGATTTAAACCATGACAAGCAAAGAAAGTTTCGTTTGACCGTGTTCCACCGTTTCCGCCAATACCATAATTAGAACCACCGGCTCCTCCAGTATTGTGGTTATTACCGCCCCCGCCACCATTGGCCTGTTTGCCCCTTCCATAATCTCCATTCGAAATAAAATCAGCAATGCCCTCTCCCTTCCGGGCACCATTGGTATTTGGATCCGCCGGCAGCGCCGGCAATGTATACGCGGTAACATCGGTACTCCAAACGCAGCCTGCATAGTTAACCAAAGCACCTCCTGCAAATCCTTTACTGCTCACATCAATCGGGGCATTCAAAAAAATTGTATCGGTGGCCTGCATTACTACCACACCTCCCGTTCCAGCTCCTGCGTTCCAGTTAGAAGCTTTAACAGTATCTGTTACTGTTACGGAGTTAAACTGTGGTACAGGAATTAATTGAACGGAACCAGCCGCATCATAAGATCGAAGTAGCTGATATTGCAACAACACATTGTTGCCCGAAATTCCGCAGATATAATTGAATTCATAATTTCCGGCATTTCCAATGCTGGTTAAATTGCCAAAAGACGAAGTATTGGTTGAATTAATACTGGCTCCCTTCATTTGAATAATAAGTATTTTAAGCCCGGGTGTTAATCCCGCAGCGGAACTTACCGTAACAGTATTGGGAACTACATTAACACCGGTAACCTTATAATAGGTATTGATGATGCCCGAAACGGACTGGGCAATTGTTGGTGAATGCAGAATACCTGCACAACATAAAAGAAAGAAGGGTCTTAAATAGAAATGGAATTTCATTACCAATTATTGCGATCAGTTGGTCACTAACCGCTTAAGGGTTTATGCTTAAAAATACAATATGAACCCGGCTATTGCAATAGGCACAATAATAAATAGAAAACACCGGCAAAATGCCGGTGTTGGGTGTAAAAGATTTGTGGTAACAGATTGACTATTAAGGATTAGAGTTATAAGGTTCTCCTTCTAAAATACCCATTGGCCAGCTTACTATTTCGCTGGATTCTCCAGAGATTTACTGCTCTGAATGAAATCTTCTCCGGCTTGGGCATTACAAAATCCGTAGCTACTGTTTCTTTTACTTCGCTTAACAGGTTTTTTAAAATACCTGCTTCCATCTGCACACGAGATGGCATAACATCACTTTTCATAATATTTCTCTTTTTTATTAAAATCTTTTATGGCTGAGCAAATCGTCTGGAGTAAAACACTCGAATCGTTAGAAAGAATGTATCAAACTAAATAACACTTGAAGTACGTACTTTGTTTTTGCTCAATTTGATGTCGCAAAGCTACTACAAACTAACCTAATATGCAAGCCCCAACCCTAAAAAAAATGTTAATGGATGTTAGTGTTATTTCATAACCAACTGTATTGGAGAAATATGCGAAAAATTAAATTTGATATTCCTCCCAACTCAAACATATAGTTAATGCACCATATATCGCCCACATACCACTTTGTTTATTGTTATGAAGCGAACACATCATAATTCATATTGATGGATTTTCCATTTCCAGTTAATTATTCTAATTATTATTGATTGGCGAAACTAATGACAAATACGAAATCAAACCACCTTCTTATCAAGCGTACCAATTATCCTAACTTTATTGAATGAAGAAATTGCTGCTTTTTAAAATTGCTCTTTACACTGCATTCTGCGCAATTGCCCAATCATCCAATTACTTTCCTGGTTCCGCATCCTGGGAAAAAAGATCACCTGTTTCGATGGGCGTTGATAGTACAAAGCTTAATACCGCTATTAGGTTTGCCATAGAAAATGAAAGTAAGAATCCGCGCAGCATGGAACAGAATCATCAGAGAACATTTGCTAAAGAACCCTATGGAGAAGCTATCGGTCCGTTTTCTGACCGGGGTGATGAAACCGGGCTGGTCATATACAAAGGATATATTATCGCTCAATGGGGTGAGCCTGATCGCGTAGATATGACTCATAGTGTTACCAAAAGCTTTTTATCAACCACCGTTGGGTTAGCCCTGGAAAAAGGTTTGATAAAAAACGTATATGACACAGTTGCCAATTATATTAGTTCGGTGAATTCATATGACAAGGGAATTGAGCGGCCGGCTTCTCTTAAAATCATTACTCCCTTTTCTTCCTTGCATAATAAGAAACTTACCTGGGATGTGATGCTGCGTCAAACGAGTGATTGGGAAGGAACCTTATGGGGTAAACCCGACTGGTCCGACCGTCCGGATCCCGATTCCACCAGGTGGTATAACCGCATTCTCAATGAATCAGGAACCGTATTTGAATACAACGATGTTCGGGTGAATGCACTGGCACTGGCTACTACCTGGGTTTGGAAACGGGCATTACCGGATGTGCTGAATGAATTTATTATGACACCCATCGGCGCTTCGAATTCCTGGAAGTGGGAAGGATATACGAATTCATGGATAAAAATGGGCGATAAAAAAATTCAAAGTGTTAGTGGAGGGGGGCATTGGGGAGGAGGAATGTTTATTAATGCCTACGACATGGCCCGTTTTGGATTGTTAACGTTACATAGGGGAAATTGGAACGGAAAACAATTAATATCAGCAGGCTGGATAGAAAAATCCATTACCCCCACGAATGCCAATATAGGATATGGTTACATGAATTATTTTCTGAACACAGATAAAAAATATTTACCTGGTGCCCCCGCTAACGCATTTGTTCATGTAGGTAATGGAACTAATATTATATATGTAGACCGTGACCATCAGCTCGTGATGGTAGTAAGATGGATAGAAAATAATGCAATAAATGAGTTAGTGAAAAAAGTACTGGAAGCAATGAAATAAAAATTGTCTCGCGATCATAACCAGCTACACAATCGTGAACATCGCTTTGATTATTCTATCCAGGGAACTTTCTTCGATTTATAATAGTCAATCCCCATCACTTTCATCCGGTTACCATGTTTTCCTAAACGAATTTTATATTCATCCCAATTTCTTGCCTTGGCAGGAGACCAGCCTATTTCCGCATAACCAGGCAATCGCGGGAAAACCATGTATTCAATTTCATTCATATTGGTGATAGTTTCCGACCAAAGAGCTGCCTCAACTCCCAATATGTTCTCCTTTGAAATACCTTTTACATACGTAGCCGGATCCCAGGCATACGCACTATCCACTTCAATATAAGCAGCCCAGTGTAATCCAAGTTTAGTAGTTGAATCATATTGCATATCGAGATAAGCTTTTCTAGCCGGCGACATCATAACTTTTGCTCCTTTTTTTACAGCAGTAACTGAGTTAGCACTATCAGCCCAAAACTGCGCCGCTGAATTGGGCTGCAAAGTGGATAAGGCGATTTCATCCCAGCCAATAACCAGCTTCCCATGCTTCTTTACAATTTCCTGGACCCGGGTTACAAAAGGAATATAGTCTTCGATTTTAGTGGCATGACTCTCATCCCCTCCTATATGTATGTAGGGCCCGGGAGTTAAAGAAGCCAGTTCGCGGATTACATCATCAATAAACTTATAGGTAATATCTTTTTTAGTACAAAGCGAACTAAACCCCACTTCCGTACCGGTATATAATTTAGTAGCTGAATCATTACAATTCAACTCAGGGTAGGAAGCCAGTGCCGCATTCGTATGGCCAGGCATATCAATTTCCGGAATAATCGTTATATGGCGATCGAGCGCATATTGTACAATATCCTTGTATTGCTCCTGTGTATAAAATCCTCCTTTTCCTCCGCCAACTTCTGTACTTCCCCCCTTTGCGGTAAGATTGGGCCATGACTTAATTTCTATGCGCCAGCCCTGGTCGTCGGACAAATGAATGTGAAATACATTCATTTTATAGAAGGCGAGAAAATCTATATAACGTTTAACATCTTCTACTCCAAAAAAATGCCTCGCCACATCGAGCATTGAACCGCGTAATTGATAACTTGGATAATCAACAATGGAACCGGTTGCCATCCGCCACGGGCCGGGCTGACGGGTACCCGATTCTATATTATCAGGCAACAGTTGGCGCATTGTCTGAATCGCATAAAAAAGACCCGCTGGTTTATTCGCGGTAATTTTAACTTTTGTACTGGTTATAACCATTTCATATCCTTCATTTCCTAATTGATTATTACCCTCCGCCATTATCAAATAGATCTGTCCTGCTTTCGATGTATCGGTTCCTTCTGTTACGGATAATGCGAAACCGGTTGCAGGCTTAAAATGATTTGACAAATATTGCCCTGCTTTAAGCGCCTCTGTTCCCCCCACTACAAATATTGAAGTTGCATCGGTCAGCTCAAATATAGTCCCGGAGCTGGTTACAGAAACTGGTTGGGGAATGATATGACCTAAAGAAACAGGAATAGCATCGTGTTTTTCATTCCCGTTTTGACAGGCTGCTATAATAACAAATAATAAGATAGTCAGAGATGGCAAGTTTCTCGAATTCATACTTTGAATGTTTATTTTCCGAAGATATTAAAATTATTTTCAAAACATCCGACTTATAACCCTGGCAAACTAGCCAGGCATGTTGCCCATTGAGGTTAAGGGTTGCGTTTCCGGCAACCAATCAGTACAAATTCTATCCCTTTTGCCATACTGTCGTGCTCGGTTTGCATCGATAACATCCTCACAGAATGCAACAATTAATGCCTCAATCGGTGAAATATGATATTATTGCAAAAAGGAAAAACCAGCACCTGGTCCTTCAACCACACATGAATACTGAACCGCACCATTATTTTATCGTTAATAAGCCCTATAATATGGTTTCGCAGTTTGTGAGTAGCCATGCGGTAACGCTGCTAAAAGATCTTGATTTTGATTTTCCACCTGGAACCCACGCGATCGGCAGGCTGGATAATCATTCAGAAGGTTTATTGCTTCTGACTACGAATAAAAGAATAACCCGGCTGCTATTCCAGGGAAAAATACCTCACAAAAGAAAATACCTGGTGCAGGTAAACAACGAAGTAAGTGAAGAAAAAATCCGACTGTTGCAAAGGGGTGTGCAAATTCCCGTTTCCAACAACCGGCCCTATATCACGACTCCCTGTAAAGCAGAAATTATCAGCGAACCGCACATGGTATCCCTGCAGCAATATCCCTATATTGTATATCCGCCCTATACCTGGCTCATGCTTACGCTTACGGAAGGAAAATTTCACCAGGTAAGAAAAATGATGTTAGCCATACACCACCGGTGCAAAAGACTCATCCGGATATCTATAGAAGATATATGCCTGGAAGATCTTCCGGCCGGTAGTGTAAAAGAAATTTCAGAAAATGATTTTTTTACTAAATTGAAATTAGCATAAGCAAGCATCCGTTTTTATAGAAAGCTAATCGACTCTTACCTATACTATCCAGCAGGCTGCAGACATAAAATAATCATTTGAATCAAAATTCATTTAACCCACAAGAAAAATCCATGAAATAAATTCCAACCTTGCGGTTTGTCATCATACTTGCTTCCGTTATTTTGACTGCAACTATTCTTTGAGCTTGCAGCAACAAGCCACCGGCTGAGGCAAAAGCAGCTCCCGGCATTGTGGGCAGCATGGCAACCTTTTCTCAATCCTTAGTATTTGATCTTCTTGTCGGAACGTGGAAAAGCGAAGATGGAAAGACTTATGAGCAGTGGTAAAAAAAACCGATGGCACACACCAGTCTCGTGAATATAGTCTTAAACAATCCGATACGTTTGTCAGCGACGAAGCCACCATCTACCAGGAGAATGGCAAATGGGCTTTTGAAAATAAGGTAAAGGGCCAGAATGATGGCAAATCAATAAAATTTTCTTCTACCCAATTAAGTAACAATAGTGTTCAATTCAGTAACCGGTCACATGATTTTCTTACCGATGTTAATTACACCCTTCCCGACAAAAACACGATCAGCGCATTTATTACTGGACCAAATAAAAAAGGAAACAAGGATACTATGCCTTTCAATTACATTAGGGTAAATTAGGCTTTATATTACCTGGCATTACCGGTTTTCTTCTGGAACATTTGTTACCAGTGTTGTAAGATAACTATTACCTTTTGTATTGGCAGCTGTCCACCGGAGATTAAACAACCCGCCAATTATAACTCGTATACTGGCGAATCCCTGTTGTTGTAACCTATTGGCCGCGTCAAACGCTTCCGGGCTGCTGCCAAAGCCATAAATCACCACATCGCGTTGTTTAAACTTTTCAATTTCGCCAAACCGACTCTCAAGTTCGTTCAATGGGATGTTCACTGCATTCTTTATATTCCCGATGTTGCGCCAGCTATCCTTGTGTTTATTGACATATTCTTCTGTGGAGCGAACATCGAGTAATAAATAATCTTTGTTCAAGCGGGCAAATCTTCCAAACTCGGTTACATTAATCAGTTGATAGGTAACCGGAGAAACGTAAAATGTTTTTTTACATTTTAATAATTGCTCATCTGTATACAAAACACGATCGATTCCCTCAATAAGTATGGATACGTTTCTATATCCACTCTTCATTAGTATAACAGCAGCGCTTGCGGCTCCATCACCATAAATATCCGTTATTATAATTTCTTTTTCTTTTGGTATTACCACTAATTTTGAATTCAATTCTTCCATGGGTATATTCACGGAACCCCGTATGAATCCATAGGCATTTTCTTTGGCGTTGAGACTGATATGCCGGAATGCCGAATCTGAACGAACATCCAGTATGAAAAGGGTATTATCTTTACTCCATTTTTCGCAGAGTTCACCGGCTGAAATTAAAGAATACGAATTATTCGATTCGAACAAAGACTGAAGGCAGGATTTTTTTATTGCCCCAGTATAATGGAGCGCTGTCATTCCGCCATTGATATTAAAGACTTTACTAAATCCACTATCGGCCAGCATTTTACTGGCCCGACGGCTACGCTGGCTATGCGAACAGTACACAAAAACTGGCTTATTAGAATGGGCCCGTAATTCGGAGAGCCGATTTCCCAATTCACGAATGTCAATATTAATCGCTCCTCTTAAATGTCCCAGGTTATACCCAAGTGAAGCGGATGTATCAAAATGCTCTCCACGGGAGCGAACGTCTAATAATATATATCCTTTGTTCTTGCCTAATTCATCGCAGAGTTCGGAGGGGTCCACTGTCTTATATAGAATATTGTCATTTTTGAATTGAGCATTTGCCGATAAAAAACAGCATATTAAAATAGCGGGGATAAGATGGCGGCACATAACTATATATTTACGTTAAGTTATCCATATATTTCTGACTAAACCTACAAAAAAGTATAAGCGGGTAATTGGGGGATATGTGCGCAGGACTTTGCTTCTATAATCAATCCCGATTATCCGGTAGGTACTTATATTGATTTTATAGTTCAATTTCCTAACTTTATGTTTCATCAAAAAAAAGGAGGTATTCATGCAATCTACAGATATGACATGGGCACCTCCGGTAACTTTTTAGTTTGCCGGACTGCCCGCTAAATAATCTGCCCATTCAATTGGGATGAGCCATTTTCAAATTGAAGATGGCTCTTTTGTTTTAGAAATTTTCGTGAAGACTGGTGAAATAATAACCGCTGAGAAGGGGGAATAGAGAGGTAACGCTGAGAAACAAGTCTCTTAATATTACGCTGCGCAATCTCTCTTTCTCCTGTTCTCTGCGGCTAAACTCTTACTTCAACTCAAAATCCCATATTGGCTTCGCACCCAACAAATACTCAACAAAATAATTCCATCTTTTCTTTAAAAAGTAGTCATTGGCTTTCCCCACATATCCATGACGCTGGCTCGGGAATATCAACATATCAAATTCCTTATCGGCTTTTACCAGGGCCTCTGCCAACTTAAAGGTGGCCGAGGGATTCACATTTTCATCAATTCCGCCATGGGTAATCAACAGCTTCCCTTTAAGATTACCCGCCATGGTAATGTTGGAGACCATATTGTACGAAGAATCTACCGGCCACCCCATATACATTTCGGGCCACCAATCTTTTTCCATTCGAAAATCATGATCCGCTGAACTGGCAACCGCTACTTTATAGAATTCGGGGAACTCCAATACTGCATGGCCGGCATCATACCCACCGGCAGAATGACCATAAATCCCTACTCTATCCACATCAATCCACGAATATTTTTTAGCCAATTCCTTTATCGCCAGCATATGATCCGTAAGATTCTTCCCCATGTTCTTATAAGAAAAATTATGAAAAGCTTTAGAACGGCCGGCCGACCCCAATCCATCTATCGTGACCACAATAAATCCTAATTCAGCGAGTGCCTGGTTGGATCGGGTAAGTGTTGCAGTGAAATTCCTGGGAAACATATTCGTATGCGGGCCAGTGTACGACTGATCAATAACGGGGTATTTTTTAGAGGGATCAAAGTTGGAAGGTTTCCATAATGCTCCGTAGATTGTAGTTGTACCATCGCGGCCAGTGGCAGTAAATGTTTCGGGAAAAGGATAGTACATGGAAAGTAGCCCATCAATTACAGCACTGCTTAACACTGTTACTATTTTACCAGAAGCCGTTTCTTTTAAAACAGTTTTTGTAGGTTGATCGGGAGCAGAAATATTATCAATGAGATATTTTCCATCGGGCGAAACTGACACATCATGGTTGGCATTTTCCGGGGTAAGCAAGATTAACCCTGTTCCATCAAGGTTTATTTTATAGGCATGGTAATAATAAGGATTTCTACCCTCTTCCCTACCGGAAGCACTAAAAACCAGGGAGCGATTTTTTTCGTCAAAATATAAAATATTATTTACATAATAATTGCCCGCAGTAATTGGCTTGAGTTGCTTATCCTTACTATCAATCGCGTACAATTGCCTCCATCCATCTTTTTCAGAAGCAATAATAATCTGGCCCCATTCTTCTTTGATCCATGAATTGTATGTATCAATATTTGTTTTACTCATTTCCGAGTATAGTTTTTCCTGGATATTTTTAGTCAGGTCGTAACGGTATAAGTCAACCTGCTGATAGCCTCTCATCAAGTTCTCTTCATAAATAATTCCTGGTTCCTTTTTTGACCATTCGTAGGATGTAGGAGTAGTATGCGTACTCCGCATGGCATCTTTTCGGGTTTCCCGGCCTGTTTCAATATTAAAAAAAGCTGGTATCATATATACCATATTCGTATCACCTGGAGAAGCGCGGTAATACGAAAGCAAATTCGGGCGGTATTTATTATCTATGCTCCAATCGAGGAGGTACATCTTATTACCGGAACGGAGATCACATACAAAGGTTTGTATCCATTTTGAATCGGGAGACCAGCTAACGGCAAAACGTGCCGGACGCTCACCCGATTCGCCTTCCATTATATCGCTCCAACCATAATAGCTGGCGTATTCATAATTTTTAAACCCGGCCGTACTCAATTGTTTTACTGTTCCGTCTTTTGTAGCCTTGATATATAAATTATAATTATTGCTGTAGGCAATCCATTGTCCATCGGGTGACTTTGTTACAAAGGGAGTTTGGAGTTCATTCTTTTTGGGACTAAGTCTATAACTCCCGAGATCAAGTACGTACTCCTTACCCTGCACCGATAATTCCAATTGGGTTGGATTGATATATTTAATGGAAGAAACAGGAAGGTCGACAGACTTAATCTCCTTCTTTAATAAACCAGCAATGGTGTCTGCCAGTCTCTTATGATCAAACAATGGCTCCTTTTTCTTTTTCCGAAAATTGTATTTTTCGAAGAACTTCCCATCCTTATTCTGTGTAGTAAAACAGACTCCAGTGCTATCTTCAAACCAGTTTGCCTCCACATTGGTATTAAATACTTTTTTATTATTCAGGTTTTGCCAAAGAAAGGAAACGGCTCTCGTGTAATCTTCGCGGGTAATGCTCCCCTGGCCATAACTTCTATTAGAAATACAAATAATGGAAAGGACTAAAATGAACGCTCTTCTCATACGGTTAGTTTTGTACAGCGAATATAAGAAATGGAACTACTAAAGCTTAAATCCAATTCCTGTTCCTTCCCGTATATTTTCGTTGTGGCCGGTAAAATTATCTTCCTGACAATCGCTGTATTTTTTGGCAGCCTGGCTGTACAAGCACAATTAATTGAGCCTGCATCGACTTTTCGAAACATAGACCGCAAAAGCTTTTTCCGGTTTCATTACGATAACGACTATTTTACGAAGACCGATTACTATTATTCACAGGGCATTTCCATCGAGTTTGTTCATCCTTCTCTGCAAAAATTTCCTTTATCAAGACTTCTATTTACAATCCCAAATAGTAAAGTTATATATGGAACGGTACTGAATTTTTTTGGTTATACACCGGTTAATACAAATAGTGATAGTATTCCGTATGGCGACCGGCCTTACTCTTCCGCTATTTCATTGAGTCTTTTTTCCTCCGCCACAGATACTAAAAGACAACTGCATATCAGCAATACCATAAGCGCGGGTATTTTCGGCCCCCTTGCCCTGGGAGAACGAATGCAAACCAATATCCATCGCTGGCTCAACAACAAATTGCCAAAGGGCTGGCAGCACCAGGTGGCGAATGATGTTATTGTCGACTATCAATTGAATATTGAAAAACAAATATGGGCCTATCCAGATAGGTTTCTATTAAACGGGGTAGCCCAGGCCCGGTTGGGAACCCTCAAAACAAAAGCCAGCGCAGGTATCAATATAATGGCAGGTTTTTTTGGAGATCCATACAAACCCACCACCCTGCATAAAAAAAAACTACAATTATATTTATATAGCCAGGCCCGATATCACCTGCTTGGGTACGATGCCCTTTTGCAAGGCGGGTTGTTTAATAGAACTAGTCCCTACACCATTGCTTCCCGCGACGTCTCGCGATTGGTCCTACAGGTAGATGGGGGAATAGCACTTAATTATAAGAAACTATTTCTTACTTATTCGCGGTCCTATATTGGTAAAGAATTTCAATCAGGAGCCGATCATCAATGGGGTGGTATCAGCATTGGGTTTACCTGGTAAATCTTCTCCCGCCAGTATCTAACTCAATTGCTAATTACGTTATATTTGCGCCTTCTTTTAACAAAACATCAATCCTTAAGCGCCCATTATGACCAGGGAACAGTTATTACAGGAACTCAAACATCATACATATATAACTATTCGAGAATCGGACACACATGGGATAGGCGTATTTGCCCTATGTGAAATTCCAAAGGGTTGCCGGAATATTTTTTCCCGTAACGTGGGCGAATGGATCAAACTTTCTATTGCAGAAGTGGAAGCACTGCCCGCTCATTCCCGCAACCTAGTAGAAACCTATTGTCTTTTTGATGCCGACAATTATTATGTTCCCGATTACGGATTTAAAGTAATGGACCTGGTGAATTATCTCAATCATTCCTCCACGCCCAATGTCATTTCGATCAATGATGGAGAAGAATTTGAATCGCTGCGTGATATAAAGAAGGGGGAAGAATTATTGGTAGATTATCATTATCTCGCCGAAGGATTGAACGATTATCTATAGGTTAAAACGACTGTGAGTATTACGTACAAAAAGCAGTCGAATGGTTAAATAGAAATTTTTTGAAAGGGAAGTAAAAAATGAATGATGCAAATTAGAGGATGGAGAATGTGGGGAAGCTCCTCTTTAGCAGATGGCCACCGAATTACTATTTATAGATAGCCCTGTTTTCCGGTTATATTTTCATTATTGCCATTCTATTTCCTATATTACATAGAAATAATGTTATGCTTTCGTAATTCATCAAGGTTCAGCGCTATCCCTTCATTTAAATTCTTCCAGGCTTTTACCTCGCTTACAAAACAGATATGATCACCCCCATCAAATTGATGCATCACCTGCAGTAATATTACGGACAGGCAGTGCGCCAGGACTTTAAACCCATTCCACTCTATCAGTTCCATTCTCTTTTCCAGCAGCCGTACCTTATCTGTTCTCCTGCCACTTTTTTTTCCGAGCAGGTTTACCAGTTTATACTGGGAAGTATCCATTACCTGCAAAACAAATTCAGGGTGAAGTAAAATATTATCCAGCGTTTGAGTGCCTTTATATATGCATACCATAAACCTTTTGGGATGCATCGATATGGCCGAAGCATAGGTGCAGATATGAAGATTGAATTTGTTTCCTGCCTTACTGGCTGCGCTGTATACCGGCAGGTTAACCCGGTTCCAGGGTTTTTTACGGGTCATCTTTATTGGGTCTTTAATTGTGCTAAAAAAATATCGGCCATCTGCAAATGCTTGTTTCTTTTCTCAACGGGCATTTTATCAAATGTTGTGATCAGCATGGAGAGTCTTGGGTTCTTATAAAAAAATTCACGATGGACGTGCATAAAACGCCAGAATAACCCATCCCAGGTTTCACACCAGTCGCCTTTCTTAAAGTTGCTCATCTTTAGTATATAATTAGACCCGCTGATATATGGTTTGGTACTCATTATCCCTCCATCAGCATACTGGCTCATACCATAAACATTAGGAACCATTACCCAATCATAGGCATCAATATAAAGAGTCATGAACCACCTATATACTTCTTCGGGGTCAAATTCGCACAAACACATAAAGTTGCCCAGCACCATCAGTCTTTCAATATGATTCGAATAACCTGTTTTCAACAATCGCTTTATAATGGTATCGACTGGTTCAATACCGGTAGTAGCTGTCCAGAAGCTATCGGGAATTTTGCGGTTGAAGTTCCAGAAATTAGTTGTTCGTTGCTTTACTCCTTCCCTTTCATATACGGCCCGTATGTATTCTCTCCAGCCAATCACCTGTCGCACGAAACCTTCCAGCGAATTAAGCGGAACATTGTTATCTAATGCATACGAAATGGAACGATCAATTATTTTTAAGGGGTCGAGTAATCCGATATTGAGAGCGGGAGTTAATAACGAATGAAAAAGCCGGGAATCCTCTTTGTCAATGGCATCCTGGTAAATCCCGTAGTCGGAAAATCTTTCTTTGAGAAAATCATCCAGGCCCAATTCCGCATCCTTAAAAGTAACCGGGTAATTAAACCCATCGGATGATCCATAATTGGCAGCAAAATTTTTCATTATATATTGCCTGGCCTCCGTCAAATATATATTCCCTTTCAGCCTTAGAGGCCCTGGTACGGTTTTTCCTGCAGGTAGCTTCTTACGATTCTCTTCGTCATAAGTCCATTTACCACCAAGAGGCCCTCCTTTTTTCAGCAGGATCTCCAGGCGTTTTCGCTGATCTATATAAAAGTTGGTGAGAAAATATCTTTTTTTGTTATAAAAATATTCGTTGAGATACGCCGATGAACAGATAAAATTGGGAGAAGGATAGTTGACCAGTTGAACCGAAAACCGGGTGGCATATCGCTTCAAACGTCTTTCGAGCAGGTAATCGATGGTCTCTGTGAGATGAATAGTTGTTATATTTTTGGCGGGAAAACTCTTGAAGAGTTCTTTTAATGGATGATGGCTATCTGTTGAATTTATATATGATGTTACAAATCCTTTTTTTTCCAGCCAGGCTCTATACGCCTGCATGCTGGCCCGGTGTAAAAGCAGTTTTTGCTGATGAAAAGAATATTGATGAAAAAAGAGTTCATCTTCCAGTAAGAATACCTCGCGGCCCTTCTTCAGACAGTCATTTTTCTCATAAAGCTGGTTCGGAAAAACCAGGCTAATTTCTTTCATGCTTCCCAAACATTTAATGATAGTATTTTGTTTACTTATTTTATATGGAAAAAATTAAAGATAAAAAGATTGTGTTGGTTGGTGCCAGCGGCAGCATTGGGTCTTTTACGGCCAAACTGTTGGCGGCGGGAGGAGCAGATATCTATATTACCGGTCATAATGCGGAACGCCTTGAACGAACCGCGATGGAATGCGGGATTTCTGCTGAAAAAGTGTTTGAGCTGGATATAACAAATGAGGAACAGGTGCAGGCCGTTACCGATACCATATTACGTCAATCCGGTGGCATCGATGTATTGATCATTGCCTCGGGTATTGGTATAATTAAGCCTATCGAACTATTGACAACCGAAGATTTTCTAAGAAGCCTTGCGGTAAATCTGACCGGGCCTTTTCTGCTTATCAAAGCTTTTTTGCCGGTGATGAAGGAAAAGAAAAAAGGACTCATCATTAATATTCCGGGTATACTGGGTAAAACACCGATGGCAGGCGCAGTTGCCTATTCCGCATCTAAATACGGATTAAATGGAATGATGAAATCGTTACGGGAAGAATTAAAAAGAACGGAGATACGAATAACCCAATTATTCCTCGGGGGCGTTGATTCTAATTTCTGGAATGAAATAGATCTACGCGTTCAGCGCGATAAAATGATCCTGGCCGAAGAAGCAGCCAAAGCGATTTGGTTTTTATGCCAGCAACCCGTTAGCGGGGTGGTAAGTGAAATGGTGATCCAGCCTTTCAACCACCAGGTTATTTAACAATATCTGGCCATAATACCAGG
Organism: Chitinophagaceae bacterium; assembly: GCA_031360425.1. GTDB lineage: Bacteria > Bacteroidota > Bacteroidia > Chitinophagales > Chitinophagaceae > Endoryza. The sequence continues at coordinate 7,711 of JANMBO010000008.1, read as the reverse complement.
GGATTTTTTTTATCGCTTTGATATTTTATTCATGCTGATAGCCCGCTGTTGGTTGCATTTAAAGCGGGTTACCTTTTTGTTTCTTATAAATTGATGCTTGGTTTCTCTTCCCTTCATTCGGGCCCGCCACAAGCGGAAACCAGCCTGCTTCATTTTTTTGCGCATCAATTCAATAACATCCTTTTCTTTCAATCCAAATTGCGTTTCGATTGCTTCAAAAGGAGTCCTGTCTTCCCAGGCCATTTCAATCACCCGGTCGATTTCCGGTTCGCTTAGTAAAGAGAGTTTATTCATGTTGAAATTTCAATCCTTGCATTATTCTTATGTTATTTTATTAATAACATACCCTACTATAGTTGGTTGACAATTCGGAAAAGAAAAAATATAAAAGCAGAAAAAAAAATCCTGACCAGGAAATGTCTTGTAAAAATACTGTGGTATCCCGGCAAAAAAAAAGTTACCATTACTTACTCCCATGCGATAGGTGGATAATCTTTCCGGCACCACCGGGTATTATACCGATTTATCGGGCCATACCATGCAGGCTCATTCGGAAGAATGGGGATAGACCCATCTCTCCCCGGATGCTGTAGAAAACATATTTTCCACTCCCAACTGTCATGAACCTTATTATGTGAAACCCTGTTTTACCGGTTCACTCTATTTTAGGACCACAGAGTTGGATGCCTGATAGTAAGCACTATAAGATAATGCGACGATTGCTTATCCAATGGAAGATTTTGACTAGGGAATGAAGGAATTTGGTCTTATCAACTGCAGTGGATATTTGCTGCAATTTGGTCAGGATATAAATCTGCTAGTCGGCCTGCCATTTTAATCCGAGACAAATTAACCTTTGTAAGTAAAATTTTTTGAAAGTATATTCGTACTAACCAAAACCAACACTACCATGGATCAGAATTTTGAATTCCCAACTTACTTAATTGTTTGCTGGGTAGCCCTAATTATTTTTTTAATAGTTGCCATGTGGAAGGTCTTTGAAAAAGCAGGCCAACCTGGCTGGGCTGCTATAATTCCTATTTATAACTGGTACATCATGACAAAAATAGGTGGTAAGCCTGGATGGTGGGTATTGATGTTTTTGATACCCGGCGTCAATTTAATTTTTATCATCTGGTTATATAACATGATATCAAAAAGTTTTGGAAAAGAAGAGGGCTTCACCGTGGGGCTTGTATTATTAGGTATTATTTTCTGGCCGATTCTTGGATTTGGTTCTGCAAAATACCTCGGTCCCTATGGCGACCAGGCTGCCTTCCAGGCGCGCCAAAAACCGAATTTTGATTTTGAACAAAAGCAATAACCTATTAAAATAAAGGAGCCTGTTGTGGTCAACAGGCTCCTTTCGTTTCTATGTACGGATTAAAAATGATCTCTTACGGAAGGGTAATTTGTCTTTCACCACCGGCCCATTTAAGGGTTGCTTTGTTATCGCAATCGCCATTTCCAAAATCGATATACAAAACACGGTCGTTGATTTTTACTTTCAATATTCCTTTTACAATCCAGGCACAGGCCACCGGTTTAATCAAGGGAGTTTCTGTATTCTTGATTACTACCGTTCCATTTGCATAAACTGTTTTATTACGTCCTTCAATTGAGTACACATCATCACGGATTGTCCTGGTTTCCATTCCACGCACCTGGGTAACTATTTTAGCACCTTCATACGTAAATCCTCTTCCATTGGGCCAGGTAACTTTTCCGTTTTCAACCAACGTAGCATATTTATGTATACCATTCTCACTCATATTCTTAATGGTCTTAGTTCCTTCAATATGTACACGATTCACAAAATAACTACGGAAGGTTATAGTAAGAACAGAACCTGACCGGCGAATAGGGCCCGTAAAATGTAACACAATAGCTCCTTTACGGAATTTTCCATCGCGACAGATACAACCATCTCCATAATTAATAATCACTGTTTTTGGGAAAGTGCTGTCGTTAGGTGATACTTCAATTTTAGTACAAGGCCCGATCTTGAACTGGAGGTCTTCGAATAAATGAACGCGCACACCCAATCCACCATCATTAACAGATTGTGTGGCTGTTCCATTATCAGAAGCTTCTGCTTCCAGGTCGGCACCAGCCGATAATCCAATTTCGGCCACATCATCATACTCCGCATCGGCTGCTGTATTTTCCTCGGTAGCGGTCATTGCTTCATCTTCACTAACCGCGGGATTTTGTAAGCTGCTATCTTTCTGGCAGGATACTAATGCAACGCTTGATAAGAGAATCCAGGCAGCTACCAGTACTTGTAATTTCGATTTCATAACTATACTTTTTTTTAGGGTTCTGGAATAATAATTTCTAATGGTTTTAAGAAGGAAAGTGAGTGGAAGAGTTTAATGCCTCGTTAAAAAAAAATCAGATGCAACTATTCCCTATTGTGGAATTTTCAGCCGATCAGTTGAAAAACAGGCTCTTGACAATCGTAGATTTTAAAAAAATAATCGGGATTGTTTTAATGCCTGTAAATTAGCAGCCATATTATAATACTATATGTTAGTAGATTTCCGATCCGACACATTAACCCAGCCTACGGAGGGCATGCTCGATGCCATGCGGCACGCGGTAACCGGCGATGATGTATTTAATGAGGACCCCACCGTTAATAAGCTGGAATTGATGGTGGCGGATATATTTGGTATGGAAGCTGCTTTATATTGCCCCACAGGTACTATGAGCAACCAGGTAGCGATTAAAGTGCATACGCAACCGGGTGATGAAGTTATATGTGAGCGAACGGCTCATGTTTATCAATATGAAGGGGGAGGCATTGCGGTTAATGCGGGATGCCAGGTAAAGTTAATTGATGGAAATTACGGCCGCATCACGGCGCAACAGGTATCAGAAGCTATCAACCCCGAAGACGTGCACAAGCCCATTTCAAAACTCGTATGCCTCGAAAACACAGCCAACCGGGGCGGAGGTAGTTGTTATGAATTGGAAGAGATAATAAAAATCCGGAAAGTATGCGATGATAATAATCTTATCCTGCACCTGGATGGAGCGCGTTTATTCAATGCGCTGGTGGCAAAACGAGAAAAGCCGGCTCTTCATGGCGCTGCTTTTCATAGCATCTCTGTTTGTTTGAATAAAGGCCTCGGATGCCCGATCGGCAGCTTACTTATCGGCCAAAAATCGTTTATTCAAAAAGCCCGAAGAGTACGAAAAGTATTTGGTGGAGGAATGAGGCAGGCAGGATATATGGCGGCTACCGGAATCTACGCGTTGGAAAATCACGTGCATCGGTTAACGGAAGATCATGCGAGGGCCAAACAAATAGCCGCCGCTATCAGTAAGAAAGACTTCTGCGCCCAGGTATTCCCCGTACAAACAAACATCCTCATTTTTGAATTAAATCCGGCTTATCCCGCCAAACAAGTAATCGAAACCTTCCGGAAACATAATGTTCTTGTCATAGGAATGACCCCTACTCAAATCCGGATCGTGCTTCATTTGGGTATAACCCAGGCCATGGTTGATTGCGCTATTGATATAATTGAAAAAATGTAAAGGAGGACTGCCCGGTATTTTGTTTAAGAAATATAACTATTATTTATTCTGTACTCTTTAATATACGTTTCATCAATACTATTTTCTTTACACCATTTATTTCTTCTTTAATCCGAAGAATATAAACTCCTTTATCGATAGCACTGCTGGGAATGGAAATGCTTTCGCGGTTGGGAGTGGCTTCAAAATTTTTTACCAGTCGCACCCGGCCATTTAAATCAGCGATTTCTACTACCAGCGGGTTGGAACCCAGGTTGCCTTTAATCGTTAATTCATTCCGAAAAGGATTTTCAATTTTATATCCTTTTACCGGGTCCTCTCCTTTTGTGATACGAATGGAAATCACGGTGGAGATATAAGGAATAAATCCTGGTTTGGTAATTTGCAGCCGATAATAATACAAACCATTATTCACTTGTTTGTCTGTTGCATTCATTATGCCGAAAAAACCTTTACGGATTCCAAAATTTTCAATAGGAGCAAAAACGACGCCGTCTTCACTTCTTTCCAAAGAACAAGTTACTTCATGGTCCATTTCAGCAAAATCCCATGTTAGTTTTGCCGAGCGGCCATCTGTAGTACCTGAAAAACTTTTAAGAACAATATTATTGGGATCGAAGCTGGAAGAATTGATCGTACCGGCAAAAGAGGAAATGCTTAATACGCTGATAAAAAAAAGAGTAAAGCTTGTGATTTTCATAGTTGGTAGGTTTAAGACAATAATGATTTTGTACGGATTTATTGGTAGTTCCGGCAATCAAAATAGAAGCTGGTTTTCTGATTTGAAAGCAGGCAAGCGCTATTTTTTAAATAAATATAGATAACCACTTAGCCAATGATAAAAATTAAGGTGCTGTTTTACTAAATTGTGCTCACTAAAAAAAGAATATGCTCCCAAACGTTAACCCCACTACCACAAAAGCCTGGAAAATACTTTCTTCCCATTATGAAGAAATGAAGGAAGCCCGGATGAATGAATTATTCAGCACAGACCCGGATCGCTTTACTTCCTTCTCCTTAAAATTGAATGATATTCTTTTTGATTTTTCAAAGAATATAGTAACTAAAAAAACCATTGACCTGCTGATACAATTAGCCAGCGAATGCGGATTACCGAAAGCAATCGGGGCCATGTTTGCCGGGGAAAAAATAAACGTAACTGAAAACCGATCCGTATTGCATGTGGCCCTGAGAAATTTTTCAGGACAGACTTTTACGAGTGAAGGTAAGGATGTAATGCCCGAGGTGAACCGGGTGCTTGCCCAGATGAAATCTTTTTGCGGGCGGGTGCATAGCGGTCAATGGAAGGGTTATACGGGTAAAGCAGTAAAACAAATAGTAAACATTGGTATCGGGGGTAGTGATCTCGGGCCTTATATGGTTACCGAAGCATTAAAACCATATTGGATTAAAGGCATACAAACTTATTTTGTTTCCAACGTAGACGGAACCCATATTCATGAAACATTAAAAAAACTAAACGCGGAAGAAACCCTTTTTCTTATTGCCTCAAAAACATTTACCACGCAGGAAACCATGACTAATGCGCATTCTGCCCGTTCCTGGTTTTTGCAGCACGCGAAGGAAGAGGTAAATATTGCCAGACATTTCGTTGCATTATCTACCAACGAAAAAGAAGTAGTGCAATTTGGAATAGACAAAGCCAATATGTTTGAATTCTGGGATTGGGTAGGCGGGCGGTATTCGTTGTGGAGTGCCATCGGACTGTCTATTGCGCTGACAATCGGGTACGAAAATTTTGAACAATTGCTCAAAGGGGCGAACGATTCTGATCTTCATTTTCAAAATACAGCATTTGAAAAGAACATACCGGTACTAATGGCATTGATCGGGCAATGGTATACCAATTTTTTTGGTGCGCAAAGTGAAGCCATATTACCTTATGATCAATACCTGCATCGCTTCGCCGCCTATTTTCAGCAGGGCAATATGGAAAGTAATGGAAAAAGTGCAGACCGGAACGGTAATAGGGTAAGCTATACAACAGGTCCGGTTATTTGGGGCGAACCGGGTACCAATGGGCAGCATGCATTTTACCAACTCATTCACCAGGGAACCTCTTTAATTCCCTGCGATTTTATTGCCCCCGCTATCAGTCATAATCCCCTGGGCGATCATCACCCAAAATTACTTTCGAATTTCTTTGCCCAAACCGAGGCCCTGATGAACGGGAAAACATCGGAGGATGTTATGGCTGAATTTAAGAAAGCAGGCAAATCAGCAGACGAATACAAAACGCTGGTTCCTTTTAAAGTGTTCGAGGGTAACCGGCCCACCAATTCTTTCCTGATAAAGAAGATAACCCCCTTTACGCTGGGACAACTAATTGCGTTATACGAGCACAAGATATTCGTGCAGGGGGTTATATGGAATATATACAGCTTTGACCAGTGGGGCGTGGAATTGGGAAAGCAACTGGCTAATAAAATATTACCGGAATTACAATCTGAGAGCTCGGTCACCAGTCATGATGCATCCACCAACGGACTTATAAATACTTATAAGAAAATGAGAGAATAGATTAGTATGTAATTTTGTGAGGAGCCAGATCTTCCAAAAAAAGCGTAGCTTAAATTCTTATCTTTTACCGTCGGTTGTTGCCTGTTGGCACTCTGCTGCTTTTCCCAGGCACCTTCCATCCGATTTAAGTTTTATCAAAAAAAAGATTTCAAAATAAATTACGGGACTGGGCCATTTTTATTGAAGGGTACCCGCGATAAAAGAATAAAGAAATTAATGGAAGAATTGATTCAGCAGAAAATAGCAGAAGCCAAGCGGCAATTTTCTCATACTACCTCAATGGGGAAAGTTTACCCATTGTCGCCGGATAATATGCTTTGCCTGGTACCGGATTCTTCGCTTACCAAGGCGATGCCCAACAGATACCGGAACAACCCTTCTGAACTACAATCAATACCTAACCCTCTTTACCCAAGAAAGAAACAGAATTGATAATAAAATCATGCTTAAGAATCTACTCCTTGCACTCCTTTTTTATTTCCCGTTAGAAATAGATGCCCAGCAAAAAGAACCCTTTATTAAAATCTACGCCTATTACCAGGAGAATTATTCCGGGGTTCATTTTCCGATGGAGAAAGTGGGAGATTCCACCATTGACCAAAAAGCTGACCAGAGAATTCATTATCTCATTTATCTCGAAATAAAGAAGCGCGATACCTTTCAATGGAACAGGATTTGGATCAGGCGTCAATGTTATAGCCTGCATACTGAAAAAATAACCCCGCCGGTAATTCAAAAAAAAAGCGTGGTAGTCGTTAACGAATCAGCCGCGGATACATTAGTGAGAGCAACCAACAATATTGTTTATCAATTACATCTTACCCTTCCGGGAAGGGAAAAACAACCAAAAAAAATAAGAACCCGTATTGATTCGAATGAACTGGTCCTGGAATTTACCTGGAAGAAAAAGATATATTATAAAAATGTTTCAGTAGTCAAGACATTGGAACCTCTGATCGGAAATTAAGCATCTATGATCATAATAAACAAGGAGACCCGCATTGCTGAGTCTCCTTTTTATCAATGGTTAAAATAATTTCTTTGCTGCCTTTTAATTGGTCTTAATAATAGTTCTTGTTTCATTTAATAATCCCGACCTGACTTTTATAATATAGGTTCCGGCAGATATTGCCCGGGGAATTTTCAGGAGCAGACTATTAGAATTTATTGCTCCTTCTGTTTTTCTGACTACCAATCTTCCACCCATGTCCATCAAGTCAATACTTGTTATGTTAGTCAAAGGCTTTGAGAAGGTAAGTCTCAATTGGTCCGCAAATGGATTATTGACAAACAGCAATCGCGGTGCTTCATCTTCTTTATAACGAAGCAATATAACCTTTGTGTAAGTAGTCCTTCCATCAATATCAACTTGTTTTAGCCGGTAATACTGAATGGCAGCAGGAGGAGTTTTGTCTTTAAAGTCATACACACCCGTACTGGAAGCAGGAACGAATCCAATTTTTTCAAACACATTGCCATCATATGAGCGTTCTATTTCGAATCCTTTATTGTTTACCTCAAGGGTTGATTTCCATTGCAGGGCAGTAAATCCATTTACAACGGCTCCTTTAAAGTAGAGAAGATTTACCGGTACGGCAAAAGGAACAACGGCATCAAACATTCC
>JANMBO010000093.1:0-21096 GCA_031360425.1 Chitinophagaceae bacterium | reverse complement strand
GCTTTAAAATCATAAACCGGGTCGTGCGATTTTTTCCATAGTTCAATCAGCGCATCAATGGCTCCAACATTACGATAAGCTAAAAAAACATTTCCCGTTTGAGCTCCGGTAGTTTTAATATGATTGATTCGATCCAGCTCTTTTTCGGGTCGGGTAAATTCATGCTTTTTAATAATACCTTTTTCGTAGTCGGTTAAGGAACTTATACATACGAGACCAGTTTGGCTCCTGCCGTTCATTACTAATTGGTAGATGTAATAACAAGGAGTGGCTTCCCTGAATAAAACTCCTTTACTGATAAAGTCGTTGAGATTCTGCTTTGCTTTATCATACACTTCCTGCGAATGAGTATCAATAGTATCTGGCAAATCAATTTCAGATTTAGTGATGTGAAGAAAGGAGAGAGCATTTCCGGCCGCTTCTTCCTTTGCTTCTTTTGAGTTTAATACATCGTACGGACGGGAAGCTACCTTCCGGGCTGATTCAACCGCCGGGCGCAGGGCTTTAAATGGTGTTACAGAAGCCATGAATATTATCCTTTTCGGTTTGCAAAATCTTTCATAAGGTCGGTAAAGGCAATTACGCTTTCGAGCGGCAGGGCATTATACATGGATACCCGGAAACCACCCACGCTTCGATGGCCCTTTACGCCAATCATATTTTCTTTCTTACATAGTTCAAGAAACTCTTTTTCCAATACTTCCTCTTTAGTTACAAATACCGCATTCATGAAACTCCGGTCCTCATGGGCTACCGTGCCACGGAAGACGGGCAGCGCATCTAATGTATCGTATAAGAGTTTCGCCTTTTGATTATTGACTTTTTCAATTGCTCCCACTCCCCCTTTACCTTTTAACCAACGAAGGGTGAGCAAAACAACATATACGGCAAATACAGGTGGAGTATTTAACATACTTCCTTCTTTAATATGATTTCGATAATCGAGAATAGTAGGAATAGCGCGGGTTACTTTGCCTAAAATATTTTTATTTACCACTACTATATTAACCCCCGCTGCACCCATATTTTTTTGCGCGCCGGCATAAATGAGATCAAATTTATTAAAATCAAGGGTACGGCTTAATATATCACTGCTCATATCGGCCACGAGGCTGGTGCCGCAATCGTAGGGAATATTTTTCCATTGTGTTCCGGCAATAGTTTCGTTGGTGGTAATATGCAGATAAACTGCCTCCGGATCTACAGAAAGATTTTTTGGAATGCTGGTATAATTATCAGCTTTGGTTGAACCTGCTATGCTGACGTTACCAAACAGTTTTGCTTCTTTGATGGCCTTGCTTGCCCAGGTACCGGTATCGGTATAAGCGGCAGTTCCATTTTCATCCAGCAGGTTCATGGGGATTTGCATGAACTGGGTAGTAGCCCCACCATGCAAAAACAAAACTTCTTTGTCGCCGTTTAATTGCATCAATTCTTTTACCAGGGCCACAGCTTCGTTCATCACCGCTTCAAATAATTCGGTGCGATGCCCGATTTCGAGAATGGATAACCCGGTATTATTGAAATTGAGAATGGCCTGGCTGGCTTGTTCAAAAACTTCGTGGGGAAGAATACTGGGCCCGGCATTGAAATTATGCATCGTATGTTGTTCCGTTAAAACCACCATTCCGTTTTTTTATAATGGATAAGTTTGCAAAAGTATTCATTTCAAAACTAACACTTGTATAGATTTTGGGTATGGTTTCGGTTTGATTTTAGCCAGGGAGCTTATTTTACAGATTAAGCTGAATGCAAGCCTTTGTACGATAATATCGGGGAAATCCCGGCTGAAGGAATTCATTCGGGAATATGTGGCAATAATAAATTCTAATTCTTTGTGTCTATATAATTTTAATTCTACCAGATTTTGGGCTAGGCTAATTGCAATCCCTTCCTTTTATCACCCCTTCTTTCCATTGTCGGTTAAGTGCTTCCATTTCTTTTTTTTCTTCTTCAGTGAAGGTTGTATTTGTCAACTGCTTTAAGTCAGGCTGCCCGGCATTTATCCAGGCGGTGAACCAGAATGATGCAACCGCATAAATAGATTGCCGCATTCTTCTTTCAACCATATTATTCAGGAGTTGGTTGTATTGTTGGGTATATGCAGTAGCATACTGCCTTACTAATATTCCATTGCGTTCTTCAAAAGCAAATTTTTGATCGGTTGGAAAACGAGTACTGAGTTGCTGTTCCAGTTTCAATACCGAATCGGCCGCGGTGGCACTTTCCAAAATTCTCTTCCAGGTGAACGATAATGGATCTTTGATGTATTCGGCCTTCCCGATAAAAAGATCCCATTCTTTTTCCATCAGTAATTCTGGTATTCGCGATTCCCAGAAACCGTGGATACCCCGCTGATTGGTACGCTGGCCATTGTGATTACTACAGGCATGCAAGGGAACATGTGCATCGCCGATATAATGACCTATTTCCGCAGAGAGGCGTAATATTTTGGATTGATTTTTTTCTTTGAATGCCTGGGTAAGGCGAAACAACATCGTTTGAATCCACCAGGGTACAATGCCATGCTGGATGAGTGAATCTTCTGTAAATTTTTCAACGGCTTCCTTCCAATGGCGAGGCAAGGAATAAAATGGATAAATGCCGTATTGATCCATATCTATAAAGTGTCGCGGTCCCTCAGCGGCAACAGCATACCTTCTTTTATCGGGGTCAACCCCATGTTCACTAATAAAGTCAATATGCTTTTTATAAAAGATCAGCATCTCGGGGGGTAGCAAAAAAACAGCATAGTAGTTTATTTTCTTATGGCCATAAAAGCCCCAGCAAAAACAAGACTCTGCTATCAATAGCAGGCATGCACTAAACAGGATCCGCTTCATAAAAAATAGAATAGCATCACTTAGCTGGAGGAAGCAGGGGAAGGCTTATGTAATTCGTCTTCAATTTCGGTAACTCCGCCTGAAATAGCAAATTTCATCGCATCCGAAGAGCTGATATCGGTCAGTATTCGCACCCGCTCCTTTTTTACAAAATATAAATGACCGGCGAAGGCATAAGATTGTGGCAAATAAACAGCCATATAATCCTGGAGTCCAAATTGTTTCAATTCCTGCTGGGTAATAAATCCAACCCGCCACACGTCGTTCCCTTCAATACTTACCAATACCGATTTATCAAACTTCCGCTTGTTTCCTGCAAAGGCTTCTATAAAATCCTTGACCGTAGTATAAATGATCTTAATGCCTGGGGTGCGCTCCAGGATTTTATCAAATAATTCAACCATACGGCCCACGATAAAAGAGGAAGAAACATACCCGACTAATATTACAATGAGCAACACCAGGATAAAACCAACGCCCGGAAGCCTGATAGGGTTACCTGCTGAATCGTTCGGAATCAGTCGGGGAGCTACCCGCTCTAACAATCCTGGAAGAATATTATCAATAAAATCGAATAAACTGGTAACGGCCCAGATGGTGATAGTGATGGGGGCCAGTATTATCAATCCCTGCAGGAAAAACTGGAATAGCTTCCGGAAGATTAGACTTGCTTTCATGTTTAACTGGTATTTGGTTCAAAATTAGGCGGACGGCACGGCTTTACCGAAAACGAAATACGAACAGTTGTTTTATTAAATAATTGGTACAAATGGATAAAATCAAGGATGGAAACTTTGACGACGAAAAAAGTTTCCTTAGTTTTGCCCCCGATTAATAGCAATATGGAGACACGCGAACGAATACAGGGTAAGGCTCACGAGTTGTTTATGCGCTTCGGCATCCGGTCGGTTTCGATGGATGATATTGCGGCCCAGCTCGGTATTTCAAAAAAGACTATTTACCATTTTTTTGCTGATAAAGATGAACTGGTGGAAGCAGTGGTAGAAGATGAAATTGTTGGTATACAAAAGGATTGTGGCACCTGTGGCAACGAGGCCCTTGACGCGGTGCATGAAATATTTCTGACGATGGAACAGATCATTGAACAGTTTCGTCATATGAACCCGATGGTGCTGTACGACCTGGAGAAGTTCCATTTTAAATCTTACCAGCGATTTCTCCGGCACAAGCATGAATTCCTGGGGAAAATTATAGCCGCTAATATGGAAAGAGGGATCGCGGAGGAGCTGTACCGCCCCGAGTTGAATGTAGACATATTGGCCAAATTCCGGCTCGAGTCGATGTTGCTTTCTTTTAATATCGATTTGTTCCCGCCCCGGAAATACAACCCGGCCGACGTGGCGAAAGAGCTTATAGAGCATTTTGTGTTTGGCCTTGCCAGCATAAAAGGACATAAGCTTATTTTGAAATATCAACAAGAAAGAAGTAAAAAAAATGATTAATATGAAATCTTATTTGGAATGGGGAAGTAAAATGGTTGGGTTGGCTCTTTTTGCCACGGGATTGGTATTGCCCGCCGCGGCCCAAAATTTGCCTCGTGAAAAGAACGATACTTCCAAAATAAATCACTTCGAATTTACCGTACAGCAAGTTATTGACTATGCAGCTAAAAACAATGTGCAGGTAAAAAATGCGTTGCTGGATGTTCAGTTGCAGCACCAGGTGAACCGCGAGTTTACGTCTGCGGCCTTCCCTCATATCAATGCGTCCATTGGTACAACTTACAACCCGAATATAGCTACGCAGGTAATACCCAATTTCATTTCGCCGGCTACCTACCAGGTGCTTGTAGACGAAGGCGTAAAAGATGGAAATGGAAATCCAATTCAAATGCCATCGGATTTTGGATTTATTGCTGCGCAATTCGGGTCAAAATATAATGCCAGCGCAGGAGTTACCTTAAACCAGCTGCTGTTCGATGGACAGGTATTTGTTGGCCTGCAGGCAAGAGCCACCGCTATCGATTGGAAAAATAAACTGGCAGCTGTAACCGAAGAGTCTATCAGAACTAATATTTACAAAATTTACTACCAGTTAGTGGTAAGTAAAACACAGGTGGAATTGTTAGATGCCAATATTGACCGGCTCAGTAAACTGCTAAAAGATACCCGGGCGATTTATGATAATGGATTTGCTGAAAAGCTGGATGTAGATAAAGTATCTGTACAACTTAACAACCTGCAAACCGAAAAAAGTAAAATTCTGAATAGTATATCCAACGGGTATTTTGGTTTGAAAGTGCTCATGGGTATGCCGGTTAAAGAGGAATTGCTGCTCACCGATACCATTGGTGATGCCCAAATAAAAGAGGGCATATTAGAGAATGATTCCTATTCGTATGAAGACAGGAAAGATTTTCAATATGCAAAACTGGGAAAGAAACTGGGCGAGTTTAATGTGCGCCGGTATAGACTAAGCCAGATACCCACCCTGTCGCTTAATGGTAATTATGCAAAAAGTGCCCAGCGTAACAAATTTAATTTTTTCGGTAAGGGGGATTGGTTTACGATTTCCGCTGTCAGCCTTAATATATCCGTTCCAATATTTAATGGTTTTGTTGCCCGGTCAAGAATTCAACAGGCCAGTATCGATTTACAAAAAGCCAATAACCAGATTGATGCGTTGAAATTATCTATTGACAATGAAATAGCCAGTGCAAGGAATAATTTCAGTACGGCTGTAAATGCCATGGATTTTCAAAAGAAAAATATGGCACTGGCCGAAGTTGTATACCAGCAAACTAAAAAGAAATATGAGGCCGGAACTGGTTCTCAAACAGAAATAAATTCGGCGCAGGCAGATCTTAAGGCGGCGCAAACTAATTATATAAGTGCCTTGTATGATGCCGTGATTGCCAAAATTGATTACCTGAAAGCAATTGGAAAATTATAAACTATTGAACGATGAATAAATCAAAGCGTATGTTGAATATTTTAAAGCTTATCCCCCTAACCTTGTTCGCAATACTAATGGTTGCGTGCGGTGGCTCTTCCAAAGAAGAAAAAGGAAGCCTGGCTGATAAAAGATCTGAATTACAGAAATTGAAGAATGAGCAGAAAGCTACCAATGAAAAAGTGAGCAAGCTCGAAGCGGAGATATCCAAACTGGATACTACCTCGGCAAACAAAACCAAACTGGTAGGAGTAACTCTTCTGGCACCTCAAAATTTCGAACATTATATCGACCTGCAGGGTAAGATCGATGCAGAGAATATGTCTTATATATCCCCCAGCGGAGCGCCCGGACAGGTAAGAGCGCTGTATATTAATGTGGGAGATTTTGTACGAAAAGGGCAATTAATATTAAAAATTGATGATGCACTAGCACGCCAGGGTTTAGCTTCTGCCAAACAGGCTGGGGAAGGTGTAAAAACCAACCTGGAACTGGCTAAAAATCTATATGAGCGCCAGAAAAATTTATGGGATCAGGGTATTGGAACGCAGGTGCAGTTGCTGGAAGCAAAAAACCGTGTAGATGGATTAGAAAATCTTTTGAAACAATCGGGGGAGAATATTAAGCTGGCGCAAGTTCAATTAAATCAAACTTCCGTTTACAGCGACGTTTCCGGTATTGCGGATGTGGTGAGTATAAAAGTAGGTGAGCTTTTCCAGGGAGCAACCGCCGCGGGTCCGCAGATTAGAATTGTAAATACTTCCGAATTGAAGGCGGTGGTAGATGTTCCGGAAAATTATTTGGCCAGCATTAAAAAAGGAACGCCTGTTGTAATTGAGATCAGTGAGATCAATAAAAAATTTAATTCAGTAATCTCCCGGATTGGACAAGTAATAAATACCAATTCCAGGGGAGTAGTTGCTGAAGCGAAGATTCCATCGGACCCCTCATTAAAACCCAATCAGCTGGTAACAGTTAAAATCCGCGATTACGCCGCCAGAAACACTATTGTTATTCCGATGACTACTCTTCAAACGGATGAAAAAGGGAAATATGTTTTCGTAATGGAAAATGAAAATGGGAAACAAATAGCCCGTAAAAAGCCCGTTGAGGTTGGACAGATTTACGGAGAACAGATTGAGGTTAGGAGTGGGCTGCAGGGCGGAGAACATCTTATAACCCAAGGCTATCAGAGTGTGTATGATGGACAAGCAATTTCAACACAAGGATGACCTTTCTTTCCCGTAGTAACAATCAGTCTGCTGCGAATGGATAGAGTATAAAAAAAGAATAAAATGAGTATTAAAAATACGGTAATAGAAAAACTTAAGAAGTTCAAGCCTACTAATTGGGTGATTGATCATTCAACTATTGCGTATGTGTTTACTATCTCTGTTACCTTATGGGGATTAAACATTTTCACTACGCTTCCCAAAGAAAATTTCCCAGATATTGTTTTGCCCCAGATTTATGTTTCTACTATATATGCGGGTAATTCGCCCAAGGATATGGAAAACCTGGTTACCCGCCCTATTGAAAAACAATTAAAGGGGATCAGCGGAGCTAAAATCCGTAATATCAAAAGTACTTCGATACAGGATTTCAGCAGCATCGTGGTAGAATTTGAATCAGATGTTAAGGTGGATTTGGCTAAGCAAAAGGTAAAAGATGCGGTTGATAAGGCAAAGTCCGACCTCCCGCAGGACCTTACCCAACAACCCGATGTACTGGATGTTGCTTTTTCCGATTTCCCCATTATGTTTGTTAATGTGTCGGGAAACTATGAACCTTTAAAACTGAAAAAATATGCGGAAGATCTGCAGGACCGTATTGAAGAACTTCCCGAAATTACCCGCGCTGACCTCACAGGCGCGCCAGAAAGAGAAATACAGATTAATGTAGATAAGTTTAAAATGGAATCTGCGGGAATTGGATTTAATGATATTGCCAATTCAATTGCAGGGGAAAACAGGGACATCAGTGTAGGGAACATCAAAATCGGTACCATGCAACCGACTATCCAGGTGAAAGGGCAATTTCGCAGCGCGGCGGATATGGAGAGTATTGTGATAAAAAATATTTTTGGACAACCAATCAACCTAAAAGATATTGCCCAGATTGTTGACTCTGTTAAAGAAAAAGAAAGCTATTCCCGTATCAATAAAAAGAACGCCATTATCCTGCAGATAGTAAAAAGAGCGGGGGAAAACCTTATCAATACGTCAGAAAAGATCAACGCTCTTATTGCTGAATTGAAAAGTACGACTTTTCCGAAAGACCTTGATATCTCGATCAGTGGTGACCAGAGTATTGCTACCCGTACTTCATTTAACGAATTAATCAATACCATCATAATAGGTTTCATATTGGTATTGCTGGTGCTGATGTTCTTTATGGGAGTGAGCAATGCTTTTTTTGTGGCACTAAGTGTTCCGTTGAGTGTATTCATTGCGTTTCTTTTTATTCCCGCGGCTGATACTATTGTGGGTACCACTATTACCCTCAACTTCATTGTATTGTTCGGATTGCTGTTCGGGTTGGGTATTATAGTGGATGATGCGATTGTGGTAATTGAAAACACGCACCGCATTTTTGCTAACGGACTTGTACCGATTAAATCAGCCGCTAAAGCAGCCGCAGGAGAAGTGTTTGCCCCGGTATTATCGGGAACCGTTACCACCCTGGCGCCCTTTGTGCCACTGCTATTCTGGCCGGGAATTATTGGTAAGTTTATGATTTATCTTCCGGCTATTCTCATTCTTACGCTTAGCGCTTCACTGATTGTAGCCTTTCTCATTAACCCGGTTTTTGCCACTTCCTTTATGAAGCCAGAACATTATCCGGGTACAGAGCCAAAGAATTCTTTATTCAGAAAAAAATGGTTCTGGTCATTTGCCATCATTGGTCTGCTGGCACATTTGCTGGGGTTCCATGGTTTTGGAAATTTCATGCTACTCATGGTGCTTCTCTTTATTTTTAATCGGTATATATTGAATGAGGTAATACAAGGATTCCAGCAAAAGGTATTGCCCTGGTTAATGAATGGATACGAAAACAGTTTGAAATGGGCATTGAAAGGAAAAAGACCGGGGTGGCTGATTGCAAGCGTATTTTTATTATTTATTGTGGCCGTAGGGGCACTTGTAGGTTCTGTTTCTCTTGGTCGTACTAAAACTTCCTTCTTTCCTACGGGAGATCCTCCCATTGTATACGTATATATTAAAATGCCGGTAGGTACCAAGACTTCGGTTACAGATAGTGTTACTACCGAAATGGAAAAAATTATTTTTTCTGTTTTGGGAAATAATAATCCCATCGTAGAATCAGTAATCTCCAATGTGGCCGTAGGAGCTACCGATCCTTTCCAGGGTGAACGGGGTACGCAACCACACCTGGGACGAATCCAGATTTCCTTTGTGGAATTTGAGAAAAGACATGGGGAGAAGACTTCAAATTATGTAAACAAACTAAGAAAGCTCATTAAAGATGTACCTGGCGCAGAAATTACTTTGCAGGGTCAGCAAAATGGTCCTTCTTCCGGTGCCCCGGTAAATATTGAAGTGGTAGGAGAGGATTTTGACCAGATCATGCATACTTCCGTTAATCTTAAAAATTACCTGGATAGTGTAAATATCGAAGGGGTTGAAAAACTTAAGTTGGATGTGGATGTGACTAAACCGGAACTTTCGATTTCTATTGACCGCGAGCGGGCGTTGCGCGAAGGACTCAGTACGGCTCAAATCGGAAGTGAACTTAGATCTGCCTTATTCGGAAGGGAAGCCAGTAAATTAAAAGACGGGGAGGATGAATTCAAAATACAGATTCGATACACCGACCAGTTGCGTAACAGTCTTTCCGATTTACAGAACATGAAAATCACTTATCGAGATTTCAGTTCTGGCCAGGTTCGCCAGGTACCCATTAGTAATGTGGTTAAATTTGATTACACCAATTCTCTCGGTGGCGTAAAAAGAAAAAATCTAAAAAGATTAATAACTATTTATTCCAATATACCCGAAAATGCCGACCCCAACCGAATAAACCTGGAAGTGACCAGGGCCATTGCCAATTTCAATGGCAAACCGGAAGGAGTTATCATCCGTCAAACAGGTCAGCAGGAAGAGCAGCAGGAGACGCTCAGCTTTTTGCTAACGGCTTTGATCATCTCTCTGGGGTTGATATTCGGTATCCTGGTTTTACAATTTAATTCACTCAGTAAGCCTTTCATTGTTCTCACTGAAATATTTTTTAGCGTGATTGGTGTACTGCTTGGATTCGCCATCACCGGAATGACCATGTCTACTATCTTTGTTGGATTGGGAGTAGTTGGGTTGGCAGGTATTGTAGTGAAAAATGCCATCTTGCTTATTGAATTTACCGATGAGTTGCGAAGCCGGGGAATGAAAACAAAGCAGGCAATTATACGCGCCGGAAAGATCCGGATCATACCCGTGTTACTTACCGCTTTAGCTACCATATTAGGATTATTGCCACTGGCTATTGGATTGAATATTGATTGGCTGGGATTGTTCCAGCATTTGAATCCGAATATTTTTATGGGCGGCGATAGTGTGGTATTCTGGGGGCCACTATCTTGGACACTAATCTTTGGATTGATATTCGCGTTCTTTATGACCCTGTTAATGGTACCTTCTATGTACCTGGTATCGGAACGTCTTCGCCGTCCGATGGCTAAGTTTTATGGAACCAAATGGGTAGCTTTATTAGGATTCACTGGTCCATTTTTCTTTATACTTGTTTTTATTATGTGGATAGTAAAAGCCGTTCAGGGCAAGCCTATGTTTCCTAAATTGTTGGGGGTTAAAAAAAGTTAATGAGGGGAAAGTCGGGGAATTAGAGAATAATTGAATTAGCGTTAGGGTTTGTCTAGATATTTAGACGGTATGGTTAAAGTTTAAAATAGGCCGCCCTCGTAACAGGGCGGCTTCTTAATGTGATCGCCTTATCCGTTCATCATTTTTAGTTAAGTTTTTTACCAGTTCAATTCTTCTGGATTGAAAGATATTTAACTTCACAAAAAATATACAACCATGAGAACAAATCATGAATTAGATTATCACATTTACGGAGAAGAAATGCAGTATGTAGAAATCGAATTGGATCCGCAGGAAACTGCCATTGCAGAAAGTGGCGCGTTTATGATGATGGACGACGGCATACAGATGGAGACTATTTTTGGCGACGGTTCCAAAAAACAGGGTACAGGTCTTTTGGGTAAACTCATGTCGGCGGGTAAGCGGGTACTGACCGGGGAAAGTTTATTTATGACTGCTTTTACAAATATGGGACAGGGAAAGAAAAGAGTAAGTTTCGCTTCCCCTTATCCTGGTAAAATTATTGCGCTCGATCTTTCTCAATTGGGAGGAAAGATAATAGCGCAGAAAGATGCCTTTCTCTGTGCAGCCAAAGGAGTGAGTGTCGGAATTGAATTTCAGCGAAGGCTGGGTACCGGTTTGTTTGGCGGCGAAGGATTTATCATGGAGAAATTAGAAGGTGATGGAATGACTTTTGTGCACGCGGGCGGGCATGTTTTTGAAAAGGAATTACAACCCGGAGAATTTTTGCGCATTGATACAGGTTGTCTGGTAGCCTATACTCAAACAATCGATTACGATATTCAATTTGTGGGGGGAATTAAGAATACGTTGTTTGGCGGGGAAGGATTATTCTTTGCCACTCTTCGTGGCCCTGGTAAAATATGGGTACAAACCTTACCGATCAGCCGGCTGGCAAGCCGTATCATTTCGTACGGAGGAATCCGACGTAAAGAAGAGGGAAGTCTTTTAGGAGGGTTAGGTAATTTGCTGGATGGGGATGGACTGTAAATGTAAAACCTGCCTGCCGGTAGGCAAGTGTAATAAGGGTCTTTGAAACGAAGACCCTTTTTACATTTTAGATTTTTAATTTTGCAGCCCACTACTTTCTCCCCGCAAATTTGGACAGCAATCGCAATACTTCAATATACAACCATACAATGGTTACCATTAACGCGAAGGCCCCATACCATTCCATGTATTTGGGCGCACCCATTTCAACTCCTTTTTCAATCATATCAAAATCGATAATTAAATTCAACGCTGCGATACACACTACAATTAAAGAGAACACAATTCCCATAGTAGTGCTTTCATGAATGAGAGGCATTTGAATATTAAAAAATCTAAGTACGATAGAAATTAAATAGAAAAAAGCTATACCCGCTGTGGCCGTTAGAACAATGGCTTTGAATTTTTGCGTAGCCTTAATAATCCCGAAGCGATATAAGGCAAACATAGCGATTACTACTCCAAAAGTTAAACCAACTGCCTGCATGATAATGCCCGGAGCCGTTTCGGCAAAGGCATTATTGTAATAGGCGGAAATAGCCCCAAGGAAAACTCCCTGTGCCAGTCCATAAACCGGTGCAAGATAGGATGACCATTGAGGTCTGAATGCCAATACAATCGCAATAATCAACCCAACAATAGCCCCTCCAATCATCCAGCCAACCACGGCTTTACCCTCATTAGCGGCTTTCCAGGTAAAGGAGGCAGCGGCAACCAGTAAAATCAACAAGAGTCCAAACTTATTAAGGGTACCTTTTTCAGTCATGGTTTCTTCGTACTGCCCGGTAATAGTTTTATTAAATATTTTTTCACTCAATGCCGGGTTACCTGATTTAAAAATAGAAGACATGATTATAGATTTAATTGTTTCAAGATACAAAACATTATTGACTGCTCATATGGGTAGAAGTCGATTGAAAGGGCAAATGAAGCAGTACCTCTTTTATTTCTTTAAATTTACTCCAGGGGATAAAATGATTTTCTCCCGGGAAAATGGTTACCGTAACCGAAGCGGCATTAATAAGCATTTTTTTTGCATACTCTGCATTATGCACCGGCACCAGAACGTCTTTATTGCCATGTAAAATAAAAACCGGGCATGTCACTTTCTTAAAATCATCTTTTAAGTACACGAGATCTTTCTTCAAATACCAAAGCTCTTCATTACTCGGTCGCATGGCGCCGGGCACCAGCCAGTTAAGGGGAGTTTTAAATAAGAAGGGTCGCCATTTTTCAGATTTTTCTTCGGCTGGATCAACCGAGCCCGCCAGGATTACCAGTGAGGAAAACACGGTTGGATTATCAGCGGCTAATTTTATAATCATCGGTCCGCCCAGAGAATGCCCGGCAATATAAGCGGGTTTGCCATTAGCTAATTGATAAAACAAGGGGCTGACCAGTTCGGACTGCTGTTGAAGATTCCTGGCGTTTCCGAAATCACTATAACCAAATCCAGGGCGGTCAATAGAGATCAACCGGAAATGTTGTAACAATTCATTATCCTCCAAATATCCTGCAAACGCATCCCAGCTACCCGGCGTTCCATGGATAAAATAAATAGTAGGTAAACTATCAGCACCCGTTTTAGCATAATGCATATTATGCCCGTTAATTTTTTCATTCACGGTAGTAAGGGTCACTCCTTTTTTTTTAAATTCCTTTTTCATTTCACTATCAGCTTTGCGAAAGGTCATGCAGCTTTGCGCAAGAATGATCCATATAATAAACAGTATGGCTGATAGCATAAATGATTTCATAAGAAAAGGTTTCATAAAATTTTAAATATCAAATAAAAAATTCAAATAGTATAACAGATCAAAAAAAGCTTTGTTATTCTACAGTTATTTTATTAAATACGGACTTTTAACACTCCTGGCTTCTTGCTTCCCCCGAGCTTTGACTTGCTCTAGGTTTTGACTTGCTCTAGGCTTTGACTTACCCCGGGCTTTGACTTGCCCCGGGCTTCAGCCCGGGGAAAAAAAGTTTATTGCGGATTAATATTATCGGGCGGGTTGTTCCTTTTGTCATCCCGTCGAATGCCCAACGGTGGGCGCTGTGGCGCGGGCCCTTGAGGCGGTTTAAGCTGGGAAGGCCGGGGCTGCTGCAGAGGTGGACGATTTTGTTGCTGCCTGGCTCCTTGTGGCCTTTGCTGACGCTGATCGGTTTGGTGGCGGCGTTTCTTATCTGCTTTTTCCAACGAGCGTAAACTTATCTGCCCTACCAGATCTACAAATGCAGGTTCTGCTTCTTTCGTTTTATTGCTGGTTACCTCAACTGCTTCTAATTCTTCCGGTATTATTCCTTGTGCATTCAGTTGTTTTATTTTCCGAACACGCTCAATAGTCAGCGGATATTGTTTATTGCTGTCGGGCAGAGTATACCACATCAGGTTCTTGAAAATATCTTTCTTAATCAGGAAAGCATTTCCTTTCCCTACCTGCAGGCTGTCTGCATTTTCAGGAAAAAACTGCAATGCATCCAGGTAGGTATCCAGTTCATAATTCAAACAACATTTTAATCTTCCGCACTGGCCGCTTAATTTAGTTTGATTGATTGATAAATTCTGGTATCGGGCGGCGGTAGTATTAACCGATTTAAAATCAGTAAGCCAACTGCTGCAACAGAGTTCGCGACCGCAACTGCCAATACCACCTACTTTAGCTGCTTCTTGACGGGCGCCTATCTGGCGCATTTCTACTTTTACCTTGAAATCTCTTGCAAATACTTTAATTAGTTCACGAAAATCCACCCGGTCATCAGCAATGTAATAAAAAGTAGCTTTTCTTCCATCGGCCTGAATTTCCACCTCACTGATCTTCATAGCCAGGTTCAATTGTTTGGCAATGGCCCTCGAACGAATCACTGCTTCTGCCTCCCGGGCCTTATTTTGTTCCAACATTTCCAGGTCCCTGTCTCCGGCCCGGCGTAAAATTTTCTTTATTTCAGGATCTGTTTCACTAACACCATTCTTCTTTAACTGCAAACGAACAATTTCACCGGTGAGATTTATAGATCCTACATCAAATCCGGCAACTCCTTCAACGGTTATCATTTCCCCCTTTTCAAATAAATGGGTAGTGCTATTGCGGTAAAATTCTTTTCGGCTACCATTATTGAAACTCACTTCTACAATACGACACATACTTTCCGGATCGCTGAAAGGCAGGTTGGCAAGCCAGTCGTGCACGTTCATACGGTTACAACCGCCGCTGCTGCAGCCACCATTGCTTTTACAACCTTGTACTTTTCCTCCGCCCGAGCTACATGAAGTACAGCCCATTATGATTTTTGTTTAAATGAAAAATTATAATAAGAAAATCGGGGAGCCCGGCAGGAAATCATAATTCATCGTTGGTTGCGTCGCACTCTTGTGCTTAAGTAACTCTATTCAACAGAATGAGTCCATAAAATTGTACAGCATTGGTCATCAAAGAATAGATTCTTTGCTTCCAGGCAATCTGTATGTATATTAATAACCAACGAAACTCAGGTTAACGCAACTTTGATTACACTTTGCCAGTTCAACACCCTCTTTTACCAGGGCAACAGAGGGTGTTCCCACATTTTCTTATCAATTCGTCAAAAATAGCGATTTATCGGCAATGATATGGTAGAGTTTAATGGTGAGCGCCTGGAATAGCATTTTGCCGTTGGCATTGCGCTCAATATAGTAAGCGGCTTTATCTAATTCCTCAATAATAGCTTGTTGCTGTGATAAATCTGCTATTTTATTGAGCCGCAGGGCAAAATCTATTTCGTTGGGCGCACCGATCCCGTGGTTGCTGTCCCCGTGGTTGGTGTTCCCACCAACCACATTGATTCGATCCTCATTCTTTGTGTCCCCACCAACGACCCCATTCATGTTACACACTTTTAAATGTATCGCCTGCTCGAGCAAATGATTAAAATATCGGAGGAACTGTTTTTGTTTTTCTCTTCCCATTTTAGAGATTTCTTCCACCCATTTTACCTGGGCCACCGGACCGGTTTTTAGTATTGCATTGAGCCAGTCGCGTAAAAGGGCCTGCCAGTCTTCTTCTGCATGCTGTATTATTTGCAGGGCTTCACGATAATTTCCTTCACAAATAGATGCAATTTGCCGGGCCTGTTCATCAGATAAGTTTGCTCTGATTATTAAAGCGGTAGTAACATCGATTGATTCTAACAGAGGAATTTTTACTAATTGACAGCGACTAAGTATAGTGGGTAATATCAGTGACTCATTTTCGGCGACCAGTATAAATAAGGTGTCGGGAGGAGGTTCCTCAATCAGCTTTAATAACTTATTTCCTTCTTTTTCCAGGTACTCCGGCATCCACAATACTAAAATTTTATAATCGCCTTCATAACTTTTCAGGTTGAGTTTGCGGATGATATCACTACATTCAGCTGCGGTAATATTTCCTTGCTTGTTTTCAGCCCCTATAAATTGTAACCAGTCGTATACATTACCATAGGGATATTCCTTAATAAATTCACGCCACTCGGCAATGTAATCTGTACTCATGGGCGGGGTACCGCTTTTTTTGGTTATTACAGGGTACGAGAAGTGTATATCGGGATGAATGAGCAAAGCTGCTTTTTGGCAGGAGGGGCAAGCGCCGCAGGATTCAGTAGCCTTAATCATCGGGTTTGTAGTAATAACAACTGTTGATTCTCCGAAAAGGGATAGTGTTTTTTCCTGCTTTATGCTATCCGATCTTCGTCCATTCACTTGTTCACAGACTACGTATTGAGCAAACGCAATGGCCATACCCAATGCGCCACTTCCTTCTTTTCCCAGGAACAACAGGGCATGGCTGAGTCGATTTTGATTAACCATTTCAACCAGGTGCTGCTTGGCGGCGCTTTGTCCAATTAAATCCTTAAACTGCATGGGGGCGAAGATAAAAAAAACCGCATCAACTGAGGCGGTTTTAAATCAATTCCGGACGGACAACAAATGGTTTTTACAGGATAATTTTGAAGGCTAAGGTTAATGGGTTAAGGGCGAAAAAGGGTTTGCCAGAGCCATGGTTTGGTTTTTAAGATACTGGTTAAAAAGGGTCTTTTCTAAGGAATTGGTTTGGCTTTTTCAGTGGATATGGACTCGGTCTTTCGTGCTATTGGATTGGATGATGTAAAGATGGGGCAAAAATTGGGCAGCGGGTAATTAATTCGACCATCTTATATTTTCTTTCGATAGTTGTCCATTTTTATTCGATTAACGCGAAAACAAAACATGAAAAATTCTGAAAAGTAGAAATAAAAAATAATGATGACTTCGTCCAAGTAAAGAAAGTATGATAATTCGCTTTAGCAATTGAGAAAATAAAATTCAGTTCAAAGAAATACCATTTGCTCTTTTTGCTTCGAACCATAGATTTTAATTTATGCAGTAAACTGTTTTTTTAAGAGGCAAAAAAAAACCGCCTCTGTGGAGACGGTAATTAGACTCTTTCGGTCGGACAACAAATGGTTTTTACAGGATAATTTGGAAGGCTAAGGTTAATGGTTTAAGGGCGAAAAAGGGTTTATCAGAGCCTTGGTTTGTTTTCAGGATACGGGTTAAAAAGGGTCTTTTCTAAGGATTTGTTTTGGCTTTTTCAGTGGATCTGGACTCGGTCTTTCGTGCTATTGGATTGGATGATGTAAAGGTGGGGCAAAAATTGGGCAGCGGGTAATTAATTCGATGATCGTAATTTTTCTTTCGATTATTGGTCATTTTTTTTCGATAAGCATTAGAAGCTTTAATGTAAACAGGCAGATTTCGCCGCTTAAAGAATAGCCTTCATTGTAGCAATACTATTTTAAATGAAATATTTTGCCAGTGAAGAAATATCAAAAAAGTCACTCTATGGAAAGACCTCTTCAATACTTCTTAATCACAAAACTATCATTGATATCGGCCAGATTGATGTTGGGTATATAATAAAAAAAACCGCTTCAACTGAGGCGGTTTTAAATCACTTCCGGACGGACAACAAATGGTTTTTACAGGATAACTTGGAAGGCTAAGGTTAATGGGTTAAGGGCGAAAAAGGGTTTACCAGAGCCTTGGTTTGGTTTTCAGGATAGGGGTTAAAAAGGGTCTTTTCTAAGGATTTGGTTTGGCTTTTTCAGTGGATCTGGATTCGGTCTTTCGTGCTATTGGATTGGATGATGTGAAGATGGGGCAAAAATTGGGCAGCGGGTAATTAATTCGACAATCGTAATTTTTCTTTCGATTATTGGTATTTTTTTTTCGATTAACAAGGGAGCCAAACCAGAAAATGGAAGAAGGAAGTTTCAAATAAATAATTGCCGATAAAGCAGAAACCTGGCAGGTTTCGAACTTCATTTGTTCTTTACTTTCCAAATTTTTGTGTTACCGGCAATAGGATTAGTTCGAGATATGGTATCTGAAAAGATTATTTCAGGTATTTGATTACCTCATCGCTCATCGGTTTTGTTTTATGAAAAATTACAGTAATCAGTTTTCCATTCTCATCCAATAAAAACTTGGTGAAATTCCATTTAATAGGATCTTCAATACCCATCTTCTTTGCTTCATCAGTAAGGTATTTGAACAAAGGATGGATATCTTCTCCTTTTACCGATACTTTTTCGGCCATTAAAAACTTAACGCCATAATTTTTCTTGCAAAACTCCGCAATTTCTCCGTTGCTGCCTGGTTCCTGCTGGCCAAAATTATTGGCAGGAAAACCTACAATAACCAGTTTGTCTTTATATGCTTCGTATAATTTTTCCAGTTCAGCATATTGAGGGGTATTTCCGCATTGAGAGGCTGTATTTACAATCATTATCTTTTTGCCTTTGAATTTGGAAAAGTCAATCTGACCACCTTCCAGGCCGGGAACTTTAAAATCGTAAATAGAGGAGGAAGCAACCAGGAATGCGACAAACATTGCAACACGTAACATAATTATTATTTTTTATAGTTGAAGAAAACAAAACTATTACAAAGATGGTGCAGAAAATGTTTGCAGCAATCATAATATTTCAAAAGAAACAGCCAGGAAGGGGGTCTCAGGAGTAGATGAACGGAACTTATTGTCTTTCAAAACAACCCAGGTCGGGTAAACCAACGGCCCGGGGTTTTCCGTCCAGGTCAGTCGAAATACTGGTGGTAATTCCTTTATTTTTAGCAGGCGATTCGTCTTTCAACCTGAAATCATAAATACGTCGTTGCGTATTTACACTATCGAATAAAGGGTTTTGATTAACTATTATGTTGGAAGTTGTGCTGTTAGCCGGATTATTTTTTGCCTTCCACAAACAGTTTTGAAAATTTACGGTAAATGAAGTGTTCCCTTGTTTACTGGTAATTACTTCATCGTCAACAGTACCATTTTCACCCCAAAAAATACAATTCCGGAAAGTGGCATTGATATTAGCTGTTAAAATGGTATTATCCTGCTTAATAAAGTCAGTCACCAGTAATACAGGTTCTTTGTGTAGAAGGAAAGAATTAGAAAGGGCCACGCTGGTACAATGAGTAAAATCATACGCACCTCCGTAGGCGAGAATTATATTTTTACCACAATTGCTTATCAAACAGTTTTGCGCTTTTATATTAGTGCGCAATCCAAAAATACCGGCATCATAGCAGTTATCAATTATACATTCATTAAGGGTAAGTTTAGGATTACCATTAACGGAAGGTTTATCACTCACTAAACCTTGAAATGCATTTTTGATGATAGTATAGTTTAAAACGTTGTCTTTACTTTCTCCCCGGAAATAAATTCCGGGCCAGGCGGCTGGGTAGTCGCGATAGGGTTCGTCGAGGCGATCACCCCGGAAAATCACCCGGGTACTATCATATTTCTCTCCATTAATTTTTAAGGTACCGTCGACCAGAAAAGGAGCATCCGCGTGCAGGTAAATTTTAGTTCCTTTTTCTATGGTGAGGGTAACGTTGGTGTCCACTTGCAGTCTACCTAATATAACATATGGTTTAGTATTGGTCCAGGTTTCATTGGAGGTCACAAGTCTGGAGCGAAGGAAATTTGCATTTTGTCCCCACGCTTCTAATTGTATTATTTTCTTATTGCCATTGTATTGTATGATTATACTATCCTGGATAATGAAGGGCAGATCGGGAGCCGTGGGATCGATTTTTACCGTTACAAAAACATAAATACTGTCATTGGCCTCCACTTCTACATTGGCCGCAATAGAACCGGCAACCCCGTCCACATTCATTTTAAATGGAGAGGAAGGGCCTCCGTTTAATTGCACGCTCGATAAACGAAGTTTTTTATTATTGTTATTGTAAATTCGGAAGAAATGAGTAACAGATCCTGTCGTAGTGAAAACTGTATCAAACCGTAAAGAGTCAACAGAAGTGTTGAGAGTAGCATCTGCGCTTGTTATAAACGATTCTTTTTTGCAGGAGGCAGTTACCAGTATAATCAACGATATCGAAATCAAGTAAGTCTTCATCCGGTTCAAAAATAATCAGTAAACATCAATTGAAAACGAATTCCTCGTGTTTTAATT
Organism: Chitinophagaceae bacterium; assembly: GCA_031360425.1. Classification (GTDB taxonomy): domain Bacteria; phylum Bacteroidota; class Bacteroidia; order Chitinophagales; family Chitinophagaceae; genus Endoryza. The sequence goes on along the minus strand of JANMBO010000093.1, from coordinate 1,010 downwards.
GTTGAATTATTGAAAAGTATATGCGAGGGTTGCAATATTTAATTGGGTACCGGCGGCTTTAAGCAATTCGTGACCGCAAGCCTCCAGCGTAGCACCCGTAGTTACTACATCGTCTAATAATAACAATCGTTTATTGCAGATGACGGTTTCTGATTTTAATTCAAACCTGGCTTCCATATTTTGCCATCGTTCAATACGATTTTTATGAGTTTGCGTTTCCGTAGATAATGTGCGAATCACCACATTGTTGAGAAATGGAATACCGGTGGCTGCGGAAAACCCTTCACATAAAACAGCCGCCTGGTTATATCCTCTTTTGCGTTCTTTTGAGTGAAATAATGGAAGGGCAATCAATGCATCTATTTGACTGAACCGGTTAGATTGCATAAAGGCAGCTCCCATTTGCCTCCCGAGGAAGCTCCCGATTTCTTTATTGCCTTTATATTTGAATTGATGCAACAGATGTTGCAAGATAGATCCTTTTGTAAAATAGAGGTAACTGGCTGCCGCTACTACCGGAATTCTTCCCCAAAAAATTTTCTCCACCGGGTTATTAGCGTGCATATGAAAGTCAGTTACCGGTAATTGATCGTTACAATGTAGACAAAGTGTTTGCTTGTTATCAATGATATCGCTACCACAGCCGGCACACAAATGAGGAAAGAAAAGGTGAACCAGGTTATTAGTGATATTTTTTAATACGGGAGTCATTAAAAAAGATATTGGTAAACTTCCTCCACCCGACCCATGGTTATTATTTCAATATTGAACTTTTGATTACCCAGGCTTTTTTGACTTCCCCGCTCACCCTGGCCGGTTTCTTTAGCCGCCGGCGACCGGTAGGCAAGGTTGTACTTGGAAACAATAATTTTTTCGAAACCTAATTTCTCTGCTTCGGCAATGCGTTGTTCAATTCTGTTAACAGCTCTTATCTCACCACTTAAACCCACTTCTCCTGCAAAACAAGTATGGTGGTGCAGCGGCACATCTTCATAACTGCTGAGTAAGGC
>JANMBO010000088.1:0-7752 GCA_031360425.1 Chitinophagaceae bacterium | reverse complement strand
AGCGCGTTTCAGGCGAAGGCCCTGGAATATTTGCTGGCGCAGGGAAAACTTTCAAACGCTATCTACCAGCAATTAAATAATGTGTCAAAAGCAACTGCCACCCGTTATTTGCAAGACCTGGTGAAGCAGGGAATTATTAGTACACAGGGCAAAGGTGCCGGTGCAATCTATACACTGGTGAATAAAATCCAGGACCCCGAAGCTGATAGTAATTTAGCAGAAAAAGAGTTGATTTAATTGGCTCAAAATGGAAGTCAGTTCGAATAAACAGTTATTTCAGAACACCAGCCACCTTCCATTTCAATATGTTGTAGTAAAATCTCAGACACTCTGTAATTCCTGGTAATTCCCTGCTACTAATATTCCGTAAACAGTCATGACATATCATTCATGTTTAATTTATAGTAAAAATGAGTAGTTATAATTCAACAAAATCGGGGAGAATAGGCGCATTAAAGTTCGCCTGCTTTATGCTTTTTGCTGTTACTATACTGGCATCCACAGCTTCGGCCCAGGAGGCGGATAAAAAGCATACTAATTTTTATGCAATAACCGGTAATGGCCTGCATGATACAACCTGGCTGTTTGGCACTTATCATTTGGTAAAAAGCAGTTACCTGGATGAAATACCCGTCGTTGTACAGGCTTTTAATAAAGCAAATGCTGTTGCGGTAGAGCTGGTGCCTGACTCATCAAAAACCGTTGCCGCTGCATCCATGGGTTTGCTCAAAGACAAAACGCTGGCTGATTTGCTGGATAAGCCTTTTAAAGATAGCCTGGACAAAGAACTGAGAACTACATTGGGCGTGGGGATAGAGCAGATAAATCAATTGAAGCCCGTTAATGTTGCACTTACCTTATCAATGGTTTACCTGCTAACAGATATGAAGTCGCCATTACAAAAATATTCAGGTTCCCTGCTTGATGGTTATTTTGCCGAAAAAGGCAGGTTGGCGGGTAAAAGGATAACGGAATTTGAAACAATTGAAGAACAGATGAATATTTTATTTAACAGTGCAACCAATGAACAACAGGTCAATCAACTGAAATATTTTTTGCGGAATAAAAGTGATATGATCAACCAGGGAAATGAATTGATTGAGAACTGGTTTAAGCATGATCTTGAAAAAATGTATTCAGTTTCTGAAAAGGGCCTGGCGGTATTTGGCAATGAGAATGAATTTTTAAATAATCGGAACGATCGGTGGATGAAAATCTTGCCCGGTTTGCTGAAAAAGGAATCGCAGTTTATTGCAGTGGGCGCTTTGCACCTGGCAGGGCCATCCGGATTGGTAAAGCAATTACAGGATCTCGGTTATACCCTTACTCCAATAAAATTATAAAACTTGAGCGAAGCACAGTTTTTAGAACAGGTACGGCATAACCAGGGAATTATTTATAAGTTGGTAGGCTTGTATGCCAATGATGCAGAGGAGAAAAAAGACCTGTACCAGGAAATATTGCTACAGGCATGGAAGGGTTGGCCATCATTCCGGCAGGAGGCAAAGTTCAGCACCTGGCTCTACCGTATCTGTTTAAATACCATCTTAACACAGAAGCGAAAGCCCCAGCGGATTAATTACAAAGATTCCCTGGAAAGTATCTCTCCTGCTGTACAAAACAGTGTGGTATAAAAAGAAGAGGTGGTCAGGTTGAGGATGGCCATACGGAAATTACCCGAAACAGACCGGGCAATCATTTCCATGAATTTAGATGGATATGAAAATGCAGAAGTGGCAGAGATGTTGGGTATTTCCAACAATCATGTGGCGGTGAAACTGCATCGCATTAAACAACAATTGGGTAATCTTTTAACAGCATAAAAATGAGTATCAATAAAACATGGGGTGAAGTAAATGATCCGCAGGATGATGACCTGTCTTCGCTGTTGAAAGCATCCAGGCTGTCAAATATTTCTTCGCACAACCCATTGGAAAAGATAAAAAAGAATTTACTAATCAATATGATCTGGGGTGTATTGATCTGCCTTCTTTATGTGGTGGCCCTCTTTTATTTCCGGATATGGCAGGTACAGCTATGTATGATTTTGGTATTGCTCTTTTCGCTGTGGGCTTTATACACGGCTTATTTACAATATAAAAATATCAATAGTACGATTTCGCCCATTAACCCGGTATTACATGAGCTGAAAAGGAATTATCGATCCATTACCGAATGGATGAATACGCAGCAGCGGGTAGCTTTGTTTATTTACCCGGTAAGTGCAGCGGGTGGTTTTATGCTGGGTGGTGTCTCGGGGTCGGACAAATCGGTTGCTGTTTTTATGAGCAAGCCTGCCGTACTGGTTGCCTTATTAATTGCACTTGCCGTATTGGTACCCGCCTGCTGGTATTTAACCAAGTGGATGTTTAAATACAGCTTCGGGAAACACATGAAGGCATTGAAAGAAAATATAGAAGCACTGGAAGAAGAAAAATAATTTACCGCTTTTGTAATGCTGGGCAAGAAGCGGATACTAATAAATAAAAACAAATCATGGAACAAAAAACGGCAACAAAATCTAAAGTTTATAATATCAACAAGCCGGCATATTCGATTTTACTAATAGCGGGAATTTATTTTTTGATCCAAAAAGATTTTTCGCAGGCTGTAACGTTTATAGGCTTAGGCCTGGCATTTGACCCTTTTAAAACAGATGTCTCATTTAATAAGCGGCCGGTCTACCAGCAACTATGGTTATTTGTTCATTTATCAATTACGCTTGCTTTGTTTGTATTGATGATAATTGGAAAATAATTGTCCTTTAGATCTAATTATCCTTATTCTAATACCATTACCAGGTAAAATTGCAACGAGCAGGTATTGCCGATGGTGAGGAATTTTAGATTCGCCCGCCGGAACCGTTGCCTGTCTTTTTGATAAAGTTAAATAGTTAGAACCTGCCTGCTTCCGGCAGGCTGGCTAAGGTTAGGCATTATTCGTCAAGCCCTGAACGGCAGTACAATCCGTTTGGTGCGAGGCTGATGGTTTCAATGTAAGGCTTTATTGGCAACTAATGTTGTGCGTTCGTTATTCCCTTCAATGTCCTTCAATATGTCTGGCGATGAGATATTGTCTGCAAAATGGTTACGTATCCATTGTAATTATAACATTGCCTATTTTTTGACCAGACGCCACGTACGTATAGGCTTCCGCTATTTTATCTAACGGATACTTTCTATCTATCACGGGTTTAAAGCTTCCTTTTTCAGCAAGGCTTTTGATGAAATTGAGTCCTGCCTTGATAGTTGTACCTGCAGGAAAGGCTACTTTTTTTCCTCCAAACAGAGGTGTAATTAAAACCCATAATAAATTGATCGCCCCATTGGATGAAGCGAAAATTCCTTTCTTCTTTAAAAGTTTTTTGCATTTGATAAAAGTGGTTTTGCCGACCCCATCCAAAACAAAATCATATTGCTCATCATCTTTTGTGAAATCATTGTTTTTATAATCAATTACTTTATCAGCACCCAACGATATTACAAGAGCTGTGTTTTCACCACCGCACACTGCCGTGATATAAACACCGTAGTATTTTAAAAATTGAATATAGGATGAACCAATAGCTCCCGTAGCACCATATACCAATGCTTTTTGACCGGCGGTTGGTTTTAGTCCTATGATCCACGAAGCATAAAATGCGCCTTCCAAACAAGCTGCTGCTTCGTCATAAGTTAAGTTGGCAGGCAGTGGCACTATTGCTTGTGTTGCTTTCTTTTCTGGCAATATAAAATATTGCGCATGAGAACCGCAACCCAAAGCACCGCCAAAGCCCATGATCTTATCGCCGGCTTTAAATGATTGGACAATGGAACCTGTTGCTGCAATTTCTCCCGCAAAGTCAGACCCGATAATGGATGCCCTTGGTTTAAATAACCCTGTAAAAAGCCGCATAAAAAATGGTTTGCCTGAAAGCACATGGCAATCACTTCTGTTTACCGTGGTAGCATGTACCCTGATTAGCACTTCATCGTCTTTTGGAGTTGGTATTTCAAGCTCTTGTACACTTAAATCTCCGGGCAAACCATATTTTGAGCGAACTGCTGCTTTCAAGTTTTATCTGATTTTATAATTCTGACTAATGTTTTATAGGCTGCTGAAGTGCAACCCTAATTCAGCAGTCTTAACATCAAACGTATGCATTAGTTATTTCATTTCCCGTACTTTTCTTTTTCGTTTCTGATCCAGAAATTCGTAATCATTTTCCGGATTGCAGGAGATACCTTTTACAAGTATATTCTATATTATAACGGCCAGTTTTCTTATCGTGGCAGAGATTGCCGCGGGCCTTCCTTTATTTCTACCCAGAGTCTCTCCTCCGGCTCCTATGCATGGGTGGCAGGACTCTTAGCGGCGTATCTCTATTTTTTTCTCACCTCTATTTTTACTACGCCCGCTGCCACCTTTGGGAACCTGGTACATACGGCCGCATCATGCCCTGGAATTATCCGATTTACATCTGAAACCAGGGTTTTCATTCTTTTCATTTGATTCACATAGGACCCCATGTTGTGCGTTCCTGCTTTTTGTGGTCGTTATTCTAAATGGTATTCCCTTTGTAAATATTCTATTAGTTCAGCACCTGCAATTTTTAATTCTTCATCAGTTGCCAGTACTCCTTTTTTTGTACCATGCATATAAACTGAAAAAACAGATAATTCCAGCAATAACTCTTTATCAGTTGAACGTAATGATGGATTGTCGCTAATTCTTTCTATTTCGCTATTTTTCCCCTCCATTTTTAAAAGTATAGCTGGGTTGAAAAGTTTAGACGCTGCTTTTTTGTATTCTGTAAATTCGGTTTCATTGACTGATTCAAGTAGACGTATTAGGGGAAATTTTTCATAATATGTCATAATCTTATTGGAAGTGCTAAGATTCCTGATTAGCCTGAAATTACCCGAGTTTTTTAATTGTTCAAAAGTTCTATTGTTGTTTGATAGTGGATTTAACCTTGGTGCAAGCCTTGCTAAAAAATATAATTCCCCTGTGTTGTCAGCGATTTGCGAAGGTGCATTTAAGATAGTTATCATACTGTCCATCATGGAAATACCGCTTTTCACATGAACAATATGTTGGGTTAAAACGTCCTGGTCGCTTTTAAGGTCAGCAATTAATGATTGGATGTATTGTTTTTCTCTTTGATGTTCTATTACATGCTCAAGTTGATACTCTGCCAAAAAGCCACAAAACACAGCCAGGAACAACATTAAAAATTCCCAAAAATAAGATTTCCAATTTTTCTTTCCTGCGTGATGTGCATGATGATGTACTTCCATATTTTCAATTTCCTGATTAGGGTTAATAATCTCTGTGTCTTTAGCAGGGATAATTTCGTCCGAAGGTTTTTCCGATTGAGTATTTGTCGGGTTATCTAAAGTTTCTTCGGCTGTATTCTCTGTCATTTATAAATTTTATCAATTGATCAAAGTCATTAGAGTGTTCGTTAGCATGCACACAACGGACACGACTGGGCGATGTGGCGGCATTTGAAAAACGTCCAGCCCGGAACCACAGCCGAATAGAATTACTAATGATGAAGATAACAACAAAAGCTCAATAGTAAAAGTCCAGCCCGGATTGCTGCTGATAGCGAACAAAAAGCTGGGAATATATTCGTCGCTCCGCCATATTGCCGCCTGTTGTAGGCAGCCTATTTGTCTAGTCAAGGTATTTGTCAAGCAACTTCTTAAGGGTATTGCAATTGTCTTTAGCAATTTGATAAGCTTTAATGGTAACTCTCAATCGTTCTAATCGTAACATCAAAGCACCACCTACATCTTGTTTGAAGTTTTCTGCGTCCTTACCTTTAAGCATGTCAATGTGATTATTTATTGTTGTTATATATTTTGAGTTGTTTGTATAAGCAGTGTCAAGAAAGAATTTACAGGGTAAATCATAGTTCTTATAAATGGTTGGCAGAAAATATTCTGTATAGTATTTCTGTTCAAAATGTTCCGTACGATATTGGGCAAAGTTGGTTGCCCGAACATATTGCATGATTGCAGTTAAGAGTGTAAAGTCATCTATGTATCTCAAAGAACCTGATGATTTCATTTGTTCAAAAGTTTCGTTGCGGTTTATAAAACCCCTTAACCAAATAGCCCCCATATTTTGAGCAAAAGCAGTTCTGTTAAGCGTATCACCGCTACTTAAAAAAAATTTTACTATTGAGTCATATTTGAGAACCATTTTGGAATTTTCCCTGATTGCAGAATCCAATGATGTAATATTACTCTCTATGTCTAACACCATACTGCCAAAATAATTATGCAACCTTTCTTTTTCTACATGGCGTTCTCTTATTTGTTCAGCAAAAAACCCCATTGTTACAGCCAGAAATATCATTAAAAATTCAAGAAAATATTCTTTCCATTTTTTCTTTTGGTGATGTACGTCCGGGTGATGATGAACTTCCATATTTTCTGTTTGAGAGATATTTGTTGTAGCCGTGTCTTTTGGGTTTTCGGGATAAACGTTTTCCTTAATTGGAGTATTTTCCGAATTAAGGTCGCTTCCTTTTTCTTGTTGTTCTGGAGTATTTTGCTCTTCGCTCATTATTTCACTAATAATTTTAAGGTGTCCATTTAGGTTGCCTGCAACTATCTTAATTACGAAAGTCCATCTTCAAAATTATTCCTGCCCCCTATTTATTAAAAATGAAATTTTCGCCCATTCATCTCGGGGGGTTGTATTTACCTAATTATCCAATCCTTGCCTGGCGTGCTCCTTAACCTGCATGCATCCGTACATTGAAATTCGTGGGCAACTTCTTAAAGTTAGGTAATTTGCTGCTTCTCCAAAGATTCTCATAAAGGAAACTCTGCGGCAGCACGAATTGAACGACCATTCACTAATTATCTATAAATAAGAAATACAAAGAAAAGTATAGTCGTTTTACACGAAGGCTACAAGGAATTCAACGTGACACCTAATATTTTCTTGCAGCCACGCAAAGACGCAACGGGGAATCTGAAAAGCATACGAAGTTTAAAATGCTAAAGCTTCTTTGCGCTCTTTGCGAAAGACTTAGCGCCCTTTGCGTTCCCCTTTTTTTGTAACGCAAAGAACGCGAAGAAAGAATCCGCAAAGAACGCCAGGAATGCAAGGGAAAGTAGAGTTGTTTCACACCAAGACGACATGTAATACAAAAGACAAAGAAATATTTCCCTCAACGACGCCAGGACGCAACGGGGAATCTGAAAAGCATACGAAGTTTGAAATGCTAAAACTTCTTTGCGCCCTTTGCGAAAAACTTAGCGCCCTTTGCGTTCCCTTTTTTTTGTAACGCAAAGAACGCAAAGAAAGAATCCGCAAAGAACGCCAGGAATGCAAGGGAAAATAGAGTTGTTTCACACGAAGACAACATGTAATACAAAAGACAAAGAAATATTTCCCGCAAGGACGCCAGGACGCAACGGGGAATCTGAAAAGCATACGAAGTTTGAAATGCTAAAGCTTCTTTGCGCTCTTTGCGAAAGACTTAGCGCCCTTTGCATTCCCCTTTTTTTGTAACGCAAAGAACGCCAGGAAAGAATACTTAAAGAGCGCTAAGAATAAAAGGTTTGAAATATAAAAGTTTTCTTTACGCCGCTGCGCCTTTGCGTGAGATTCTCCTTTCTTATTTACTGAACAACATATTCCGCTGAAAGGATGGTTGAGGCTGACATGGGAAGCGCCACGCCCGATTCCAATTTCATTATTTGTCCATTTACCAATATCCTTAAATCATAAACAATGGAAGAAATTGTT
>JANMBO010000067.1:0-9882 GCA_031360425.1 Chitinophagaceae bacterium | reverse complement strand
CTATCAACCTATCAACCTATCAACCTATCAACCTATCAACCTATCAACCTATCAACCTATCAACCTATCAACCTATCAACCTATCAACCTATCAACCTATCAACCTATCAACCTATCAACTAATAAATTATGGTCAACGATATTCTGGCAAAAGATGTAGTAAACCACATGATGGAGAATGATTCATTCAGCAAGTGGATGGGCGTAGATGTAAAAGAAATAAAGGAAGGGTATTGCCGGATCAGCATGCTGGTACGCGCAGAAATGGTAAACGGTTTTGGCATTGTACATGGGGGCATTCCTTTTTCCCTCGCCGATAGCGCTTTTGCCTTTGCCTGCAATAACCGGAATAATTTATCCGTAGCACTAGATTGCGCCATTACGTTTACTAAAGCCATTAACCCTGGTGATGTGTTAACAGCCGAGGCTAAAGAAATACACAATGGCAGAAGTACCGGCGTTTATTTAATTACTATTACTAACCAACTTGATCAGCAGGTAGCCTTATTTAAAGGAACCTGCTTCCGCACCGCCAAGAAGTTAATTGCCTCGGGCTCTTTATAGTTTATTCATTGATGCGTTTGATCATGATTTATCAATTCAACGGGTACAAACCTGTTATCGCGGAAAGTAGTTTTATTCATCCGCAGGCGGCCATCACCGGTAATGTTATTATTGGAAAGAATTGTTATATCGGTCCGGGTGCGGCATTACGGGGAGATTGGGGAATGATTATTCTCGAAGATGGATGCAATGTGCAGGAAAATTGTACCATACACATGTTTCCTGGGATAACCGTACTATTGAAAGAGTCGGCCCATATTGGCCATGGCGCGATAATACATGGAGCGGAAATTGGAAGAAACTGTTTGGTAGGGATGAACGCGGTGATTATGGACAATGTAAAATTGGGCGATGAGTGTATCGTGGGAGCATTGAGTTTCGTAAAGGCTGATGCACATTTCGAACCAAGAAGTTTAATTGCAGGCAACCCGGCTAAAAAGATAAAAGAGGTAAGCGATGAAATGATTGCCTGGAAAACACAAGGAACTAAATTATACCAGAAATTGCCCAATGAAATGCAAGCTGGTTGGACTCTATGTGAGCCGTTACGAGAGATTGAGCCAGGGAGGCCCACTCACCAAGCTCCTTATAAAACTTGGAACCAGAGTAAGGACAAAGAAATGTAAAATGCATATGGGATCTTAGCGACTCTTCGTACTCTGAATTGCAGTCTTACCGATATTCAAGCCTATCTTTGCCAGCTAATGGACAAGAATTTTATCGATTATATCCGCGTTTTTTGCCGTAGCGGCCACGGAGGTGCGGGAAGTAAACATTTTATGCGCACAAAGTTTAACGCCATGGCGGGACCTGACGGAGGAGACGGCGGCCGTGGGGGGCATGTTATTCTGCGGGGGAATAAAAATCTTTGGACATTGTTGCACCTGCGTTATATGAAAAATGTTCTTGCAGAAAACGGTGAAGGGGGAAGTGGGAATAATTGTACAGGCAGAACAGGTAAAGATGTTATAATAGAGGTTCCCTTAGGTACCGTTGCCCGTGATGATGAATCAGGAAAACTGGAAGCTGAGATATTGGAAGAAGGACAGGAAATGATATGGGTTAAAGGTGGCAGGGGTGGATTGGGAAATGCCAGTTTCGCTACTCCTACCAACCAGGCACCCGAGCATGCACAACCCGGCGAACCAGGCATGGAAGCATGGAAGATACTTGAATTAAAAGTTCTTGCTGATGTGGGTTTGGTAGGATTTCCCAATGCGGGTAAGTCAACCTTGCTGTCTGTTATTACTGCGGCAAGACCTAAAATTGCGGACTATGCCTTTACGACTCTTACTCCACAATTAGGCATGGTAGAATACCGTGATGGAAGAAGTTTTTGTATTGCTGATTTACCCGGTATTATTGAAGGGGCAGCCGAGGGAAAAGGATTGGGACATCGCTTTCTGCGCCATATTGAAAGAAACCCGGTATTATTATTTTTGATACCAGCCGATAGCAAGGATCACAAAAAGGAATTTGAAATACTGGTGAACGAACTAAAAGAATATAATCCTGAATTATTACACAAACAGTTTATAATTGGCGTAAGCAAAAGTGATATGCTGGATGAAGAGCTGAAAGAAGCCATCCGGAAGGAGTTACCTGCTCAACTACCGATTGTGTTTTTTTCTTCCTTAACGCAGGAAGGACTCATTACCTTGAAAGATGTATTATGGAAAACCCTGAACCTGGAAACACTCTCCGCATAATAAACAAATTTCAGGATCCTGGCCGAAAAATTAAAAACGATTTTTTATCAATGTATATATTATAGAATGTGCTACGTTGATTTAGAAGTAGGGTCTGATCATAATCCTGCAACAAAAAGATTCGTTAGTTATTACAATTCATATATTTTCGGTTATTATAGAAAGTTAATAGCTTTCTATAATTATGAATATATGCGCACTCTGTTGCTATATTGTTTAATATTCTTTGTATTTAATGCACAGTCCTTTAGCCAAATCACTTCAAAAGAAGAATTCAACAACTATTATCGGTTAAGCAGTGAAAAGTTGATTGAATTGTATGGGTCCAGGGGATTAAGTGCCAGTTGTGATACCTCCGATTATGGCAACTATGGAATGCCAATGGATTTTCTTGGGCAAATTGAGGTATCCCTTCAAAAAGCCTATCCGGTTCAGGCGGGAAGAATAGGCGTGCTTTTTTATAGTCTGACTAACGATACGCTCCGCATCTGGCTTTGGAGGCAGTCGGGTTTATTTGTATCAAGGGCTCGGGTAAACCGCAATGAATTAACGGCGGCAGAAATTGCTTTACGACAATCATTGAAAGTAGATGAGTTATCCGAGGGGCGTGCTCCGCAAAAAAGAGGCGCTTCCGTAACCGGCTCATCTAAAAATAAACTCCTGCCACTCGAAACAACGGTCCGTATGGCAACGGATTTATTATTACCACCACCAATTGCCCAACACCTGGATGGTCTTCAACATCTCATGATCATACCGGAATACAATATTGGGCAATTCCCATTTTATGTTTTAAGGCCCTTCCCCAATGACTCCTATTTAATTGACAGCGTTTCAATAAATTTTATTCCGCACTTATGTAATCTTTTAAATTTTTATGAAAACAAACAGTCGCTGATTGGTAAAAAAATACACTATACCCCATCCAATCCATTAATTGTAGGGAATCCTTTATTTTCTACCACAACCGCGTATCAGCTTCCTTCATTAAAGGGAGCCGAAGCCGAGGCGCAACAAGTAGCTTTTTTGCTGCATACTTCTCCTTTGCTCGGTAAAGAGGCAACTATCAGTGCAGTCAAATCCAATTTAGCTACCGCAGACCTATTGTATTTCGCCACGCATGGTTTTTATGATCCTGAAAAAATGCTCGATGGAAGCTTCCTTGCCTTTTCGCCAGATGCTAAAAATACAACCGGATTATGGTCCGCCAGAGATATTCAGGTGCAGAAAATAAATGCCGATCTTGCCATACTGAGTGCTTGCCAAACGGGTGTGGGAAAAATTACCGGCGGAGGTTTTATAGGAATTGGCCGAGCTTTCTTTATCGCCGGTGTCAGTAATACTATCATTAGCTTATGGTCGGTAGATGATAAAAGTACGCAGCAATTAATGATCACTTTTATGAAAGAAATTCAGAAAGATGATTATTTTTTTCCGGCCAGTCATTTACGGGCGGCTATTCTTGCCTATAAAAAAAAGGACCCCGACCCGGCGCATTGGGCTCCCTTTATGGATTTTGGATTCCCTTTTTGACCTGCCAGGTCTTTATGCTTCTCGAAAGATTCTTTGCTTTACTTCCAAAATTACGCTGGAAAAATAACTCAATAAAAAGTACGTTTTTCTCCCAACAGCATTTATTTTCTCAATTTTTTTTATCTATTTTTAAAATCCTAATGTGGTCTATCATGGAGGAATCAACGCATTTATTACAAGATGTAGAACAAGAAATTTACCTGGAACCTGCTTCCAAAGGGGCGCGCCTGTTAAACTACATCATTGATATTATAGTCTTTTACGCCATATCTTTCGTAATAGGTATTATTTGGGGCATGTATATTCTAGCCAATAACTCGAAAATAATTCAGGAGCCCAATGGAGAAGTGCAGGATGGAGGAACCGTTCAGCTTACCCTGCTTGTTGCTTTCTTATTCATTCTGCTTGCTTATTATACTTTAATGGAAGCCTTTACCAAAGGCCATACCATCGGTAAGTTTATTACCGGTACCAAGGCAGTAAGTATGGATGGCAGTAATATAACTTTTAAACAGGCTTTTATCCGGAGTATCTCCCGTTTTGTTCCATTTGAAGCATTCAGTGCCCTGGCCCTGGGCTATACCCCATGGCATGATAGCTGGGCAGACACCGTAGTTATAAAAATGAAAAAATAATAATCGTTCAATTTTTTGAATAACGCGGGGCTCTGAGCCTCCGCGTTATTTGTTTTTTAAAGGAATATTATCTTTCCACTCCCACAAATGCAGACAGGCATATGTTCGAAAAGGACTCCATTTTTGAGAAATACGTAGCATATCTTCTCTAAACTTCTTTTTATCTTCCCGGTTTAATTTATATAATCCAATCATGGCATTTTGAATGCCGAGGTCATCCAGCGCAAACACATCTTCTCTCCCAAGCGCAAACATCAATAACATTTCTACGGTCCACCGACCCACTCCCTTTATCGTAATAAAATATTCAATCACTTCCTCGTTATTTAACTTATTCAGTTTCTTCCAGTCCATGCCATATTCTAATGCAAACTTCGCCACATTGTGTACATACTGTGTTTTGGCATTAGACAACCCGATTGCCCGAAGCGTTGAAAGGGGTGTTTCCATAATCTGTTCCGGGCTAGGTTCAATGCCTCCATATAAATCCAGGAAACGATTATTAATAACAGTCGCTACTTTGGTAGAAAGTTGCTGGCTCATTATAGAAGCGCATAGATAAGTACAAATATTTTTTCTGCTGGTCAAAGAAAAAATACCATGGACTTCAATAAGTTTTTTAAACCGCTTGTCTTTGGAAAGATGATCCGCGTAGGAAGAGGAAGAAGTGACTTTCATATAACCCGGTAAATATAAAAAAATACCGGCAAAGCATTGTCAACAGGTGACTGCCTGTTCATCGGTATTACTTAATTATGCTTCGGCCCAGGCTTTAAATTCAGACACGCGCTCGCGACTTATGATCATTTCATCCGAAGCGCTCGCGCCTTTTACTGATAACTTTAGCCGGCTATTGTAAAAAGGTTTTATATGTTCTATGGCGGATACCTTAACAATGAAACGACGGTTAAGGCGAAAAAAATCTTTTGGATTCAGTAGTGTCTCTAACTTTTCCAGTGTGTAATCAATTACAAAACGGTTACCATCCTTATCTACCAGGTATACCATTTTATTATCAGCCTGGAAAAAGGCAATATCAGCCACCTCAACAAAAAACAACCGCTGTCCCACTTTGGCCAGGAACCTGTTCCTGAAATTATTACCGGCCTCTCGCGATAATTCCTTTGCCAGTAATGAATAATCTGTTTTTATGGAAGCGGAAGAAGTTATGGAGCGAAACTTGTTTAACGCAGAACCGAGGGCCTCCGCCGTTACCGGCTTTAATATATAATCAATACTAAACAGTTTAAAAGCCTCAATAGCGAATTGGTCGTAGGCAGTGGTAAAAATTACCGGTTTATTAAATTGTATACTTTTAAAAATGTCAAAGCTATGCCCATCACTCAACTGAATATCCAGCAATAATAAATCGGGTGGGGGCTGTTGCTGTAAAAACTGAACTGATTCAACGATACTCTCGCAAATTCCCACTACCTCCACAGCGGCATCATATTCTTTCAGCATATGTTGCAGCCGTTGCGCCGCCAGTCGTTCATCTTCAACAATAAGTACTTTCATACCTACATCAGTTTAAGTGTAGTAATGGTAAGGAAACGATAAATTCTTTATCGGTACAAACCACTTCTACGGTACGGCCGCAAATGAGTTGATACCTTTTTTGAATATTTTGTAATCCTATTTGCGTAGAAGGCTCTGTTGACTGCTTTCGCTGTAGGTTATTAGTGACTACGAGGGTATTATTACCATTTACATGTACCTCTATTTGCAGGGGTTTCGCCCGGGATACAATGTTATGTTTAATGGCATTCTCAATCAGCATTTGCAATGCCACCGGGATCAAATATGACTTCTTGTAATTTTCAGGGATATTTAATTCTACCTGTAAGCCATTATCAAAACGCTTTTTCAAGAGGAAAATATAGGGTTTTATAAAATCAAGTTCACTTTGTAAGTCTACCAGCTCTTTATCCTGGTTTGTCAGAATATACCGGTACACCTTTGCAAACTCTTCTATAAACTTATTGGCTTCCGGGTTATCTTTTATTACCAGTGAAGAAAGAACATTCAGATTATTAAAGAGAAAATGCGGATTTACCTGGTTTTTGATTAGCTGCAGCTGCGCCTGCGTGCTGTTCCTGCGTAATTCTTCCGCTTCCATCCATTGCTGTTTATATTCTTTAAAGAAAAAGAAGATGGCATTAATAAGATGAAAAAATAAATTTACCAAGCCAGCGTAAATCATATTCAGCTTGAGAGGTACCAGGTTTTGCTGAAAACTATTTTGATGCAACACCATCCCTACCACCCAGATTATAAAAAATGTAAAAGCAAAAGAAACCGCATTACCGGAAATAAAGAACACAGCCAGGTATTTAATTTTATTCCGGACCGGCTCAATTCGTTTTTCAATAACGGGCTGAAGCAACCGGTTTCCTTCCCAGGTAAATAATGTAATAAGGAAAATTGTAAGAACCGCATAATACCATTCAATATCAATATGGAAGTAGGTATATACTTCACACAATACTGTATTAATAAAGGTATACAGAGATAAGCCAATGATGAACCAGTACCGGTACTTATGATTAAACATAATTTTTAAATAAAAAGCATCAACCTCCGGTTTTACCCGGAGGCTGATGTAATATGGTTTTTCATAATCAGGGAAGCAAAACCTTATTTATTACGTGTACTACTCCATTCGTAGTTACAATATCCGTTATGACGATATCAGAATCAGCCGTGTTTGAAATTCCTCTCACTTTGGCGCCGCCAGCCAGCTTAATGGTAACTTTTCCTCCCTGGGCTGTTGCAGGTTGTGCCCCTTCTGTTAGGTCGGAAGAAAATACCCTCGCTGCTATTACATGGTACAACAAAATATTTTTTAAAGTGTTCGGATCAGCCGCATTTATAGAGGCAATAGTGGGGAATCCCGCATCGATAAATGCCTGGTTAGTGGGGGCAAATACGGTAAGTGGACCAGCCCCTGATAATGCACCAGAGATACTTGTTCCACTTGCATCAGCCCGCAACACAGCAGCCACCAAATACGAAAGGGTGGGAACAGCCTGGGCAGTAACAACAATATTCCCGGCAGGTGGAGTTAATATCCTGTTTATTACATGAATAACTCCATTCGAAGCACTTACATCGGCAGTAATTACTTTAACACCATTTACAAAAACCCCATTGGCATTTTTAGTGGCAAATAACTTTACTCCGCCTAAAGTAGCTACTTCGGCATTGGGTCCAGCCGGTACTGCTGAACTGGTAACTTTTGTACCTAAAACATGGTATTGCAGAATCGCCTGTAAGGTAGCTACCGGCGTACTGTTAATTACCGCTTCCGTTAATCCCGCCGCAGTAAAAGCAGCATTATTGGGAGCAAAAACTGTGAGGTTCTGCGTAGTGGCTAAGGTGCCATCCAGACCCGCTCTTACGACGGCGGTTTTCAGCAAACTGAAATCCGGGCTGCTTACTACTATTTGGGTAATGTTTTGCGCAGCCGGGGCATCATCATCTTTATTGCAAGACGATACTAAAACAAGGGAACTCAGAATAAGCAAGAAGCTTAATTTCTTAATGTGGTGCATACGTTTCATAATTAATTTGTTTAAGTAAATAACAATATTCATTTCCTTTTTGCTCCGATAGGCATGCTGAAAAAGAGAAGGAAAGGTGCGAGCTGTTGATAAAAGGGAGTGAACGGTGTTTAACACTTTAAAAAAAATGGCCCGCTATAGAAATAGCCGGCCTTTTTTAACACTAAGAAATTTTAGGGTAATAACACCTGGTCAATTACATGAACAACTCCATTGGAAGCGAGTATATCAGTTAAAATAATATTCGAAGCCGTAGCATTACTATTGCCTTTAACTTTAGCCCCACTGGTCAACGTAATTTTTACTGTGCCGCCATTCACGGTGGCCGCTTTTGAGTTATTTACCAGATCTGATGAAAACACTCTCGCTGCAATTACATGATAGGTTAATATGGAAGTGAGGGTGTTCGGGTCCGCCGCATTAATGGAAGAAATAGTTGGAAAACCTGCATTGATGAAGGCCTGGTTAAGCGGAGCGAAAACGGTTAAAGGTCCCGCACTACTTAATACGGCTGCTACATTAGTACTTCCCTGGCTCGCCCTCAAGACAGCCGCTACCAGGTAGGTAAGATTATTGTTGCCCTGGGCTGTCTGCACAATAGTACCTACCGAAGCCATCAATACCTTATTTATTGCATGAATGACTCCATTAGTACAATCAATATCTTTTATAATGACTGCTATTCCGTTTACAAATACTTTATTCGCAGCCGTACGGGTAACATAAATTGGTTTATTGGCTACTGTATTAACTTCTGTATTGGCAGCCTGTGGAATCTGTGTCGATTTTATTTCACTACCTAATACATGATAAAGCAAGATTGCTTTCAGCGTGGCTTCTGGCACATTGCTGATATCTTTAATGTCCTTAAACCCCGCTGCCCGGAAAGCATCGTCCGTAGGGGCAAACAGGGTAAAGCTTGCTTTTTTATCATTCAGTGTTTGTACCAATCCGGCCTTTACCACTGCAGCAGTTAAGAAATTAAATTTCTTGTCAGAAGCAATAGTTTGAAAAATCGTTTGGGGACCCTCCCCGTCTCCAAATGGGGGCATTTTTTCGCAGGCGGAGAAAGTTACCATAGCCACCAAGGCAATGCAGACGGCTTTAAATTTGGTGTAAGAAAAAAATTTAGTCATAAAAAATATTTTTAGTTTAGATTACTACAAAAAAAGAACCCGAAAGAATTTATTTTCCCTTCGGACTGTAATAAAAAAAAGATGAACCGATCGAAAAAAGGAGTGAACCGGAATTTTCCCATTAAGTGAAGGAGTAACTGATGCCCCCGTCCTTTTCGTCTTTTAATACTATTCCAAGTTGCAGCAATTGATTGCGTATCTTATCTGAAGTAACATAATCTTTTTTTGTTCTTGCGTCTTTACGTATTTCAATAAGTAACTCCATCACCCCGCCCAACTTGCCATCTTCTTTATCCGTTTCCGCTCTTAATCCAAAGATTATTTCCAGGTAGCTACTAAATTGTTTTTGCATCAACTGCAATAGTTTTCCTCCAATAGCCGGCACTTTGATTATCCCATCCTTAATGGAGTTGATCACGGGAACCAGTTCAAACATGTTGGCTAATACCTTTGCTGTATTAAAGTCGTCGTTCATAAACTCGTCCAATTGTGATAGGAGTTTCGATACGCGGGATACGAGATCTGGATCCGTACCCGTATCCTGCATTCCGCTTCCGGAATCAACCATCTTCTTTAGAATTTCGTGTGCCTCCCACATCCGCTTCAAACCCTTCTCCGATGCCTGCAACGCCTCGTTACTAAAATCGAGGGTACTACGGTAATGCGTTTGTAAAATAAAAAACCGGATTGTCATCGGCGAATATGCTTGTTGCAACAAGGGATGATTGCCGGAAAAAAGTTG
>JANMBO010000064.1:0-2462 GCA_031360425.1 Chitinophagaceae bacterium | reverse complement strand
GCAACCGGGCAAGGTAATATTGGTGGGACATAGTATGGCGGGAGTTATTGTGTCGCAGGTCGCCGAACAAATCCCTCAAAAAATAAGCAAGCTAGTTTATGTAGCAGCCTATCTGCCAGGGAACGGTGAAGATTTGTTATCTCTTTCAAAAAAGGATGCTCAAAGTTTGGTAGGAACAGCCCTTGAGTTCAACGCCGACTACTCAGCGGCCACCATTAAAAAAGAAGCTATTGCTCGCGCTGTTTGCGAGGATTGTCCCGATTATATGAAAGAGGCGCTTGTAAAATATCATAAAGCAGAGCCCACTAAGCCACTGGGAGAAAAAGTATTGTTAACTACCAAATTCAATAGTGTGCCCAAGTATTATATACATACAACTAATGATAAGGCCGTTGGATATGAATTACAGAAACAGATGGTGAAGAATAATGGAACTATAAAGAAGACTTTCGTCATGAACACCTCTCACCTACCATTTGTAGTGCAACCCCAGGAATTTATCGATATCCTTACCAGGATAAAATAGCCCGTATGCTTAATAATAAAGGGAAAAAAGCGATAAAGAAAACGACAGCAATATTGTTGTTGCTCTTTTGTGCCGAAGCAACGCGGGCCCAATCTTTACCAGTAGAAATCATGGGCGGGCATAAACGGGCGGGTATCGATGTGTTGTGGTTCAGAAATTTTTCATCGCCTAAAGCTACCACTTCACCCTGGTTATTTTTTTATAGGACGAGGGCTTCTTCCAATTATCATGGCCAAACAAGTTTTGGAGTAACGAATGCGCTTAGTTATAATTTTAAAAAAGGAATTGGAATTGTGGCAACTGTTCAATTGCTGCAAAGCGGGGTAGCCGCAAAAGGCGGGATTCAATTTGTCAAAGTATTTGAAAGGGCAAGCTTGTTCAGCTGGGTAGTAGCGGGGAATAATACAGATCATTTTGCCTCGGGCGACTGGTTTGTATTAATCCGCTGGACCCCTATTATTAACAACAATTGGAACTGGTTTATCCAACTGGAATTATTTTCATCAATAGATATAAAATTCAATAAGAATTTTGTACAACGGTTAAGGCTGGGCCTGAGCCGCAATCGCTGGCAATTTGGTCTGGCGTTGGACCAAACCCAAACCGGGAGCAATAAATTAAGCACCACCGGCAATAATGGGTTGTTTTTGAGGAAAGAATTTTAGTGAATTCTGCGTATAATTTCAAAATTCAAACTAGAGTTTCCAATATTAATTTGAATTAGTTTAAGGTACACAAAAGCAGCCTAACGCTTCAACAAGCTTGCCCAGGATGGATATAACGATAAAGGGAGAAGGAAGAAAACCCTTCAGTAAATAGAGCATTCATCTGGATATCATAGTTTCTTGCCATAAGAGGCAAAGCATACAACGAATCTCATAGCAAAGTATCATTTATATAAGGCAGGATTCTCTGATGGTTACAGAAATTCTTTGACTATTGATAGAGCCACTATTTTTGTGGTATGAATAAAGTTAATCTTCTTGAAAAATTTTCTCTTTTTTCCGAACACTGGAGCCCCAAAATAGTAGGGGCGCTTAATGGCCAGGAAGTAAAGTTGGTAAAATTCAAAGGCCCTTTTGTTTGGCATCATCATGAGCAGGAAGATGAATTATTTTTTGTAGTAAAAGGAAGTTTTGATATGGAGTTTAGGGATAAAACGATTACCCTGAACGAAGGAGAATTTCTTATTATACCCAGAGGAGTTGAACATCGGCCGAATGCCTCCGAAGAAGTTCAGGTGCTTTTGTTTGAACCGGCCAATACCCTTAATACAGGCAACACCCAAAATGAAATGACTGTAAAAAACCCCGAACCTCTCTGATTTTCTGCATCTTTGCATTCCTAAAAAGGTTGGCATATGAAAATTGCTGTATTGGGTGCAGGTATGGTAGGTCGTGCTATTGCTTTGGATCTTGCCAATGAATATTCGGTTACTTCTTTTGACGTTAATGAAGAAAACCTGCAACAACTCAAAGAACGGAACGCGTCTATTTCAATATTTAACGCCGACCTGAAAAGGTATAGCGATTATGCAGCATGGCTCGCCCCGTTTGATATCGTGGTTACTGCCGTTCCTGGGTTTATGGGTTTTGATTGTTTAAAGGCAGTTATTAATTGCCGAAAGAATATTGCCGACATTTCTTTCTTTCCGGAAGACGTTTTGCAATTAGATACGTTGGCGAAGCAAAAGGGAGTAACTGTAATTACTGATATTGGTGTAGCGCCCGGGATGAGTAATCTTATCCTCGGCAGGTATAATGAAGAAATGATCATTAAAAACTTTAAGTGTTACGTTGGAGGATTGCCTGCTCATCCTCAACCTCCGTTCTATTATAAAGCGCCGTTTTCTCCCATTGATGTAATTGAAGAATATATGCGGCCGGCCAGGTTGAAAGAAAAAGGAGAAATTGTAACCAGGCCTGCATTAACAGAG
>JANMBO010000052.1:0-2866 GCA_031360425.1 Chitinophagaceae bacterium | reverse complement strand
TTAAAAAATCAAAAACTTCTCATACGCATTAAACCATCACACCAAAGATTCAAAAATTCAAAGTCAGTTATTTGTATCTCCTCAAATAAGCAGATATTATTTCCGCCACCAAATGATGGCCGTATTCGTTCCAATGACCGTCCAGTGCGGAATTAAATTTAATTTTATTCTTACCGAAATCTGCTTTCATATAGGGTGTTAAATCCAGGAACTCTACGCCGCTTTCTAAGCAGATATTCCTCATCATGTCGTACATCCATGCCACCTTACTCTTATCTAAGCTATCATTATAAATAGCTTCCCGGGGTGCGTCCATCACAAATACCACTCTCTTATCTTTATTTTCTTCCTTAATTTTCTTCACCAAATAGGTCATCGCTTTAAGAATAAGTTCTTTGTTTTTCTGTACTGCCTGCGGATCAATATTTCCTTCGTAGCCATACTTTTGAGGAGCGAGGTATTTTGCCCTGATTTCAGACACTTTAATATTTAAGTATAAATAGCGAAAGAATGCACTTTTATAAAGAAGTCTCTTCCATGGCTGGTATTGGGGATAGCTGTTATTCGTTTGGGGTACCGTCTCAGTAATGGAATCATTTTTATCAAACGACACCTGCAGAAACTGTGAATCACTCGGGTTCAGCTCCCGGATACTTTCATCAAAATCGTTGAGAACAATATTAAAAATAAGAATGTCGGATTTAAAATGCCGGTTAACGTACCGGCTCATATGCAAATATTGAGAAAGAGGTGCCCCCGATTTGCCGAATGCATATACTTCATATTCATTCTTGAATGCGCTCCTTAGCAGGAAGGGATAGCTTTTATCCACATTTACCTGGAAGGCTTCTATATAGGAATCTCCAATGACCGATATCAATTTTTTCTCTTTGACCTCACTGTAGTCGATCGGGTAATTCCAGTGCTTATTATTGATATGCCAGTTTGCTTTGATTTCAGCCGCTTTTCCAATGGTAATAATTCCGTTCGTATTGCTGTCGGCAAAGGCATATAATTTTTCTTTTTCATAAAAATAGCTCATAGGAGGATCAGAAGCTTTGATAACAAAACGAAAGAATAATTCGAGAATTAATAACAACACCAGCAGGGAAGGAAGAGTAATATAAAAGAAGTTCCTGATTGCCTTCATAAGAAATACATATTTCATCAAATTTAAACTTTTCAAATAAACTTCAATTATTCTTTCCGGCGCCTCTTTTCCCTCCCAATATAAACTCCAAATTAATTGCATGAGATCATATTACAACTGTCTTCTGGTTTCAATATTTTATTAGTTGAAAAGATGCGCTCATTCCAGCCATACCTGGCAATGCCCTCAACTGGTTTCCGAGAATATTTTTAATTATGCAATTCATAGAAAAGTAAAAGCCGTTTCCAGTGAAACGGCTTTTACTTTTTTATTACGCTATTACTTATTGCTTAATGAATTTCTTGACCATTCGCTTTCTGTTATCAATGATCACCTCTATATAATACATGCCGGTTTTTAGATCCGCAATCTGAAATTGTTTTTCGTAAAATGTTTGAGACTTGGTAAACTGGATTGATTTTTCCAAAATTCCATTCAGATTATAGAAGTTAAGTTTTCCAATCCCCATTGAATCACTGATACAACGTACATTCAGGTTACTCATAGCAGGGTTTGGATAAACAATCAGCACGTCTTCAGATCGCAAGTTGTCCACTATAGATATGGTAACCGTATCTCTGTCGATTGCGCCTTTATCATCCGTTACCGTTAATTCATAAGAATAATCTCCCGCTATCAGACTGCTTACACTGGTAATAGCATTAAATGAACTATTAATTGCGCCTAATGAAGGTCCGCTCACCTGCCTCCAGGTAAAGGCAACGATACTTCCGTCACTATCAAATGAACTGCTTCCATTTAACAGAGAGCTGGATGCCGGAACGGCCATGCTCGTATCATTTCCCGCTAATGCTACAGGTGCCTGGTTCGGGCCAACCCCCACGGTTACGGTCACCTGGTCTTTTGCGGTAGCTCCATTATTATCCATTACGGTCAATTCAAAAACATACACGCCTTGTTGAACACCTACTACATTGGGGGTAGCCGTAGTTGAATTAACAATAGTTATTGCTCCCGCGCCACTTATCTTAATCCAGTTGAACCCTACTATTGTTCCATCCGGATCGGAAGAAGCGCTGCCATTTAACAGGATAACAGGATTGGGTAAATTAACGCTAATATCTGTTCCCGCATTCGCATTCGGGGTCTGGTTTGCTGGCGGAATAGCGGCATTAACAGTAACAAAGACAGAATCACTACCCGTAGCGCCATTATTATCAGTCACCACTAACCGGAACCCGTATGTTCCCTGGATAAGATTCGTTAATGCTGTAGATGCGGAAGCCGGATTGCCAATTGTAAACGTGGTCGGTCCGCTAATCCTGGTCCAGCTATAGGTAATGATCGTTCCATCAGGATCGGATGATGCCGAACCATTTAGAGTGGTATTATTTGTTGGTAACGTAATAGTAATATCTGTTCCTGCATTCGCATTCGGTGACTGGTTCCCTGGCAGAGGTGCAGCATTTACTATAACAAGTACTGTATCACTATCAGTAGCGCCATTATTATCTGTCACCACTAACCGGAATCCATATGTTCCCTGGATAAGATTAGTCAGCGCCGTTGATGCGGAAGCCGGGTTGCCCATCGTAAAGGTGGCTGGTCCGCTGATCTTGGTCCATGCATATGTACTGATCGTTCCATCCGGATCGGTAGATGCCGAACCATTTAGTGTGGTATTATTTGTTGGTAACGTAATAGTAATATCTGTTCCTGCATTCGCATTCGGTGACTGGTTCCCTGGCAGAGGTG
>JANMBO010000103.1:0-2607 GCA_031360425.1 Chitinophagaceae bacterium | reverse complement strand
AATGGAAAGATGGGTAAGGCCGGCAAAAAGCGTTCGGCATAAACGCTGGGGTTCCCCTCCCGCTACTCCTTTCCTTTATTCCGTTTCCTTTTTGCTTTAAGCGAAGGCCGCTGGGTTATTGCTTTCTTTTTTCCCCTTTTTTGTTTTACAAAACCGTTTTGTTTTACCCTTAAAAATTACAGGGATAGAAATGATAGAACCTTTAATAAGAGATACCAAATAGGCGAACATCCTGGTTTTTTTAAGACAATTAATAATTTGACTTTTTATTCTATTCGTAATAAATGGGAAACCTTGTCAATTCGCCGGTCTTTTGCAGAATTGACAAATGGCCCCACCTGTTCAAAATTTGGTCTTGTATTGTTGACTTGCTTTACTAGGTTTAATTTTATTGCAGAAATTATTCAGGCAAGTTTAATACGATTAATTGAACAAGTCTGAAGATTTTCAGGTTGCTAAACCTGCAACCGGCGAGATGTTCAATTGTTGCACAATTGGGATCTCGCCCCCTGGTGCCTCCGGAGTCGGCGGGGGTATAGTGAGAGGATGTTGTGAAGCTATTTTATCAGAAACAGTGAAAAAGATTAGTGATGGAAGTGTTTTTTTTCAAAGGCTACTATTCGAAAAAAAATGATTGGGTCTAATAAATTTATAACCGTCCGGAAGTCAATTTTCAGGCTGGTTTGTAGGGCTGAAAAACGACTTCCGTCAATGCTGAAAGGAGTCGTTCTGCAGGACCGGAAAAAGGAAGAATAAAGGGTAATAAAAAATAGAATTTGAGGTTGAAATATTCGTGGTTGTAGAAGAATAAGAGGAGGTGTGAAATGGAGGGAGTGAAACCAGAAACAGTAGTCAGAATACTGGAAGATCAGGATGTGCATATTTCGCTCGTGGAAGCTCGTTTGATCCTTGATTTTTTGTCTAAATTAGCAGATATAGCATTATCAAAAATAAATCAACATGAAAGCTGATTTATATATCCGGGTAAGTACCGATGAACAGGCTGATAAAGGGTATTCACAGCGTGATCAGGCAGAGCGCTTGCAGAAGTATTGCGAGAACAATAAGATCAGCATCCGGAAAGTGATTTTCGAAGACCATTCGGCCAAGACTTTCAACCGCCCGGAATGGAGCAAACTACTATTGGAACTGAAATCAAAAAAAGGAAAAACAGACGCTATCCTCTTCAGTAAATGGGACCGGTTCAGCCGAAATGCCGGTGATGCTTACCAGATGATCAACACCCTCCGAAAACTAGGCGTAGAACCGCAGGCTATTGAACAACCATTGGATCTTTCGGTACCAGAAAATAAATTGATGCTCGCGTTTTATCTGGCAGCCCCCGAAGTGGAAAATGACCGCAGGGCATTGAACGTTTTGCTGGGGATGCGGAAAGCAAAAAAGGAAGGCCGTTGGATGGGCGTAGCTCCCATTGGTTATGCTAATAAAATAACCGAGGATGGCAAAAAATATATAGCGCCGATTGAACCGGAAGCAAGCATTATGAAATGGGTATTCGAGACTATCGCAGAAGGACACCTGAATGTGGAACAGATTATGAAAATTGCTTTTGCCAAAGGCATCAAATGCTGCAAGGCTAATTTCTGGAACCTGCTTCGCAATCCGGTTTACTGTGGCCGGATATATTTATCCGCTTACAAGGAAGAAGCAGCGCGACATGTTCAGGGATTGCACCAGGCTATTATTGGTGAAGCCCTCTTTTATGAAGTGCAGGAGTACCTGGACGGTAAAAAGAAAACCTATCGCACCAAAGTTGGTTCACAAGAGGTGCTGCAACTACGGGGTTATTTGATTTGTCCCCAATGTGGTAAGGTGCTTACAGGTAGTGCCTCGAAAGGAAGGTCTGGGAAATATTACTATTACCATTGCAGTTCCAAATGCGGCACCCGATTTAAGGCTGAGAATGCCAACGAACTTTTCTCTAACCAATTAAAACGGCTTGTTCCCCGCAAAGGCATGATGGCAGTTTTTAAAGAAGTGATCCAGAAGCATTATAGCAACAAAACAAAGTCGCAACGGGAAGATGTGAAGGAACTGAAGACCGCGTTGGATAAAGCGACTAATGAGCTCCTAAATGCACGAAATTTGCTATTATCAAACGAATTAGAGCCGACAGAATATCGAAGCATAAAATCAGAATATGAAAAAAAGACAGCAGCGTTAGAATCAAGACTACTGGAATTATCAAATACAAACCAATCCATAACATCAGTACTCGAAAAAGCTTTAAATGCTCTATGTAGTCTTGATAAATTATATGAGCAAGCCAATAATCAGCAAAAGCGAGAAATCATCGGTTCGATTTATCCTGAAAAACTCGTTTTTGATGGATTCCATTATCGAACCGCCCGGCTCAATGAAGCTGTTGAGCTAATATACAGTATAGACAAAGGTTTCGGCGAAAAAGAAAATGGACAAACCGAATCAATTGTCGATTTGTCCACCTCAGTGCCCAGAACTGGATTCGAACCAGCACATCCTTGCGGACGCTGCGACCTGAACACAGTGCGTCTACCAATTTCGCCATCTGGGCTTGAATAGTCCGAAAGTCCGAAAGTCGGAATGGTTATTCCCGATACTTGAGTC
>JANMBO010000077.1:0-79706 GCA_031360425.1 Chitinophagaceae bacterium | reverse complement strand
GAATCCTGGGAGTTTTGACCGGCAGCAGCGAATACGACAAAAAGAAAGGGAAAGAAGATCAATACTTTTCTCATGTTGTTTGATTTTGGAAGTTTAAATTTACAGCTTCTGCTATCAACCAAACAATCAATTTATGAGCGGTAATCAGCAGGTTGTTGAGCGATTTTATAACGCCTTTCAGCGACTGGATTATGCTACTATGCAATCCTGTTACGGCGATGATATCATATTTAATGATCCGGCTTTTGGCATATTGATGGGCTACGATGCAAAAGCGATGTGGGAAATGTTATGTAAGAATGCTAAAGATTTTTCACTTACCTATTCCAACATTCAATTACTGGACGAAGAATATACCACCTGCCATTGGGTAGCTACCTATACTTTTTCGAAAACAGGAAGGAAAGTGGTAAATACTATTAAGGCGCACATGCGGATAAAGGATGGAAAAATCATTGAGCATACCGATCAGTTTGATATCTGGAAATGGAGCCGCCAGGCATTGGGGTTACCGGGATGGATATTAGGTTGGAGTGGCTATATGAAAAGCAAAATCAGGGTTAGCGCACATAAGAGTTTAGAAAAATTTATGGATTCGTGATCTGCATGACATTTTCACTCCGCAATTTCACTGCAGAAAATAAGAGCTCGCAGAGTTAACGCAGCGGTTCTCCACAACAGCTTCTTTTTTTCTTGTTCTCGGCGGTAAAATTTGTTCCATACTTTTATATATCTTGTTCATTCTTTTATTTTAAATATATATTCATGTCAACACGCAGAAAATTTTTGCAATCCTCCGCATTCAGTTCAGTAGCTGTATTATTTGGAAAGAAATCCTGGGCAACGGATGAGCATTACCCGGTGGTAAAAGGAAACCCGCTGGTGATCTCCACCTGGGAAGCGGGTATTGCTGCCAATAAAGGGGCGTGGGAAATTTTAGGAAAAGGGGGACGGGCATTGGACGCCGTAGAAGCCGGCGTTATGGTTACCGAATCTTCTCAAAATTGTTGTGTGGGTTTAGGAGCGAATCCCGACCGTGATGGTTTTGTAACACTAGATGCCTGTATTATGGACGAGTTTTCTAACTGTGGCAGTGTTGCTTTCCTCGAAAGAATTAAACATCCTATTTCCGTAGCGCGCAGGGTAATGGAAAAAACGCCGCATGTAATGCTGGTAGGCAGCGGGGCACAACAGTTTGCAATAGCCGAAGGATTTCCACTGGAAGAACAGAAACTAAGTGAAGAGGCTGAAAAAGCCTATAAAGACTGGTTAAAAAAATCGGAATACAAACCGGTGATCAATATCGAAAATCAAAAAAGACATGGACCATTTGCTCCTGCATATCTTGATAATGGTGAACTGAATCACGATACGATCGGAATGGTAGCCATGGATACCAATGGAAACCTGAGTGGCAGTTGCACTACAAGTGGTATGGGATTTAAAATGAGGGGAAGATTGGGTGATTCACCCATTATTGGCGCGGGATTATTTGTAGATAATGAAGTGGGCGCGGCAACGGCTACCGGCCAGGGTGAAGATGTGATTCGGGTGGCCGGCTCTCATACGGTGGTGGAATTAATGCGGCAGGGTTTTTCACCTGAGCAAGCCTGTAAGAAGGCTGTGGAGCGCATAGTACGAATCAAAGGAGCCAAAGCCAGAGAAATACAGATAGGGTTCATTGCCATTAATAAGAAAGGTATATATGGAGGTTTCGCCCTGCAAAAAGGATTTAGTTACGCGGTAAAGAATGGGAGGGAGGAGAAGTTGGTAGTAGCGAAAAATTTGATATGAAATATAGAATTTTGAATAAAGAAGGTAGAATCATTGTTGTCCCTTAAAAAGATTTTGATTCGGTCATTATACCCCTCAAGGCCGGTGGCCGTCACCCTTAAATTATTCACTGCATCCGCTTCTTGCTTACGCATCCGGGCTAACGCCGGGACCGAACCGGCTGAGGCGAAAATTTAAGGGTGGTTGTCAGCGAAAGTAAATTCGCCATTCAATTGCTTTAATCAGATTTTATTTAAAGCAGACCTTGTGCTTGTTTATATGCTGCAAAATCTTGTCTAATGATAGTCATGCTGAATCAATAATTTTTCAAGAGGATAACACGGAATAAAAAATAGATAATATATAAAATTGAATTCAGAATAAAAAGGGGAAGGCATTCAGAATATACTGGGGGAAGAGAAAAAGAAAATATCTAATTCCTGGCAGCTTTCACTTTTCATTATTCACTATTGACCATACACTATTCACCATTCACTATGAGCAATCGTTTATCTCTCGAAGTATGCGCCTTTAATGTTCAGTCCTGCATTATAGCCGAAAGGGCCGGTGCGGTCCGGGCTGAATTGTGCGATAACCCGGTGGAGGGAGGAACAACTCCTTCTTTCGGCGCTATAAAGCAGGCAAGGGAAAAAGTAAGGATTCAATTATATCCTATTATCAGGCCAAGAGCCGGTAATTATTTTTATGATGAAGAAGAGTATTCTATCATGCAAAAAGATATCCTCTTATGTAAAGAGCTGGGTTGCGATGGCATCTCGGTGGGTATTCAATTGCAGAATGGTAATATAGATATTCAACGGTTCAAGCGTATAGTTGAATGGGCCTACCCGATGGGAGTTACCTGTAACCGGGTATTTGATGCGGCACCGGATCCATATAAAGCGTTGGAAGAAATTATCGATTGCGGTTGCGAGCGGGTACTTACCAGCGGGCAAAAAAGTGCTGCCCCAGGAGCAATTGATATTTTATCAAAACTGGTTCAGCAATCTGCCGATCGAATAATCATCATGCCAGGGGCAGGTGTACGTTCTTCAAATATTGAACAGTTAATTAGAACAGGTGCTTCTGAATTTCATACCTCGGCCAGGAAAATTATACCTGATAATGTATTGCATCAAAATCCGGAGATTCTTGATATCGGCAGTCCGGTGATGGCAGATGAAGATGAATTAACAAAGATAGTTTCATTGTTGAAGGCTCATAAAGAAATGGTGAACTAAAGGATCAAAAGTGATAAAGAGGGGTAATATGTATTAATCAGGATTTGGTCTTTCAAATAGTGCAAGTAAGAGGTTTAATGCTGCGCCTCTGCGGCTCGGCGCCAAAAATAGTATGATCCACCGATAAGGGAAAAGTTGGAATA
The DNA here is from genome assembly GCA_031360425.1 of Chitinophagaceae bacterium. GTDB lineage: Bacteria > Bacteroidota > Bacteroidia > Chitinophagales > Chitinophagaceae > Endoryza. The sequence continues at coordinate 76,549 of JANMBO010000077.1, read as the reverse complement.
TCATCAACAAAAAAACCAGATCGATTGACCCGGTTTTGTTATGATCAGGCAGGTTAGTCAGCTTTGTCTTTATCTCTCTTCCCAAACACTCTTTTGAAAAACCCCTCCTTTTTCTTTTTCTCTTCCGGGTTATTAGCACCCTGTTTGGATGGTTCGTTTTTTTTATCGCCAGTAACCGGTACCTGGTTCTTTGCTTTCTTGGCTTCCTGCAATATCTTTTGTTCTTCCAGCGACTGTTTTGAATCAACGGGTATATCCTGCGAATCTGGGCGGTTAAGATAACCATCCACATCTTCCGTTCCTTCTTCCTGCAAATCGGGTGGAGAAGGATCAAAAGGATAAGGACTAAAATCATTCTTTAGATTTTCCGGTTGAATAAATTTGGAGGACTTATCAAGCCCCAATGTTTTGTCGGCGAAGGCTTTTTGAAAAAAATATTCCCATATGGGTAATGCCGCTTTACCTCCATAACCAAGTCCGCTTTCCAGTCGTATAAAGCGATCGTCGCAACCAATCCAAACTCCTCCCAATAATTGCGGGGTAAAGCCCATGAACCAACCGTCAGAATTGTCGTTGGTAGTTCCGGTTTTTCCACTCATTTCGGAAACGCCTAACCGGTCGCGTAAGCCGGCTGCTGTTCCGTAGTCTACTACTCCCTGCATCATGCGGGTCATGGTATACGCCGTGGACTGGCTGATCACTTCTTTACGATCGGTTTCAAAACGGGCCAGTACATTTCCATCCTTATCTTCAATACGGGTAATATAAACAGGTTTGGTACTAAATCCACCGGTAGGAAACATGGAATAACCCCAGAGCATTTCATAAAGAGACAGATCACAGGAACCTAAACTAATGGAAGGGTAGGGTTCTACTTTTGTTGGAATATTAATTTGATGAAGAAAATCAGCGAAACGTTTGGGGGTCGTTTGTTTTATCAAATAAGCGGCCACCTCATTTACCGACCAGGCCAGCGCGTTAGCCATAGTGCGCGTGCCACTTCTTCCGGAATTTTTCGCGGGTACATATCCGGAGCCGGGAAAATATTGTTGAGTAGCCTCACATTGAGTTTCGGGGGTAAAGCCATATTCTTCCATAGCTAATGCGTACAGAAAAGGCTTGATGGAAGATCCTACCTGCCGCTTGGTTCTTAAGTTAACATGGTCGTACTTATAATTTTTAAAATCAATTCCGCCGACCCACGCTTTTACCTGGCCGGTCATGGGATCCATCACCATAAAAGCGGTTTGCAGCATTTCGCGGTGATATTTAATAGAATCATAAGGAGTCATTAAGGTATCTTTTTCCCGTTGGGAATTCCACGCAAACACTTTCATTTTTGTTTTAACAAAGAATGTTTTTTTGATGTCAGCCTCACTCATTCCCTCTTCCTTCAGTTTATCCCACCGATCACTATTTTTTATGGCGGCCTGTAAAATATTTTCATGTCCTTTCCAAACGGCATCTGTTCTTAAGCTGGCCTGTGCACTTAACACGCGCTGCAGAACCGGCATATGCTTAGCCACGGCTTCCTCTGCATATAATTGCATCCTCGGATTTATGGAAGTATATATTTTTAATCCATCTTCATATAAATCGTAATCATCTCCATTTTGATTCTTATGTTCTTTGCACCATTTTTTCAATTCTTCCCTAATAACGTCCAGGAAATAAGGCGCGATGCCGTTGTTCTCATCCACCTTCTTAAAATTGAGTTTGATGGGGCTGATCTTTGCTTTCTTCCCTGCTTCTTCTGATAAGAAATTGTTGGTTACCATCCGGCCAATAACGAGGTTGCGCCGATCGAGAGCCGCTTTGGGGTTTTTTCTTGGATTGAATACAGTAGGTCCGTTTACCATGCCTACCAGCACAGCCGCTTCTTCCACATTTAATCGGTCCGGTTCTTTCTGGAAGAATGTGCGGGCGGCATTGCGTATGCCATATACGTTTTCACTGTAGGAAACGGTATTAAGATACAGCGCGAGGATTTCCTGTTTGGTAAAATTGCGCTCCAGTTTCACCGCGATAATCCATTCTTTAAGTTTCTGGATACTGCGGGTGATTTTGTTGCTGGCCCGCTCATCGAACATATTAAGTGCTAATTGCTGAGTGATGGTGCTGCCTCCTCCTTTTTGTCCAAGGAAAATAACAGCTCGCAAAACGCCCTTAGGATCGATACCGGAATGTTCATAAAATCGTTCATCTTCTGTAGCAATCAACGCATCGATCACGAACTTAGAAATATCCTTATAATTGACATTACTCCGGTTGCCTCTTTCCTTATAATACTTTCCGAGAGGGGTTCCGTCATCTCCGTATACTTCCGTTGCTTGCATGATAGCTGGGTTTTCTAATTGTGCCAGCGAGGGCATCTTGCCAAATACACCAAAATTGATCAATACCAGCAGTAATATAAATGCCCCCAGGCCTATCGAAAATATTTTCCAGAAAATACGCACGGGACGAGTCATAAAGAATAAATTAATAAAAAGGAGGGTTGAAAAATCAATTAGAAAGATAAATCAAAAATCATGCTTGAAAATAATAAATTAAGCCCGCCGGAGGGAGCGTTATGTTCGGCGATTACTAGATTGTTACCTTCAAACTCTCAACCTGCTTCTGTTTTACGCAGATTAATTAAGTTTTCCCGGAAAGGATTGCGCCAGGAATTTTCGGTATTCCAAAATGTCTTTGCTGTTTTTTAACAATTCCAGGTTGGCCGGAGTAATGATTCCAAATGTATATTTCGTTACCGGCAGCCAGGGAATTATTTCGGTAGCGGTTACTTTTCGTACTTTTTCAATATAAGCAATCGCTGTTTCGGCATTTTCAAAGGAGTTCATTAACACCACCCGTATGGTATCACTAATAACTTCACTGCTTACATCAATTACTTTATTGTAATAATTCTGTTTATTATACCGGTTAAATGCATTCTTTGCTTCATTAATAAATACTCCGTCAACCTTGTCCATAATTATTGCCACAAAATGAGGCGCCGCAGCATCTAATGCATACACCACTTTTGGCGGCGCAACGGGTTTGGTTTGACTGCTGTCCGTCTTAACTCCCGGTTGAACAGGCCTGGCGGTAACCGGGGGTTTACTGACTACTCCGTTTGAATCAACTTTATTACCGGTAGTTACTACAGGTTTGTTGCCGGGTGCGGTGACATTAGAGTTGGAAACACTGTCGGCCGGGTTTTCTATCTTTAAATTAGTCAGGTATTCTTCAATATCCTTTCTGCGGTTCAACACTTCAATCATTGTTTGGGCTTTAGTCGCCAACAAAGAGGAAGGATACAAATTGATAATATCCTGTAAACTGGCTTTGGCTGAATCGTCCTGCCGCTGCCTGATAAAATAGATACTCTGAATATAGAGCAATTGAGGTGTCCAGTAATTATTGGCGTATAAACTATCGGCTATTTTTTTCTCTGCCAGTGCTTCGGGAAATTTCCCTTCAATAAAAAGGGAATAAATCATTTCATAGCGGGCAGTCATATCCGCTGTTAATTTATTACCAGCTGATGCTGATTTCGGATTCGTAATCTTCTGTTCTTCGGCAGTTCCGGCATATCGTTCCTGCAATTCACGCTTTACCGCATCTGCTTTTTGGGTATCGCCCGTTTTCTGGTAACAATAATAGAGATTGGTTAACACTTCGGGGCAATGTTCGCTATATCCGAATCGTTCATTGAATGATTCGAATACTTTAATCGCTGCGGCATAATCTTCCAGCCCTTCCATTAATGCTTTACCCAATTCGATTTGTGCATTCTCTATTGAATCGTTCGATTCTTTTAATTTTTCCGGTGTCAGAGGTAGTTTTTTTAATAAGGCATCGTAGGAGATTTCACTATTGGCTTCATCCGTTGCCTGGTTTTTGCCGGGATTCTTTGCATCGTCGCCTGCCTGTTTTTTCTGAATGGCCTGGTTAATGGCCGATAATCTCCTCCAGTTGTCGGCATTAGGCCGGTTACCCCACTTGCTTTTGAATTCTGTATATCCTTTCGATTTTAATGAGGTGTTATAGAAATACCAATCTCCTTTTGCCGTGTTATCAAATAAGTCGGTTGGGGCTGTATTAGGATTCAGGGGATTGGTCGATACCACCGGCTCATCTTCCTTCAACCCTTGTTCCTTTCTTAATTTTCGAACTAATTTTTTAATATAAGGTTCGCGTTCCGCTTCGGGCATGGCCGCTATGCGTTGAAGGCTATCCTGCCGGTAAATAATATTGGCACTCGCAGCAATACGTGTCAGCACTTCTTTACGTTTGGCAAATGCCTCCGGATTGGAAACGAGCTCCTGGTTCTGTACACTGTCATAATAATTTTTTGCATCAGAATAGCTGCCTTCGTCAAAAGAAAGGTCTCCCAATTGTAAGAATGACCTGGATTTTTGATTGGGATCGGCACTTTTTTCTATAGCCGTGCGTGTCGATTTCAGGAGAAAAAATTTGGCCGCCCCGGTATTTTTTCTTTCCAGTTCCATTTGCGCAATGGAATAATAAATGATATCGCGGTAATTGGTATATCGATCCTTGCGAACCATTTTAAGTAGTTCATCAATATTCAGCTGAATGGCCTTTTCATCAGTTCCTTTGTTTTGGCGGATTGAATTAAGCCGGGCATATACTTCTAATACCGGGTTCAATGTATGTTTTACCGTGTTATCAAAATATTCTTTTGCATTTTCGGGTTTCCCGCTACGTTCATATAATTGGGCAACCAGGTATTCCCATCTTGCCCTTTCTTCTCGGTTGGAAGCATTCACCAGTGCCTTTTCTAAATAGAAAGCGGCACTGTCATAATTATTCTGCTGATAGAACCAAAGAGCCTGCATCTCGTGCAATTGGGTTTTCAGCCGGTCGGGAAAAAGAGGATCGCTCTTTAATGTTTCAATCATGCCGGCGGCCTCGGGATACTCTTCGAGGGCCAGGTAAGTTCGGATGAGCCAGATAAAGGATTCATTGCGACTGGGGGGATGGGAAAGAATCTTCTTTGCCAGGTTATTGCTTTCTTTCGTGGAAATAGAAAATGCGTTACCGCCTTCATTGGAATTACTTCCGATTGTCTTATCGTAGCCGTCCTTTTCTTTAGGTGAAAAGGCATAGTTGATGTATTGAAAATTAAGGTAGGCTGTATCAAATACCTGGCGAAAATAATACGCCCGCCCCATCAGCATATACAGGTTATCTACCCAATCGTTTCGCAAATCGTGTAATAAAATGCCGGCATTCGCTTTATAAATCACTGAATCCAGTTCCATGCTGTCGCGAACTGTTTCTGCCGGCGAATAATTGTAAAAAGAAAGTAGTTGCGTGTAATCATCTTTATGGTAGTCTTTGGCCCGGTCGATGATTTCATTCAATTTTTCGTTGGCATTGAAGTGCCAGTTGTATTTGGTAAAGGTGTTTTGAACAAAGCGACGGACGACGGTGAATTTCTTATCAACTCCTTTTTCGGAGCCTAACTTCTTATTTTCCAGTTTCTGGGGTTTTTTAATTTCGAAACTGAGCGCAGGAATGCTTTGGGCAGAAGCATGATTCAGCCAGCCGTAACTGAGCAGTAGGGAAAGGCAGATGATCCGGGTCAAAACTGATGAATATTTGCAGCGCAAACTAATTGCTTAATAACTGATTTTCAAGAAAATTATTATAAAGTTAGTGCAAATTTTTTGCCACTCTTTTTAAGGGGCATTTCGGCCTATTTATCTACCTTTAATCAAACGAAAAATTTAGTATGGCCGGATTGGATGCAAATTCTACCCTGAAGCGGTTGAGAAACCGTTATCGGCTGGTAGTTATGAACGATGATACTTACGAGGAGGTTGTTACGTTTAAGCTGTCGAGGCTGAGTGTTTATATCGTTCTTAGCACAATTTTTGTGTTATTAACAGGGCTTACCGTGGCGCTCATCGTTTTTACACCGCTAAAGTTGTATATACCGGGATATGGCGATATAAACGCAACCAAAGAGCTGAGGGATCTGAAGATGAAAACCGATTCGCTGGAAACAGCGATGAAATATAAGGATCAGTATTTGCAGAGTATGAAAAGTGTGTTGCAGGGCGATGCTTCCATCAAGTTGGACACCACCATCCTGGATATACCAGTGCCTGAAAAAATTGATGATTAAAAACCAATACCATGTTCAATCAAAAATCCAAATCCGACAACTTACCGGATGCTCCCGGAAGTGGGGGCGCAAGTCTTATTGCAGCAGGTACCACCCTCAAAGGCGATATAACCAGTAATGGCGATATCCGCATCGACGGTACACTCCAGGGAAATATTCATTGCACTGCCAAAGTAGTTATCGGCGCCAACGGGGTTGTTGAAGGCGATATTGCCGGACAACAGGCCGATATAATGGGGAAAGTAAAAGGTACTATCCATGTAAAAGAACTGCTGCAGTTAAAAGGCAGTTGCCAGGTGCACGGTAATATACGCGCCGGAAAATTACAAATTGAGCCTACTGCCAACTTCAACGGACAATGTCATATGACGGAGACTACTCCCGCAGTAAATGGCAATAGTCGTCAGATTGCGGAAAAGAAGCTGGATAGCCCAGTAGCCGCCTGATTGTCTTTTCGGGCTGTTGTTCCGGAGGATTTACCAAGATGGTTCAACCATTTTGAGATAACAGTTAGTCTATTGATTGCAATAGAGCTAGGGATATTACCTTTGCCGCCATCAACCAGATTAACGGTATTATGAATTCAATTGATTCTCCTGACACAGGTTTGAAAGCTTTCCGGCCACTATTATTTGTTTTTTTTATAATAAATGCGGGCCTTTTTGGTTCCCGCACCAAATTTTCCCATTGGAATATCAGTACAGACGTGTTGCTGATTGGCAATCTCATACTTTTTATCGCTACGGCTATTTCTTTTTATTTTTATTATCGGTCGTTCCAGGATAGCCGGGCGCCTGGTTTCCTGCGTATGATTTATGCCGGAATGTTTGTAAAAATGATGCTCTGCCTTTTTTCTTCTTTTTTATATATCATGATTGCGGGTAAAGAAGTGAATAAAGGAGGCATTATTGGATGCATGGTATTCTACCTGCTCTACACCACGCTGGAAGTAGTAATTTTAATGAAAGTGAGTAAGCAAAAAAAGAATGGCTAAAAAGGAAGCGCCGTTAACATATCTCCGCCAGTTTATTCCCGAAGCAGCCGTTACCAGGGTGCTGCAATACCTTCATCAGTACAATGTACATCTCACTATTACGAGGGAACGCAAAACCGTGCTGGGCGATTACCGCCATGCTACCCATCATCAAACACATCGTATCAGTGTAAACAGTAATCTCAATAAATTCAGCTTTCTGATTACGCTCATTCATGAACTGGCTCATTTGGTTACGTTCAATGCTCATGGACACCGGGTGCAGGCCCATGGCCGCGAATGGAAGAATTTTTATGCCTTGCTGCTGAAAGATTTCCTGCAGAATAAAATTTTCCCGGAGGATATAGAGATAGCATTACAACAATCTATACACAATCTGCCTGCGAGCAGCTGTTCGGATGATGACCTGATGCGGGTATTAAAGAAATACGATACCGGAACTGATGGGTTGATAATGGTTGAACAAGTGGAAGAGGGGAAATTATTTGATATTGGTGAAGGAAGAGTGTTTAAAAAAGGGAAGAAATTGCGGAAACGATACCAATGCCTGGAACTGCATACCGGAAAGGTTTATTTGTTTAGTCCGGTGTTTGAAGTGAAGGCAGAAAGATGAGTTTGTAGTTTGTGGTTTATGGTTGGTACCTGCTTTTCTTAAATTTATTTAGGAGATATTTCCCCATAACAAGGAGAATGTAGTACACGAAGAACTACAAACTATAAACTACGAACCTCACACTACAAACTTTCCAGCAACATCCACACACTGCATCCCGTATGCCCGGTACTACCCATTGGACCATTGAGGTATTTGAATCCGAATTTTTCATACACTTTCATCGCCTGCTTTAATTCAGGCATTGTTTCGATATATACTTTCTTATAACCATTTTCCCGCGCGAAGTTCAACACCTTTTCAATTAATAATTTTCCCAGGCCCAATCCGCGCGCTTCCGGAATTAAATACATTTTTACTAATTCAGCCGTATCATCCGGTAATCCGGGAGAAGGATAAAGTCCGGCGCCACCCATGATAACTCCCTTTCGTTCGACTACATAATAAATACTTCCTTTCGCCTGAAATAGTTCATAAAGCGTGTCGGTGGTCGGATCATAAAATACAGTGCCCGGGTGGTTCGCTCCAAACTCAGCTAAGGTGTTTCGTACAATTATAGCGAGGAGTTTGTTATCCGAAGGTTGAATGGTCCTAATAGAAATATCCATTGGTCTAAGTTAATGAAGAAAGAATCCTTAGCCAATGCGGGATATTAAAAAAGTAATGTGAGTCGAGATTAATGATTTGCCTTGGGAGTAATACTGCTATTTTTTCGAATTTTCTGAAATTATTCTTGTAGATAGATTTGAAGAACCCCGATGATCATTTATTTACTTTACGGCTGGGAATTAATTATTGAATGCGCCGGTAAGAATTCCTGCTGCCTGTTTTTGGAGGGATCGTTCCTGTTGCCGTCTTCCATTTCGCGTAATCGTTCACTCGTTAACCGGCTTCCATCGTGGCTCCAACCGGGAGGCCCGAAGAGGTAATTGAATTTTTCTCTCCATCCAATGTCCTTTCGGCTGATATCTTTTCGGATATTATCCCACTCGTGGAATACAATAGTTGACGGGGTATCCTTAAGCAAGGGTTTAGTGAGTCCATACCGGATAGGCTGATATTCTTCTTCTTTCAATTCCGGTTGAAAAGTACCAAAGAGTTTATCCCATACAATCAGGAACATTCCGAGGTTTTTATCCAGGTACTTGATATTCGAAGCGTGGTGTACCCGATGGTGCGACGGAGTAACCAGTATATATTCTAACCAGCCCATTTTTTTTATTAGTTCCGTGTGAACAAGAATACCCCAGATTTGCGTGGTGGCAAAAACGAATATGATATCCATCGGATGGAACCCAATCCATGCCAGCGGTATAAAATATAAGAATCGGTAAAGCGGTTGGAAAACGGAAGAACGAAATCCCACGGTAAAATTCATTTGCTCCGAAGAATGATGGGTAACATGAACGGCCCAAAAAAAACGAATCTCATGATCAAACCGGTGAAGCCAGTAAAAAAGAAAATCTTCGAGTATAAATAGCAAGACCCAATACAGCACCGGGTTCGCAAACTGGAAAACCTGGTGCTCGAAAACATAAACGAGTAAACCTAAATAAATCCCCCTGATCAATAATTCAATGAAGCTGTTGGCCAGCATCAGGTACACATTGGCCGCGGTATCTTTCCAGCTATAGAGTTTACGGTGACGGTAATTGCTCAATAACAATTCAACCCCAATAATTATAAAATATAAAGGAGTGCTTATAAGCAGTAGTAATTGTTCTTTGAGCCCTGTCATAGTACCGGTTAGATAAAGACAAAAATACACCCTGTGCCGGATACCCCGTATCTTCACGCGTTAATATTTTCTAAATGGCAAAAGACCTGATGCATCTCTGGGAAAAAAAATCGGCTGAACACCAAAAAGAGTATAAAAACTTTCTCCAAAGGGCTAATAAGAATAGGGTGTTAAAGCAATTGCCCGACTTGCATGAAGAGGCATTTAACAAAATCGATTGCCTGAAATGTGCGGCTTGCTGTAAAAATTATTCGCCCCGGTTCAAAACGCCTGATATCAAACGGATCAGCAAATATCTTAAGATGAAGGAAGGTGATTTTATTGAAACGTACTTAACCGTCGATGAGGATGGCGATTATGTAGCCAACAGCAAGCCTTGTCCATTTTTAGGAGCCGATAATTATTGCGGCATTTATGATCAAAGGCCATCCGACTGCCATCGGTTTCCTTATACCGATGAAGATGTTATTCTCAAGCGACCGCTGCTCACATTAAAGAATTCTGCTTTTTGCCCGATAACGTATTATGTACTGGAGAAATTAATAGAGAATACCGGGAAATAATCTCCCCGTTTTTTCCTTAGTGCAATGCTGTTTCACTTAGCCGTTAACTCTTCATACGCAGACGTCAATGGCCTTACCAATCCATCCCCTTTCCATTGGGTTTCAAAAGGCAGGACCGTTGTTTTGATAAATTCTTCTTTTGATTTACCGGCTTTAATCTCCCTTTCCGTAAATAATAAAATATTATTGAGGTATTCGGAAAATTTTTCAAGGTCCTCCCAGTTTCCAGTGATCTCATAGCCTTCAGCGGAATGACCAAATACATATTTGGTTTTCTTATCCAGCTTCTTAACCGTTTTTCCTAAAACTTCTATCCAGCTTTTAATACTGGCACCGGCGCTTCGGTCAACAAAAGGATGACGGCGATTGAATACAAGGTCGCCCATATGTGCGATATTAGCATGTTGCAGGTGCACCACGCTGTCGCCATCGGTATGGGCCGCGCCAAAATAGTAGAGACATATTTTTTCTTTTCCTATTTTCTCGCACCAGGTATCGGTATAAATTTGATCAGGATATAATTGTTTTTCTTCTGTTTTTTGGGCAACGGCAACATTTTTTTGGTTCTTCAGGGAATTCTCATGAGCCACTACGTGTTCTACTAATCCTTTGAAGGAAATATTCCCGCTGCTGTGATCGAAATGATGATGAGTATTGATGAGTTTTTTGAAATTGCCTTTATTTTGCTTTTTCAATTCATCAATGAGGTGCTGACTCTGTTCAGGAAACTGCGCATCGATCACTACGATGCCATCGGATGAGAAGGTAAACAGAATGGTGCCGCCTCTTTCTGTGAATACTCCAATTTCCGGCGTGAGCATGTTGATTTTCCAGGCGGGTTGTTGTAATAAAGTAGCGAGCAAATCTTTTGGACTCAATGAAAGTAAGCCAGCGGTTAAAGCGGTATTGCGGAGGAAGTGGCGACGTTGCATTTTATTATTATTAAAGTGTAAAAGTAATTATATATGCAGATGTGCAAATTATCAAATGAGCAAATTCTTTACATTCAGGATTGCTAATATTTTTTGGCCACTCTAAGTTTTAGGTACCTCATTTACACATCTTCTATTGTGCACATCGGGTAATTTACAAATTAGTATTGAATAAGTATGGTTGATTTTTTTTACTCCTTCACAATGTTTTTGGTTTTTACCGTCAAACATAAAATTAGTCGATTTCATTCGCATATCAGCCTATTCGCAAATTTGCACATTTGCATATTTGCACATTTCTTCAGTATTCAAATTTCTTCAAACTGGGGGCTTTGAACCAGGTAATAATCACCACCAGCAATGTCATAAAGCCGCCAAATACTATAGCTATTGGTACCGAATTACCCAGTAATCTTTTGGATACACCACTTTCAAACTGTCCCAATTCATTACTTGAATTGATGAACATCGAATTAACCGAAGAAACCCTTCCCCGCATTTCGTCGGGCGTTGACAGTTGCAGAATGGTACCGCGCACAATAACACTGAGTCCATCGAAGGCCCCGCTGATTATAAGGGCGGTAAAAGATATCCAGTAAAAGTTTGATATACCAAAAATGATGATGCAGATGCCAAAGCCGGCTACGGCCAACAACATTTTTTTTCCCTGCTTTTGGCGCATGGGAAAGAAGGTGAGAAATAGAATACTGATGGCGGAGCCTATATCAGAGGCCGCATTAAGCCAGCCAAAGGCAATGGGGCCTGTTCTCAAAATCACCGTGGCTACTTCGGGAATGAACGCAACAACCCCTCCAAACAAAACGGCAAATAGATCGAGCGAGATGGCCCCTAATAATATTTTGTGATTAAATACATAGTTCAATCCTTCTTTAACGCTCTTCCAGGCATCTTCGTGTTGTTTGGTGAGTACCACGGGTAGTCGGGGGATTTTATAAAGCATGAAGGCGGCAATTAAACCAAAGAACAGTATAATAAAAAAAGTATAATGAACCCCAATTCCGGCAATTAAGAATCCCGCGCCCGCATGCCCCGTAATGGAAGCAACGAGCCAGGTAGACGAACTGATATTGGCGGCAAAGGGTAGAATGTCTTTGGGCACCAGTTGGGCAAGGATGGCGTTGGAGGTAGGACCCGCAAAAGCGCGAATCAAACCCGTGAAGAAAATGATTCCGTAATAAAAATATTTTAAATGCTGCTTCGAGATAATGCTTTCAAACCAGGCAGAGGTTATAAGGATCATACCTGCAAGGCAAAGTGAATAGGACAGTATTCCTTTTAATAGCAACGTTCTTTTATCGGATCTGTCAATTACATGACCTGCGTATAACGCAAGGGAAAATACTGGAATGAATTCGGCCAGCCCTGCAAAACCCACCGCGTACGTATCCTGTGTTAGTTGGAATATTTTATAGCCGGCTACGGTGGTAAGCATCCGTAGCGCCATAATGTAGAAGAAACGGGCCACTACATAATACCGGAAATTTTCTTCGCGAAGGGGTGCAAATTTATCCGGTTTGGTAGCTGTCATTAAGTAGCTGCTAATTGTTTTTTAAAGCACTAAGGTAATATAAGATAATGTTGCCCTTCTTCATAATCATTTTCCAGCGCATCAATAACAGCCTTCAGTTGTTTTTCATTCCCCAGAAAATCGGCATTGGAGGCATCAATGAAGAGTGTTTTTATATTATGCTGTTTGATATAGTGGGTGTAGGTCTGTTGCAGGTTAAAGAGGTATTCGTCGGATATTGATTGTTCATACGTGCGCTGCCGTTTTTTAATATTTTCCTGCAGTTTCTGCACGGGTGCATGCAGGTAAATAAGCAGGTCGGGCTGAGTAATCTGCTGGTGAATGATTTCAAATAATTTCTGGTACAGGCGAAACTCTTCTTCGGGCAGGTTTACTTTGGCAAACAGGAGGCATTTGGTAAACAGGTAATCGGATATGGTAAATTGCTGGAACAGGTCCTTGGTATGTACCAGGTCCTTTAATTGTTTATAGCGTTCAGCCATAAAAAATAATTCAAGTGGGAAAGCATATAGCTTCGGATTTTCATAAAATTTCGGCAGGAAAGGATTGTCGGCAAACTGCTCCAAAATCAACCTTGCGTTGTAGTGGCGCGAGAGTAAATGGGCCAATGTCGTTTTGCCTGCGCCAATATTTCCTTCGATGGTTATATAATGATAATTCATTTAATAATGTAAAATGCAAAATTTAGAATGTAAAATGGAAAGAAAAGATCACGCCATCAAAATTACATTAGCCGAACAGGCATTTATTTCATAGAAATTAACCTTTAGCCTTCAGCCATCAACCACAAACCTTAAAACCTAAACCTCTCTCATTTAATGCTGCAAAATAACTTAATTGAAAAGTTCAATCGCGTATGAGGAAGGTTTGTGGAAAAGTTCAACTAATCTTTTTCACTGGCAGGTCATCCGGGCATTCATTTAAAAGTTGATTCATGGTTTTATGCAGAAGAGGGTGCTTGAGGAGAGGAGCAATTTCCGCCAGGGCAGTTAAAGCAAATCGCCTGTTCTTCAGTTCAGGATGAGGAATGATAAGAAAGGATGATTGAATTACTTCTTTATTAAATAATAATATGTCAATGTCTATAATTCTCGGACCATATTTTTCCAACCGTCTCCGGCCCATCTTTTCTTCTATGGATAATAATTCCTGCATCAAAAGGGGAGAAGTCATGGAAGTGTTTAGCTGCAGTGCCTGGTTAAAAAAGGCAGGCTGGTTGCTATTTCCCCAGGGTGCCGTTTCATACAGGCTCGATTTTTTTACCACTTTGCCACAGGATTGACCAATTAGTTCAACAGCCTGCTGAAGATAGTCATGGCGGTTACCCGTGTTACCGCCTGTCAATAGATATGCTTTATTCATAATTTCCCTACCTTACGGGTGCCAAATATCTTTGATTTTTGTAATAAATAAATAAAGGAATGAATAGCTTTTTTAAATTCTTTTTTGCTTCATTGCTGGCATTGCTGGTATTTACCTTAATTGGACTTTTGATTTTATTGGGAATTGTTTCTTCCGTAACCTCTACCGCCAAAGAGCAGACAGGGTCCAAAGCAGTATTGGTACTCGATCTTTCTATGCCTTTTCCGGAAATGGCTGTTGAAAATCCGCTGGCGAGCCTGGGTGGACAGGACCAATTCGATATTCCATCCGTGTACGATGTAGTCAGGCTGATTGGTAAAGCTAAATCGGATAGTTCCGTAAAAGGAATTTATATTAAGTGTGGCAGTAATAATAATGGATTTGGCAGCAGCGAAGACATTCGCAACGCATTGCTCAATTTTAAAGGAAGTAAGAAATTCATTTATGCTTATTCCGATGTTATTACCCAGGGAGCCTATTATGTGGCCAATGTGGCTGATAAGATTTATTGCCATCCTAAAGGAGGGCTCGACTGGCGCGGTTATTCTATGAGCTATTTCTTTATGAAAGGAACATTGGAAAAACTGGGTATTGAACCGCAGATCTTTTATGCGGGTAAATTTAAAAGCGCCACCGAACCCTTCCGCGAAACAAAGATGACCGATGCCAATCGGTTGCAGTCTACGGAAATTCTAGATGATCTCTACGGGCATTTCCTGCAACAAACGGCAGCTTCCCGAAAAATAGATACCGCAACGCTCCACCGGTATGCGAACGAAAACATAATTCAAACAGCCGCCTCCGCGGTACAATTTGACCTGGTGGATGGATTAAAGTACGATGATGAAGTAAAAGATGAAATAAAGGGGTTATTGAAAGTTGAAAAAATTGATAAGTTGAATCTGGTGCCATTGGGAAAATATGCAAAAGCAGTAGATTATAAAAAAACAGGCAGAGAGAAAATTGCTGTGATATATGCCCAGGGGGATATTATCGATGGAAAAGGTGAACGCACTATAATTGGCAGTGAAAGTTATGTGAGTCTCATACGGAAGATGAGAATGGATAAGAATATTAAGGCCATTGTATTTCGGATTAATTCCGGCGGGGGCAGTGCCATGGCGAGTGAAAATATATGGAGGGAGTTATCCCTCGCCCGCAAAGATAAACCCGTTGTAATTAGTTTTGGTGATGTGTCGGCTTCGGGAGGATATTATCTTTCCTGTAATGCAGATAGCATTTTCGCGCAACCGAATACCATAACGGGCTCCATTGGGGTGTTCAGTATATTGCCCAATATGCAAAAATTCTTCAATAATAAATTGGGTATGACATTCGATGGCGTCAAAACTGCCCCGGACGCGGATGCATTGTCGGTAACCAAGCCGCTATCAGAAGCGCAGCGAAAATGGTTGCAGCGTGATGTAGACAGCATCTATCTCACATTCACCACCCGGGTAGCAGATGGAAGAAAAAGGGAGAGAATTTATATTGATAGTATCGGGCAGGGAAGAATATGGAGCGGTACGCGGGCGTTGCAATTAGGATTGATCGATCGAATCGGCGGACTACAGGATGCCATTGATTGCGCGGCCCGCATGGCAAAAGTTACGGATTACAAATTGAGGGAATATCCCGAACCAGAAAATTTGTTGCAAAGAATATTTGGGGGTTATCAGATGAATGCCAGGGCCGCTGCTATCAAGGATGAGCTGGGGCCGGAAGGAATAAAAACATATGAAGCGATTAAGAAGATGAAGCGTATGGCAGGAGGAGTGCAGGCGAGATTGCCTTTTGAGTTTGTGATAGAATAGAGAGAATATAGGATATGGGATGCGGAATCGACCCAAATATTTGAGAAGTCTTTTGCATTTTATTTTGCCAACTTAAAATAGGTCTCAAATCAAAATAGGAATAATCCCTCCATCGGTATCTATCCCTTATTCCTTGTCACACCTACACTAAAGCTTCGGTGAGCAAGCCATCATCCACCATCCTTCAACTACATCATAAAACTCTGGATTTCGCATTCATCCATTAGCTTTGCAGCTCTTTAGTATTTAACAATGCAGCAACCATACAATCAAACAAAAGCCATGCTGGCGATTACGCGGGCAAGCCTTCGGGCGGTATTCCGCAGCCCCAGCGCCGTTGTATTCGGCTTCTTTTTTCCGCTGGTATTTATTTTAGTATTTGGATTTATTGGCAGTAGTGGCCGGGTGAATCTGCGGGTAGCCTTTGATAAGAATACAGACACAACAAACACACTATATCAAATTATAAAAAATATTAGCGGAATTACTGTTTCCACAAAGACGGAACAGGAGGTAAAGGAGGATCTCGAAAAAGGACGAATTACCGCTATAGTGAATATTCAAAAAAGTAGTGATCCCCATTCCGAATATATTATCAATCTCAAGACCTCGGATGCCACTAACCAGCAAAACGTTCAGGTACTTCGTTCAATATTAGGTGGAATTATTAAAGGCATTAATGAAAAGAATTTCCCCGATGCTACTACCTATGCTACTGTAAATAATGATATCATAAAAATACCGGGCCGAAAATACCGCACGATCGACTTTATACTACCAGGGCAGTTGGGTTTTTCTTTATTAAGCGCGGGAGTTTTTGGTGTGGCCTTCATCTTCTTTAACCTGAGACAAACCCTGGTGCTGAAACGATTTTTCGCCACACCGATTAGGCGATCATATATTCTTTTTGGTGAGGCGATCAGCCGGGTGCTTTTTCAAATGATTACGGCAATAGTCATTTTGGTGGTGGGCCATTTTGCATTTCAGTTTACGCTCGTGCATGGCTGGGTAACCTTTTTTGAATTGTTAGTACTCAGTTTGGTCGGGTTAATGGTATTTATGGGCATTGGATTTGTGGTTAGCGGCCTGGCCCGTAATGAAAGCAGTATTCCGCCCCTGGCCAATATATTTACGTTGCCTCAATTCCTGTTGGCTGGAACCTTTTTTCCTATCGACGCCTTTCCTTCCTGGTTGCAGCCTATCTGTAAAGTTCTTCCACTTACGCACCTGAACGATGCGATGAGAAATGTGGCGTTTGAAGGGGCACACCTGACAGATTGTGGCAAACAATTAGGAATTCTGGGTATTTGGATGATCGTCGTTTATGCTTTGGCAATAAAGGTTTTTCGCTGGGAATAATTTGTCGGATTGATGACGAACAACGAATAAAAATAATTGTAGTATGCGGTTGGTTAAATTGGGATTGATCAGTTTCCTGGGATTATTCCTCGTTATTTTTTTACTATCGTTGCTTATTCCTTCAAAGATGCGGGTTTCGCGGGCCATTACTATTAATGCTCCGGCAGATACGGTTCTGAAATTTATTAAAGATATGCGTGAATGGCCTCGTTGGAACGCCCTGCTAAAAAACGAAGAATTAACAGCGGTTCAATTAGAAAGAGATTTATTTTCGTCAGCCGAAATGAAAATCCGGGTACTGGCTACAGATTCAACCGGAATGGTTCAAACAAAATGGGAGAGAAGCGGACAATCACCTATTTTGAGTGGTATACATGCAACATCCTCCGGAAATGCAACTATTGTACAATGGTTTTTTGATTTCCGGGTTAATTGGTATCCCTGGGAAAAATTTGGTAGCATAGTTTTTGACAAGGAATTGGGACCGCCTATGGAGATTTCGCTGGATCAACTGAAAAAGATAATTGAAAGACAGAACGAATAATTAATTTTAATAAAAATAAACACAAATCAGATGAAAAAATTATTGTTATCCTCGTTGTTTGCGGTTTCCGCTATTGCTATTTCCTGCAAAGCACAAGAGAGCCCGAAAGCATCTGCACAGGGGAAGGACGTTAGTGTTACTTACGGTCAGCCATCCAAGAAAGGAAGAGAAATATTCGGTAAACTGGTGCCATTTGGGCAGGTATGGAGAGCAGGTGCCAATGAAGCCACGGAAATCACTTTTGCAAAAGACAGCAAATTTGGCGGGAAGGCTATTAAAGCGGGCACCTATTCCTTATTTGTTTCTCCTACAGCCACTGAATGGACAATCATCCTTAACAGCGAATTGAAGCAATTGGGTTCATTTGGCTATGAAAAGATAAAGGCAAAAGATGTACTGAATGTAAAAGTTCCCGTTAAGAAATTGGATGCGGTAGCAGAAAAGCTTACCTATCGCTTTTCCGATAAAAACGCGCTCATCATTGAATGGGATCAAACGCAGGTTACTGTGCCTGTTGGTTAAATTGCCGTTTAATATATTTAGAAAGCGAAGCCGTAATGGCTTCGCTTTTTTTATATCCCGTCCAGTATTTCAATAATTGTATTGAAGACTTTTTCCAACTGTTCTTGCGAAATGCAGTAAGGTGGCATAACATAAACGGTATTTCCTAATGGCCGGATATAAACTCCTTCATTCAATGCTTGTCGGGTTATTATTGCACTTACACTATTCAGGTATTCATCCTTACCATTATCCATTTCAAAAGCGAGTATCGTTCCGAGCATACGATGATTCTTGGTAGGTATTTTATGATGGGAAGTTTTCAATTGCTGCAGGAAACCTGCATTTTTTTCAATTATACTGGCTACAACAAGACCGCATGCTTTTTCCTGAAGCAGGTCTAAACTCGCTAATGCGGCTGTGCAGGCGAGGGGGTTTGCAGTAAATGAATGTCCATGAAAGAAAGTTTTCAGTTTGTCATCACTTACAAATGCGTCATAAATTTTTTGAGTGCAGGCGGTTACCCCCAGGGCCATAGTTCCCCCGGTAAGTCCTTTACTCAGGCAAATAATATCGGGTTTATTTTCGCAATACTCCGAGGCGAATAGTTTTCCTGTTCTTTTGAAGCCTGTCATCACTTCATCCGCAATGCAGATTATAGAATGCTCTTTGCATTTTTTGAGTAGTTGGTTTAAACCGGCCGCGCTGTAAATCTTCATGCCACCCGCGCCCTGTACCAATGGTTCGTAAATGAAACAGGCAATGCTGTTCCAGTCGACAGAAGGGAGGAGTGCTTCCGGAGACTGTGGGGCATCTATGAAAACTACTTCAAAAAGTTTATCGTGAAAGGCAAGTGTGAATACACTTCGGTCACTAATACTCATGGCCCCAAACGTATCACCATGATACGAATTGTTAAATGCAAGGATCTTGTTTCTAATTATCATGCTGGCGCTAGGCTCCGGGCTCCCGACTTCCGACTTCCCTCCATTCCACCAATATTGCAATGCCATTTTGATAGCCACTTCTGTAGAGGTAGATCCATTGTCGCTATAAAATATTTTTGAAAATGGGCCTGGTAATAATGGAAGTAACTGTTCCGCTAATAGAATGGCCGGTTCATGCGTAAAACCGGCAAATATTACCTGTTCTAGTTTTTTGGCTTGTTCAAATATTTTTTCGGCAATATAAGGATGTGCATGTCCATGCAGGTTGACCCACCAACTGCTTATGGCATCAATATATTTGTTTCCGTCTTCATCAAATAAATAAACGCCTTCTCCTTTAACGACTGCAATGGGATCAGTCATTGATTTTTGGGGAGTAAAGGGATGCCATATTACCTGTTTATCGCGTTGGGATAAATTCATTTAGCAAATGTAGAGCTTGCGTTATTAAGAAGACAAACCCCCCTTCCCAAATAGTACATCCAATATTCATAACTTCTCCCATTCTCCCCTGTAGGCATCTCCGGTTATTTGTTGCAATAGCGTGGTAAGTTTTTCCCAGTTAACATAATTATTATCTGCGTTCCATATTTCCACTACGTTTGTCCTGTCCAGGAACACAGGTTCTTCATTTCCCTCCTTCATGGTCATGAGCGAGCTATTGGGCGCCACCTGGATTCTTATTTCTTTTTTGTAAGATTGCATTGCCTCTTGTACTTTTCCAAATTGAAAATAGTTGCAATAAGAAGGACCGGGTTCGAGGTAATGTTCCCCATGAAATTCAATCTCCTGGCCAGATAAAAAATTACTTTTTGCAAGCTGCTCCCTGATAATGGTTGTTTTGTCAGAATCTACTTCTTCACTGGGAAAGATTTTCAATATTAAATCAGACATAAAATTCAGTTTTTAATAAATGAGATGAATATTGTAAACAGTAAATATAGGCTAAGTTTAGAATTGCTGCACAGGTCACGGCCCACCCTTCTCCCGGGGTAACCCGCTGACCATCAATAAACATCTCCAATGCAACGATGGCCGCTTAATAATTGTCATAAACAATTGAATTGATTGAATGGATCCACATCAACTGGTAAAAGAATGTTTAAAAGGGAGGGCCTCCGCGCAGCGGGAGCTTTATGAATTATTTGCTGAAAATATGCTGGGAGTTTGTTATCGGTACACAAAATCCGTGGAAGACGCAGAAGACGTATTGCAAGAAGGCTTTATCAAAGTGTTTAGAAATTTGAATCAATATAAGTTTCAAGGGGAGTTAGGAGGATGGATCCGGCGTATTATGGTGAATACTGCCATCAATTACCTGAAAAAGAACAGCCGTTACCAGTCGGAATTATCGTTTACAGAGACCGGATTACATCCCGTTACCAACGACAATCCCGAATTCTATATGAATGCCAAAGAACTGGCAGAACTGATCCGGCAATTGCCAACTGGGTATCAAACCATTTTTAATCTTCATGCAGTGGAAGGATTCAGTCATGTGGAAATTGGAAAAATGCTGGGGATCAATGAAGGCACTTCGCGCAGCCAGTATGCCCGTGCACGCAATTTATTAATCAATTGGATAACCGTGCATTATTCCGAACGAAAAAAAAGTGAAGCCCATGCAAGGCCATAAATTTGAGGACAATTTACATAAGAAAATGGTGGACTTATCACTTCGTCCAACCGAGGGCGTATGGAACCAGGTGGAAGTAGCATTGCGAAAGGATAGAAAACGGCGTCGCCTGTTTTTTTTATTGCCATTGTTCCTGGTAATAGTATTGGGAAGCTATTGGTGGATCCAGCAAGCCGGTAAACCTAATGTTACCATTGCAGATAAAAACGCAATCAAAGAGACTAGTACCTTGCCCACTAATTCAAAAGCTGTAACCGGCGAGCCTGGGAAGGCCAAACAAAATCAGGCGAATGATACTAAAAGGAAAACTCCGGATAATAACCAGCGTGTAGTTATTTCTCCTGGTAGCCCCTTGGCAACGTCACCAAAAAATAATCTAACGAGTTCTGAAACCGTTAATCGGGAGACTGGCTTACGGAAGGAAAAGAAAAGCGGGACTCGCAATCAACTTTCGGTGGCAGTTTCCTCCGAACCCGTCCGCAAGAAAAATAAAAAGGACGGGCAAGCCGATAGAATTACAAATCCACCAGGCAATAGATCAATCACTGAATCTGCTGAAGTAATAACAACTAAAGAGGTGGAGATTGTATCGGATAAACTAAAGTCAAATCGAAATAAAAAAGTGGAGGAGGCAGAAAATTCAAGCATTGTGGTGGAGAAAAAGGATTCCCTGGTTGAGGTAAGGACACCTCCAAAAACAGATTCAATTAGTGGTATAGAAAAAATTCAGTTCAGGAAGATCCAATCCCCGGGAAAATTTAAGTGGCAATGGGGTATTACTGCAGATGCTGGTATTGCCCGGGTTGTACAGGGAGGTTTAATCAATGCATTTGAGAAATCACTGGTAATGGATGCGGCTGTCTATAATGGTTCTGTTCAAACGCCCGGCTCTTCGGGATATATTAAACCAGCTTTCATTAATGCTGGTTTTAATTGGAGTTCAGGATTTTTTATGCAACGCAAACTGGGAGATCGTATACAATTATCAGCCGGACTGCAATATAATTATTTCAGTACACACAATTCAATCGGATCAAGGATAGACAGTACCAGGATTATTAATAACGGAACCAGTAACTCCTTGCGGGTAGAAGGTTATTATAGAAACGGTACCGATGGCAATTATACCAGCAACTATCATTTTCTGGAACTGCCGATTACTTTGCATGTTCAGCTCACTAAAACCAAACGAACTCCTTTTTACTGGAACAGTGGTTTATCGATTGGTCGGCTGCTTTCGACCAATGCCTTGCATTATGATGGAAGTACTGGCTTTTATTATAAAGATGATAACCTGTTTCGCCGCACTCAACTTGCCTTCCATACCGGGTTATCCATGAAATTTTTTGCCCGAAGCCAATATCCGCTGGAGATGGGCCCCCAATTTCATTATAAACTCAGTAACCTGCTGCATTCAAATAATAATGATCAAAGGCATTTGCTTAGTGGAAGCTTATATGTGCGTTGGTTCCTTAATAAATAATTCTTTATTAAAGCAACGCTGCTGTTCCTGATCTTGTCAAACTTTAAAATGGGTGATTATGAAAAAGTATAATTCAGTTAGCAAAATCCTGGTTATGGCAATCAGCATTCTTTTTATTGCCCCGGGATGCCTTAAAGACAAGCTCACTAAAACTTATTCTATACTTAGACCGGTATATGAAAGCAAAACAACCGTTTTGGCGAATATAAAAAGCAACCAGCCGGTTTCACTAAAAGAACCAGGCAAAATTTATCTCTATGGTCAATATATTTTCCTGAATGAAATAAACAAGGGAGTCCATATTATTAATAACGCCAATCCCTCCAGCCCGGTGAATGTGGCATTCATAAATATCCCCGGTAACCTAGACATTGCAGTCAAAGGAAATATACTCTATGCTGATTTGTATACCGATCTTCTATCAATAGATATCAGTAATCCTTTGCAGGCAAAACTTACCAAAGTGCTTCCCCACATTTTTCCCGAGCGTGAATATGGTAACGGTTTCAACCCGGACACTACTATGATCATTGTAGACTGGATCAAAAAAGATACAACTATTGATATATCGGTTAATGAGAACGGCGGTGGCAGCGGATGCCCGAATTGCTGGTTTTTATCTGCGGCCCAGGACAATAATAAGAATAACGCTTTTGTGCCAGGAATAGCGGGTTCCATGTCGAGATTTGCCCTGGTGAATGATTATCTCTATGCCGTAAACAATTCTTCGTTAGAAACAATTTCAGTATCGGAAGCGTCCGATCCGAAATATCTGCGCAGCAACCCGATGGGATGGAACATTGAAACCATTTATCCTTTTAAAGACAAGTTGTTCATAGGATCTTCTACGGGCCTGTTTATTTTTGATATAGCTAATCCGGCGATGCCAGAATTCAAAGGGACGTTTACTCATTTCCGTGCCTGTGATCCGGTGGTAGCTGATGACGTATATGCCTATGTTACGCTGCGCACAGGAACATTTTGCGAGGGTACTTCCAATCAATTGGATATCGTGAATGTGCAGAATCTGAATGCACCTGCACTTATAAAAACCTATGCAATGACGAATCCTCATGGACTAGCTAAAGACGGCAGCACTTTATTTATTTGTGATGGAAAAGATGGATTGAAAGTATATGACGCCACGGTGGCTTCTAATCTTAAATTAATGCATCACCTGAAGGGGATGGTAACCTATGATGCCATTGCCTGGAATAAAAGATTATTGCTTGTTACGCAAACCGGGCTGCTCCAGTACGATTACAGCGATCTGAACCAGATACGGTTGTTAAGTACTATTTCCATTAACCGATAAGCTAAACGTATGAAAAGAGGAATACTGGTAATAATGATATTGATTTGGCTGCTCCCGGTTCAATCACAAAATAAATTTCAGTTTCATTCGCAGAATTATGTGGGATTGCTGGAAGGAGATAACGGTTCTTCTTTCCAATTCTCAACCATCAATGGAGTGCAAAGGGGAACCTGGTTTGCCGGACTGGGCACCGGGTTAGACTGGTATCTTTACCGTAGTGTGCCATTATTTTTGTCTATAAATAAAGATTGGAAACCTTCCGGACGAACTTTCTTCTTTTCCCTGGATGTCGGTACTAATTATGCCTGGACCAGCCGGGAAAGATCCCGCTGGAATGATTTCATCAGTAATGATTTTTCTCCCGCTATTTACTGGGGCGCGGGGATTGGTTATAAAGCCGGTTTTAGAAATAAAAAAGATGCACTGCTCATCAATCTTGGATATAGTTATAAGAGATTGAAAGAAGAACAGGTGAAACCCACTTATTGTATCAACCCGCCCTGCCCTAATATTGTTGAAAATTATGATTATCGTACGAAACGTCTTTCGTTGCGGGTGGGCTGGCAGTTTTAATTTTTCCCCGGGCTTTGTGACTTGCCCCGGGCTTCATGACTTGCCCCAGGCTTCATGACTTGCCCCGGGCTTCATTGCCCCGGGCTTCAGCCCGGGGACCTAAAAAAAGTTATCTATTATTTTTGAAAATAAATAAATGAATACTGTTAAAAACTATTTGAGTTTAATAAAATTTTCGCATACTATTTTTGCCATGCCGTTTGCGTTGATTGGTTTTGTATTAGGACTTAAGCTTATTGATTTTAATAAGATCACAGTTCCTGGATGGCACACTGTTATTTTTCCACCCGATTTTCAGAATCTGCAAAACAATAATATCCCCCTTAGCAAATCAGATATCATAATTAGATTTCTCTTGGTAATCGGCTGCATGATTCTCGCCCGAAGCGCTGCCATGGCATTCAATCGATATCTTGACCGGCATTTTGATGCAAAGAATCCACGCACTTCCATTCGGGAAATACCGGCTGGTATAATAAAAGCAGATAGGGTATTATGGTTTACTATCATTTGTAGTTTGTTATTTATTGTGTGTACTTTCTTTATTAATCGTCTGTGTTTTTCTTTATCGCCAGTAGCCTTGGTGGTAGTCTTGGGATATAGCTATACCAAGCGGTTTACCCCGCTTTGCCATTTGATACTGGGATTAGGGTTATCGCTCGCGCCAATCGGAGCTTATTTGGCAGTCACGGGACATTTTGATTTATTGCCCATCTTATTTTCGTTAGCGGTTATCTGCTGGGTCAGCGGTTTTGATATTATATATGCATTGCAGGATGAAGGGTTTGATAAATCGCAAAAGCTATATTCGATTCCGGCATCAATTGGTAAAAGAAAAGCATTGCGCGTTTCGCGATTCCTGCACGTTTTAAGTGCTTTATTTATATTGTCCGCCGGGATTTACGGAACTTTTCATTGGTTATATGGGATAGGAGTAATTGTATTTGCGGGCATGCTCATTTACCAGCATTCAGTGGTAAAGTCGGATGATTTGCGCCGGGTGAATCTGGCTTTTATGACAGCAAATGGAATCGCCAGCGTGGTATTTGCTGTTTTCGTAATTGCAGATATGTTGATCAATGGTTAGATAAATGAAGAAGAATAAGTAAAAAATTATAGAGGGGGGCGCTCATTATATTTAATATTTTTCATTTTCCATTTTACATTTCATATGGCCAGGATAATATGTATCGACTTCGGTCTTAAACGCACCGGCCTCGCGGTAACAGATCCCTTTCAGATTATTGCTACGGGGTTAACTACAGTAGAGTCGCCTAAACTCATTTCTTTTTTGAAGGATTATTTTAGCAGGGAAGTGGTAGACCTGATTTTGATTGGTGAGCCCAAAAATCTCGACGATAGTGATACCCATGCCACACCATTGGTGAAAAAGGCGATCTTACGATTAAAAAAAGAATTTCCTGCCATCCCTCTTAAAACAGTAGATGAGCGTTACACTTCAAAAATGGCTTCCCAGGCAATGATCGATATGGGAATGAAAAAGAAGCAAAGGCAAAACAAGGCGCTTGTAGATGAAATAGCCGCCACCATTATGTTGCAGGAATACCTCAATAACCCCAGTTGATAAACCAGCCCGCCCCAGCATGCAGGCCAAAAGGTAGATTGGTTAAACACCTGAATTCCGGTAAATTTGCGCATTAAAATTATTCCTCACTATTAGTACTTTTTAGAGTTATGATTTTGCCTATAGTTGCATATGGCGCCCCTGTGCTGAGAACAGTGGCAAAGGATATTACAGCCGGTTACCCCGCCTTGGAAACATTAATCGACAATATGTGGGAAACCATGTATGCCAGTAATGGGGTAGGGCTAGCTGCCCCCCAGGTTAATAAAGCCATACGTCTTTTTGTTGTGGATAGCCGCCAGATATTCGAAGGAATGGATGAAAAGGAAAGAAAAGAATATTCAGACGCGCCAGGAATGAAGCAAGTGTTTATAAATGCTCATCTTAAGGAATTAAATGGAGAAGAATGGTCCTACAACGAAGGATGTTTGAGTATTCCTAAAATTCGGGAAGATGTATCGCGGGGGGAAGAAGTAGTGCTGGAATTCGTGGATGAAAACTTTCAACCCCATATCAAGATCTTTAACGGAATAACAGCGCGTGTAATTTTGCACGAATATGATCATATTGAAGGTAAATTGTTTATTGATCATCTTAAGCCTTTGAAGAGAAAATTGCTGAAAGGAAAACTCGATGATATTTCTAAGGGCAAAGTTAAAGTGGATTATAAGATGAGTTTTGCGAAATAGGTTCATTTATAACCAAGGGGATCATGAAGATGTTTAAGCCAAAGTGTGTGGATAGGAGGAAACTCCTTTTCTTTTTTTCTGTTCTCCCTGTTCTTGCTTCATTTGGGCAAGGCGACAGCAGTATAATGGCTGGCAATAAAGCGGTAACGCTTAAAGAGGTGGTAATCCGTAACAACCTGGATGCTGCGGCATTTATTGATCGTGTTAAAGAGGATACCAGTTTCTATAAAGCCTTTAAGAATCTCCGGGTATTAGCGTATACTTCACTTAATGATGTCCAAATCCTGGATAGAAAAAATGGGATGCGGGCCTCCTTAAATAGCCGTACACGCCAGCATCATCGCAAGGGATGCCGGTGGATAGAAACACTGGAAGAAACGGCCACCGGCGATTTTTATGATCCGCAGCATCAATACAATTATTACACGGCGGATTTATATGCCAGCCTTTTCCTGGCACGTGATACGGTTTGTGGCGAAACTAATATTGTGAATAGAAAAGAATTCAATACAAAGGGTAAGAGCCGGATGGAAAAGCATAAAGAGCAATTGAAGATGTTGTTCTTTGATCCGGGAAAAAAAATTCCGGGTCTGCCATTTATGGGTAACAAAGTAGCATTATTCGATGAGGACGTTTCTGATCTTTATGATTTTGAAATTGACATGGACCTGTTTAAAGGAGAGATGTGCTATTTGTTCCGGATGAAACCGCGGCCGGGTTTAAGTTCTTCGGAACGTAATCGAATTGTAATTAAGGAAATGACCACCTGGTTCCGTACCGACAACTGGCAAATTGTTGCCCGCAAATATAATTTGAGTTATAAAACCCTTTTTTATGATTTCGATGTATTCATGGAAGTAGAAATGACCCAATTGGGAGAAATGGTAGTACCCCGGCTTTTGCGTTATAATGGAAGTTGGGATGTGCCTTTTAAAAAAAGGGAGAAAGCGGTTTTTACGGCCACTTTGTTTGATTTTGAAAAACAAGAGGGATAATTTTTACAGACTGATCCAATTTTATATTAGATTCTTATCTAAGGAAAATCGTTCCAAGCTTTACGCCATATTCTTTGGTCGCACATAGGTCCGCCATTTGTTGATTACGCCTAACATGTCTTCGGGTAATTCGCTCTCAAATAGAACGTGTTTTCGGCTGCGCGGGTGGGTGAAACCAATTGTTTTTGCATGCAGGGCGTGGCGCGCACAAATGGTAAAACAGTTATCAACAAACTGCTTGTATTTACTGAAAACAGTTCCTTTTACGATTTTATCTCCGCCGTATACTTCATCGTTAAAAAGCGGGTGACCCAGGTGTTTCATGTGTACCCGTATCTGGTGTGTGCGGCCTGTTTCTAACTGGCACTGAACAAGGGTTACATAACCAAATCGCTCTAATACCTTATAATGAGTAGTGGCTTCTTTGCCATGTTCTCCATCCGGATAAGCATCAAAAATTTTACGGAATCGCTGGTGACGACCCACATGGGCAACAATAGTTCCGCTGTCTTCTGCTACATCTCCCCAAACTAATGCGATATACTGTCGCTGTATGCTGTGATCGAAAAATTCTTTTGCCAAACTACTTACAGCCTTCTCCGTTTTTGCCAATACCATCAGTCCACTGGTATTTTTATCAATACGATGTACCAGTCCAAAACGGGGCAGCGTATCGGCCGTAATTTCTTTGTTTTGCTGTTGTAAATACCAGGCAATACCGTTTACTAAGGTTTTATCAGGATTACCACTGGCTGGATGTACCACCAACCCAACTGGTTTATTTATGATAAGAATGTCATCGTCTTCAAACACGATATTCAGCGGCATTTGCTGGGGAACAATTTCTTCTCTATGTACTTCCTTTTCAGAATATACTACCAGTTCTTCTCCTGGTTTTATTTTGTGATTGGCCTGCACCTGTTTGCCATTTACCAGCACACGGCCAGCTTCAATGACCTGTTGTATCTTATTACGGGAAGCGCCTTCGATCCGGGCAACGAGAAATTTATCAAGGCGCATCGGCTCTTGTCCTTTGTCGATCGTCAGATTAAGTCGTTCGTACAGCTCTTCCGAACTTTCTTCTTGCTCAGTTTCAGGAGCCTCTTTAGATAATGCCATAGTGAAATTTGGGCAAAGGTAAGAATAGAATAATGGATGAAATAAGGAGTGCCGGATGTCCCAAATCATTTATTTAAGATCCCGCATCGCTTGTCAGGTATTCATCATTCAACCTCTGACCTTCGCTTCATACTTTCGCTAAATCTACGGTAGCTAAAAAAGCTACGGCCTGCAATGCCCGTATCCAGTTTGCGCGCAATCCGGTAAATTTGCCCATACGATGAATAAACAGGAAGTCATATTCAGGGATCTTGGATGGATGGAATATCAAGCGGCCTGGGATTACCAGGAGCAACTCCTGCAGGAGAATGTAATGAGGAAGAAAGTGAATAGCGAAATACAATTAGCTGCTGGCAAGTTTTCGGATGGGGGAGGAACAGAAATCCTTGATAAGGATTCATTCGGATCAGATCAATTGGCCACTTCCAAAGACAACACACACACCCAGCATTATCTTCTGTTTGTAGAGCATCCTCCTGTATATACGCTGGGAAAAAGTGGCAAAGAAGAACACATACTTATTGATGAAAAATCTCGCAATGAAAAGGGCATTGCCTATATCAAAACAAACCGGGGTGGCGATATCACTTTTCATGGCCCGGAGCAATTGGTAGGCTATCCCATTTTGGACCTTGAAAAATTTTATACTGACATAGGAAAGTACCTCCGCAGTCTGGAAGAAGTGATTATTTTAACAATGGCAGAATACGGATTGAAAGGGGAACGCTCCCCCGGAGAAACGGGCGTTTGGCTAGATTCAGCAATTAAAGGCCAGGAAAGAAAGATATGTGCGATGGGAGTACGCTGCAGCCGCTGGATCACCATGCATGGATTTGCATTTAATGTAAATACCAACCTTGATTACTTCGACTTCATTATTCCCTGCGGTATAGCCAATAAGAAGGTCACCTCCCTGGAGAAGGAATTAGGCAGAATAATTTTTATGCAGGAAGTAAAAGAAAAAGTAAAAAAGAATTTCTGCCTGGTATTCGATTCCGGATTTATCGAAGCTGATTCTCGGTTATTATCTGGCGTATTGTAACATCCATTCATATAGGTTCTTCCCCTCTTCTTTATAGGCAGGGTCCAGGGCCCGGGTCCATGCATCATGGCCGAATTGATTGGTGAAAATGGATAACCTGGCTGGAATCAACGGGGCAAAGCTATTAATCGTGCTTACGAAATATTTTGAATCAAAGGAAGGTATGGTAGGATCCTTATCATTATGAAATGCCCAAACTGCCAGTCTGGCCTTTGCAATGCTCCGGCATTTGGAAATAACATCCATATTACTTACGCCGGCCAGGGGTGCGATCGCCGCGAAAGTTCTTGGGAATTTTGAGGCGGTTTCGGTGGTAATTACACCCCCTACGCTGAGTCCGGTTAAATAAATTCTGGACAAATCAATTCTATACTTGTTTTTTATGGTATCAATCAGGTTTATTACTTGTTCGGCGGTGGGAGTAGCTCCACCAAATTGAGGGCAGATATAAATAAAGGAAAAATTTCTTCCGTTTACGACAAAATTGGGCGGTAGTTTTTTTAACGCTAATAAGCGGCCCAGCCCGGCATCTGCCAGCAGGTCGAGCTGCTTATCACCCTCGCCACGCTGGCCTAATCCGTGCAGTCCAACTAGCAGAGGGTATTTCCTGGTGGTTTCATTATAGTGGGCGGGAATGCCTGCATAATACCCGGCGAAGGCAGCATTAACCGGTCGTTTTACTTTAACCAGTACAACCGGATCTGTCTCAATAATTTCAGGTACAGGAGGGCTTGAATCTTTTTTGCAGCCAATAAAGAATAGTCCCAACGGAATGAAATAGCGTAAATTTCTGAGCATACCTATTTGATTTTGAAGTAAGAAGCAAATGCTTTCTTACAATTAACACGAACCAAAGGATTTTTTTAAAGGGACTTTCATTCAACAATAAACAAAAGCTTCAGCCTGGATATTTTCAACTTTCTTACCTAAACGGGTTACTCGGCGAAAATTATTGGAGATGATTTAACAGTAGGAATTGCTCTTAAAAGGCGCCGGTATTAGAGCGCATCCATAAATATACGGAAATTATTTTTGCTCAGTTGGCTAAAAAAGGAATCTGGTAGTAATATCCTGGGACCTAAGCTTTTTAGATCTTACCCCATCGCGAGTCCGGTTATTCAAAGATTGACTTTTTCTAATTTTCAAGCATCAGGAAGAGTGAAACAAAACGCGATAAATGATGTTCTTTGATTAAATAAATATAAAAAGCTGGCACTAGAAATCTTTGGGAACAAAGAATTTATTCTTCTCCTTTAGTTTCCCGTCTTCAAATAATTCGAATCGGAACCAACCTGACCGCAAGAAATTGGATTTGTCCAGCAGGAGCGAACTTTCTTTTACATGGATGATTTCGAAGAGCGGGTTATTTTTTTCGTCAAAAAATTTCACTGAATACTTTTTGGTGGAAGCGTCGGGGAGGGAGATAAGAATATTACCGTCTTTTTCAGTATATATATTGGTGGATGCTTTGAATACTTCTTTGGGAATAAATGGTTTTATCAGAATAGTGTCAGCCGATCGGAAAACCATCGTATCTTTTGTTTTATACACCACTGAATCGCGAAAGGATTTAAAGCTTTTTTCCGGAAGAAGAAAGAGAATGCTGTCTCGGCGCTTTATAGTAAAAAACTTTTCAGGTTCTATTTTTCGAATGGCGCTATCTATTAAAGGCACTGGTTTCTCACTTAATTTATCACGGAGGGTATTCGCTTCATTAATTTCCATGCTATCGGAAATGATCACTCTCCGGGAACTGTTCGGTGGGCTGTTCGCGGGAATTGGCCTGGAAGCTATCCTGGCAGTATCCCAAAATGGTCGCTTGGAACTGGTGAACACATATTTACCACTATCCAGTACAATAAATAACCGGTAAAACATAAAGAGAGTAGATGCCTTGGTATCCACAAATCCATTTTGAGGGATGGTAGCATCCGGAACCGATAAGAGCGACTTAAAATTTCTTAGGCTATCTGTAGAACGTTGTATACTTATTTGCGAAACGAAAGGGTAGTTGTTAGTCCAGCTTATCAACACCCGGTTATTCCCTTTGGTGAAGACAGTAAATTTAGGCAGGGTGTCCTGCGCGGCTAAAGATCCCGAGGCAAGGATTATTAAAGTGAAAAATGCCGCTACTTTTACCATGAACCTTATAACGAATAGGATTAGTAACTATTATAATGGGAAACAAAGATAATGGAATGTGGTTCGCGGATGTCGATATTAACTTTTTTGTATGTAGGATGGAAAAATTAAGCTGCCTGCTGGTAAGGACCCGTTGCCCTGTAATCCCCCGCTATGAATGATAAGCAATTTGCTCCCGGGTGAAAAAAAATCTTTATCGGAAAGTTTATAGATCGCACGGAATAATTTGCCCGTATACACAAAGTCGGTGGGTAATTGATGATCCCGGTACAACTCATTCATAAACGCCAAAAGCGCTGTCGTTTTTTTGGCATATCCTCCTTCATGAAAATCGTATTGTAAAGTAAAATGGCAATTGTTGCTTTGTTCCTGAAGGAAGAGAAGGAGTTCGTTATTTTTTTGGTCAGCGATTTTGAGAACAGGAATACCACAAACCAGTTGGTTAGCTTTTGCAGAATTCAATAGGCCTGCCATCATCGTACCGGTGCCTGCAGCGCAAAGAATATGCGTATAATCGTTGACGGTTAGCAATTGCAGGATTTCTGCGGCCCCTTTAACACCTAATGTGCTCCGGCCACCTTCGTTTACCCAATAATAATTATGGTATTGATCCCGAAAGTATGCTTCCAGCTGGGTTTTATTTTGATACATTTCCCGGGTAACGAAACGCAGTTCCATGCCGAATTGCTTTGCCTGGAGCAGGGTAGGTGAGTAGGTAGAGGGCTCTTCGCCCCGAACAATTCCAACAGATTTTAACCTTTGCGATTGGCAGGTACAGGCAGTAGCCAGGAGGTGATTGGAATAAGCGCCTCCCATACTTATCAGACCTGTCTTTAATTGTTCATGAGCGGCCTGGAGATGATACTTAAGTTTAAAATATTTATTGCCAGAAATAATGGGATGAATGCGGTCGATGCGCAGCACCTCAAGCGTTAGTCTTTTTTTATCAAATAATTCGTCCTGCCATGGTTGCAAGGTTGCTTTCGTTAAATCCACGCCCGAATTTAAACCAGCAGGTATCATTTTTTAAGAAGGCTTATTTGATTATTTTCGTGCCTCAATCTTAAAATTACATTAATGCAACCAACTTTATTGATACTGGCCGCCGGAATGGCTTCCCGTTATGGAAGTATGAAACAGATGGAAGGATTTGGACCAGCCGGTGAAACAATTATGGATTATTCCATTTATGACGCCATTCGTGCGGGATTCAAGAAAGTGGTTTTTATAATTCGTAAAGATTTTGCGGCCGATTTCAAAGAAGTATTTGAACCGAAGTTAAAAGGAATGGTTGTAATTGATTATGTTTTCCAGGAATTAAGCGCGTTTACGGAGGGATTCGAAGTTCCGGCCAGTCGCGCTAAACCATGGGGTACAGCACACGCGGTATTGTGTGCTTCTAATGCGGTAAAAGAACCGTTTGCAGTAATTAATGCCGATGATTTTTATGGAAGAGATGCTTTTGAAAAAGCATACCATTTTCTTACTACTGACTGTACAGACAAGATCAATTCTATCATTGGGTACGACCTGATGAAAACCTTATCGGAAAACGGAACGGTAAACCGCGGTGTATGCCAGGTTGATGAAATGGGCAACCTCACTTCCATCGCTGAGCGATTAAATATTGCTTATAAAAACGGGAAAGTAAATTGTGATGATGAACTGCATCCAAAGGAATTGCCTTTGCATACTTCCGTTTCCATGAACTTCTGGTGTTTTGATCCGTCCATATTTCCCTATATCCAGCAACTATTTAACGAGTTCTTAGCCGAAAATGGGGCTAAGCCAAAATCCGAATTTTTTATTCCTATCGTGGCCGATCAATTTATCCGTGACGGAGGTACTATTCGGGTAATTCCTACCTCTTCTCATTGGTTTGGGGTGACTTATAAGGAAGATGCTCCGGAAGTCAGAAAAAGCCTGCAGGTGCTGGTTTCTGCAGGGGAATATCCTAATGGGTTATGGAATAAACAGTAATCCTGTTCAAGTTCTTTTTATCAATAGCAGCGGATTAATTGTACTCGGTAAGAAATATAGATTTCGTGGAAGTCATTTCACCTATCCTGAATATTGTAGACTTAATATAGCTTCGCGATCGGGAAGGGTATATTATGTTGTACAAACAGTACGCCCCGGCGATTTTAGGGATGAGCCTCAAACTGGTAAAAAATGTATCGGCAGTTGAAGATTTAGTACAGGAAACCTTTGTGAAGGGTTGGAAAAATATCGGGCAATATGATCAGCAAAAAGCCTCTTTCGCCGCCTGGATAATAAATATCGCGAGGTATACTACAATCGATTACCTGCGAAGCAAGCTAAATAAACAGCTGCAAAAAAAACCAACAGGTTGAAAATTCTGAATATCTTATTAAGGATTATAGAGTTTCGGTAAATGAAGATGTTATCGGTATTAAGGGGTTGGTTACAAAGCTGGAGCGCAAATACCGGGATGTAATCGATTTGATTTATTTTGGAGGATATACCCAGGAAGAGGCGGCTGAAATTCTCGATATTCCGTTGGGTACATCCAAAACCCGGACAAGATTCGCTATTCAAACACTTAGATCCCTAATAAAACAAAGATGAACGAACAATCTTACATTGCTCAGGTATATTGACTGGTTATTGTCTTGGATTATTGAACGGAGACAAATTGGACCTGGTAGAAAATAATCTCGGGGAGTACCCTGCATTAAAAGCCGAAGCAGATGCTCAAACATGGCTTTGAATGAATAATCTTTTACGCACCATGTTGATCCCTCAGAAAAATGGAAGAACCGGATTTGGCAAGCACTTGAAGATATATTCCAGGAAAAAATAATGTCAATATCCAATTTACCTTTGCTTAATAAATATTCAGACTAAAACAACTGGTTAAAGATTGTCAAACCATTGCTTGCTGAAAAAGCAGCCGATAAAAAAATGTTTATAAAAGTGATTAGAGAAGATGAAGAGATATTTCAGAGTTTAATATGGACAAAAGACGATTATCCTGATGAAGTGCACGATGATCTGCAGGAATGCTTTATGATTTTAGAGGGAGAGTGCAAATGTTATGTAGGAGAAAAGGTGCTTAGGATGGGGCCGGGCGATTTCTTTGAAATACCTATGCATCTTCATCACGACATTAAAATAGTATGACCTTATGTAATGGCTGTTGTGCAGAGAAGAAAAGTTGTGTAATAATTAGTTAAATCAGAAAGTCCGGAAGTAAAACCCAGGTTTGGGATATACATCCGGACTTTATCATTTCGACAGGCTAACCGCTAGATTAGTAACTCTTCACCATAAAAACGCAATCCTCTATTTTTTTGATCTGTTGGGGTCTTTCCAGGTTTCTCAATGAAGTAAGAAGAGGGAGCTTTATATTTTTTGTAGTAGAATCTTCTTTCTTTATTTCATCCAGGGTACGGAAGATATTTTTGGCAGTTACCGCAAATACTACCCCTTCTGCCTGTACCTGACGCGTATTGATAATTCCAATTACTTCCCCGTTTTTATTAAACACGGGGCCACCGGAGTTTCCGGGGTTGGCGGGCACACCGATTTGGCATGTCATCGTATCGCCTTTAAAACCGGTTTTGGCACTCATATAGCCCTCGTTGTAAACGATCTCATTACGGGGGTATCCGAGGGTAAATAATTGTTCGCCCAGTTCAGCTCCGGTTTTGCGGAACGAATAAGGTAAGGTGCTGATTATTTTAAAATCATTATCCTCGATTTTCAGAATGGCGAGATCCGATCCCAGGTTGATATGTACGATCGCAGCACGAAACTCCTGTCCTTTATTATTCTGTACTAACACGGAAGAAGAGCCGCTTACTACGTGGGCATTGGTAACCAGGTATCCTTTGCCATCAATAAGAAAGCCAGTACCACCCGATTTGATTGGGGTGTTCTTGGGAGCTTTGTCTTCGATTTTCTTTTCTACTTTATCCAGCGTTTCCTTATTTTTCTTAGCTACCTCATTCTTGAATTCAATGCGCAG
Organism: Chitinophagaceae bacterium; assembly: GCA_031360425.1. Lineage (GTDB taxonomy): Bacteria > Bacteroidota > Bacteroidia > Chitinophagales > Chitinophagaceae > Endoryza. The sequence continues at coordinate 40,921 of JANMBO010000077.1, read as the reverse complement.
TTGTTGTAACTCCTGGTTGTTTTGTTTCCGGGTAATAATCGAAACGGTAGTCGCAATCATTAGGGTGGTAATACCAGCAATGGACGCAGCTACCGCCATAACGCGTTTATATTTTCTCCACAATTCTATTACCACCGCTTTGGGGGCTTCTTGTTTTATGTCGCCGGTTTCAAGCAAATGGCTATGTACTTCGTGCAACGCCGATTTATAGTTCTTCCATTCGCTGAAATTGCCCAGCTTATTAAAAAACATGGTTTGCTCCACCACCAACTGGTCCACTTCTGGATTGCTGGTGCGTAAGCTTTCGAAAATAATCTTTTCATCCGGAGTCATTTCGTTCCGGATATACCGTTCAACTGCTTCGAGTATTTGAATTTCTTCCATCATCACTGGTTGTTTTTATATTCAGCAAAGAATAATTTCTTCAATCGCATGAGGCATTTGTACTTCTGGTTTTTGGCATTGTCCGCATTGGTATATCCAAAATTGCCCGCTATTTCTGTCATATTCTTTTTCTGCAAATAGTAAGCTTCCAGTAAACTCTTACAAGGTTCTCCCAGGCCCAACAAGGCTTTTTCCATCATCACCAGCTCGCCATTCTGTTGCTCATGCACTTCTAATTCTTCTTCCACCGGTATCGTTTCTTCCAGGCTGTTGATTTCGGATATGAATTTTTGCTGCTGTTGCAGTCTTTTAAGCCATAATCGCCGGCATATCGAATAGATGTAGGTCTTGAGCTGGCTCGTCAGTACAAAGGATCCGGAACCTGCTTTTTCATACAATACTATCATCATCTCCTGGAAGATATCACGTGCATCATCCGCATTACCATTGTTATTGATAACCAGCGACTGAACCATGCTATAATGTTGCTTATAGATCGTCTCAATGGCCTCCCGCTTGTTTTGAGCCAACCCTTCTAGCAGAGCTATTTCATCGGAAATAATTTTCACGCTGGTATCCTTTTATTAATACAGTTTTGAGTCCAAAGTAACCCACAACGCCTAAAATTGCCGTGCGGACCCAAGATCGGGCAAATTTCGAGGATAAGGTGAGCAAAAAAAATATTTTCAAAAGTTTTTAGGTTACCGGGTTACCTTATCAAGCTTTTGGAATTAACACCAAATCAATTGTTAACAAAACAAAACATCGGTAAAATGAAAAAGCTCTTATTGGTTTTGGCTATCGGTACATTCGTAGCCTGCAATAACGAAACTGCGACAGATGCAGCAAACAAAATTGACTCTACTGCAAACGCAGCATCAAAGGCTATTGACTCAACTGCAAAGGCAGCTGATTCTACAGTTAAAGCTGTAGCTGATTCGGCTAATAAGGTTGTAGATTCCCTGAAGAAGTAAGTTTTTTTATATGGCAAGCAATCGTTAGAGGCCGTCCTGTTAACAGGAGGGCTTTTTTCTGATTCGTCCGTATTTAACTAGTATGTAGACCCCCGAACCGGGGGTTTATTGCTTTTAAGATCGATCGAAACCTCATTTGGAAGACTGAATTTTTCGCAACGTTTCATCTATAAATTCTTTTGGTAGCCATCGCGACCCCAGCATGACTCCTTCAATCTTCTTTGTATTGCTGATATCTATTAACGGATTGGCTGTCAGTAGCAGCAGGTCAGATACATTTCCTTTTTTAATAATACCCAAATCGGGCTGTCTTAAAAAAATTCCTGTATTTACGGTTCCCGTACGAAGCGCCTGGTAAGGTGTAAGCCCGGCCCTTACTAAATAGGCTAATTCGTGGTGAATAGAAAATCCGGGTACATTAAATACCTGGGGAGCGTCGGATCCTAATAATAACCCAACCCCATTTTTATTGCATTCGCTGATCAATTTTCTGCGCAGTTTTATAAACCGGTTAACCTGGTCAACCCGATATTTTGGATTATTCGTAAGATTTTCTTTATTCGTTATCCAGCTTTTTAGCTGTTCCTTGTTGACATAAACCATCTCCGGTTCTTTGCTAAATGCCATTGCATCCTTTTCGGGTGTAAACCATCTTTCAGCTAATGCCTGGGTAGGTACCACCCATATCTTTTTATCGCGGAGGTTTTTCATCAGCCTTTCAATTCTTGATTCGTCAACAACATCCGGAAGGTATATTCCAAATAACCCGGTTTGCTGTTCATTCATATTCTCTATTCCCGGAACCAGGCTCTCTACAAAACCATCCATGTGATCGATGCTGGCATAACCTGCATCAATAGCTCTCCCAATACCCACATCGAAAGAAACGTGGCCCGCAAAAGGAATATTTACTTCCCGGGCGGTTTTTACAATTGCCGCAAACTTTTCTTTGGTGAGTCCGGGATGTAATTTTAGAAAATCATAGCCTGCTGCTTTTTGTTGTCTAACCATTTCAGCCGCTGCTTCCGGGCTGCTTACCGAATTCCCATTAAAAGAAGGACCTGAGGTAATAAAGCGTGGACCCAGGATTTCACCTTGTTGTATTTTTTTTCTTAGTTCCAGGTGCAAAGGATGACCGAGCATTCCACGAATAGTAGTAACTCCATTTACAGCAAACAACAATAATACCTCTTTCATCGGCTCCATATCATTTACCGGTGGAACATGCGCGTGCATTTCCGCCAGGCCAGGCATCAGGTATTTACCGTTTGCTTCGATAATGAATGCCCCCCGGCTATAGTTCACCGTTCCGGTATTACCTATAGCTGTTATCACTCCATTCCTGATCACCACATCCTGCTTTTCAATAATTCTTTCCTGGTCCATTGGAATAACATTAACAGACCTAAAAACAATTTCACTCTGTACCGAACTGATTGTTTGCTGCGATTGCACAGCTATGGAAATAACAAATAGTAAGCAAAGTTGGATACTACGCATGAGAATGGTATTAAATTGAAATGGAAGTATTTTTATAAAGTTAATTCTTTTGCGAATGAATGACCGCAGAAGTATGGAAGGTAAGAATGAGAATAATTATTCGGCCGATCAAAAAAGGATAGGTATTAATAAGGCAAAACCATGCAGGTTCATCTGGGGGACTTAGCCGGCAGACTTGACAAGATCGGCTACTATTTTATCAATTGGCAACGAAACAACTGCTGATGAAAATTCATTCCAGTCTATGAAACGGAATGTTTCAGTTTCACCGGTTTGCCGGTAGATGTTCATTTGCTGTTCGTCAAAATCGAAAGGAGTGGAGCGCAAAGGTGTCTTTATAGGTTCCAGCGCATGAGCAAAATAATAAATAGATATGATCTGGTGATCGGTATGGAAAGCGCTCATCTGGAAAAAATCGGTGGTGTAAATATGGTTGCCGGTTTCCACCAATAATTCCAATTCTTCCATGAATTCTCTTTTCAGGCAGTCCCGGGTTCCTTCTCCAAACTCCAATCCTCCTCCGGGGAACTTAGTGTAATAATTTCCCCTTATATATTCATCACTCACCAGCACCTGCTTCTGGTCGTTGATAAGTATTCCATAAACACGGAGATTAAAACGGTTCATATTAGAATATTTTTTTTCTAAAGAACGACCAGCCGATGATGACTGCAATGGCAAACGAGAGAATAGCTACTATATAAAAAGCATAGGGGGAATGCTCGAATCCACTGGGAACATTCATTCCAAATATGCTGGATACGAGAACCGGGAAGGTGAGTACAAGGGTAATAACGGAAAGCCGGCGCAATACCTCATTTTGATTATTGGCGATAATACTGGCAAATGCATCGAGTGTGCTGCTGAGGATGTTCGTATAAATATTCGCCATTTCCAGCGCCTGGGAATTATCAACGATCAGGTCGTTCAATAATTCCTTTTCTTCTTCATTCAATCCAATAAAATTTGTGCGATCAATTTTCATCAGCAGCATTTCATTGCTGCGCAAAGCAGTAACAAAATACACCAGGCTTTTCTGAATGCGCATCAATTGCAACAATTGTTCGTTCTTACTGGCGGCATATAATTTTTGCTCCAGTATATTTCGGCGCACGTTGATTTCCTTCAAAAATTCCATGTAGGTTTGAATGATCTTTTCGATAATCTTTAGTACCATCATCTTCCGGTTATCGGGATGGCGGTTCTGAAAGGTATTCAGGAATTTTTTGATGGCCCCATTCTCAAAAGAATTAACGGTTACAATCTGGTTATGGGTAAGAATAATGCAAAGGGGTATGGTTATATAATAAGCATCACTTTCGTTGAACGAATTATTTTCGGTGGGGGTTTTAATAACGATCAGTTTTACGTTATCGTCCTCCTCGAATCGGCTCCGTTCATCTATATCCAAAGAGTCAGTTAAAAAATCAAGGGGAATATCCAATTCGGCAGATAATTCCGAGAATTCCTCTTGTTTCAGCGGGGGCAGTACATTTACCCAGGCCCCGCTGTCGGGCTTGCTAACCTGTATCGTTTGATGATTAATATTCTTGAAGTATTGTACCATTGCCCGCGCAAAGATAGGCGGCCTTCAGTTAAGAAAAGTCGGCGTCCGCAATCTTTTTATGTAACGATTGCTGTATTAAATAAAAAGAAGAAAAAAGAAGCATGGTTATTTTATTTCGATGAATAGCCATGCTTCTATAAAATATTACAGATATTTTCTTGCGATATCGAAAGCAAATATTACTTCATCAAGCATTAGTTTAGATTGGGCCGCAGTGGCACAAAGCCGCAAACGGTCAGCACCCGGGGGCACTGCCGGGAATATTACCGGGTTAGCCAGGAAGCCCAATTCATAAAGCTTTGCCGACAAGGTCAGGGTTCTTTCGCGGTCGCCTACAATAACCGGAATGATGGGCGACTGTGTATTGCCCGTACTGTAACCAAGTCGATGGAAGTGTTTTTTCAGGTATTCGGTATTTTCAAACACCTTAGCAATACGTTCGGGCCCTTCTTTCTCAATCATTTCTAGTGCAGCCAGGCAAGCCGCTGTATTGGCTGGGGACATAGCACAGGAAAAAACAAATGGAGAAGCGGAATGCTGCATCAATATTACCGCTTGTTTGGAAGTGGCGATAAAACCACCACCAACCGGTACGGATTTTGACATGGCACAGGTGACAATTTCGATTTCATCAGGAGAAATGCCAAAGTGTTCATCTGTTCCTCTGCCGGTTGCGCCCAATACACCCAGCGCATGACTTTCATCCAGGATTATATAGGCGCTATACTTTTTCTTTAATGCAACAATTTCTGGCAAGTGGCATATATCTCCTTCCATTGAATAAATACCTTCCACTATAATAAACGTTCTCCTGGCGGTGGATGGTTTTTGCAGTAGCTCTTCCAGGTGCTCCATATCATTATGCCGGCATTTGTCAAATTCCAATTGGGCCATGCTGAGCGCGTCAATCAGGCTGCGGTGTACAAACTCATCTGCGATAACGCGATCTGTTTTTTGAATAAGCGTATTAATCGCAGCCAGGTTAGCCATATAACCGGATGAACAGGTAAGGGCGGCCTCTTTTCCTTTGAAGCTGGCGATCTTATTTTCCAGTTGGCGATGCAATTGATTAGTTCCTGCCAGCATACGGGCACCGCCGGTACCGGTACCATATTTCTTTACTGCATTAATGGTAGCATTTTCAATGTAGGGATGGCCCAATAAACCTAAATAATCATAAGAAGAGAGCATATACATATCCCTGTTATTGGCAAATACGGCCGGTCCCGATTTGCTGCTCATCGTTTGCTGGAACAGGTATACGTTGTTTGTTACCATGGAGTGAATATCGCGCATCCATCTGTTGGCCGCTCTTGATTCAATCAATGGTTCTGCTGAAGGCACTGGGGACGAAACATTAAAATATCCGGAAAATGGATCTTCAGGCTTTAGTGTGGCCGGGTCTGGTTTGATTTGAGGCGACGCAACGGCGTCCCCCAACTTGTAGTTGATGGAAGGGTTTAGCATATACTTGATTTTGTGGTTCCGCGAACAGGCGAAATCACAGGGCGGGGATATGCTTTTTAATAGATATTGGATTATGGGAGGCGGGATTAAGTTGCTCTAATATCCAGCCGTAATTGAGATTTACTCATCGCAGTAATTACTGGTAAGCTCAATAATTACTATCAAAATAAAGATAGGAGCTTTGGTAATTGCTCCGGCAACTAATTTTATAAACTACTAACTAACCCTTATTAAAATATTTTGGAAATCTGTAGTGCGTCTATCGAGTGACGTAATAGTGACAAAACGAGCAGTAAAAAAGTAGAGGATATACTACAAATGATTGATACTATTAAGATGATGGCGGGTGTGATAAATGATGAAGTAACATAATTCCCTCAATGTTATTTTGCCAAGTAATGGATGGCGCACTATATAGTGATCTAATTTGTCAATGGTCCGGTTTTCCCTGATGGCTTTCATATAATTACTGGTTACTTTTTGCCAATGAGCCATCATTATTACTTTCGCTGTGTTGGAAGGAATGGGTTTGGGAATATACCGACCGGTGGCGCGGCCACCCTGTTGAAGCTTATAGAGGTATTTTTGTACCAGTTCATCGTAACTGCGTGATGGCCGGTTGGGTTTTCCGCCAATCAACCTGACTAAGAATTTAGGAAGTGTATAGGCGGCCGTTGCGGTGCGTGTAGAAATTATGAGGTGTTGAAGATGCTGGGCAATGGACCATTTATCATTCGCTGGCCTTCGAAAAAAATGTTCTTCTGTTATTTGTTTAACATGTTCAGCCAGTTGACTAAACGCAAGCCCTGACTCCTCAAGTATTTCTTCCAGTGTATTAGCTTTATTCACGCTAAGGTTTTAATTCAACATCCCCCTCAAATACTTTTTCGGCAGGTCCCGAAAGCCAGATATTGGTATAGGTATCTTCATTTATCCGGTTATATTCAACGGATAGTCTGCCTCCTTTGGTATGAACGGTTACTTCGTTAAAGCCACTGGGATTGTGGTAACAAATTAACGCGGCAGCGGTAACGCCTGTTCCGCAGGAAAAAGTTTCGTCTTCTACGCCCCGCTCGTAGCTGCGAACAATAATGCTGTCTGCTTTTTCCTGTTCCGTGAAGTTTACATTGATCCCTTCTTTGGAAAACTGAGGGCTGTAACGGATGTCCATTCCCTTATTGTAAACATCCATTTCCATAACATCACTTACGATTTTTACAAAATGCGGAGAACCGGTATTTAATATAAAATCTCCATGTTGTTCCTGAATGCCGTGCACATCTATCATCCGGAGGCTTACAATGCCCTTATCATCTATTTCCGCTTCATGCTCTCCATCCACGGCGAGGAATTTATACGTGTCATTGTGAATTCCCAGGTGGTAAGCAAATTTTACCATGCAGCGGCCGCCATTACCACACATGCTTCCTTCACGGCCATCCGCATTAAAATATTTCATTTCGAAATCGTATCCTTCTTTGTTATTTAACAGCATGAGTCCGTCGGCACCAATCCCAAAACGACGGTCGCACAGTGAATTTATTTGGTCGGCTGATAAAGAGATAAAAGACCAGTTGCGATTATCCAAAATGATAAAATCGTTTCCTGTTCCCTGGTATTTATAAAAATGTATGATCATTCAAAACAATTAACTGTTGAATAGAATTGTTGTTGTACAAGTGAGTGACACAACCAACGCTGAGCATGGCTTAACCGCCGGCATCAAAATTAACTATAAACTATTAACTGCTCAAGTTCTCCAATGTCTTAATGATTAGTTTCTCCACCGCTGCTTTTCCATCTTTCGAAAATTGTTTAGCTACCCGGTTAGCCACAATTGCATTTACACTCAAGCATTGATGGCCCAATAATTTTCCTAATCCATATATCGCGGATGTTTCCATTTCAAAGTTAGTGATACGGTGCTGGCCGAAACTAAATTGTGTAAGCCGGTCTACCAGGTCCGGATTGCTCAATCCCAGTCTTAATATTCTTCCCTGGGGACCATAAAAGCCGGGGCAGGTAACCGTGATTCCCTGGTAGAAGCCAGTGACAAAATTTTTAAGCAAAGAGGTTCCGGCACTGCTGATATAGGGATGCGAAATATTATTATGCAATTGGGTTTGGGTAATGAACGAATGCAGAAGTTGCTGTTCTTCGTTGTTGTGGGTGAAGCGATAAAAGTTAAGCAGGTTATCAATACCCAGGCCGTGCGTGGAGGCTACCCAACTATCTACCGGGATATCCTGTTGAAGAGATCCCGATGTACCTATACGAAGAATTTGCAGTGAAGTGAGCTGGGGTTTAATGGTCCGGCTTTCAAAATCAATATTTACAAGAGCGTCCAACTCGTTTAAAACAATATCAATATTATCGGGTCCTATTCCGGACGACAGAACAGTTATTCTCTTATTTCCAAGATAACCCGTATGTGAAATAAATTCCCGGTGGCTGCAACGGAATTCTATTTTATCGAAGTATTTACTTACTTCCGGAACCCGGCCCGGGTCGCCTACCGTAATCACTACCGGGGCCAGTTCTTGCGGGTGAATATCCAGGTGATAAATAGCGCCTCGCTGGTTAATGATTAGTTCAGATTCCTGAATCCTTTGCATAATTTGTATTCTGTCGGTTCTCAAATATCCGATAAAAAACCTACTTTTGCCGCACCTAAATTGGTACTCTTTCCCGATTCATCCGGGAATCATTAAGAGGGTTTAAGGTCCTGTGGCCGAGTGGCTAGGCAGAGCTCTGCAAAAGCTCCTACACCAGTTCGAATCTGGTCGGGACCTCGAAAGATAAAACCTGTGAGGTTTCAAGAACTTCACAGGTTTTTTTTATGGACATTTAAAACACTACCGAATTTCATGAAATACGCTCAATGGATAGGAATTGCTGCGGCAGGGTTATTGGTATTGGCTTGTTTTTTACCATGGACTTATCATCCCGATCTTCAAAAAAACTTTACTGGTTTCTTTTCGGAAGAAAATGTTTATGGCAAACCAGGCAAGGTATTCCTGGTGCTGGCAATAATAGCTTCTGCTTTTTTCTATTTACCTAAGATTTGGGCCAAGCGATGGAATCTGCTGATTACCGCCTTAACGATAGCCTATGCCATAAAAAGTTTTATTCTTTTTTCGGGTTGTTATGGTGGTATTTGTCCTGATAAAAAAATTGGTTTGTGGATGATGCTAATTTCGTCGATTACGATGCTGGTTATGGCGGTAATTCCAGATGTGAAATTGTCGGATAAGAAATCTTCCTGATTAATCAGCCTTCCAGCAATTTTACCACTGCAAAAGCAGCGCCTGCGGCCAAGGCCCCAATCAGCATAACGCGTATAGCCCCCTGAAACGGATGGATTCCGGTAAACTTACTTTTATACCATCCGAATATAAATAGACAGATGAGTGTTACGATCGCAGAAATTTTCAAAGCGTCAATAGAGTTTGCAATAAAAAAGTAAGGACTTAGCGGTACAAGCCCTCCGGCTACATAGGATAAACCAATATTTAATGCCGATTTGGTAGCGCGTTTAGGATCGGGTTTATCAAGTCCCAATTCATATTTCATCATAAAGTCGACCCATTTATTCTTGTCTTGGGAGATTTCTTCCGTTGCTTTGTTCTGAAGTCCCTCACTCAACCCAATACTTTCGAAGAATGATTTTGTTTCCTCTATTTCCCGGTGCCTCAGGTTATCCACTTCATCATTTTCCCGTTTTAATTCGCTGTTATAATGATCCTGTTCGGTTTTTCCCGCAAGATAACCACCCAATCCCATGGCAATAGAACCCGCCGCTATTTCTGCTATGCCGGCTATTATGATAATGTGAGTGGAGTCAACGGCACCGCTCAGACCAGCCGCCAGGGCAAAAGGCACGGTAAGACCATCACTCATGCCAATTACCACATCTCTTAAGAGATCTGAACTTGTTAAATGAAGTTCGTCGTGGTGGAGATGTGTATCCATAGTATTTTTTTATGAAGATAGAATTCCTTCAGATAAATAGTGTAACCTGCTGCACTTTCTTTAGGGGGTTATATGGTGGAGCCTGGTGATGATTAAGAAATCATCTTTATAACGATAGCTAACCGAAAGGAGTTTACCTGGTTTAATGCAATAAATAGAGACTTTTCTTAATAATTTCTATGCAATCCAATAATTGCTCCCGCGTAATGATCAGGGGAGGAGCGAAACGTATTTTATCACCATGGGTGGGTTTAGCTAAAAGTCCGTTATCCTTCAGGGTGAGACAAAAATCCCAGGCTGCTTCTTTGTTGGAATGATTTATTACAATAGCATTGAGTAACCCTTTTCCCCGAACAGTACTGATTATGGGAGAATTTATCTTTTGTAATTCGGTTCTCAATAATTGTCCCATAGCCGCTGCATTTTCTGCAAGCTTCTCCTCTTTAAGAACCCGTAATGCAGTAATAGCCACCTGGCACGCAAGCGGGTTGCCACCATACGTAGATCCATGCTCGCCCGGTTGAATGGTCAGCATAATTTCATCATCAGCCAATACGGCCGATACGGGTAAAACACCACCACTTAATGCTTTACCTAATAATAAAATATCGGGCCGTACCTCTTCATGATCGCAGGCAAGCATTTTTCCGGTTCTGCATAACCCGGTTTGAATTTCGTCTCCAATAAAGAGCACTTTTGAATCTTCGCAGTATTGTTTGGCTTTTGAAAGATAACCGGGATCCGGAACCATTACTCCGGCTTCACCCTGTATGGGCTCTACTAAAAAACCACAAACGTTTTTATCCAGCAATGCTTCGCTTAGTGCAGCAAGATCATTGTAAGGAATAATGACGAAGCCCGGCATATACGGGCCGAACTTTGTATAAGAAGAAGGATCGCTGCTAAAGGAAATAACTGTGCTGGTTCTTCCATGAAAGTTGTTGGCGCAAACAATGATCTTTGCTTTATTTTCCTCAATCCCTTTTTTCATATACCCCCAGCGCCGGGCTAATTTAATGGCTGTTTCTACTGCCTCTACTCCTGTATTCATGGGTAATACTTTATCATACCCAAAATATTGCGTGATGAATTGCGCATATTCTCCCAATAGGTCGCTATGAAACGCCCGGGAAGTCAATGTGAGTTTTTGTGCCTGTTCAATAAGAGTTTTGATGATGGCCGGATGACAATGTCCTTGGTTAATGGCCGAATAACCACTGAGAAAATCATAATACCGGTTACCATCCACATCCCAGACATAAACACCCTCGCCCCTGGATAATACGACCGGCAAAGGATGATAATTATGTGCGCTGTATTTTTCTTCCAGCGTTAAATAATATTGAGTCTTATCGGAAAGGTCGATTGTTGAATGCATGTTAATTTAGTTGAAAAGTTGTCAGATTTATTTGCCTTATTTCGAAACCCTGAAAGCATATAAATACAGGGACCACGTTTAACGGTCGTCCGTTAAACGTGCAATCTAGTTACCTTCGGTGATTGAGGAAATCGAGGTTAATATCGAGAAAGAATGATATAGTTATTACAGCGCCCATTGTTGAAACCGCAAGATAGCAATTTTGGATCAGAATTGAAACAGGCCCCTTGTTTTAATTATTACACAACCGCTTTCACACCGACTAAGCAAGGCCTCTCGATCTTATAAACAGCTTGTGTACCTTTATATCTGAAAAAAATCAAATGGAATATTCAGTACCGGATGGTGTATGCATTGGTCACGTACATCTTAAAGTTACCAACCTGGAAAAAGCTCTTGGCTTTTATCGCGACTTACTAGGCTTTAAGTTGATGCAGATGTATGGAGATAGTGCTGCATTTATATCCGCGGGTGGTTATCATCATCATATTGGCTTAAATACATGGCACAGTAAAAACGCGGGCCCCGCGCCAGGAAGAGCAGCCGGGTTATATCACACGGCCATTCTTTATCCCACCCGTGCAGAATTGGCCAGGGTGGTAAAACGATTGATCGGCAAAGGATACCCGTTAACCGGGGCTTCCGATCATGGGGTTTCGGAAGCAATATATTTGGATGATCCGGATAATAATGGCGTAGAACTGTACTGGGATAAACCGAAGGATCAATGGCCCGTTGATGCAGCCGGTAATATTGAAATGTTTACCAGCCACCTGGATTTAGAAGACCTGCTTGCCCAGGCATGAGAATTATTATATTATGCGATGAATGCGATAGTCCTTTTCGGGAAATAAATTTTCCGGCACCTCGTTTTTGGAAAACAATGCAAAGACCGAACTACCACTCCCCGTCATGGCAGCATACAGTGCTCCGCGATTGTACAGTTTTTCTTTGATCTTTTTTATTTCAGGGTATTGATTAAACACCGGTTTTTCAAAATCATTTATTAATTGATCTTTCCAATTCTCTACAGGCTGCTGAATTATTTCATTCAAAGACAAAACCGGTGCAGAAGGGGTAATGGTAGAAAACGCCCAGGAAGTATTTATATGAATTCCCGGACTCACAAACAGCCAGGAAAATCGGGAGAGATCGAGTGATAGTGGTTGCAACTGTTCGCCACGTCCTGTAGCGAGGCAAGGGTTGTTAATAATGAAAAAAGGACAATCGCTTCCGAGCGCTGCAGCGTAGTCAACAAGCTGTTCGGTACTTATATCGAGATGAAATTTCTCATTTAATAAACGAAGGGCAAATGCACCGTCCGCCGAACCGCCACCCAACCCCGCGCCCAATGGAATCGCTTTATGCAAATGCATTTGAATGGCTGGCAATTGAGGAAAATCCATCTTCAACAGGTAATATGCTTTAATACATAGGTTGTGTTCCGCTTTGCCATCTACCGCTAAACCAGTTTGATTAAATCGAATATTTTCTGAATCTAACAACCATTTTTCACCAGCTTTCCTGTCATTGCTTTCAATAATTTCAAGAATGTCTCTAACCATTGCGGGATAAAAAACTGTTTCCAGGTTATGAAACCCATCTTCTCTTTTTCGCAGAACGCGAAGGCCTAAGTTGATCTTACAATTGGGGAAAATAACCATGCAGTTGTAGGTAGGTTATTTCTTTTTTCGGGTTTTAATTTCATCTCGAATAGCAATGGCCCGCATATAATCTTCCTGTTCCAGTACTTCGTTTAACAAGGTATTCAATTCTTCAATACTCATTGCTCTAAGATCGTCTGAACCTACTGGTTCAGATATCACTGTTTGTTCGTCGCCTTTTTTCTTTTTACCGCCAGAGTCTTCCATCAAGATACCTGCACTTTCCAGTATGTTTTCATACGTATATACGGGGCACCCAAATCGAACAGCTAATGCAAGGGCGTCGGAAGTGCGGGAATCGATTTCTACGGTATCATTTTCACTTGCGCAAACCAATTTGGAATAAAAGATTCCTTCCTGTAGGTCGCAGATAATGATCTCCTGCAGGTCGACCCCAAAAGCGCTCATAAAATTTTTCATGAGGTCATGAGTAAGCGGTCGGCTGGGATGCATTTTCTCCAACGCAACGGCAATTGCCTGGGCCTCAAATCCCCCAATAACAATAGGCAATCTTCTTAATCCGTTTACCTCTCCCAATACTACCGCATAAGAATGGGTTTGAGTTATACTATGGGATAAGGCTACTATTTCCAGTTCTATTTTTTTCATAACGCTAATGAACGCGAATATTTTAAACGCTAATGAACACGAATATACCAAACCCTAATGAACGCGAATAATGTAAACAATAACTAACGCGAATAATTTAAACACTAATGAACACGAATAAGGTAAACACTATTGAATGCGAAAATACCAAACACAAATGAACGCAAATTAGTTAAACACTGATAATGACGAATAAATCAAACACTAAATACCTGCGAATTTAAGTCATTCATTTTAATGCCCCGAATTTTAGCCAATAAAAAAACCGCCGGGATGGGGCGGTTTGCTTAGCCGTCAATCCAAAAGACTATTTAATGAGCTTTCAACTTTTTTACAGCGTCAATAATTTTTGGCATCACTTCAAATGCATCCCCCACGATACCGTAGTCTGCCGACTTAAAGAAAGGTGCTTCCGGGTCTTTATTGATTACGACTATTACTTTACTGCGGTTCACACCAGCCAGGTGTTGGATAGCTCCTGAAATCCCCACTGCGAAATATAAATTGGGCGCAATGGAACCGCCGGTTTGTCCAACATGTTCATGATGTGGCCGCCAATGGGCATCTGCTACAGCCCGACTGCATGCGGTGGCCGCACCTAATAATTTTGCAAGGTCTTCAATCATGCCCCAATTTTCAGGTCCTTTTAAACCACGTCCGCCGCTGATTACTAACTCAGCCTCGCCGAGAGGAACCTGCCCGGTAATCTTATTAATGCCTGTTACTTTTGTTTGGATGGTGCCGGCTGTTGAAGTTAATGCAACGACCTCTGCTAATCCTTCTCCTGCTTTTACCTGGTAGGAATTAGGATTGAGTGCAATTATTTTTATCGGGGTTTTCAGGGATATATTTGCAAAAGCTTTTCCGCTAAAAACTCCTTTCTTAACAATAAAACCATTGCTGGTATCGGGTAATGCTACAGCGCCTGACACTAAACCTGCTTTTAAACGGGCTGATAATCGGGGCGCAATAGCCTTGCCACTTAGGTTGTTTGAGAAAATGATAACAGTGGCTCCGATCGAAGTAGCCGTGTCTCCCAGAGCCTTTGTATACGCTTGACCATCGAGTTCATTGAATGTATCGCTGGCAGCGTGATGTACCTTCTTGATGCCATATTTCCCAAGGGAAGCCAAATCATCATTAATTTTTCCCAGCACAATTCCTTCTGCGGTAGTACCTAATTGCTCAGCCACTTTGGCGCCGTAGCTTAAAACTTCAAAGGATGATTTTTTGATGTGACCTTCCGATTGATCGATGAATATTAAAACAGACATGGGAGAAGTTTATAGTTTGTAGTTTAAAGTTTATAGTTGTTCTCCATTCAGAAACGCTGATAAGTTTCAGGATTAATAGTATTCGTGACCCAATTCACAAATCAAAAGACTTTCGCTTCTTCATGAAGCAATCTCACTAATTCCTCCGGTGTGTCGGGTGAAACCAATTTAACCCCAGCTTTGGCAGGAGGCAGTTCAAAACCCGTGATACTGGTTAATGCTTCCACGGCAACCGGTTCCAGCACTTTTAATGGTTTGGTGCGGGCACCCATAATACCCTTCATATTCGGGATTCGCTGCTCGGCCACACCTTTCTGGCAACTCACCACCACCGGAAGCTTTACTTCCGCCGTTTCTTCTCCTCCTTCAATTTCGCGGTTGATGGTAGCAGTGGTTCCGTTAAGGTCAAATTGAGTAGCCAGACTGATATATGGCATATCTAATAGTTCGGCAACCATGCCTCCTATAGATGAGCCATTATAATCGATTGTTTCCTTACCAGTAAATAGTATGTCGTAAGTACCTTGTCGGGCTATTTCCGCGATCTGGGACGCTATATAAAAACTATCATGGCTGTCGGCATTCACCCGCATGGCCTCATCGCCCCCTAACGCAAGTGCTTTGCGTATGATTGGGTCGCAATCGGCGCCCCCCACCGTAATTAAATGAATAAGGATGGCTGCATCTTTTTCTTTCAGTTCAATAGCCCGAACCAAGGCATACCATTCATCATACGGATTAATGATCCATTGCACACCATCGGTAGCGAATTTCGTATTGTTATCGGTGAACGCTATTTTTGCCGTTGTATCCGGTGTTTTACTGATACATACTAATATCTTCATGAACCCTCCTGGCCTCCCCAGAGGAGAGGAATTAATTTTAGTAGTGAATAAATGAATTTGGTTGTTTATGCAACTAAAACAAAGATAAGTGTTGCAAAGGTAATTTTACAATAACCGGAAAAAAATATTTCTGATTTCATGGACCGAATTGAAAAAATAAAAGAGTTTTTGAAGGCCAGCCCATTGGATAGTTTTCTGCAACACGCACTGGCATTGGAGTACAATAAGCGCGGGGAAGATGATAAAGCGCAAATTCTTTTTGAAGAAATACTTACCCGGGATCCGGGATATATCGGATCCTATTATCATCTCGCTAAATTATTGGAACGAACAGGCGATACAGAGGGTGCAATCAAATGGTATGAGAAGGGCATGGAAGCGGCTAAAAAAGCGGGAGATAATCATGCGTTGGGAGAGTTGAAAAGCGCGTATGAAGAACTGATATTTTAATGAAGGAAGATTTCCGCATTGCTTAAGCAGGTAATTACTATTTCTGAATGGCAAATTTTTAAATCATATTGTTTAAACCTGGTGCATTCAGTTTGAGTAATACGCCCGATTCCCATTTCGCCAGGGTTAAACAAGGGCTGAATAATGAAAAACGTTTAAATGAATTTAACGGAGCGATTTCGGAAGGGTATAGACCAGGATCATCTTTTCTTACCAAAAGATAAGCTGTTGCTTGCGGTGAGCGGGGGAGTAGATTCTGTGGTACTATGCGAACTATGCCAACAGGCAGGGTTTGATTTCATTATGGCTCATTGTAATTTTCAATTACGCGGAGAAGAAAGCGATCGCGATGAAGATTTTGTAAAACAATTATCAGTAAGGTATCAAAAAGAAGTGTTGGTAAAACGTTTTGATGCCAAACTTTATTCCATCCAGAACAAAGTCTCCACGCAGGTGGCCGCCCGGGAACTGCGTTATAGCTGGTTCTACGAATTACTCGAAAATGCATCTCAAATTCCTTCTTCTGAATCCGAACTCCGGGCTCCCGCCTCCCGCCTTCAACCTCCCGACTTTCTCCTTACCGCTCATCACGCAGACGACAACATAGAAACCGTGCTTATGAATTTCTTTAAAGGAACAGGCATTGCCGGATTGAGAGGGATATTACCCAAACAAGGAAAGATTATTCGCCCCTTATTAAACTTCAGGAAGGATGAGTTGCTTGAATTCGCCAGAGAAAATAATCTTCAATGGATGGAAGACAGTTCCAATATTACTGATAATTACAGCCGCAATTATTTCCGGCACCAGGTGATTCCATTGGTTCAAAAGATTTTTCCAAAGGCAGGGGCAAACCTGTTGGATAATATTAAGAGATATACGGATACGGAATTATTATACATACAGGCCATTGAACATCATAAAAAGAAGTTGTTAGAGTATAGAGGAAATGAAATTCATATTCCGGTGTTGAAACTGCGGCAATCGGAACCTCTTCATACCATCATATATGAAATTATCAAAGGGTTCAATTTTACCTCGGCACAAACCCATGAAGTTACAGGTCTGCTCAGCAGTGAATCGGGTAAATATGTACAATCATCTACACACCGCATTATCCGTAATCGTAAATGGCTGATCATCGCACCCGCTGCGACTGAAGAGGCCGATACCATATTAATTGAAGAAGGGAATACTTGCATTCAGCGGGCCGATTTTCGTCTTGAATTCTCGAAGTCTGGAACGATAAATTATAAACCACAAACGATAAAATCAACAGCTCAGCTCGATCTTCATCAAATCAGCTTTCCCCTCATTCTCCGCAAATGGAAATCCGGGGATTATTTCTATCCGTTGGGGATGATGAAAAAGAAAAAACTTTCCCGTTTCTTCATCGATCAGAAGTTATCCAAAACAGAAAAAGAAAACGCTTGGGTGCTGGAATCGGATAAAAGAATCATCTGGGTAATTGGATATCGAATTGATGAACGATTTAAGGTGCAAAATAAAACTATAGAAATTCTGCAGGTTACCCGCCAAAATGTATAATGTTGTTGAGTTTCGCTTCTTTAACCTGGTCAATAAAATTCTGTAATACCGGGAAATCCGAGAAAAGTTTACAGGCAACAATCATAAAAGCGATTCCGAAGATTGCCCCAAAGATATGTGCTGAATGATTTACATTCCCTCCTCCTCTTTTGTCCAGCCAATGTGAGACGGCCAGGTAAATGGCTCCAAAAAGAAAGCCTGCTATATAAATAGGCACAAAAATAATACCCACACCCATCATCGGGTCCAATAGTATCTGTATAAATACTACTGCCGATACTGCTCCAGACGCACCCAGGCTGCGATAGTTGAAATTATTTTTATTTTTTAAGTAGGTTGGAATTAACGCTATTCCCAAAGCAAGCACATACATAAGCAAATACAACAGCTTGCCTTTTTCTCCGAAAATATGTACAAAACTGTACTCAACTCCATTGCCTTTGCCATCACCAAAAAGATAAAGGGCAAACATATTAAACAGGAGGTGACCAATATCAGCATGGATTATTCCGCAGGAAAAAAAGCGATACCATTGATTACGATTGGCTATAGCCGGAGGATAAAATATCAGGTTGTCAATAATTTTCTGGTTGCTGAAACCATAAAAAGAAACCAGGCTGGTGATGATAATGATAATGAGAGTAATGCTCATAGTAAATGTAAAATCTTAAGTGAAAAATCTAAAATCTAAAATGAGTGGCGTTTCAATCGGCAAGCTATTCTATCCCGCATCTGGTACTTAGTATCATTCATCCATCATCCCATATTCAGTATCTCAGCTTCGCCATGCTTCGGTGAGCAAAGCCCTCATCCCGGCTCACAAATGATGATACTTTTCGTTCCGCAATATAGTGCAGGCCCGGTAAACCTGCTCAGCTAATATAAGTCGGACGAGTTGGTGTGGAAAAGTAAGGGAGGACAAACTCCATTTGTAATTGGCTCTTTTAAAAATGGATTCATCGATCCCATAGGCGCCACCAACTAAGAAAATAAGTTTTCGTTTGCTTTCATTGGCACGCTGCTGGATGAACTGGGCAAGTTGTTCTGATCCCATTTGTTTTCCGCCTTCATCCAACGCAATGAGATAATCATCTTTTTCCAGCCATTCTAAAATTGTTTCTCCCTCTTTTTTCTTAAGATCCATTTCGCTCAGCATGCCGGCGTTCTTTGGAACTGGAATGATATCCCATTCCACCGGGAAGTATTTAGAGATGCGGTTGGTAAAATCTTCCACTCCCATTTTAATATAGGGCTCGTTATTTTTCCCTATTGACCAAAAGTGAATTTTCATATAATAATTTAATAATGGGAAGTCAGTTAGCCCGGTAGTCAGGAAGTCCGGACGAAAGGCCCAATTAAAAAACTCCTTCCCAACTTTCGGTCTTCCCGAATTATTTGTTTACCACTAAATATCCGTAATTTTCCAAACAACTTTCTGCAATGAGAAAAATATATCTTTTGCAAGTAATACTTTGTATTGCTGTTAACACCCAGTCCCAAATTCAAAAGGCACCCGATCGTAAAGAGGGAGAAGGCCCCTGGACACAACTTATTTTACGGGGCGCTACTCTTATTAATGGAACCGGTGCGCCACCCACTGGGCCTGTAGATATTATTATTGAAAAAAACCGGATCGTGCAAATTGTCAACGTGGGGTATCCGGGAATTCCGATTAATGAAAAGAACCGGATTAAAATAAAAGAAGGGGGTAAAGAAATTAATTGCGAAGGCAAGTATATTTTGCCTGGTTTTGTGGATATGCACGGTCATATCGGGGGTACGGAACAAGGGACACCAGCCGAATATGTTTTTAAGTTATGGATGGCGCATGGCATTACCACTATTCG
Source organism: Chitinophagaceae bacterium (assembly GCA_031360425.1). Classification (GTDB taxonomy): domain Bacteria; phylum Bacteroidota; class Bacteroidia; order Chitinophagales; family Chitinophagaceae; genus Endoryza. Next base: position 21,442 of record JANMBO010000077.1, on the reverse strand, counting down.
GGATCCTGCCTGTGGTAACGGGCTGGATTGGGTACTTGATCAAAAGCAGAAAAGTGCAGAAAATAAAATTACTGCTCCGCGAATCTATGCTTATACGGCATTTGGCATGGGGGCCAAACAAACTATTTCTACGGCCGAACAAGCTATTGAATGGGTGAGGGAAAATCAAAAGAAAGGCGCGGATGGGATTAAATTTTTTGGTGCCACTCCACTGGTAATGGATGCCGCCATACGCGAGAATAAGAAATTAGGTTTACGATCTACCTGTCATCATGCCCAATTGAGCGTAGCACAATGGAATGTTTTGCAATCAGCCCGTGCGGGTATGACGTCGATGGAGCATTGGTATGGATTGCCTGAAGCTATGTTTACGGATAAGACTGTTCAGAATTATCCGCTCGATTATAATTACGGCAACGAGCAGGATCGTTTCGGAGAAGCGGGTAAACTTTGGAAACAAGCGGCTCCGCCATACAGTGAAAAATGGAACGCAGTAATGAATGAACTATTGAGTCTCGATTATACCCTCGACCCCACATTCGATACATACGAAGCCAGCCGCGATCTGCACCGGGCCCGCCGGCAGGAATGGCACGAGATCTATACGCTTCCTTCCTTATGGAAATTTTATGAACCCAACCGGCAATCACATGGTTCCTATTGGTTCAGTTGGGGCACGGAACAAGAAGTTGCCTGGAAAGAAAATTTCCGGTTGTGGATGACCTTTGTGAACGAATATAAAAACCGGGGAGGAAGAGTGACTACCGGAAGTGATAATGCTTATATCTATCAATTGTATGGTTTTGGCTTAATCCGGGAGTTTGAATTATTACGCGAAGCCGGATTTCATCCATTAGAAGTAATTCGCGCTGCCACCTTGAATGGAGCGCAGGCGTTGGGAGCTGATAAAGATTTGGGCAGTGTAGAAGTGGGTAAGCTGGCCGACCTGGTAGTGATCGATGAAAATCCCTTGCAGAATCTTCAATTGTTATATGGCGTGGGGGCTATTAAACTATCGGCCGATAATAAAGCCATACGGGTAGGCGGGGTAAAATATACCATTAAAGATGGAATTGTATATGACGCCAAAAAATTGCTGGCCGATGTAAAGAAAATAGTGGATGATGAGAAAGCGAAAACAGGATGGAAACTGGTACAACCTGGCATGAGTCAAGACTGAGACGATTTTTTTTTATTGATTGATTTAATAATTATCAGATGTTAACCATGCATAAGAATCAATCCCGCCGCTTGTTCCTACAACAGTTGGGAATTGGACTTGGAACAACGGTGGCCGCTGCAACAATACCTGCTTTTCTACCTATCCCAAACGCAGGAATTATTAACTATAAAAAGAAATTAGGAATTGCGCTGGTAGGGCTTGGCAATTATGCGGAGAATCACCTGGCAGTTGGCCTGGAACAAACTACGAATTGCTATGTGGCCGGAATTGTAACGGGCACTCCGACCAAGGCTGACAAATGGATGAGAAAGTATAATATACCCAAAAAGAATATTTACAACTATCAGAACTTTGACCAGATTGCTGATAATAAGGATATCGACATAGTATATGTTGTTCTGCCAAATTCTATGCATCACGAATTTGTGATTCGGGCCGCTAAGGCCGGCAAGCATGTGATGTGTGAAAAGCCGATGGCTAACTCAGTAAAAGAATGCGAGGAAATGATTAAGGCTTGCCGGGATGCCGGCGTTCAGTTAGGAATTGGTTATCGCCTGCATTTTGAACCATTCACCAAAGAGGTGATGCGGATAGGTCAGCAAAAGATTTTTGGTGAGGTACGGTTCATTCAGACAAATTTTGGATTTAATATTGGTGATCCCACTCAATGGCGATTAAAAAAGGCAATGGCTGGAGGGGGCCCTTTAATGGATGTAGGTATCTACTGCGTCCAGGCATCCCGGTATGTTACAGGGGAGGAACCGCTTTGGGTTACCGCTCAATTTGGACCGGTTACAGACAAAAAATTATTTGCCGAGGTGGAAGAATCAGTTTCCTGGCAAATGGAATTTCCGGGAGGGGCCATGGCCAATGGGTTTACCTCGTATAAATCTAATATTGAACAGCTCTATGTTTCTGCTACCAATGGTTGGATACAACTAAGCCCGGCATATAGTTATGGACCATTGCAAGGCAGAACACAACAGGGAGCCATGAAGCAACCGATAGTACATCACCAGGCGGTAATGCTCGAGGCAATTTGCCAGTCATTTATTGCTACCAATAAATTTCCAGCACATATATCTGGAGAGGAAGGGTTGCGGGATATGCATATAATGATGTCTGTTTACGAAGCAGCCGCTACGGGTACGCGCATTAGTTTGATTGGGGAGTTCCGGTAAATACCATTATCGGAAGAACCATTCCGGCAAATAGTTTAGAAGGATTAAAATTATTCGATAACGTGTAATTTTGCGAGAGGATGTTCAGGATTCCACTCCCCGGTAGGGAACGTTAAAGTTTAATCTCTCCAACTTTTAGTCCAATACTAATTTAAGTACGAAGCATAATAAGAATCTGTATGAAACAATCTGCAACAAATGTTTCCCGCCGCCAATTTATTTATAATACATCTTTTATGGGAATGGCTTATGCATTAAAACCCTTTGAAGGGTTTTTCAGCGGCAAACTACAGCCTGATCATTTCTTATTGGGTTGTTCTTCTTTGGAAACAGGAATTAATTTTGTTAAGGATCTAACCGGGGTAGAAGCGGTGAAAGGCGGCAAGCATCCGAATGTTGGAACACATAATGCGCTGATTTCTTTGGGAGGTAAATCATATCTTGAAATTATAGCCCCTGATCCGGAGGCCACCAGTCTGGTGCCCGCCTATTTATTTCTGAAAGAATTGCATACCCCTTCATTATTTCTTTGGGCGGCTGGTACAGATGATATGGATGATTTAGTGAAGCGGATTGAAAAAGCTGGATATCCAAACTCCGGAATTAATCCGGGAAGTCGGCAACGCCCTGATGGATCGATATTGAAGTGGCGCGCTTTATCTATAGAAACACCCGTTTCCGATGGAGTAGTACCTTTCTTTATTGAATGGGATAAAAGCAGCCGGCATCCCTCTGTTGATTCTCCTAAGGGCTGTACCATTGCCTCCTTTGAAATTGAATATCCCGAGCCTGAAAAACTGATAGCAGTCTTTAATCAACTTACTATTAAAGTTCCTGTAAAAGCAGGAACGAAATCGATCCTTCATCTCAAAATAAAATCTCCCAAAGGAATCGTTTCATTGTAACAAAAGGGAATGGCAGGTCAATAAAAACTAAATCAGTTGATCAGCTACCCAACTCGGCACCACTAACCCGCCGCTTTCGTCTTTTCTTTTTTAGACTTAAATAAAATACCAGGGAATACCTTTCGATGGTTGTTTTGCCTCCATCCATTTGAATAAATGAATCACTTCTTAGCGGTAAAATAATTAACCTGGCTCCCCGCCTGACCAGAACCAGTTATTCCCTGGATTTCGACGGCATATCTGCCGGGTACGTCACTACTAAAAAAACTTACTATATTATTTCCGTCTTTATTTGTTTTAATACCCGGTTCCCAATACAATACGTTTCGGAAATCGGGAATGCGGCTCTTCACCTGTTCCGCTGTTTCATAAACAGGTGCGTAGAATTGCCACTGTAATTGAAATCCTGCATATTCAATAATAACCGCATTGGGCTCCAATACATAACCTGCTAGGTCACCTTCAGAAGTGCTGTCGCTGCAATTCCCAATCATGTTTTTGTAATTTACTCCAAAACAAATAAGAACAATTACATTATTTGACAGGGGGCATTATTGGGAATGAATGGTAGGTCGCGAAACAAAAAATCCCGGTTTGCCGGGATCGTTTGTTTGGGTAGAAGGGGTAAGGGTAGGGTGTAGGGCTATTGCATTAATGGATGATTATTTTACGAATTTCCACAGCTCCTTTATCATCGGTTAACTTTACAAAGTAGGAATTAGGGCCAAGGTGGTTGCGGATCGTTATTTTTTGTGAAAGAGCTCCCTGGCTCCATTTTTCAGTTTGTACTGTTTGTCCGTTGAGTGTTACTATTTCAATTTTTGCGTTCGTTATTGATTTGTCAGAACGAATGGCAAACTGGCCGTTTTCCACAATACTGGGAAACACCATAAGCTTTTGGCCATATTCTAAATTGACAGTTTTAATGTCGGAATACCGAACTGTTTCGTCCCTGTCTACCATTGCCAGCCGGTAATAAACAACTCCCTTAGGTGCTGCCTGATCGAAATATTCGTATGTATAGGAGATATTGTTGCTGCTGTTCTTGTTGGCGATTGCCTGAATGGTAGTGAAATTAGTGCCATTGGTACTTCTCTGTAAGATGAAATGATCAAAGTCAACCACTGCATCCGCTACCCACGACAAACGAACCTTGCCCGTTGAGAGAGCCATGGCGGACCAATTCTTTAATGATAGCGGAAGAATAGAAGCGGAAATATCAAAGCTGATACTTTTACTGCCCCCCGCATCAAAATATTCAAGTACCATATCATAACTACCTTTCAGGTATACGGAATAGGAAGTGCTAATTAAAGATTGATCTTTCCATTGATTGATGTTCCAGGTATTTCCTCCATCGAAGCTCAGGCGATATCCACCTTCACCACCCACCGTTATTTTATAGTTACCGGAAGTAAATGATCTTCTCATGCGAAAACGCACACTGAATTGTTTGCTGTTAACCGGGCAATTGGTGGGCGCATTACTTTTATCAATGGTTCCGAAATTCTCTTCAAAAATTCCACTCAACCCACCCCGGTTGATATATCCCTTATAGGTATTGAAGTCTTTACCTTCATACAAATACCCGATCCAGGAATTGTTGGTTCCATAGGTAACCTCATTTCCTGCTGGTACGCAATTTTGCGAGATAGAATGCTGGCTGATACAGATGAGAACAGCCATTAGTACAATTTTTTGTACACCCTTAACCCATTTAGTTTTTTGCATAGAATTCATGATTTGGCCCTTTCCCTAACATAGCCATTACTATACCAAGGCAATTAGGTATTGAAAGGCAAGATTTAACACATGGCAATGGATTTAATCCATCCCAAAAATGGAAGGTTTTTCCCTTTTGGGGCCTCAGCCAATTAATATTTTAGGAGTATTCCTTTAGGTCTTTCCTATGCCGGGTTTTGTGCAGGAGCAGTATGTAGGCTGCGAAGCACTGACTACCTAGCGCAATTGTTTTTTCCGATTGGCAAATGCATTTTAGAAAATGGTAGGCAAGGAAGAATAACTTGTGCCGAACAAAAATCTACAAAAGTCTGTATCTGTTTTTTGAATTGAATCTCTTTTACTAAATTATGTTTTTGCCACAACTTATACTGCTTACACTAAGAATGATACTTACAAAAAAACGTATATGCCAGGTCTCTGGTTTTTGAAGCCTACCGCCATACAAAACTCTACGTGTGAGAGGCATTATTATTAGAAACAGGTTTTACCGAAGTAGTACCTTTATTTATCGAATGGGACAAAAGCTGCCTTCTTCCTTCTCTCGATACGTCGGGAGGCTGCACCATTGAATCTTTTGCTTTTGAATACCCAAACCCATCCAAAATGAAAGAGATTCTTGATCGGCTGTCCATCGACGTTCACGGGAAAGCCAGCCCTCAACCTGCCAGGCAATTGAACATAAAATCACTCAAAAGAATTGATTCATTGTAGGTAACAATGCAGGACTACCCGGTAATATAACCAGGGATGTATCAATGAATTTATCAAGCCTTGGAACCATGTACCTTTCTCAATGATCATTAATCATTTATTTACCTTCACCTGATTCACCGTAAAACCCGCTTCTCCTGATGCGGAGATGCCTTGGACTACCAATGCATAATTTCCGGGGATATCACCGCTGTAAAAAACAATTTGTTGTTTTCCATCCTTATTGGTTTTTAGATCCGGAGACCAGTATAACAGATTGCGGAAGTCGGGAATTCGGTTTTTTACTTGATTCGCCGTTTCATATTGTGGCGAATAAAATTGGCGCTGCAATTGCAGGCCCTCGTATTCAATAATAACTGCATTGGGATCCATTTGAAATCCAGCCAGATCACCCTGGTAAGTACGGAAGTTCGCAATACCTTCATAGGAAACCGCTCCCTGGAAATACCTGCGTGAAACGATATCCAGTTTTTTTATTTTGAGCGGATCAAACGCGATCATTTTATTGACATCAAAAACCGGCACTCCATCCAGTAACAAGAGGGGATTGTCTTCGAAAAAGGCACTATAGGGAAGGTTTAGCATCTTTAACCGGTAATTCCCTTGTGATTTTCGAACCTGTATTTCTGAAACATATTCCCGCAAAACTTCTTCCATCGTATAAAACCGGGTATAGTCATCCAGCAAATAGACATTATCAGGCTTCCCGAAGAAAGGAGTGGTATCCGAGAAGTTTGGCAAATAAAATTGCTGGAGCTTTGTGTTAGTGAATGCATTTTGAAGCTGGGTATGGGTAATTCTTGACAACAATTGATTCTGCCATTTTTCAGAAATGTTTAGAGGAGCTACTTCCAAGGGCTGATATTTTGTCGAAAACGGGTTGTCTATTTCAATACGGTATATGCTGTCGGTTTCCTTATTAGTTTGAACAATAATATTCTCGGTTCCGATAATTTTTTTGCAATCAAAATGAATCCGGCCGTTATCATCACTGCGGCAATTGCTGAAATGAAAACGATCGCCTGGTACTGATAGAAAGGAAATTATTCCTTTGGCCGGTTTCCCGGTATACTTGTTAACAATCCGGCCGTTAATGATATGTCCCGCATACTCCGGGATATCCAAAATTGGCTTCTTAACCGAAGAGCTGGGCAACAATCGTCGCCATCCTTGTGTAAGCATCAGGTTGTCGATAGCTGTTGTATTTTCTGATCCGGTGCCGGTGAAATAATAATCGGGGGATTCAATGAATCCTTTTATTTCTGATCCCATCCATAAATAACTGCGGATATCTGCAGCTGATTGGTTTTGCAGAGAATCCAACAGAAATACTGCTATTGATAGATCGGCGGCAACCGGGCTACCATTTCCATCCGTTGATGTTATGAAAGGGGCAATTTTCGTTCTGTGGCCGTATTCCTGACGGCCCATATTAACTGAAACCAGTAACTGACTATAGGGTCTTTTAAAATAGGATCGTTCGGCCACGGCGTCTTTATTCTTATCGAAGAGGGTGAATAAAGAAATTCCGTCTGGGAGATCTTTCTTATTTATCAATATAGAGGCCCGACCATCTATTAATTCAATAGCCATAGCAGTGCGGATAATGTTATGGGCATGGGCTACCAGGTATACTTGATGGGAAGCGGGGTCGTTATTAGTATGTATATCGAGGCTAAGTTGGGTTGGATTTTTTTCTGTCAATTGAAAAGAATAACCCCTGGGGATTATGTCAGGAATAGGATAAGGTATTGTTTTGTTTCCCGGGAAAGTGATGAGTGCTTTATAACTATTCCCGGCTATTGGAGTAAATGCAAAACGTCCCATACCGAACTTGAGAGGAACGAAGCGAACGATAGTGTCGTTTTGTTGATTGATAAGGATACCGCTTCCTTGGATACCCTTACCGAATTGATTGGTAAACTTAAACGCTACATTGTTTAATAACCCGGTTACCAGTTGACCTCCTTCGGGAAAGAACGCAACATAATTGGCATCCGAAGCGGCCCCTTGAAGAGGCTCATTTGTTTTTGCCGGGTTAATAATAGTAATAGATTGATGAAAATAAGTTGAAGGATCATAGTTTTTAATCAGGTTCGTATAGGCTCTTAGTGTATATTGGCCGGTAGGCAGGTAAGCGGGTACCACCAGGGAACCATTGCCGGACCCGCTGTCTAAACCAATTTTGGCTTGTAACAGAGCTTTGTTCGAAACATCTAATAATTCTGCATAGGCAACCTTGCTGATTAAGGAGGGTCGATTTTGCACTGGATCCGTAACATAGATTTTGAACCATATAATTTCACCAGGCAGGTAAAATGTCTTAGCCGTGTGAATGAATAATTTTTCTTCGGGGGATCGGGGAACTAAAAGCTCAAATTCTTGTGCATTGGATAGTTTATTACCGGATTGTGCAATTATTCCATCAGCGATTAACAAGAAAGCCATCGCCAATAGGGAAACTATTCCCTGCTTATTATTCGTTATTTTATGAATTAGGTCAATCATCCGCTCTTGCTTTACTTATTACATTCTTCTTACCAGTAATAGGGTTTAGAGGTATTGCCACCGCTTAATGTACAATCCACACACTTTCTCTTAGCTATGGCGAGCGGGTTAGGAGTACCACTTAGAAAATAGGCAGGTGCATAATCAGGATTATTCACCAAATAGTAAAAGGTGCTGTCTTGTGGTATTATAATGGGGGAACAGGTGGATGTAAGGTTTGGCGAATTCCACGTGTTTAGCTCGCTATTCTTGATAAAAATCCTTTTCTCGGTAACGGTGGACGCACTTACAAAACCAATAACTGGTTCCTCCGGATTACTGAGGCAACGAATATTACCGGTAAATTCCGCTGGTTGGTTTCCGAATATCGAACCCAGTTCTTTGCTATTCTTTCTTAGTAATTGCCAGTATTCAAAAGCAGGACGGGTGAGTGCATATTGTTTTACCAGTATACTGTACCGGGTTCTTATTTTATCTGAACCATCGGGTATTGTCGTAAGAGGGATTTGGGAAATAATATCATTAGTCAGATTATCGCTGGTGCCAATGAAAATACCGGCAGATCGCGCCGAACTCCAGCAACGGGTTAATAACTGGCTGCTATCCCGGAAGTAAATACGGTCGTTTCCATAATCATAACCCAGGTTGCTGTCGTAGAAAGTCTCGTACTCCCAGGTTTCCATAAAATCCCAGCGGTAATAACGGGAATTGTTGGTTGCATCATGAGAGCTTACATAAATAGTTACATCCTTATTTAGTTTCCAATTCAGGCTGTCTATAGCAGGGGTTTGTTTAACTTGTACTAAATCCGATTGATAAAATCCGCCGGAAACAGTAGATATTGTCAGCCGGTACATTTCAGCGGAGTTAAGTGGCATAGGCCCTGATGAATAGATGCCATTGCCTGTTCCAGTCAAAACATAAAAAGCACCACTTTGTGCCTCTATCTGGACCCTGGCAAATAGTTCGGGGATTTCCAATGTGGTATCACCCAGGTTTTTGGTGCGCGTTAATTTAAAAATCGTTGAATCCATCCCGGCGTTAATTATGCCTTCAACAACCAGGAAATTATTGGCACTTTTTATTGCCGGTGGCAAATAGGCTTCCCGGCAGGAGGAGATTACCAATAGCATGATGATGAAGGTCAGGTTGAAGATTTTCTTAATCATATATTTCAGAATCTTATATTATAAGTAATATAGGGGATTGCGGTTCCAATAACGGATAATTTATATCCTTTGACTATTCCGTTTTCCTCCACGAAATAAATGGAATAAGGATTTTTGCGGGCTGTTAAGTTGTAAACTCCCAGGGACCATGCCCCATGCGTACGTTGCTTTATTTTGTGATTTCCTTCAATATTTGCGGAAAAATCCATTCGGAAGTAATCAGGAATCCGGTATTGGTTTCGGTTTGAGTAATAAACCCGTTGCGATCCTGCCAGGTTAAATATTGCAATAGGCAAAGTGATTGGTCTTCCGGTATTGTATTGTGCATTTAATGAAACACTATACCGGTGAGTGAATTTATAGTTGGCAATAATGTTTACACTATGGGGCTTATCGAAATTGGCCGGGTAATAATTTCCTTTATTGATCAGCTGCCCGGCAATTGGGTCGTCCATTTGCAGTTCAATGCGGGCATAAGTATAACTCATCCATCCGTTCAGTTTGCCAGCCGATTTGCGAATTAAGAATTCTGCTCCATAGCCCCTTCCTTTAGTGCTGATAACATCTCTTTCTATATTTTGATTGAGAACGATACTGGCCCCACTTTTATAATCCAAATAATTTTTGATTCTCTTATAATATAACTCTACGGAGGTTTCAATGCTTTTCGATGGAAAATCACGGTAAAAGCCAATAGAAACCTGTTCACCTCTTTGAGGTTTTATATGGGAATCACTTAATTTCCAGATATCAGTAGGAGAGATGGCGGTGGTATTGGATAATAAATGAATAAACTGGCTTAAGTTATTATAGCTGAATTTTACTGAAGCCTGGTCTGATAAACTATAACGGAGTGAAAGACGTATTTCCGGGCTATGGTAAGTTTTTATTATTTTTCCGGCTGCATATTTGGAAGAATCTTCAATAGTACTTTGATCCCGGGGCAATCCATTGATATAATTATAGGTTTGCTGCGGACCGAGGTAATTATATAGTGCATAGCGTATGCCCGCATTAATTGACAATCGATCGGAAATTGTTATCCGATCTCCCAGGTATATCGCCATTTCTGCGGCCTGTTCGGTTGCAACCGTCTTCGGTATAATCAGGGATTGTATTCCGTTAGGCTTCAAAGAACCCGGTTGCAGCATGTAATAGATATTTGATAGACCAAAGTTTAACTGGTGTTTATTATCCGGGGTATAATTAAAATCTCCTTTTAAGTTGTATTGGTTGATATCAAATTTTAACTGGAACGACTGAATGGTTTCCTTATCGCCGGTTACACTATACGCGTAATGATCTGTTCCTCCCGAAATAGTCGAGTACAATTTATTATTAAAGATATGTTTCCATTTCAGGACTAAGTTCCGGTTATTATATTTAAAGGTAGTATCGTTATTGAGGCGGAACTTGTCGCTACTGCTATAGAAGGTAAAGTAAAGACTATTCTTTGCATTGATCATATGGGTAAGTTGGAGGTTCGCATCGTAAAAGGAGGCCCGGCTGTTACTATAATCGGAGCCAGGCAACCTGGTGAGTAACCAATTAGAATACGTCGAGCGGCCCCCAACGAGCAGGGACGTTTTATTTTTTACCAGCGGGCCTTCTATCATTAGTTTGCTGGTGAGTACACCAATTCCCGCATTACCTGTCCACTTTTTATTATTTCCATCGCGGGTGGTTATATCCAATATAGATGAAAGGCGCCCTCCGAATTTCTCGGGGAGGGAACTCTTGTATAATTCCGCATTCTTTATAACATCCGGATTAAAGGCAGAAAAGAAGCCAAACAAGTGAGAAGGATTATAAATAGTTGCATCATTAAATAATATCAGATTTTGATCAGCGGAACCGCCCCTCACGTTGAAACCGGTACTTGCCTCGCCCACCGACGTAACGCCAGGAAGCGTTAACAACACCCTCAGTATATCAGGTTCTCCTAATAAAACCGGAACTTGCTTGATAGTTTTTATGGTGATCCGTTCTATCCCCATTTGCATGCGCCGAACATTGGAATTCTTTTCTGCAACCACTATAACGCTTTTGAGAGTGGGGACATCGTCTTTCAATTCAATGTTCAGTTTACCATTTGAATAGATGATCAATTGCCTTTTGGTTGGTTTCATGCCGGTACTGCTGATTCGCAGAATATGCCGCCCGCGGGGAAGCGTAAGGGAATAATATCCGAACTGGTCGGTTATTGAGCCAATAGATGAACTATCAAGGTATACGGAAGCCCCCACTATCCCTTCCCCGCTCTTACTGTCTTTTATATATCCAACCAATATTGCGCTACCGGTTAATGGTTGGTTGGTACGAAAGCCTATTTCATAAAGTTTATTTTCTGCTGAAGTATTAATCTTTTGTCTAGTTTCCGGGTCGGAACCGGCATCTGTCACTGTATCTGCTTCACTGCTTATTTTTTTCGCCAGGTTGAAAAAATTTCCCGGAAGGGAAGTCAGAACTGGGAAATGTTTAGGAATGATAAATACACCGTTTATTGAATCTATAACATGGCGATAATTGGATTGCCCAAATATTTGAACCAGGATATCCGACAGCGGAGTATTATTGGCATCCACAGAAACCAGCAGGCTATCTAGGGGAATAGTATCATAATAGAAATGATAATCAGCGGACGCTTCAATGATGGCTACAAATTCTTTAAAGTAAATTTTCTGAAAATGACCGGTAACAGGTTTTTGAGATTGGCCGATGACTACTAATGTACCAAGCAGGTATAGGGTAAGCAATAAAGCATTCTTCTTTTCAATCAGCATGGTCATTTTTTTGTTTGCTCGTAATAAGCTGCAATTTGGGCAATCATTTCTTCCGGTTGACTCCGAAAGCTCAATTTCTTGTCCATGATAAATTTCCTGATCTCATTTTTTTTATCGGAATAAACTTTGAGAATATCTTTGGTGCGTGTTATCGGGTAATAGTCGGCTCCTCTTTTTATGTAGTAAGAATTGTATTGAAAATAACGGCCAATTAATTTTTCTATGGTAGCACTATACACTACTTGCTTTCTTCGCTTGACCAATGCAGTAGTGGATCCGTTGTATAGTTGCTGGAAAAAACCTTCCCAGGGCACCTTCTCATCTTTTTGTTGGAAAGCAGGTTGGGCAAAGACATTCTTGCCTAAGGAGAAGGAACTGATTTTCTGGCTGTTGAGCTTTATGAAGTAATTCTGAGTAAAATCCTTAACAATAATAGCATCTTCTACCAGGTCGTATTGCATAATTATGTTTTTATAAATCACTCCATCATATTCGAGCCATCCCGTATAAGAATTTTCTGTATCGAAGAAAGCGTGCCCAATCAGTCCCTGACCGTGCCCCGTGTATTCGACTCCCGACAGAAAAGGAGCGTTTTCTTTAATGGATTGATAATATCTATTGGTAAGCGCCTCATGCATACGGTTTACCAGGATACTATCGCTGATACCCGGCTGGGCCATCAGCTCCGAATGGAAGAAGCATACAAGGGAAAAAAAAATGGGCGAACGATATGCCATTGCGGTTGAAATTTAGGGTATAAGGACACAACCTATACCCGGTTCTGTTGACAGGAATCAGGAATATATCGCTGCAAGCCAGTCTTCCTCTTGATAAAATTAACAATAACAAGGTTAAGAATACGCAGTGAATGGACAGTTGGGCTTTCATACCACCGGAAGCTGTAATTATTAAAAAATATGAATGAATACTATTTAATAATTCTTTAGAAAGATTCCAATGGCCCCGGCTTTCGCAAGAATGCGGTTAATAATGTGGATCGGAAGGAGGGACAAATATGTAGCGGGATAGCCTGCTTTTATTTTGCGGGTATTCCCCTAACTGGAATAAGTATGGGTAAACAAGTGATAGAAATTTAGAATAGCAGAGACCTGGCGCAAGGTGTTTGCTTGAATAATGTTTTTCCCCTTATAGCGCAAGCATATAAATAGTAAGCCTGGCGCAAGCGTCTCCCTGACTCAAATAATCTTTAATTTGCTGCATGAGCAGGAAATATAAGATTGGCGATAACGACAAATTGTATTTTATCAGTTTTGCGGTTGCCTATTGGATTGATTTATTTATTCGAAAAGAATACAAAGAAATTGTAATCGAGAGTTGGAAATATTGTCAGAAAGAAAAAGACCTTGAAATATACGGCTGTTGCATTATGAGCAGTCATGTACACATGATTATTGGAACAGAAGGTAGACCATTAGAGAAAATTGTGGGAGAAATGAAGAGTTTTACGTCCAGGGGACTGCGAAAAGCAATTGAGGAGCATCCTGGCGAAAGCAGAAAAGAGTGGATGCTATGGATGATGCAGCGGGCAGGATTGAAGAATAGCAACAATAAAGATTGGCAGCTATGGCAGCAGCACAACCAACCAATAGAACTATTTAGTATTGAAATGTTTTATCAGAAACTTCAATACATCCATAATAATCCAGTAGAAGCAGGATTCGTAGAACATGAGGAAGATTATTTGTATAGTAGTGCAAGAGATTTTCATGGTAAAAAGGGTTTGATAGAAATGAGTTACCTAGTCTAGGAATAGATGGCACAAGCGAGACGCTTGCCAGATGGGGGAATTATAAAAAATGAAAAAGCACCAAACGATGTTTGATGCTCTTAGTGACTCCGATAGGATTCAAACCTATAACCTCTTGATCCGTAGTCAAGTGCTCTATTCAATTGAGCTACGGAGCCATTCCCCAAAACGGGCTGCAAATATAGGCCTTGAAAACTAATATCCGAAATCAAAAATCAGTAGTAACCTAATATGGCCATCTCACAAAGGCTTCCATGGCCGCATACTGTGTTAATCCAAGCTTTCCATATAAATTGGCAGTATTGGAATTACGTTCTTCCGCCCGCTGCCAGAATTCTCGTGCATCGCTGCCCATGAACGGAACCATATCTTTCTGCGATTGATGAATGAAGATGCCGAATCGTTTTTTCATTACCTGCTCAGGACTCATGGGTATAGCCATCTCAATTTCACTGATATCCCATTCCTGCCAGGCTCCTTTGTACAACCACAACCAGCAATCAGAAATCCACTCATCGCCCGCGGCTTTACAGCGACGCAATGCCTCAAGTACTACCTTAAAACAAACAATATGGGTACCATGAGGATCCGCAAAATCACCTGCGCAATACACCTGCTGAGGTTTTATCTGGCGCAAAAGATTCACGGTAATCACCACATCGGCCTCACTCATCGGGTTCTTTTCAATAGTCCCCGTTTCGTAAAATGGTAGATTCTGAAAATGTATATTATTATCAGGGATACCTACATATCGGCAGGTAGCACTTGCTTCGCAACGGCGAATTAAACCTTTCACCTCGCGAATTTCTTTGGTATCTACCTGGTTCGATTTTTTTTGCTTCAGGTATCTTCTTGCTTCATCCAATATCTCCTTTGATTTTTTATTGTCAATATTGAACATCTCTTCAAAACCCACCGCAAAATCCATGAACCGGGTAACAAATTCATCCGTTACGGCAATATTACCACTGGCCTGGTATGCCACATGCACATCGTGCCCCTGGTCGTGCAGGCGCTGAAAAGTTCCACCCATTGAAATTATATCGTCATCAGGATGTGGTGAAAAAATTACACAACGTTTCGGATAAGGAGTGCTGCGTTCTGGATGATTGGGAAGGTTGGCATTGGGTTTACCGCCGGGCCAACCAGTGATACTGTCGCGCATTAAATAAAAAACCTGCAGGTTGATTTCGTAGGACTCCCCTTTCTCTACCAGCAAATCTCCCAATCCATTATCCCGGTAATCGTTATTGGTTAAACTCAAAATGGGTTTGCCTACTTTCAACGCCATATGTACAACGGCTTTGCGAATCATGTTCGGCGTCCATTCACATTCACCCGTAAGCCAGGGCGATTTGAATCGCGTTAGTTCGGAGGAAGCCATTTCATCCAGTACAAATGATGTATCGTTATGTTGTTGCAGGAGCGATGCAGGTATCTGTTCGGTTACATGACTCTCCACCGCTTTTTGAATTACCGGTGCTTTACTTTGTCCCCATCCCATCAATATTATGCGTTTGGCCCGCATTATATTTTGAATGCCCATGGTAATCGCCAGTCGCGGTACCTGGGAAATATTAGCAAACTCATACGAATTGGCAATACGGGTTGAATTATCCAGTGTAACCAACCTGGTCCTTGAATTTATACTTGAACCCGGTTCATTAAAACCAATATGCCCATTATTGCCGATGCCGAGTATTTGCAGATCAATACCCCCCAAGGCATCGATCGTTTTTTCGTATTCCTGGCAATAAGTCTTTACATTCTCCTTACTGATTTCTCCGTTGGGGATATGGGTATTTTTAGGATCTATATCTACATGATCGAACAACTGCACTTTCATAAAACGGTTATAGCTCTGGAGCGCATCGTTGTCGATCGGGTAATACTCATCCAGGTTAAAGGTTATTACATTTTTAAAACTCAACCCTTCCTCTTTATGCAGGCGAACCAATTCGGCATATACCATCTTGGGGGAGGAACCCGTGGCAAGTCCCAATACACATTTTTCTTTCTTAGCCTGTTTTTCTTTTATAAGCGCGGCAATTTCCAGCGCAATGAATGCAGAACCCTCTTCAATGCCAGGATAAATTTTCACTGGAATACGTTCAAACGAATCGGTGAGGTCAATGTCGATAGTTGGGTTTGGCATAATTAGAAATTGTTTATTGCTTGATCTTAAAACACCAGGCGTATTGCCCGGGTGGTTGTTGTTGTAATTTTTTAGGAATGCTGATTAATAGGTTGTTTCCATCAGCCTGCCACTTCAAATTTGATGGAGCGCCGAAGATAGAAATTTTTGCCCCTTTAGAAAGTGAAAAGTTTTTTATTACTACGGTAGCCGGTAAGGTGTTTTCATTTTCATATGCCAGGTAAAAAGCAAATACCGATTGGTCGCTTTTGCTTTGAGTGAAAAATATATTACCGGATGAATAGGGGGCGAAAGGTTGGGAATGATAAATTGCTTCTCCGTTTATTTTCATCCACCCGCCAATCGCTTTCAAGCGTTCGTAGGCAACCGGATCAAAATCGCCATTGGGCCCGGGGCCAATATTCAATAAAAAATTCCCTCCTCTCGACACAATCTTTACCAAAAGCTGAATTAAATGATGAGCCGATTTATATGTATCATTCGGTACATAACTCCAGGAGTTTCCCATTGTCATACAGGTTTCCCATGGATAAGAGAGTGGGGTCTCGGGTACTTCCTGTTCGGGCGTAGTGTAATTTTCAAATTCACCGGTAACAGACCTGTCCACTACCAGCATACCCGGGTTATAGCTGCGTGCCATCGCAGCGATCCGCTTCATATCTATGTCCTGGTCGTCTTTAATTCCTTTTTGCCAAACAACGGAAGTATCCACAGATGATAAAGGACGCACCCAGCCACCATCCAGCCAAAGGATATCCATCTTTCCATACCCGCTCATCAGTTCTTTTACCTGGTTGTACGTAAAATCTTTAAAAGCCTTCCAGCGTTCGGGATATTTTTTTGGATCATAATTTACATTTCTATCCTTGGGAGGAAAATATGGCCACCAGTAATTTTCATTGTGCCAGTCGGGCTTGGAGAAATATGCTCCCGTCAGAAAGCCTTCCGATCGAAATGCTGTAAAAATTTCTTTGGCCACATTGCTGCGTGGATTGTTGGCGAAAGGAGATCTGGAACTGGTTATTTTATAGTCTGTTTGTTTCGTGTCGAACATACAAAAGCCATCGTGGTGTTTCGTAGTAAACACCACGTATTTCATGCCGGCTTCTTTGGCGGCAGCTGCCCATTTCTCCGGGTTAAATTGTGTGGGATTAAAAGTAGTTTGTAAATTCTCATAGGCTTTTTTATAATCAAAATAATTGGCGGCATAGGGCCCGCGCCGTTGTGTCCATCCTTCGTCTTCCGGACAGAGGCTCCAGCTTTCCACAATTCCCCATTGACTATACGTTCCCCAATGCATAAACAATCCAAATTTCAGGTCCTGCCATTGCTCTATTTTTTTTTGTACGGACAGATCTGTTGGTTTAATATATTTATCGTGTTGAGCGTTGGTCATTATAGGAACAACAAATAAAGCGATCAATAAATACTTTCTCATGAAATATGTTTTATTCATAACAATAAGGAGTTCAAATATAATTGAACTCCATCAATATAATATATGCAACCGTTTGACTGATTATTTCATTATCGGCAAAACAATATGGCTGTTGTGATAAACACGTATGCTTGCTTTTTGGAAATCTTTTTCCGCAGCATCTGGTATACGCATAAATTTTTGTGGATTGCGGTCTACCAGCGGGAACCAACTGCTCTGCACCTGCACCATAATGCGATGTCCTTTTTTAAACAGGTGTGCTACTTCATTCAAAGCAATGGATATGGTTTCGATTTTATTGGGAACAAATGCTACCGGTGCTTCATAACTTTTCCTGAATTTTCCTCGAAATACTTCCGCTCTCACCAATCTTTGAAAGCCTGACATTTGAAAATTTCGGGGGTTGGGGGTAGGATTTTTCTCTGCTTCCGGTAACACATCTATGAGCTTTACAATAAAATCTGCATCGGTACCGGTGGTAGATACAAAAAGATTGGCGATTATTTTTCCCGTAATAATTACATCTTCCTTTAATGTATCCGTTTCAAAAACCAATACATCCGGTCGTTGCGCGGCGAAACGCTGGTCCTCGGCCAAATATTCATTATTTCTTCTACCCGACAACACGCTAGTGTAAGGAACTGGTTTTGCCGGATCACTCACATACTCATCAAAACTTTTATTACTGCCTGCTGTCGTTGCCAATTTTCCACCCGGTTGAAAATAAAAGCTTGTAGGCGTACTGCTAGCAGGAGGCCAGGTATTGTATTTCTTCCATTCGTTACTGCCGGTTTCAAATATGGTGGCTTCCGGTAATTCAAAACTTCCTTTGTTCTTTAAGTGATAATTAAAAAAAGGAGTTTCAATTTGCTGATGATAATAATCATTGAGGTTGCTGCTAAAATCGTAGCTGGCATATTTGGTCCAGGTACTTAAAGCCCATCCGCCATGCGTCCACGGCCCCATAACTAACCGGTTATTATTGCCGGGGGTTTGTTGTTCTATGGACTGATAGGTTTGCAAAGCGCCAAACATGTCTTCCGCATCAAACCATCCACCCACTACCAGAACAGCGGGTTTTATATTTTTTAAGTGTGTTCTTATGTTCCTTGATTTCCAGTAACTATTATAGCGGTCATTTTGAAGCACCTCGCTGTAAATTTTTCCTTTGGCATTAAAATAAGCAGGGCCGTTTGAATTTTTCAGTGTTCCCATTTTTAGGAAGAACGAATACGCATCATTGGTTCGGTATTTAAAAACTTCCGAATAGTTTTCTCCATTATCGCTTCGCTTTCCATCGAAATAATTATAGAAACCAAAATTATCCAGCAAAAAGAAAGCGCCGTTATGATTGCAATCGTCTCCGATAAACTCATCAGTTACCGGTGCCTGTGGCGATACCGCTTTTATAGCCGGATGGGCCCCTGGTAAAGAGGCAGAGGCATAAAAACCCGGATAAGAAATTCCATATAAACCTACACTACCGTTATTTTGGGTATTTTTCAATAACCATTCAATGGTATCAAACGTATCACTGCTTTCGTCAACTTGCTGTTTTGTTTGCTTAACCGGCACGGCAGGTGTCACTTCCTGGAAGTTGCCTTCGCTTTTGTATCTCCCCCGCACGTCCTGGTAAATAAAAATATACCCGTCTTTTTGCAACAATGCGTTGGGCCCAAGTTGTAAAGGAAATTTTTCGGCTCCGTAAGGAGAGCAGGAGTAGGGTGTTCTTTCCATGAGAATGGGGTACATTGCTGAACTATCTTTTGGTGCATAGATAGCTGTAAATAATCTAACCCCATCCCGCATCGTAATGAACACTTCTTTCTTAGTATAATTTTCCTTTAATGAAAAACGATAAGCGGTGTCTTGGGCAATGCCCCTGACGGGAAGCAGGAAACCAATACCCAAAAAAGTAAACAGCAATATTTTTTTCATTCAGCATTATTTTAAAACAGGTAACACAATATTACTGCTGTTATCCGCATCGTGAAAAATTCGAATGGTTGCTTTTTTATAGTCGCTTATGGAAGCTTCATAGATATTCACAAATATTTGCGGATTTCGGTCGGCCAGCGGGAACCAGCTACTTTGAATTTGTATCATCAGCCGATGGCCTTTTTTAAAAGTATGCGCTACATCGGGCAATTGAAATTTTACTTTTTCTATTTTATTAGGTTTGAAAGGAACAGGATTTTCGAAACTGTTTCGAAACTTACCGCGCATGATCTCTCCCCGCACCAGCATCTGGTATGCATTCATAGGATAGTTTCCCATTCCCTGGCGACCGGCGACCTGCATATTACCCGGATAGTTAAAATTGTCTGGGAATATATCAATAAGCTTTACCACGAAGTCGGCATCGGTGGATGAGATACTGGTTAGAAGATCCGCTACAACAGTTCCGGCGAGTGTTATATCTTCCGGTAATACTTCTGTTTGAAAAGTCAATACATCGGTGCGTCTCGCAGCAAATCGCTGGTCATCGGTCATATAAGCTACCGTCCGATCGAGGTGAACATCTTCTGTATAGGGAACCGGTTTGGAAGGATCGCTTATGTATTCGCTAAAACTATTTTTTGCGGAAGGTTTATCCCATGATAATATTCCTCCATCGCGGAGATATATTGGTTTATCCTGTTTATCGGCCGGGGGCCATTGACCAAATTCTTTCCATTCATTGGCGCCGCTGAAAAAGATAGTTGCTTCAGCCTGTTTAGAAATATCTCCTTTCCCTTTTAAATGAAAATTGAAATAAGGGATTTCAATATGATTTTGATACCATTCGGCCGTATTGGAACCAAAACGAATATTGCCTAAGAAAGATCCATCTCCCGATGACCATTGTCCATGATACCAGGGACCCATTACCAGTTTATTATCGTTCTTTCCTTTCTTTTCAAAGGCCTCATACATGCGCCAGGCTCCAAAACAATCTTCTGCATCAAACAATCCTCCTACTACCATGGTGGCGGTAGATGCTCCCACTTTATCCGCGAAGTTTCTGGGGTTTCGTGCTTTCCACCATTCATCCAAATTTGGATGTGCATATAAATCTTTCCAGAATTGAATACTATCTCCCATTATTTTAGCCAGGTTCTTTAAGGTGCCTTGTTCTAAATAGAAATTATAACTGTCGTTAGTAGGAAAATCAAATCCACGTGGTCCAATAGTAGTGGGTTTGGGTCGGGGTTTGCCAAACCCTGTATAGAACGCAAATCCATCCATTTGAAAGAAAGCTCCGTTGTGGTGAAAGTCATCTCCCTGGAACCAATCGGTAACCGGGGCCTGCGGGCTCACGGCTTTCAATGCAGGATGATTACTCAATGCGGCCATGGTAGAATAAAACCCCGGATAAGAAATGCCGAATACGCCTACCCGCTCATTATTATTAGGGATGTTTTTTATCAGCCAGTCAATAGCATCATAGGTATCACTGGCTTCATCGGTTTGTGTTCCGGTTTTGTTGGGGTTGAAAGGCCGGATATCCACGAAATCCCCTTCACTCATCCAGCGGCCACGTACATCCTGCAACACGATAATATATCCTTCGCGCATATAATATTTCCAATGGTTATTCCAGAAAAAGCGCCAATTGTTTTCGCCATATGGAGCACAGGAATACGGGGTGCGATTCATAAGAATGGGATGTTTCTCCGTAACATCTTTGGGCATGTATACCGCGGTAAAGAGTTTAACACCATCCCGCATCGGGATATAAACTTCTTTTTTAATGTAGTTGTCGCGGATCCAGGCGGAATCCTGGGAGTTTTGACCGGCAGCAGCGAATACGACAAAAAGAAAGGGAAAGAAGATCAATACTTTTCTCATGTTGTTTGATTTTGGAAGTTTAAATTTACAGCTTCTGCTATCAACCAAACAATCAATTTATGAGCGG
>JANMBO010000037.1:0-12908 GCA_031360425.1 Chitinophagaceae bacterium | reverse complement strand
TAAAGAAGGCTGTGGGTTACGTAATGTGGATATGTCCTGGGGGCACGATGAATATGTTTACCAGATGATGAAAGATTACCTGCCCGAAGAAGGATTATATATGTTGCGTTATCACTCATTTTATGCCTGGCACCGCGAAGGGGAGTATAGCTATCTATTGGATGATCACGACCGCGAAATGCTGAAATGGGTAAAACTGTTTAATCCATATGACCTGTATTCAAAAAGTCCAACGCCCCCCGACTGGAAGGTACTAAAGTCTTATAATGAAGAGTTGGTGGCAAAATACTTACCGGCAACCATCAAGTTTTAATTGACCCACTCATTATAGATAATGAAAAGCTGTTTACTCACTAAACAGCTTTTTACTTTTGGGTATATAGCGAAGTCTTCCACTATTTACACCGCCCTGATTGGAACATCATTTTTTTAAGCTTCTTAATTGAATTATTTCAGGCAGACATAATGCCTTGAAAATTAGCCCATATTATTTTTTGATGGAGAAAGCCTTCTATTGGTCCGAAAGTTGCCATACAAAAACCGGTTTTTAACCGTTATAAATTAGTAATAAATCCTAATCCTATTATCATGAGCGAATTGAAAATAAAAGTCAATGAGTTATTTGCGCAAGACCAGCAACTCAATGCCCTTGAAAAAGATATCAAAGTAAAGAATGCGCAGTATCATCACCTGATGCTGAAGAATACAGAAAAGATCTATTCTGATGAAGAGGTGATTGCCATTAATAAGGCACATGATGAACTTACCCGGCTCGAAAATCAGCGATCTGCCTTTCGGGATAAGGCAAATGAAATAAAAGCCTTTCTAATAAGCAAGCTGGCTCCGCTTGGCGGCGGTCATTGGGTGCACGAAACAGAAGACCCTATTCATCCCCGCTGGGAATTTTGGGTAGAAGATGAAGAATTAAAATATGCACGACTCAACGGTGCCAATTATTAATTTTTGTTTTCCATGGTTGGTGTCCATGGTTGGTATCCTCACCAACCATTATTATGAATTGAATTTTTATTTAAATTCTTTGAATGCTTTTTATCAAATCATCACCAAACCAACTTCACCTGGTAAAAGTCAAGCACCCGGGTGCGAAGCAGGTATTCATACATCGCCATAACCTGGTTAGCCTTTGACCGATCCAGGTTATTTTTTACCAATAGGTATTCAGCTGAATTAATTACACCACTGTTGAATCGTATTTCTGCCGCCCGAAAGGATATTTCAAAATTAGTTACCTGGTCCTGCAAAGCCTTATATCTTTCATACGTAGCAGACATATTCAAATGTGCCTGCTCAATATTCTGGCGAAGTGTCATTTTTATGTTCGCATTTTCGAGCTCCGCATCCTTTAAATTAATATTCGCCAGCTTCACCTGGTTACGGGTTTGGAAATTATTGAATACCGGTATCTGGAGGCTGAACCCATAAGACTTTCCCAGGTTATCATTAAACTGTTTACCATAACCCAGTTTTTTATACGAAAAAATCTGTGCTTGCTGAAGCACATCGTATTGTATATTATTTATTTTAACATAATCGCCGGTAGCAGTTTCTGTTTTACTTCCGGGTATTGTCTGTAATGCGGCACTGGAGTAACTTGAATTAATATTTCCACCAAAACTTAATGTTGGAGAATAGTTTCCTTTAGCCACTTTTATCGCCTTCTCCGAACTCTTCACCCGGAGATCTGCCGCTTTGACCTGGGCAAAATTTTCCAATGATTGTTGGTAAACCTGATCAGCACTGAATTCATAAAGTCCCGCTGGTTTCTTAAATTCATCCCGGTCTATTTCCAAATCCCTATTAAATGGAATATTCATCAATTGACATAAATTCAATTTGGCCGTTTGCAGTGCACTGACGTTATTAATAATGGCTATCTGGTCTGATGCTAATTGTCCTTTAAGATCAGCTAACTGGTATTCTCCAATGGCACCTTCTTTTACTAATACATCCAACCGTTCTACCTGTTTTCTTGTAACCGCCTCCTGGCTTTTGGAAATATCCAGGATATCTTCATTACTTAAAATAAGGAGGTAGGTAAGCAATACATTCAGTGTGAGTGAATTTTTCGCTTGTTCCCATTCCATCTTTGCCGCCTGGTATGCCAATGAAGTTTGCTTAATGGCATTTTGCAATTGAAATCCGGAAAACAAGGTAACGCTACTGTTAAAACCAAGACTGGATGAAGATAATTGCTGATTAATATAACCATTAGTGATTGGATCAATAGTACGACCCTGGTTCCAGCCATAGTTGAAGTTACCGCCCAGGTTAGGCAAGAGATTAGCCCTGGCTTGCTGCCAGCGTATTTCTTCCCGCTGCGATTGCAATCCGGATTGTTTTACCCGGATATTATTTTGCAAAGCGGTTTCAATGCATTGCTTCAAAGTTAATCGGGGAGCAGTTTGTGCAATAGCTGTTGTACCTGTGCTAATAATGGCCCACCATACTATCCATAATTTCTTCGTGATCATAAAATTCAATCTTTAATACTGATGCAATTGGTATAAATTAATTTTGTTCACGGTCTATCCGGCCATCCAGCAAGTGAATAACTCTCGATCCATAGCCCGCATTTTTTTCGGAGTGTGTTACCTGAATAATGGTGACTCCGTCTTCGTAGTTTAGTTTTTTAAACAAGTCCATAATTTCTTCGCCTTGCCTGGAATTAAGATTTCCGGTAGGTTCATCGGCCAATATTAATTTAGGCTTACTGATCAATGCTCTCGCAATACCTACCAGCTGTTGCTGACCACCCGAAAGTTGCGAAGGGAAAAGGTCCTTCTTCCCCACAATATTGAAGCGGTCGAGCATGTCCGATACCAGCGCTTTTCGCTCAGATGATTTAATATCCTGGTAAATAAGGGGCGTTTCAATGTTTTCATAAACGGTTAGCTCATCAATCAGATGATAGGCCTGGAATACAAATCCTATGTATTGCTTATATAAGGCAGATCGTTGTTTTTCCTTGAGTTTATGAACCGACTCATGCAGAAAATTATATCCACCTTCATTAAATTCATCCAGCATACCAATAACATTCAATAACGTGGATTTGCCAGAACCGGAAGGTCCCATAATAGATACAAACTCCTTTTCCTTCACCGTGAGGTTAACATCTTTTAGCAAAAATACCCTGGTGCCACCAACACTAACCCACTTCGAGAGATGCTTTAGATCAATCATTGCTATTTTGTTTTATTCTAACAATTAGATAGATACTGGATGCGAGATTGAAAATCCCCGAGATAATAACGAAAGATCAAATCGCAGGGTTAATCCCGTACCTCGCATCTCGTTTAAGGTTTCTCCCAGCTCGAATCTTACTTTATTCGCTCCTTAAACTCCTCACTGGGTTCTCCGTTGCTGACCGTACTGTCCGAATACCCAGTATGATGATTGCAATTAGCACCATTCCAATACCCGTTAGCGCAAATATCCACCAACTAAGTGTTGTACGATATACAAAATCCTGCAACCAATTACGCATTGCCCACCAGGCTAATGGCAATACTATAATAAAAGCAATCGCCACCAGCGCGATAAAATCCTTTGAGAGCAAGGATACTATCTGCACCACCGAAGCGCCTAGTACTTTGCGTACGCCAATTTCTTTGGTCCTCGAATTAGTAATGTAAATAGCCAACCCCAATAGACCGAGGCAGCTTATAAGAATACACAGTCCCG
Organism: Chitinophagaceae bacterium; assembly: GCA_031360425.1. Taxonomy (GTDB): domain Bacteria; phylum Bacteroidota; class Bacteroidia; order Chitinophagales; family Chitinophagaceae; genus Endoryza. Next base: position 9,203 of record JANMBO010000037.1, on the reverse strand, counting down.
ACGCCCACTTCAATAAACGGGTAATATCCTGTTCGCTTTTATAAAACGCAGCAATGCTATCGTCGAAAAATTCATATTTAAAATCATCTTCGGGGTACAGTTCCTTATATACTTTCTCTACCATTGCCAGGGTGATCTTCCAGGAATCTCCATTTATTGTTTTGGGCTTTAACGCCAGGTGTAAGGTGAAACTTCTGCTATCCGCTGCAGAATAAGTTAATGGTTTAATAGCCTCGTGGGTAGATTTGCTGTGAAAATCGCGGACGACTCCTACAATGAGAATTTTTCTCGAATCCACATCAATGAATTTTCCAACTACATCTCCCGGTTTTTGAAAACCCATCATCCGGGCATAGGTTTCATTAATTACATATTCTTTGGTAGTATCGCTGGCTTCCACATTTCTACCAGCCAATAATTTCATGTCATAAAGTCTAAAATAACCGGTATCAGCAAATTTAACTTCCACCATCGATTCCAGAATCGATTTGCCGTTATCGAATTTCATAGAAGTGGTAGAGGTATTTCTTGAGGCGGGCGCCGACCCTCCCAGGCTTACTTTTTCAATACCAGGCATTGCCTGCAATTTCTCCTTCAACACAAAACGCCGATTATCTTTTTCTTTCGAAAAGAAATTCCATCGGGTATTCAACGTAACAATCGCTTCTTTTTTAAAACCTAAGTCTATATTAAGTGAATAGTTGATCTGCTTGCTTACTACCAGGGTTGCAATAATCAGGAACTGGGCAATTACGAATTGGGTAACTGTTAATGTTTTTCTCAACCAGGCTTTGCGTGTTTGAGCGGTTCCGGCAAATGCCTGGTTTTTCAATACAGTTACGGGTTTGAATTTAGTAAGGATCATGGCCGGATAGAAACCCGCCAGCAAACTCACCAATACAACCAAAATCAGCAGGAAAATCCATACATGCGGTTGGTTTATGGAACTGAATGAAATGCCAGGTGGAATAAAATCTTTGAATATATTCAATAACCAGGGAGTGAGTGCTACAGATAAAAGCGTCGCAAAAAAAGTAATTACCAGCGTTTCGCTCAGAAATTGAATCATCAATTGGCCTTTTCCGCTACCCATTGTTTTTCGGATGCCGATTTCTTTGGCTCTTTGGGAAGCTTGTGCCGTAGTAAGATTAATAAAATTAATACAACCCAATAACAAGAGAAAAGCAGCCACTGCCAGTAATCCATATAATGTAGGTTTATGCCCCTGGCGTTGATCAAATGCATCGTACTTATCATTGAAATGAATATCAGTTAGGGGTTGAAGGGTATGCCAGGTATCATCTTTCAATGCATTTTCCCTTTCTTTGTTACGGTATTTTTCGCGAAGACCAACCAATTGCTTCTCTACCTGTGCCGGACTGGTGCCTTTACTTAGTTTTACAAACATCTGCGAAGCGGAAGTTATACTACCCCATTCTTCCCAATTCCAATGTTCTTTCAGACCGGTAGTAGCAATAGTAGCTTTAGAAATAAATTCTTTGAAGGTGAAATCGGTTATCTCATCCAGGTCTTGCACAATACCAGATACCATTGTTTTTATAGAATCGTCATAAATAATTTCGCGGCCAATTATATCAGCAGGCTTAATCGAACCGAAATAAGAATTAGCCCTGCTTTCTGTTAACACTACCTGGAATGGATCTTTCAGGGCCGTTTGCGGGGATCCCGCCAGCCAATGGTAGGGAAACATGGCGAAATAATATTCATCCGCATAAATGATATTCTTCTGGTGACGGAATATCGCCGGGGATTGATTGGCTGGAATTGGAATAGATACTTTTAATTCCCAGGCAGTATTAAAATGGGTTACTAAATCCAGCCCGGTGGCTTCTTCGCGCACTGCTTTGGAAGTAGGTTGAGGCACGCCTGAATTCTGAATGACCACATCAGAAAATTTCATATCGCTCACTACCCGGTAAATCAGATCGCCATCTTTATGGAATTTGTCGAAACTGAATTCATATTGAACAATCAGGTAAATAACCAGGGAAGCACTGATACCAATGGCTAATCCGGAAATATTGATAACAGAAAACAGCTTGTGCTTTCGAAAATTGCGAAAAGCGATGGTGAAATAATTGTTGATCATTGCTGATTATTTAATAATTCTCCCGAATCCGTTTTCCGGCCCTTTCATTGATTCAACCCTTGTACCAAGATTTACAAGCTTTTGTTAAGCGGGTTTTGAGCGTTTTACCAGCATGGAGTGTACGAAATCGAACACTTTCTGTCCGAATCCGAACGGGGCAGAAAGCCTTAAGTCAGGAGTCTGGGGGTCGAGACCTTGAAACCTCAGAGCTGGGTATGAGAAGCACTTATGATTAATGGCTATAAATGAAACATACATACCTGCAATTAACTATATCATTCCGTTCGAAGCGACTTCACCGGATTTGATATGGCAACCTTTATGGTATGAAAACTAACCGTAAATAAGGTAATGAACAATACTGCCAGGGCAGAAAGCAGGAAACTGCTTATCGTCAACCCTTCTTTATAAGGAAATTCGCTGAGCCACTTATTCATAAAATAATAAGCCACCGGAAAGGCGATCAAACAGGATAGCCCCACCAATACAACGAAATTGCGGGCGAGGAGTGAAACCACCTGGGGAAGACCGGCACCCATTACTTTACGGATACTTATTTCCTTCTGCCGCTGCTGCGTAGTAAAAGCAACCAACCCCAATAATCCTAAACAGGTTATTATTATGGTAAGAGCAGAAAAAGCAATAAATATTTTCCCTCTTTTTTGATCCGCGACGTATTGAGAATTAAAATCCTGGTCGAGAAATGTGTACTGGAAAGCCTGATCCGGAAAATACTTCTTCCATGCATTTTCAATAGAAACCAGCGTTGAAGAAATATTTTGCGGGGATAATTTTGCCTGAACAATAAAACTATTGGGCCGGTAAAATAAAATTAAGGGTACTAGCGGATTGTACAATGATTTCAGGTGGAAGTCTTTTATAACTCCAATTACTTCCAGGTAGAACCCCGATGTATCCCCGGGAAATTTTATTCGCTTCCCTAGCGGTTCTTCCCAACCAAAATTCTTTACCATATGCTCATTCACTAATATGTTATGCAACGTGTCCGGCAGGCTGGAAAAATTTCTTCCTTTGACAAGTTTTATATCGAGCGTCTTAAGGTAGTTTTCATCAATTCCATAGCAGTCTATCCCTTTCTCCACAAATCCATTTTTCGATTCAATGGAAAACAAATTAAAACTGGTATTATTGCCCGGTGGGCTTGCCTGGGCAGTACTTACCATTATCACATCTTTATTTTTACGAACTTCTTCCTGGAAAGCCGAAATTTTTGATCGTATATCCGTACTTCCATCCGCTGAAATGGAAAGCACCTGCTCTTTATTAAATCCCAGATCCATATTTTTCATGAATTGCAATTGTCCATACACTACCCAGGTGCAGATCAACATCACCATTGAAATAGTAAATTGAGTAACGACCAGCACTTTTCTCAATAACACATTACTCGAACTTTTTGCCAGCGTCCCTTTCAATACAGCCAGGGGCTTAAACTTAGAGAGATAAAAAGCAGGGTAACTTCCACCCAGTATCCCAACCAGCAGAATAATAGCCAGGAGAATAATTGCTGTGCGGAGTTGAAATAATGATTGTAACGAAATGAATTTACCTGCTATCGTATTAAACGCAGGAAGCAGAAAATAAATTACAGCCAGACTTAATAACAAAGAAATGGTGGTAATTAGAACCGATTCAAATAAAAACTGGACCACCAATTGCGCCTTCGTGGAACCGGCTACTTTTCGAATCCCGATTTCCTTTGCACGCCGGGCCGATCGGGCTGTTGCCAGGTTCATGTAATTAATGCAGGCAATTATAAGCAGGAAGAAAGCAACGGAAGAAAATATGTAGATATACGACATGCTGCCAAGCTCTTCCGGTTCACCTGACATATCCGAATGCAGGTGAATGGCCGTGATCGGCTGGGCTCCATAATGGATCTTAATATTAAATTTTGAAAAGACCGGAGCCATATATTTATCATACATGGGCAGCAACTTCCTTTCAAACGCCTCAATATCAGTATTAGGACGCAGAAGCACGTATGTGAAGAAATTAAACTGCCCCCAGTTATTCGAAAAACTGGGCGGTAATGTATTTGCAGAAATCAATGCATTAAAGATTAAGTGTGAGTTTTTCGGAACATCTTTTACTACAGCAGAAATTTTATAAATATCTCCCCGGTTATTCTGCAGCGATTTCCCTATGGCCGTATTTCCTTTTCCAAAATATTTCTCTGCCAGGCTTTGCGTCAGCACCATCGAATTCGGCGACTGCAACGCTGTTTGAGAGTTTCCTTCAATAAATAAGTAATTGAAGACTTCAAACAAATTACTATCTGCATAAAATACTTTTTCTTCATAAAACTTCTTATCGCCATTTTTATACATTACTCTATCTGCAAAAATAAAGCGGGTGGATTGTTCCACCTCCGGGTAATCCTTTTTTAATGCAGCGGCAAGGGGGAATTGGGTGGAAGCCCATTTCATACTATTCTCCGGTTCCTTCACATAAGAAACAATTCGATAAATATTATCGGCCCTCTTATGGTAACGATCAAAGCTTAATTCATCCAGTACATAAAACAGCAATAACAGGCTAAATGAAATTCCAAGAGTAAGCCCCAGAATATTTAGCAGGCTATACCACTTATCTTTTTTAAAATTGCGTAAAGCAACAAGGATAATTTTTTTTATCATAAGGCCCCCTTTTTCTCTCCGCCATTGAGCGGGGAGGGTTTGAAACATCTGAACAAATAGTATCATTCTTTCGGATGCGCGTGATAAAATATTCTATTAAAAAACTTTTTAAGTAGCCATTTGATACATTTTATTTCGCAATTACCTGCAATCTCCCGATCTGATTCGCCTGGATGCCCTGTTGAACCGTATTTATTTGGCTCACTTTCACTCCATTCTCAAACTCTTTACCGGATTACTTACAGCCGCCTTAATTGCCTGGAAACTGATAGTGAGCATGGCCACAATCACTGCTGCCAATCCGGCCACTGCAAAAACCCACCAGCCAATACTAATTCGGTAAGCAAAATCCTGCAACCAGCGATACATCGAATACCAGGCAATAGGAAAAGCAATCAAAGCCGCGATAAAAACCAATTTCAAAAAATCTTTGGAAAGCATTTGTACAATAGTACCCGATGAAGCACCCAATACTTTTCTTATACTGATCTCCCGTACCCGTTGTTGGGTAGCATAGGCAGCCAGTCCAAGCAAACCAATACAGGCAATAAAAATGGCAAGGGAAGAAAAGAAAGAAAATACTTTGCTGGTAATTGCCTCCGATTGGTATTGTGCCTCCACGGTTTTATCGAGGAATGCATATTGAAATGGCCGATCTTTTACAAAGTCTTTCCATTTATGTTCTATTGACTTTACAGATGCACTGAAATCAGATGGTTTCACCTGAACCGCTGTCATAAACATTACGTCTTTGAACCGGGAGGAGTTGGTGAATACCAGCGGCGAAATGGGATTATGCAGCGATTGGTAATGAAAATCTTTAATTACTCCAATCACTGTATAAACGAGCTGGGAACCGTCCTGCCCATTATAAAATTCATCGGGAGAGGTTAATCGCACACCAATAGGTTTTTCCAGGCCTAATTCGAATACGGCTCTTTCATTAAGTACAATGGCCAGCGAATCGGCGGGAAAATCTTTAGAGAAAAATCTTCCCTCTTTTAACTCCAATCCAAGGGTGGCCGCATACTGGTCATCAGTAATAATTCCCCGTCCCGTCAAAGAAATACTGGTTCCCTGCTTTTGCCAGCTCACTCCAAAAAAGTTTCCAATACCTGGTAAGGAAGAACCACCGGAGACATGGGAGATACCGGGCATTTTTAATAATTCGTTTTTAAATGCCCGGGTTTGATCTCCTAATAAATCGGTTCTTTCAATTATTATAGTATGTTCTTTGTTAAATCCCAATTTTTCACTGGTCATAAATCGCATTTGCGAATTAACGATGATGGTACATATTATCAATATCACGGATATTGAAAATTGAAAAACGACTAAGGCATTGCGTAAGACCCGGCCATAACGTCCCGATTTAAAATTTCCTTTTAATACCACAATGGGACGAAAAGAAGAAAGCACAAATGCCGGATAGATACCAGCCACTAATCCTACCAGAAGTGTAAATCCTAATAATAAAAAAATATTCTGCACCGAAAATAGTTCCCCTATCCGCAGATCCTTACTGGATAGCTGGTTGAAGAATGGAAGAAGCAGGAAAACAAACACCGCAGCCAGTATCATACTGATAATACTCACCAGGGTGGACTCTGTAAGGAACTGCAGTATCAGTGATTTTTTTTCTGATCCGAAAGTTTTGCGGATCCCTACTTCTTTCGCTCTTTCAGTTGAACGGGCCGTGGCAAGATTAATAAAATTGACACACGCAAGCAACAGGATAATAAAGGCCACAATGCCGAATATATAGACTGCCTGCATACTACCATTTGGCAACAGTTCTCCTTCCAGGTGTGAAGTGAGATGTATTTTATGCAAGGGTTGCAGGTAATATTCATACCCATTGCCTCCCGCCTTGAATTGCTTGTACGACATGGCGAACTGCTTCTCAATATTTCCGACTGCATATTTCTCAATAATGGGAAGGAATCTTTTTTCAACAGCCTGCGGGGAACTATTTGGATTGAGTAAAAGATAAGTATGCGCCGCAAAATTTACAAAATTCTCGCTATTGAAATTCGGATCGCCGGCAGTAGTTAGCAACAGGTCGAATACAAAATGGGAGTTTCCCGGCCAATCGGCACAAACAGCGGTTACCAGCAAAGGTGGATTATTGTTGCCTTCCGGCTGCAATATCTTACCAACTGCATCCGCTACCCTCCCAAAATATTTTTTAGCCGTTGTTTCTGTTAATACTACCGCATGTGGTTTCATCAGGGCTGTTCGCACATCACCGGCTAAGATTCCTGAGGAAAAAACGCGGAAGAAATTCGAATCAACAAAAAAAGTCCGTTTTTCTTCGAACTTCTTATCGCCATATGTTAACTGGAAGCTGCCTCCTCCATTAAAGTTATAAAGTCGTACCACTTCCTCTACTTCCGGGCATTCCTGTTTAACCGCGGCAGCATATGATTGGGGAATAAAAGAATAGGAAGTGGAGCGCCCTGGATATTTGCGATTGACCACCATTCGGTAAATACGGTCACCCTTTTCCTGGTTCCTGTCATAGTTCAATTCACTTTTTAAAAATAATATTATCAGCAGACATATTGCTATGCCGATTGCCAACCCTAAAATATTTATAGCAGTATAGCCCTTTCTTCTTAACAAATTGCGGATGGCTACCTTGAAATAATTTTTAATCATAAGATAATATTATTCGCTTCTTAGACTTTTTACTGGGTTAGTAATTGCCGCCTTAATTGATTGAAAACTTACCGTAATTAATGCAATCAGCACACATAATACACCGGCAATTGTAAATACCCACCAATTAATGTTTACACGATAACTAAATTGTTGCAGCCATTTGTTCATGGCAAACCAGGCAATAGGACTTGCAATTAAGAAAGCCACCATTACCAATTTTACGAAGCCCGATGAAAGCAATAAACTGATGTTTGCTACCGAAGCCCCGAGAACTTTACGCACACCAATTTCTTTTACACGTTGCCTTGCGGCATATGCCGATAATCCAAATAAACCTAAACAGGCAAGCACTACTGCCAGCAGGGCAAACACATTCAATACATTTCCCGTGCGCATTTCAGATTCATACAGGCGTTGATAATCTTCATCGAGGAAATGATAAATAAACGGACGATGTGAGGCAATGGTTTTCCATTTTTTCTCGAGAGATAATAAAACGGCAGGAATGTTATTACCATCCACTTTCACAAATAAATTGGTAGCCCAACCGCCGGGAAATAAAACCAACGGCTGAATGGGTGAATGAAGTGATGCAAAATGAAAATCTTTTACTACGGCTTTTACTTCTCCCGGCCTCGATTCATCGAGAAACATTTTCTTACCAATAGCTTCCTGTGGCTTCCAACCAAGGGCTTGTGCTGCAGACTGATTCAAAATAAAATGATAATAGTTTTTGGTATAATCTTCCTTTGTTGCCTCTTTAATATCCTGTTGCGTTAAATCGGCGCCCGCAATAATTTCAAGGCTCATTACATTCAAATAATTTTCATCAACAGGGTTAGCAGTTACAGCCATTGTTTTGGAAAGATCAAAACCACTCATACTATATCCGCCATTGATTTTAACAGGAGACTCATACGCTAATGAGACGCCTTTTACAGATGATATTGCATTGAGTTCTGTTTTTACTGCATCAATTTTATCTATCAGTTTCTGGTCAATATCCAGCACCACCACATTTTCGCGGTTATATCCTAATTTTTTCTGTTGAATAAAATTTAATTGCGATCTAATTACAAATGTGGAGATGATTAGAAAAACAGAGACTACAAATTGAAACACAATCAATCCTTTTCTTAATAAAGTTCCTGATCCTGAATTTTTAAATGCACCTTTCAATACTTTCACAGGTTGAAAACCAGACAGCATTAGTGCCGGATAACTTCCCGCCAGCAATGCAATTACTGTAACAAACAATAATGCGATTGTAATTACTACCGGGTTCAATAGCATTTCATACGACAATTCCGTTCCTGCAAGGGTGTTGAACGATGGCAGCAAAGCCCCCATTAAGAGAAAGCTCAGTAGTAATGCCAAGGTTGTAAGTACTAATGATTCACTGATAAACTGCCAGAACAATTGCAAACGAAAAGCGCCTGACACCTTTCGGATACCCACTTCTTTTGCACGTTCCGCGCTGCGGGCTGTACTTAAATTGATATAGGTGAAACAGGCAATCATTAATATAAGCAGAGCTACACCTATAATGATATAGATATAGTTGATATTACTGTTGGGTGTAAATGCATCAAATGGCGAATACAAATGGATTTTGGTAAATGGCTCCAGTTCAAAATTTATTTTAGAATCACTCTTATCATTTTCCTGCTTCATCAATCCATTAATTTTCTTTTGCAGGGCCTGTAATGATGAAGCATCATTCATCAACAGGTAAGTGGTATAGTTGGCATCAGAATACCTTTCTTCCT
>JANMBO010000017.1:0-27075 GCA_031360425.1 Chitinophagaceae bacterium | reverse complement strand
TAATAACGATGGCTCCATCATATGAATAACACAGGTAACCACTCCCCATACATTATAATTAGTGAACTCACCAATTTCAATTGGTTTGAGCTGTTTATTCTCTGGAAGTAAACTAACTCCTTTCATCGTTTGCTGAAACCGGCGTATTACCAGCTCCCCATTTACGGCCGCCACTATAATTTTTCCGTTAGCCGCTTTAATGCTGCGATCAACAATAAGTACGTCTCCGGGGAAGATCCCGCTGCCCAGCATGGCTTCTCCATTCATCCGGAAAAAAAATGTAGCGGGTTTGTTCATAATAAGTTGCTCATTGAGATCAATACCCCTTTCCATATAATCATCCGCCGCTGCTCCAAAACCGGTTGCATTGCCAGTTTTAACTTCCTGCTGCGTAAACTTCTTAGTGCCTTTGTAGGCCGAGCCAAAAAATTCTTCTTCCATAAAAAAAATTATAAAATAATTAATATAGGAATTATTGAAATTACTAATTTATTTAGTAAATTTATGCTAAAGAAAGTAACGGGCAAAAATTTGTTTATGAAACAAGTAATGAGACCAGCATTGTTAAACAGCAGGCCGGCGTCGTTTTGGGGGATTGAAGAACTACCTGAAAGGTTGGATACCATCTCTATTAACACGGGAGAGCTTCAAGAATATTTGCTGGTGATAAAACCTGGATCGGATGTAATTAACAAGGTAGCATCGGAAAAAGAGAATTTCTCCAGGCTTTATTTATCCAATGAACAGGTTATAACAACATCACATATTTCAGTTGCCGGGTTCCTGGCTAAAGAATCGATGGAAGAAACATTGATCCGATGGATACAACGAATCTGCATTCGCCATAAAAGTTTTACGGTTACCTTGAACAATTACAGTGGCTTTCCGCCACATACGGTTTACCTGCGGGTACAGGATCATGAGCCTTTTCAACAGCTGGCACAGCAATTAAGAATTATTGATGAGTATGTACAATCGAATGGTTGCCCGGAAGTAAAACTAGTTACCCGTCCTCACTTAAGTATCGCTAAACAGCTCCCGGAAAAAGTTTATGAAAAAGCCATACAGGATTATTCGCAAAAAATATTTTGTGAATCTTTTACTGCGGGGGAGCTCATGTTACTGAGAAAAAGAACAAATTCCGATGAAGAAAAAGTGATTAACATTTTTAGACTGCAACCACAAGAAAACAATTTATTTAATTAATAAAACAATTCCTATGCAACCTGCTCTAACAACATTACCCGGATATAAGGTGAATGAGTACCTGGTGGTGGTAAGTCCGCACGAAGAGTTATGGAATAAGATCCAAAAAGTAAAAGAAGAATTCGCCGAAGCCTATCAATCGGCCAACGCCCGGTGGAGTAAACCACACCTGGTGCTGGTTTCCTTTACCCAATATGCAATGATGGAAGAGCGCATTATTAACCGCCTCCACCAGGTGGCCATGGCACAATATCCATTTAAGATAGAGTTAAAAGACTTTGGCAGTTTTCCGTCGCATACCATATATATTAATGTAACCAGTAAGGTGCCAATACAGACCCTGGTAAAAGAGATCCGCCAGGATGGACAGCGGCTGATGAAACTAAATGACGATAACAAACCGCATTTTATGATGGAGCCGCATTTAACCATTGCCCGCAAGTTAAAACCCTGGCAATATGAAAAAGGATGGCTCGAGTACAGTAACAAACATTTCACTGGTCGATTTATTGCGAATAAGATGTTGCTATTGAAACGACCGGTGGGCGAGGTAAAATACCAGGTGGCCGGAAGATTCGATTTCCAGAATCTGCCCGTTACTATCAAACAGGGAGAATTATTTGGGTAAGCAGCAGGGTTTCTTTCATCGGAAACAAAAACTTATTCAAGTAAAATTCTATAGTCAACCCGTGATCTAGTCAGCCTAAAAAATTTGGTTCGTCTGTTCATCCGCGAAGTACACAAAAAGTATAGCACAAAGACCACGGAGGATTCTTTGTGTACTCCGTTTCATCCTTTGTATCCTTTGTGGTAAAAAAAATGTCATCCAAATTGCAACAAGATCACTTCCGGGTGGTTTCCAAACAAAAAGAAGAAAGCGATCAGTATCAACAGGGTCGTGGTGCCCAATTCAATACCAAAAACCGTTTTTTTAAAGATGAAATAACCAAAGAACATATAGAAGGAATTGATGACTGGATAGAAAAGTCCCTTCCTACTCAATATATCGAGCAGGAATCAAAAACGATTGTAAATAAAGTGGACAGTCCTGATGTGGGCATGAGTTATAGTATGAATCCCTATGCCGGTTGTGAACATGGCTGCATTTATTGTTATGCCCGCAATGTACATGAGTATTGGGGCTATAGTGCCGGCCTTGATTTTGAACAAAAGATCATTATTAAGAAAAATGCTCCGCAATTACTGCGAAAATTTTTAATGCACCCCAAATGGGAATGCCATCCTATTATGCTTAGTGGAAATACTGATTGTTATCAACCTGCTGAACAAACCTACCGGTTAACAAGAAAAATGCTGGAAGTATGCAATGAATTTAATCAACCCGTTGGTATCCTAACCAAAAACTCTTTCATCCTGAGAGATAAAGATGTGCTGCAGGAGATGGCTAAGAAAAAATTAGTATCGGCCATGGTTTCTATTACTTCATTTAATGAAGATCTGCGGCGGTTAATGGAACCCAGAACTACCACGGCTACACAAAAACTGAAAGTGATCAATGAACTGAGTAAAGCGGGAATTCGTATGGGCATTATGATGGGACCTATGATACCGGGTTTAAACGAACACGAAATGCAGCGTATTATGAAGGAGGCGCGGGACAATGGAGCCACTTTTACTGCGTACACATTTATCCGGTTAAATGGAGCTATTAAGTTTTTATTTCACGACTGGCTCTATAAAAATTTTCCCGACCGGGCCGATAAAGTCTGGCACTCGATCGAACAAAGCCATGATGGAAAAGTAAACGATACCCGATGGGGTGTACGCATGAGGGGAGAAGGAAATATTGCACAGATGGTGGCACAGCAGTATAAAAAATACGGCAAACTATATGGTATGAACGCAGAAGAATGGAGTTTGGATACTACCATCTTCCGAAGGCCGGGGGAACAGGGGAGGTTGTTTTGAAGTGCTGAAAAACACTTCTTTCCCGTTGTTTTTCCTTTCAAAAATCGCTTTTTACCTTTGGATTAGATTTCTTCAGGTTGCTACATTTATACAAGATGTATTGTTTTTCTTTCAACCAAAACTAATCTTGTATGAGCAGCGATTTCTCGCATTTTACCAATGATGAACAATGGAAAGCAGAAAACGATTTCCTTAAAATGAAAATGATGCTGGAGCATGGAGCTCAGTTTGGCAGCGTGGGCAACCCAGAAATTCCCTCTGGAATTGAGAATGAATTTCTGAAATCGGTAATAGAATTTGAAAGGCAGTTTGAAAACACTACCTACATTAAAGTGTTTGATAAACTTGAAAGGCCCACTCACTTTAAGCCGGTGGCAGAAATTAATGATGCCGACATACCAGTTGCCTGGGCCGATTTATCCGATTATTTATTACAATACGGAGTGAGTCTCGATGCCTGCAACCCGAATATTTCCCCCAGGGAACTCTACCGCTTCACGACCGAAGAATTGTTCGAAGAAGAAGTGGAAGATATTGCTATACCGGGTATGACGCAATGTTTTATCTATGACATTTTTCATCCAGACACGGTGTATGAGAATACCCGTCTTGCCAAAGAGGAATGTATAGAATATATACTTGATAAAATACCCATGCAGGGAACCTATAATTTTAAGAAAGAAAACCTCCAACTGAATAATTATCATTCTCTTTCCATTGATGAGTTTACAAAAATCGTAAACTGCTTTAAAGATGCCTACGATAACCTGGAAATTGATCAGATCCAGGAATCGGTTTGTATAGTACATGAAAAAGAAAGTTGGGTAACTGGAGTCTACAGCATAACCGCTACTTCCGGTAAAGAAGTTTACCCGTTATCTGGAAAGTGGAAAGTGGTGTATGAAAAAGATGATCACCTGGATTATTGGTATATCAATTCAGTAACGATTGAGGGGATTAATTTTTAGCGACCTAGCCTGCTATAATAATGGGAAGCGCCTGAAATAATTAAATTGCATAAAAAGTCTGTAATGAAAAGAGAATCGTTAGTTGGGAGCGGCTCTCCGGTATGAGACGAAACCTGCCGATTGCAAATTCCCCATTCTATTTTTGCTACTACCTATACATTCCATTTCTAAACACACTCTTTTACCCTTCCTTATAATCGATGTTGGCTTTCCCAAATTCAACCCACCTATCTCATCAATTTTATTAATATGATAAATCTTCAAATCAAGAAACAACTATTCCCCGTGCATAGGCGGAAAAAAATAGGATTTCTGCAGGCTAGTTTGTTTTCTCTGGTGGCTGTCTCCCTAACCAGTTTCGGCTGGTATGGACAGCATAGAATTTCGGTTGGTGGAGAGAGCAACCGAGGAGGACGTGTTTATCAAAAGTCAATTATAAGAGCTGAAGAGTCAAGGGTAACCAGCTCCCTGGTAACAGAACTGTCCCGCTAATAACAAAACCCCATTATTTATTTGCGGCTCCCGATTCAATCCAATTATATAAATAAACTCCCTTGTGTTTCCCTATTAATAAATGTTGGCTTTACCAAATTCAATCCACAAGTTTTATTGATCTTATCAACAAGATAAACCGTCAATTCAGGTGACGCCGCCTCATCGTGCATATGCAGGAAAAAATAAAGTTCCTGCAGACCTTTCTCCAACCAGTACTTTATCCGTTCTACCCAACTATCTATCCTCGAAAAATCAGAAGGATGCAAACTGTTGCCCACATAGCGGATAAATACTTTCGGAATAGTAAGATGCATATGGGCGCAGTCTCGTCGCCCGGCACTATCAGTTATAACAGCGCCCATTTTCAATGATGATAAGGTTTCGAATAATTCTTTTCGCATTTCGGTTTTACGAAACCAATCGGCGTGCCGGACTTCTAAAAAAAATTGAAGATCCCCTGGTAAAGTGGCGAGGTAATCGAATAATTCTTTCCGTCGATTGGGGGAAAAACTATCACTCACCTGCACAAAGATGGGACCGAGTTGCTTTTCAAACGCCATAATACCGCGGAAGAATTCAGTAGTAATAAACGCTTTTCCTTTTAAACTACCGCGATGGGTTATGCCCTGGTACAATTTCGGGCAGAATAAAAAATCCTTTCCCGTTACTTTCTCTTTCCAATTGGATATACCTGCAGGGCCATAAACTTTATAATGGGTGGCATTTAATTCTATGCTATTATAATGCCCGGCATATTGCAGCAGAAAATTCTTTTCTTTTGTTTTAGGCGGATAGATCTTACCGGCCCATTCCGCACGGCCCCATTTGGCACATCCTATATAGACCTTAACATGCTCAGCGCGTTTTCCTTTTAAAACGTTTTTGTTGAATGCCGGCTCAGGAGGCAAAGCAAAATCAACGTGATTCAATTCTTTTTCAGGTACACGGCCAAATTCCATAGTGTACAGTTTTATTGGTATTTCTTCACCAGGTCAAATAAAATCTTACGATCAGACTCATTTATTCTTCCGGTTGAATCCTGCGGAACAAAATGAATTTTGTACGATTGAATAGCAATACCCGTATCTCTTATAGGATAACCAACGATACGCAACGCCTGCATCGCATTAAAATCAGGAGGTACTACTACATTGGTAGTATCATACCAATAACCAAATCCATTTTCCGCTAACTGCTTCCAGGAAAATAATCGACTGGGATCTACTTTTCGTCCCGGGGCTATATCTGCATGGCCGATAAAGTTGCCCTGCGGAATATTATATGTTCTTTTTAACCTCCCCAATAAACTAATCAGGCTGTTCATTTGCAATTCGGAAAAAGGTTCATTGCCATTGTTATCAATTTCAATTCCAATACTGCTGCTATTGATATCAGTATTATTTCCCCATCGGCTTACCCCCGCATGATGCGCCCGGAAATAATCATGGAGGATATGAAAGACTATGCCATCCCGGCAAATCACATAATGCGCACTTACCTGTGTGCTCGTCAAGGTAAAAGTTTTCAGTGTCAGGTCGCAGGTGTTCTGGGCTGTATGATGGATAATTACATAGTTGGGCCGCCGCAAAGAAAAATTAGTGGTACCCGCAAAAAAAGGAGCGTTGCTTACCGAATCGGCTAACGGGTACTGCCGTAAAATCCTGGCATATTCTTTCGCTTGTTTTTTATACACTTTATTAGTTGCGCGATAGGCATTCCGGGTACAGGCAAATCCCGAAACGATAACTATAAATAAAATCACGAGGTTTTTTATAAGACTCATGAAGCAGGTTTAAAACAACCCAAAAATTTTATCGCTTCTTGTGATTAAAGTACCGTCGGTTATTTTGACCGCCACCTGTGCGGGTGCGCGGGTGATATGCAGGAACCGGTCCTAATGCTTCCGGCACGGGTGCTTTTTCTACTTCCTTACCAAGCAATTGCTCAATAGTCGCAAATTTATTTTGCTCTTTTTCACCAATAAACGTAAAAGCAACCCCATCCGCTTCTGCCCGGGCGGTACGCCCGATACGATGCACATAATCTTCGCCATCGTGCGGTACATCATAATTAATTACAAGATCAATAGTATCGATATCTATACCCCGGCTTAAAATATCTGTGGCAATCAAAACAGGAAAACGCCCACTGTTAAATCCATTCATCACTTCTTCCCGCTTCGCTTGCTCGAGGTCGCTGTGCATTTCGGCTACATCAAATTTACTTTGCAATAAGATGCGTGTAAGATCCTTTACATTTTGTTTGCGGCTGCAAAAGATCAGGGCGCTTTTATACGGGGTGGTTTTAAGTACATGCTTTATCAATCCGAGTTTTTGTGCATCATATACCACAAAGGCTTTCTGAACAATTTTTTCAGGTGGTTTAGCAATGGCAATATTAACTTCCACAGGGCTGTGCAGAATTCGCCTGGCCAGTTGCCTGATCTTATCAGGCATTGTAGCGGAAAATAATAGGGTTTGGCGTTTGGCCGGAATTTCCAGTATTATCCGGTTAATATCATCCTGGAAACCCATATCCAACATACGATCTGCTTCATCCAGTACCAGGAACTGTAACCCTTTCATATTAGAATAACCCATGTTTATATGAGCAATCATACGACCAGGAGTACATACAATAATGTCGGCACCCATTTGCAGGGCCTTCTTTTCTGCCACAAAGTTTTGACCGTCGCTACCGCCATAAATAGCTATGGAACTAAGATTAGTAAAATAAGAAAGCCCTTCGAGATGTTGAGAGATTTGAATAGCCAATTCGCGGGTTGGTACAATAATCAACGCCCCCACCTGTCCATCGGAATGACTGCCTAATAACTTATGGATCATTGGCAATAGGAAAGCGGCTGTTTTACCGGTACCTGTTTGTGCCGATGCAATAATGTCTTTACCCGCCATCACCGCCGGAATAACCTGCTCCTGAACCGGAGTAGCTGTTTCGTATCCGGAAGCCTCAATTCCCTCTAATAAACCGGGATTAAAATCAAATTCTGTAAAACGCAAGAGTTAAAATTTAAGCAGGAACTGCCATTAAAATAGGGCAGCGCCCATGTACAAAAGCTATAAAGGTAACTAAAAAGGTTGAGTGAGACTATTCTCTACAGGATATACAATGACTTCATTTATATTACTTATATAAACCGATAACTCCGATTATCGCAAACGGGATTATTGTTCCGTAAAAATCTGTGTGCTACATGAGGCGTTAGAGACAAACTATAAATACTATTGGTTTCTTCCTCCTAAATGGAAACACTACCAAATTGGGGCTGGCTGTTTTTATTGGTCACCGTCTTGCTCTTCCCGTATTCACTGATCAGTTCGGCTACCAGGGCCGTCCAGCCCGTTTGATGACTCGCTCCTAACCCGGTACCGTTATCCCCGTGAAAATATTCATAAAACAAAACAAGGTGTTCGTTGCCGGGTTGTTTGTAAAACCAGTTGTATTTTCCATAACAGCGGCGATTCCCTTCTGCATCTTTTTCAAATAAACTGATAACCCGCCTGGTAAGTTCATCCGCTACCTGGCATAAATTTATTTTAATGCCCGATGCTTTGGGGAATTCCACCAGTAAGCTTTCTCTATAAAATTCTCCGTACTTGCGTATAGACTGAATAATAAGGAAGTTAATCGGCATCCACACCGGGCCGCGCCAGTTACTGTTTCCTCCAAACATATCCGAAGTAGAATCTCCGGGATCGTACCGGATTGTATAAGGATGCCCGTCCAGTGTAACCGAGTACGGATTATTTTCATGGTATTTAGACAATGCCCTTATGCCCCCCTCCGATAAAAAACCTTCTTCATCCAAAATCCTATCCAGCAAATATTCCAATCGTTCTTTAGGAACTAATGATAATAGCATTTGGTCGCCGTCTATCCGTTCTTCATTTGGCCAGAATTTCTTATTCTTTTTCCGATAGTTCTCAAACCAGCTTATCCTTTTCCGAAAATCTTCCAGTTTACTAAGCGCTGTTTTATCAATGGTGGATACCGCGAATAAGGGGGTTAATCCCACAATAGATTGAATACGTAACTGCACCGGATCGGCTCCTGTTACACACAACACATCATAAAAAAATTTATCCTCTTCATTCCACAAATGATGTTCATTCAATGCTTCGGCGATCAACACAAAATGCTCGAAAAATTTAGTAGCGGTATCTTCAAAGGCAGCATCCTGCATAGCAATTTCGATGGCCATATCCATCATATCTAAGGCATAGGTGCCCATCCAGCTGGTACCATCGGCCTGTTCTAATTGCATTTCGCCGGAGTAATGAAAGCTTCGGTTAAATACCCCAATATTATCCAATCCCAAAAAGCCTCCTTCAAAAATGCTGTCGCCTTTTAAATCTTTTCGGTTAATCCACCAGGTAAAATTGATCAGGAGTTTCTGAAATACTTTTTTCAGGAAGATAATATCACCTTTGCCGGTATTTTTTTTCTCGATGTGATATACCTGTAAAGCGGCCCAGGCATGTACCGGTGGGTTCACATCGCCGAAATTCCATTCATAAGCGGGAAGTTGGCCATCGGGTTTCATATACCACTCCCGCATGATCAGGAGCAATTGATGCTTCGCAAAAGTTGGATCAGCCACCGCCATCGAAATACATTGAAAGGCCAGGTCCCAGGCTGCATACCAGGGATATTCCCATTTATCGGGCATCGAAATAATATCCTGGTTCTTTAAATGTTTCCAGTCGCTGTTGCGTCCTGTCATTTTTCCATTACTGACCGGCGTTATTCCATCGCTGGTACTCAACCATCTTTCTACATCAAAATGGTAATACTGTTTGCTCCACAATAACCCTGCTAACGCCTGCCGCTGAATTTTGGCCATGTCTTCATTCATTCCCTTGGGAAGAATAGCGGCATAATAATCATCTGCCTCCTTCTTTCGAATCGTAAAAACATCTTTAAACCCTCTTACAAAAGCATTATCCATTAACTGGTTGCTTAGGCGGCAATAAATCGTTTTTGTATCCCCACCACTTATTTTCAATTTATATACCGGAGAAAACTTTGTTCCATATTTGCGTTTGCGTAACAACTCCGCATTCTCCTTGTCAATCACCGCCCGGTGAAATGCGTCCTTTACAAAAATACTTTCATTGGGAACCCCGGTTATAATCTGGGTATTCGTTTCATTATCGGTAAACAACGTATCATCTGCCTGCTGAAAATAAAAATAATAATTGCCAATCGTTTCGTGTGATGCTTTAACACTTGTTTTGCTGAGCGTGGTAATAGAAGGCTGTTGCTTCATTTGCTTATTAGCCCAGCGATTGTAGAACCATAAGGTGGGTAGCACGTGAATTTCGGCTGCTTTGTTGAATCGGTTCGTGATATCGATCTTTATAAAAATATCATCTTCGTTCTGCTTGGCATACGTAACGAGCACATCAAAATAACGGTTTTCGTCAAACAATCCGGTATCCAGAATTTCATACTCCGTATCATTGTGACCCCGGCTACGGTTCTCTTCCCGCAGTTGTTTATATGGAAATTCCTGCTGGGGATACTTGTACAAATATTCCATGTAGAAGTGAGTAGGAATATTATCAAGATAATAATACAACTCCTTCACATCCTCCCCATGATTACCTTCACTATTGCCCAGGCCAAACAAACGTTCTTTTAAAATAGCGTCTTTGCCATTCCATAAAGCAACAGAAAAACAAAGATTTTGTAAATAGTCGGAAATTCCCGCCAATCCGTCTTCGCCCCATCGATAAACCCTGCAATGCGAATGATCGAATGGGAAATAATGCCAGGCATCTCCATACGGACTATAATCCTCACGAACGGTACCCCATTGCCGTTCACTGAGGTAGGGCCCCCATTGTACTAACGGAATTGCTTTTAATGCATTTACTGCCAGGCGCTGATGTTCTGCTGTCATTCAAAATATTTAAACCAAAAAATGGGCAGGCGAAATCGGTAACCGGGCAATTGCCCTTTCTAAAGTAGTGCAAAATTAACGGAACAGATGGAAATAGGAACAGAGAACAATTAGGAGCCCAGCTTGTGAATCTCTATTCAGCGGAGGTTGCGTCGCACTCTTGTACGACAACCATTCTATTGAGCTATGTATCAATTCCAGCATGTTTCGGAAACTGCTATCGTAATGCTGGCCCTTCCGGCCTCCCGGTGAAAACCAAATGAATAGCGCAATGATTAATATTCAATTGACCTTGAATACAAGGAATAGGATATGTTGAATGAAAAATTAAAAAGCAGATTGCAGGCGTACGATATTTATGATGGCTTAAAAGCCATCGGGGACTCAATTTTCATTTCTAATTTTATATTTTAGATTCTTAATTTCACTATCACATATTCCTCCGGTACTGTCCTCCCACTTCATATAATGCCCTGGTAATTTGCCCGAGCGAACAATGCTTTACCGATTCCATTAACTCCGCGAAAATGTTTTCGTTATTTACCGCTACCTGTTGCAGCTTCTTTAAGGCGTTAGCCGACGTTGATTCATTTCGTTTATGAAAAGCACTCAAATTTTGAATCTGCTGTTCTTTTTCTTCGGTGGTACTGCGTATTACTTCGCCAGGCACTATGGTAGGACTTCCCTTCTTGTTAAGAAATGTATTCACCCCTACCAATGGAAGTTCGCCGGTATGTTTCAAATGTTCATAATGCAAACTCTCTTCCTGGATTTTATTTCGTTGATACATTCTTTCCATCGCTCCTAATACACCTCCTCGTTCTGTAAGGCGGTTAAACTCACTCATCACCGCTTCTTCCACCAGGTCGGTTAATTCTTCAATCAAAAAAGATCCCTGGTTGGGATTTTCATTCTTAGCTGTTCCTAACTCGCGATTAATGATCAGCTGTATGGCCATGGCTCTTCTTACACTCTCCTCGGTAGGGGTAGTAATCGCTTCATCGTATGCATTCGTGTGAAGCGAATTACAGTTATCATAAATAGCATACAGCGCCTGCAGGGTCGTGCGTATATCGTTAAAGTCAATCTCCTGGGCGTGTAAACTTCTGCCTGATGTTTGAATATGATACTTCAGCATCTGGCTGCGCTTATTCGCTTTGTATTTATACTTCATGGCTTTTGCCCAGATGCGTCGGGCTACGCGGCCAATTACACTGTATTCCGGATCCATTCCGTTACTGAAGAAAAAAGAAAGATTAGGAGCAAAGTCATCAATATTCATTCCGCGACTCAGGTAATATTCAACATAGGTAAATCCGTTAGATAATGTAAATGCCAGTTGAGTTACAGGATTCGCCCCTGCTTCCGCAATGTGATAACCACTGATAGATACACTGTAAAAATTCCGTACATCATTTTCAATAAAATACTGTTGCACATCACCCATCAGCTTCAAAGCAAATTCGGTAGAAAAAATACAGGTGTTCTGTGCCTGATCTTCTTTAAGTATATCCGCTTGTACCGTACCCCGCACCTGCGAAAGTGCTTCCACTTTTATTTTACTATATGTTTCTGCCGGCAATACTTCATCGCCACTCATCCCGAGCAATTTTAAACCTAATCCATTATTCCCTTCAGGTAAACTTTCCCGTTCCGATGAATTATAGTAAACCGGCCTGGGTAAAGAATTGAATTTTTTTGAAACATCCTCATTCACTATTGACCACTGACGGTTTACCTCCAAATGTTTCTCGACCCGCTGATCAATCGCCGCATTCATAAAAAATGCTAATATAATAGGGGCCGGACCATTAATGGTCATACTTACCGATGTTTTCGGATCGCAGAGATCAAAACCGCTGTATAATTTTTTGGCATCATCAACGGTTGCAATGCTTACACCGCTGTTGCCTACTTTTCCATATATATCCGGTCGATGATCAGGATCTTCTCCGTAAAGGGTTACTGAATCAAAAGCGGTTGACAATCGAATCGCCGGCTGACCAATACTTACATAATGAAAACGTTTGTTGGTGCGTTCGGGACTGCCTTCTCCGGCAAACATTCTTGTTGGATCCTCTCCTTCACGCTTTAATGGAAATACGCCCGCTGTAAAAGGGAAATGTCCCGGAACATTTTCCTGGGCCTGCCATTTTAAGATATCACCCCAATCTTTGAATTTCGGCAATAGCACTTTGGGAATACGCGTACCACTCAGGCTCATAGTGAACATAGGTAGTTTGAGCACCTTATCCCTCACCTTATACTCGTAATGATCCAGTGCATATGCTTTTATTTTTTCTGGCCAATGTTTAATAAGCTTTTTGGAAATCGGCGTCAACTGCTCTTCATAAAACAATTTCATTTTTTCCAATACGGCCAGCGAATAACCCTGGGCCCCTTGGGCAAAAGAAAAGTTCTTTATGGCATCCAGCGTACCTTCCAACTGGTAGAGGGTGGTAGCTATCGCTGCCTGGTCTTCCACGAGTTTATTATATTCTTTAATACTATCGGCAATCTCGCTCAGGTAACGTACCCTGGCCGGTGGAATAATGAGTGATTTGCTCACCGTATCCTTATGAACCAAATGATCCACTTTGCCAAAGCGTTTACCTGTCTTTTTTTCAACAGCCGTCATTATTTTTTCAAACAACTCGTTTACACCTGCGTCATTAAACTGCGAGGCAATAGTACCAATTATGGGCAGCTCCTCATCTTTAGCCATAAATAATTGATGATTGCGTTTGTACTGTTTGCGTACATCGGCTAACGCGTCCAGGGCACCGGCCTTATCAAATTTGTTAATTGTAATTACATCGGCATAGTCCAGCATGTTTATCTTTTCCAATTGCGAAGCCGCCCCGTACTCTGGTGTCATCACGTATAAGCTCACATCACAATAGTTCAGGATACTGGCATCGCTTTGTCCAACGCCGGCACTTTCTAAAATAATAAAATCATAACCGGCTTCTTTACAAATATCAATCGCCTCCTGTACATGCGCGCTTAATGCCCGGTCACTTTCCCGGGTGGCGAGGCTGCGCATATAAGCACGGGGGTTATGAATCGAATTCATCCGGATACGATCGCCTAATAATGCCCCGCCCGTTTTTTTCTTGGAGGGATCAACACATATAACGGCAATTGTTTTATCTGGAAAAGCATTTAAGTAGCGTCGGACAATTTCATCTGTAACGCTACTTTTGCCCGCGCCTCCGGTACCGGTGATACCCAGAACGGGAAACCGACCGGGCTGTTGACTGGAGGATAGTTGGTTCTTAGCTTTTGGTTCGCCCCCGCCATTTTCGGCGTTTGTAATCATTCGGGCAATTTTCCTCACATCCTTTACTTCACCCAATGTCATTTTACTCTTATATTCCCCACTGCCATTAAGGGTAAAATCACAAAGGGCAATTACTTCCTCTATCATTCCTTCAAGTCCTAATTTTCTACCATCATCCGGTGAATAAATTTTCGTAATGCCATATTTATGCAATTCTTCTATTTCCTGGGGTAATATGGTTCCTCCCCCACCGCCAAATATTTTAATATGTCCGCATTCGTTTTGATCCAGTAAATCCTTCATGTATTTAAAAAACTCAACATGGCCTCCCTGGTAACTGGTGATAGCAATTCCCTGCGCATCTTCTTCAATGGCACATTCAACAATTTCTGCCACCGATCGATTATGACCGAGATGAATAATTTCGGCTCCTTTGCTCTGCATAATGCGCCGCATAATATTAATAGCGGCATCATGTCCATCAAACAAACTGGCGGCCGTAACTATTCTTACTTTATTGGCAGGTGTATAACTCATAAAAACTGAATTCAGAATCCGGACAAAGTTAATCGAAAAAGCTAATGCCTGTTAGCACGGGTAAACGATTGCTCAAAAAGGTTTTGTATGGAACAAAATTGGAAGTAGCTTAGACTGCATAATTACCTTCACCATGAAATTAATTCGTTTGGGAGATGTTGAAATAGAAAAACCAGGAATCCAGTTACCGGATGGTATCAGACTGGATATAAGTGGTTTTGGAGAAGACTATACGGAAGATTTTTTTGCCACAGATGGCATAAACAGATTAAGAGCATGGTTAGAAACAAATCATACCTCCTGCCCGGTTGTAAGAGACGAAGTAAGGTTAGGTCCTCCGGTTTGCCGGCCCTCTAAAATAATATGTATTGGACTCAACTATTCTGATCATGCCGCAGAAGCAAAAATGCAGGTACCTCCCGAACCTGTTATTTTTTTTAAGGCAACCACCGCTATTTGTGGCCCTAATGATAACCTGGTAATACCGAAAAACAGTTCTAAAACCGATTGGGAAGTAGAGCTGGCGGTGGTAATAGGTAAAAAAGCCAATTATGTTGAGGAAAAAGATGCTGCTCGTTATGTTGCAGGTTATATGCTGCACAACGATTATAGCGAACGTGCTTTTCAATTAGAGCGGAGCGGCCAATGGGTTAAGGGAAAGAGTTGTAACAGCTTTGCCCCCCTGGGTCCTTTTCTTGTTACACCCGATGAAATCGGTGACATCAATAATCTGAGATTGTGGCTCACCGTGAATGGAAAAATAATGCAGGATGGAAATTCAAAAAACCTGGTATATAAAATTCCCTTTCTTGTTTCTTATGTTAGCCAGTTTATGACATTGTTACCCGGCGATATTATCAGTACCGGAACTCCTGCCGGTGTGGGCATGGGACAAAAACCTGAATCAATTTATATAAAAGAAGGTGATGTTATTGAGTTGGGAATTGATGGGTTGGGAAGTAGTAAGCAAACGGCCGTAGCTTGGAGATAATTTGCAAATTAGAAAATGTGCGAATTCTTTATGCTCAAACATTTCCTATTTATGGAAACTTAGCCATTGCGCAGGCATTTGAAGATTCAAGCATTCGCACATTTGCACATTTGAATATTAATCACCTAACACATGAAACGTTTTTGCCTCGCCTTAGACCTCGTAGATGAGCCTGACCTGATTGCAGAATATGAACAAAGGCACCAGAAAGTATGGCCGGAAATTATTAAAAGCATCAGGGATAGTGGTATTGAAGTACTCGATATTTACCGTACAGGTAACCGGATGTTTATGATAATCGAAGCAAATGATTCGTTTAGCTTTGAAAAGAAAGCGTTGATGGATGCTGCCAACTCAAAAGTGCTGGCCTGGGAGGAATTAATGTGGAGCTTTCAACAGGCACTGCCCTGGGCGAAACCTGGAGAGAAATGGATTGTAATGAATAAAATATTTGAATTGCCATGATTATAGATAGTCATGTCCACTTCTGGAAATACAATAAGCAAAGAGACGCATGGATTACTAACGACATGAAGATCTTGCAGGAGGATTATTTACCTGAACATTTCGCTTTAACAGCCAAAAGAAATGAAATAGATGCCGTGATTGCCGTCCAGGCCGATCAGAGTGAATTAGAAACTCATTTTTTAGTTGAGCTGGCAAAAACCCATCCGTTGATTAAAGGAGTAGTGGGCTGGATCGATTTATGTGGAGCGGATTTACCAAAACGCCTGGAGTATTTCTCTCAATTCCCAATCATTAAAGGTTGGCGTCATCTTGTTCAGGCCGAGTCTGATGATTTTTTATTAAGAGAAGATTTTCAAAAAGGGGTTTCCGCACTCCAACAATATGATTACACTTATGACATACTGATCTATCCGCAACAATTACCTGCTACCCTTTCGTTTGTTGAAAAAATGCACGACCAAAAATTTATCATTGATCATTGTGCCAAACCCGATATTAAAAACAAGAAGGCAGGGAATTGGAATTTGCTTATAAAAAAAATAGCGAAGCATCCGAATGTACATTGCAAACTGTCTGGATTATTTACCGAAGCCGCCTGGAAAGAATGGAGTCCGGCCGATTTTTATCCTTACTTCGATACTGTATTTGAAGCATTTGGAATGAATCGTATTATTTTTGGTAGTGATTGGCCGGTAGTATTGTTGAGTGGCATCTATGTTCAATGGAAAAGTTTGATTGAAAAATATATGGAGCCATTCAAAGCGGAAGATAAAGAGAAGGTGTTTGGGGGAAATGCAAAAATGTTCTACGGCCTTCCTTAACCCCCTTCAAAGAAGGAACTGGAAAGACCCTGATTACTTCAACCAGTAATTCGTTCTTATATTTAATTGATAATAGCATATTTTGCTATTGATTGTTACGTTAAAAACCTTCTTCGCTGCGGCGGAGAGTTAGGAGGGGGCTATATGAATCTAAATTTAACCAACAAAGTATTCCTCGTAACCGGTGGTGCGAAAGGAATCGGTGCGGCTATCAGCAAAACGCTGTCTGCGGAAGGTGCTATTGTAATGATTGCCGGTCATGGCAAAGAAGATAACCAAAAAGCGGTAGATGAAATCGTCAAAGCTAAAGGAAAAGCAGCTTCTCATACTGTTGAACTCGCAGATGTAAATGCCTGTAAAGAACTGATCGATTTTACCATTGATAAATACGGAAGAATTGACGGCTTGGTCAACAATGCCGGAGTGAACGATGGAGTAGACCTGGAAAATGGATCACCGGAACGGTTTGTGCAGTCGATGCAAAAAAACCTGCTCCATTTTTATATCCTGGCACATTACGCATTACCTCAATTGAAAAAAAACAAAGGAGCAATAATAAATATCGGATCGAAAGTAGCCGAAACCGGGCAGGGGCATACCTCGGGATATGCTGCTTCCAAAGGAGCGGTGAACGCACTAACCAGGGAATGGGCCGCGGAATTATTACCCTATTCAATAAGAGTAAATGCGGTCATCCCCGCCGAAGTATGGACGCCTCTTTACGAAAAATGGATCAACAGCTTACCAAATTCAAAAGAAAAACTGGCGGATATTATCAGCAAGATTCCATTTGAAAAAAGATTTACTACCGTTGAAGAAATTGCGAATATGGTGGTGTTCCTGTTGAGCGAGAAATCATCTCATACAACGGGACAGATCATTTATGTTGATGGTGGTTATACGCATTTGGACAGATCTTTGACGTAGCCCCATCCCCTAAAGGGGAGTCTGTAACCTGCTAATTAATTTTAAGTTATTTCATATTGTGACATTCTAAATTTAATCAACAAGTTGCCAGCTCCCCTTCAGGGGATGGGGCTAAAATACGATTGCATGGCATTATCTACTACTTCTAACACAACCATTACTTCTGGTGAAAACAGGAGTTATCTTTTTCCGCTGATACTGGTTACCAGCTTATTTTTTTTATGGGGACTTGCCTATGGATTGCTTGATGTATTAAACAAACATTTTCAGGAGTCGCTAAATATTACCAAAACCAGATCAACGCTATTACAAGCGGCTTATTTTGGTGCTTATTTTTTAATAGCCCTTCCCGCTGGAATATTTATGAATCGCTTTGGATACAAAAAAGGGATCATCCTGGGACTTTTGTTATATACCACCGGCGCATTTCTTTTTTACCCTTCCGCGCAACTGGCAAGTTTCAATTTCTTTCTTTTGTCTTTATTTATATTAGCCTCCGGTCTTACCTTCCTAGAAACCGCAGCTAATCCGTATGTCACAGTACTAGGCAAACCAGAAACATCTGAATTCCGTTTGAATTTATCACAAAGCTTTAATGGGGTAGGGTCATTCATTGGTCCCATCATTGCTGCCGACCTGTTTTTTGGCGGTAATACAGCTAGTGAAGGATTAGGCTCGGTAAAAATTGTATACCTGGTTATTGGTGGAATTGTATTGGCCATTGCCGTCCTGTTCTGGCGAACCCGGTTGCCGGAAATAAAAGAAAGCGAATTAGTATCTACCCCGATACAGGATCAAAAACCGTTATTCAACCATAAAAATTTCACCGGGGCGGTCATAGCGCAATTCTTTTACGTTGCGGCCCAGGTTGGAATCGCAGCCTTATTCATAAATTATTGCACCGAGTCGGGAACCGATATTAAGAATGATAAAGCTTCCATACTACTTTCTATCAGTTTATTATTGTTTACTATTGGTCGATTTGCCGGAACCGCCCTCATGAAAAAGATCGCTCCCAATAAATTATTATTCTTTTATTCTATCGTTAATATACTTCTTTGCGCTGCGGTGGTGGGCTTTCGGGGATGGCTTTCTGTGTATTCGTTAATGATTATTTTCTTTTTTGAATCTATTATGTTCCCCACCATTTTCGCGTTGGGAGTAAAGGACCTGGGGCACCATACCAAAAAAGCAGCTTCTTTTATAATAATGTCTATTGTGGGAGGAGCTTTAATGCCATATATCATGGGTACCCTGGCCGATCATTATTCTACAGCCACCGCATATATTGTTCCATTATTTTGTTTTATAGTGGTCGCCTGGTACGGATGGAAAGGATATAAAACTAGTGCCTGAAAAATTATATGAATAAAGCCGTTTTATTACAAGCGCCTTTTACCATTTCTACTATTGAAGCTTTACCCGCTTCAATGGGTGAGGAGCAAGTATTGCTTCATATTGAATGGGTGGGTCTGTGCGGTACGGATCTCAGTAGTTATAAGGGCCTGATGCCATTAGTTTCTTACCCGCGTATACCCGGTCACGAAATAGGCGCTGTGATAATAGATAAGGGCAAACAAGTTCCGGATGATTTTCTTATTGGTGATCGTGTTACAGTTAATCCTTATTCCAGTTGCGGTAAATGCCCCGCCTGCTTAGCGAAGCGATTTAACACCTGCCAGTTTAATCAAACCCTGGGAGTGCAACGGGATGGTGCCATGCAGCAAGTTTTTTCTATTCATTACAGTAAATTGTATAAAAGTAATAAACTATCCCTGCAGCAACTGGCACTGGTAGAACCATTAAGTGTGGGGTATCATGCCAGCGAACGCGCTGCAGTAACGGATTCTGATTCGGTGCTGGTTATTGGCTGTGGGGTTATTGGTATTGGAGCCATTGTAGCCTGTGTAAAAAAAGGAGCTACGGTAATTGCGGCAGACATCGGCGACGACAAGCTTTCCTTCATCAAACAATTTGGTGTGGAGCGGGTCATTAATACAAATAAACGGGATATTCAATCAGTAATAAAT
Source organism: Chitinophagaceae bacterium (assembly GCA_031360425.1). GTDB lineage: Bacteria > Bacteroidota > Bacteroidia > Chitinophagales > Chitinophagaceae > Endoryza. Next base: position 7,494 of record JANMBO010000017.1, on the reverse strand, counting down.
GAATGGACAGATGGCAAAGGAGTGAATGTGGTGATTGAAGCGGTGGGTTCTGCCATTACTTATCAATACACTTTAGAAGTCGTGGCTTTTGCAGGAAGAATAGTAGCCATCGGTTATGCCAGGGAAGATATATTACTCAATACTTCGTTAATAGTCCGTAAGGAATTAACTATCGCAGGCAGCCGAAATGCTTTGTACGAATTCGGACCCGTTATTCAAATGCTGGAAGAAAGTCGTTTGCCTTTTGATAAACTGATCAGCAAAACCTATCCCCTTCAGCAAGCAGGAGAAGCTTTTGATTACTGGTATCATAACCCGGCAGAAGTGATAAAAATATTAATTCAGTTAAATTAGCCATGCAGCAGTCCCCCTACGGAGCCAGAAAGGCCTCAAAGAAATTGCAATTAACAATATTACTCTGTGTTCTCCGTGCCTTTGTGGGAAAATTTCTTATCATAATTGAACCACTTTTTAAATTAGCAGCATGTTCAGTCTTACCAACAAAACAGCAATAGTAACAGGCGGCGGAAGCGGCATTGGCAAAGCTATCAGCATAGTATTTGCGAAGCAGGGAGCTATTGTACATATTATTGATATGGATGATGCGGGTGGCGTTTCTACTGAAGAAGAAATAAAAAAATCCGGGGGTGTTGCTTTTTTTCATCACTGCGATGTATCTAACCAGGCAGAAGTAAAAAGAATAACGGCGTCGATTGCAGAAAAGAATTCCACCATCGATATACTGGTTAATAATGCCGGCATTGCGCATGTAGGAAATGCTGAAACAACCAATGAAGAAGATTTTGACCGCCTGCAGCGGGTGAATGTCAAGGGCGTGTACAACTGTTTGCACGAAATATTACCCTATATGAAACAAAAAGGCGGTAGTATTATTAATATGGCATCCGCGGTTGCTTCCGTTGGAATTCCCGATCGGTTTGCCTACTCAGCCACCAAAGGGGCCGTGGCTGCCATTACCATGTCGGTAGCTAAAGATTACCTATCCTTTAATATCCGCTGTAACAGTATTTCACCGGGGCGGGTACATACCCCGTTCGTGGATGGCTTTATTAATAAGAATTACCCGGGAAAAGAAAAGGAGATGTTCGATAAATTATCCAAAACCCAACCGATCGGTCGAATGGGTACACCGGATGAAATTGCTTACCTCGCTTTATACCTCGCCAGTGATGAATCTTCTTTTACTACCGGCTGTGATTACCCGATAGACGGGGGTTTCATCAAATTGAATAATTGAATTTTTTTGTGTGATGTGTTAGGCCTGATGAGAGATTCGGGATACGAGATGCGGAATGACGGATACAGGATAGGTATCATCCCGGAAATTTAAATAATACAGTATAAAAAGAATCCAGTAACTAATCGGTTTTTCGCTCCTCTGAACAACCTCCTATGTAAAATCTTTTCCTGCCTAATAATAATTATTTGTTTATTTAAAGTTCTCTATTCTTCAGTTTTCTTTTCCAGGGCTTTCTTACTCATAATTAAATACCGCCCCTATTTAAGCCAAATTGAATATTTTGCATTAATAAAACTCCTTTTATGTTAAAACGGCTGCTCCTTTTATATTTTTCATTTTATATTTTTCATTTTGCATTTCCCCAGGACCCCTGGAAAATCTCCGCTTCTAATTTCGATCCAAAAAACTATTACGGCATCTCCGTAGCCAATGGGATGATCGGTATCGTTTCTTCTCCCGAACCTTTTAAAGTAAAAGACGTGGTGTTGGCCGGCGCGTATGATTTATATGGCAGGGGACGGGTAAGTAATTTCCTGCGCAGTTTTAACCTGCTTAACATGAGGATGGATATTGATGGCCGAGCCATTGATGCATCACAAGCGCCAAATATGAAGCAGGAACTCGATATGAAAAAAGCCTCTTTCACTACCACCTTTGATTATAGCGATAAAGCTTCTGTGTCTTATACCTATTATTCCCTTCGCCATCTGCCTTATACCGTTTTGATGGATGTTACCATCACCGCCAAAAAAGATATTACTATTGGAAGTGCCAGTGTAATGGAAGCACCGGATGCGTTAAAAGAGGTCCAGAATTATTATAATGAAATCGATCGGCCACATGTGGTAATCAGTTTACTTACTTCTTCTGCCAAAAGCCCTACGGGTAAATTACTGATGTGTGCTTCCAATACTTTTTTGTTCAGTGAGGCCCATGGGCAGGAACCCCGGGTAATTCATGAAATGTGGGACAACAACATGCACCTGATGAAATTCAGCAAAAAAATTAAAGCAGGCGAAACCTGGCGCTTTTCAATTGCCGGTTCTTCCATTACTTCTGCCCATCATATTGATCCGCTGAATGAAGCCGAGCGCTTAACAATATATGCCAAGCTGGAAGGAAGAGATCGATTATTACAATTTCATCAAAAAGCATGGGAAGAATTGTGGAAGAGTGATATTCAAATCGAGGGGGATGCACAAGCCCAGCAGGATATACATAGCATGCTTTATCATTTATATTCTTTTGTACGGGAAGGAACCGCGCTGTCACCATCTCCTATGGGATTAAGCGGATTGGGTTACAATGGCCATGTTTTTTGGGATACTGAGTTGTGGATGTATCCAGCTCTCCTGGTGATGCATCCTGAATTAGGAAAGAGTATGATCGAATATCGTTATCAACGATTAGATGCTGCTAAGCGCAACGCTTTCAGTAAAGGATTTAAAGGAGCGATGTATCCATGGGAGAGTGCCGAAACAGGTGTCGAAGAAACACCGGTTTGGGCTTTAAGCGGTCCGTTTGAACATCATATTACCGGTTGCGTGGCCATCGCTGCCTGGAATTATTACTGTGTAACACAGGATAAAACTTGGCTGAAAGAAAAAGGCTGGCCGATACTTTCGGCTACGGCCGATTTTTGGGCTAGCCGGGTAGAACGAAACGGACCGGGCAAGTATGATATTAAAAATGTAGTTGCAGCCGATGAATGGGCCGAGAATGTAGATAATAACGCCTTCACTAATGCCGCTGCCAGAGCTAATCTTCAATTTGCTACTGAAGCGGCTAAAGTATTAGGTATCGTACCAGATGCTGATTGGCTCAATGTGGCGAATAATATTCCGATTCTTAAAATGAGTGATGGAGTTACACGTGAACATGCTTCTTATAACGGGGAAGGGATAAAGCAAGCCGATGTAAATCTTCTTTCCTACCCGTTAAAAGAAGTAACTGACCCAAAAGCTATCCGTCGCGACCTGGAATATTATGAATCCCGCGTCCCCAATGAAGGAACGCCTGCAATGACACAGGCTGTATTCACTACTTTGTATGCAAGATTGGGGGATGGAGAGAAAGCCTATCGTTGGTTTAAGGACGCGTATATTCCAAATCTAAATCCACCATTTCGGGTAATTGCTGAAACAAAAGGAGGCACCAATCCATACTTTTCGACCGGAGCCGGAGGAATTATTCAAAGTGTATTGATGGGTTTTGGGGGATTGGAAATAACACCAAAAGGAATGATCCAGCTTAAATCGGCATTACCCAAACAATGGAAAAGTTTGACGATTACGGGAGTCGGAGTAGAACGGAAAACGTTCAGGGTTTCTCATTAATGGTAATTAGCGAAATAATTAATGGGCGCAGAGGGCCTCCCATTCTTACAATGCCTTTATTTAACAGAAATAATTGACTCTCAAGAATTAGCCCATTCGCACATTTGCACATTAGCATTTGCTAACATCCATTCGTATAATAAATATTTTTCCGTACAGCATTTTGATCTATCTAATTGTCCTATTTTGCAAGCTACAACCGCTTTGAAACAAATTGCGTCCATATTGCTTTTGGGATTACTGTTCTTTAACTGGTACGGGTACCGCCTGGTGTCTGATTACCTGCAACAAAAATCTGATACCAAACTGGAAGCAAAGTTGGATAATAACGACTACGACGAATCTCAACTTATCGAATTAAGGGTTCCTATTAATCTTCCATATCATAACGACTGGAATGGATTTGAACGATTTAATGGAGAAATTGAGATCAATGGCGTTCATTATAAGTATGTAAAGCGTAAAGTGGAAAAAGGAGAACTGGTACTGCTTTGCCTTCCCAACAGCGAAAAACAACTGTTACGGTCCGCCCGCGACAATTTCTTCAAACTGGTTAACGATCTCCAGCAAAATAATTCAGGCAAAAAATCGGATAATAATAATTCTTCCTCTTTAAAGGGCTTGTTTTCCGATTACCTGAAGGAAAAAAATAATTGGACACTTGCTCTCTTGTCTGATCCCAAAACGAACTATCCTGTTTCGGATATTCAAATTTCCTCTTCTTATTTTTCTTCTTCTCCCGAGCAACCTCCTGAAGAAATATAATCTCATCCTTTCAATCAATTGATTTAATGCGCAGTTTCCTGGATGGTACTGCCTATTGTAATTTATTCAAGTAAAATATATACTTAAAATGAAGCTTGCTTCTGTAGCAGTATTTACCTGCTTCTTAATTTGCGCCTGCCGGCAAACCGGTGATTACAGGAAGTTTTCCAGCGATCCGCTTCTCTACTCCAAAACGGTAAAGAAGTTGAATGATGTAGTGTTGGAAAATAATTTCCCGCCGATGATTGCTTCCCGCAATTATGCATACGCCAATATTGCCGCATATGAATGTATGGCCGCCGGTGATAGCGGATATCAAAGTTTAGCAGGGCAAATTAAACACATGCCCAAAATGCCAGCACCAGTAGCGGGAAAGGCGGTTGATTTTTCCTTAGCAGCCCTCTTGGCTTTTACTAAAGTGGGAAATGCAGTAACATTCCCCGAAGGAAGTATGATGAATTATTATGAGACATTATCAAAAGCAGCCGATTCAGCCGGTATTCCATCCGACGTTCTGAAAAACACTATCGCATTTTCCGATTCAATAACAGCGGCTATTATGGCCTGGTCGAAGAAAGACAATTATGCCCAAACAAGAACGGCTTCGCGCTATACAGTAGTTGATTCGCCAGGCCGTTGGGTTCCTACTCCTCCCATGTATGCATCAGGAATAGAACCACACTGGATGGAGATGAGAACTTTTGTATTGGACTCCGCTTCGGAATGCAGGCCTGCCCGTCCGCCGGTTTATAATATCCTGGAAAAGAAAAGCGAATATTACCAACGGCTAATAGAAGTGAAAAATATCGTTGACAGTCTTACGGAAGAACAAAAACATATCGCTGATTTCTGGGACGACAATCCATTTAAACTGAATGTAACCGGACACGTAATGTATGCTACCAAGAAATTTTCACCGGCCGGGCACTGGATGAATATTGTAGGCATTGCTGCTCAAAAGGCAAATGCTGATTTTAATGCTACGGTGGCGGCTTATACACAAACGTCCATTGCTTTATTTGAAGCATTTATTGGTTGCTGGGATGAAAAATACCGAAGCAATACGGTTCGTCCCGAAACGGTGATTAATAAAAGTATCGATGCAAACTGGCGTCCTTATATACAAACACCCCCGTTTCCCTCTTATATCAGCGGTCATGCTACCATCAGCGCAGCAGCCGCAGAAGTGATGACAGAACATTTTGGAGATAACCTGGCATTCACCGATACTTCCCTGCTGGAGTTTGGAATTAAGAACAGGGAAATAAAATCATTTCGGTCGGCCGCAGCAGAAGCAGCTATGTCGCGCCTGTATGGAGGGATTCATTACCGATTCGATAATGAGAATGGAGCAAAGACCGGGAAGAAAATAGGCGAAATGGTTATTGCCCGTATCCACATGAAAAGAAATAATCTTTAAAACACAAAACATTCACCGTAAAAAGTATACTGATGAAAAAAATTATTATTGCAGCCCTTACTTTCCTGTTTATTTCTCAATTCGCCCAGTCGCAGGGTTGTGTAGCTATCCGCAGCACAGGGGCTATCTGTACCCGCCAGGAAGCTAATCAGAATTCAACAGGTGGTTGGCAGTTGAATACTTCTTATCGTTTTTTTAAATCATTTCGCCACTATGTGGGGAAGGATGAACAAAAAATGAGAGTAGAACAGGGAACCGATGTACGCAACTGGCAGCATTCAATGAACCTTACCCTGGTTCGCCAATTCAATAACCGCTGGTCAATGACCCTAGATGTTCCGGTTCTTTCCAATACCCGTTCTTCCAAGTATGAACATTTCGGTAATTCCAGCACGAGCCCGAATGCCCGTCGGAGTACCCGTGCTTTTGGATTGGGTGATATTCGGGTAGCCGGTAATTATTGGTTATTAAATCCAGCTAAGAGCATGAAAGGAAATATTCAGGTTGGGCTGGGAATAAAATTCGCTACCGGAAATTACAAAGTGCAGGATTTCTTTTATAAAAATGACACTACTGCCATACTGGGCCCGGTGGATCAGTCCATCCAGTTGGGAGATGGAGGAACTGGTTTTACTACCGAAATCAACGCCTATTATAATTTCAACCATCAGTTTGGTGTGTATGGTAATTTTTATTACCTCATTAATCCAACGGAACAAAACGGCGTATCAACTGCCCGCGGTGGCATACCAAGTGCTACTGCTATTAAATTTGGCACCAGTACTATGAGTGTTCCTGATCAATACATGATCAGGGCGGGAGGTAATTACAATCTAAACCGATTTACTGCATCAGCCGGCGTGCGTATGGAAGGTATTCCTTCCGAGGACCTGATTGGCGGAAGCAGCGGATTCAGAAGACCCGGGTATGTAATCTCTGCAGAACCCTCTGTTAGTTACCGTTTCAAATCAATAACAGCCTTTGCGGCTGTGCCGATAGCTCTTGAGCGTAACCGCACTCAAAGTAATTCAGATAAATTAAGAACAGCAGTCGATGGAATACCAGTACATGGAGACGCAGCCTTTGCTGATTACTCTATTAATTTCGGATTGGTAATTAAGCTATAGCCACGACCGACACTAAATTGAAAAATGACAACTATGTTATCTATCACTTTTTTAAATAAGAGGATATTGCCGGTTATCTATTTTTTCATACCGGCAATAGCTCTCCAGGCGCAAACGGATATGGATGCCATTATGATGAACAAAACCCAATTCTGCAGCGGGCTTATGTATACCCATTCTTCCTGGGAAAATTATTGGGAGGGTACTTTAAAAAGGGATAACCAAAACATAGGTACCGTTACCACCCAATCGGTAATGTATATGGCCAACTATGGTATTACGGGTAAACTGAATGTAATGATCGGCGCTCCGTATATATGGACCAAAGCATCGGCCGGTACTTTATCCGGTTTAAAAGGGGTGCAGGATTTTTCGGTTTTTGTAAAATGGAAACCAGTAACTGAAACCTTTGGTAAGAATAAATTATCGCTATTCTTATTGGGGGGCTTCTCCACCCCTATAACAAATTATGTAATTGATTTTTTACCCATGTCTATCGGCCTGGGTTCTACCAATTTTACCGGAAGAGCTATGATCGATTATCAACGCGGAAAGTTTACGGTAACTGGTTCGGCGGCCTATGTA
>JANMBO010000004.1:0-16409 GCA_031360425.1 Chitinophagaceae bacterium | reverse complement strand
CGCTTTACCGCCCTCAGCAGGGTATTCAGTACGACAAACAAATGAAATGGCTGGTAGATATGGATTTCTATATTCAGTATCTAAAAATTACCGAACCCTATTATATTGATCAACCGCTTATTTCCATCGGCATTCATCCAGGCCAGGTAACCGCCGCCAGCAAATTAAAACCAGAAGTGGAAATACCGGAACATTTGTTGGTATTAGAAAAAACGGGCGAGCATGCTTTTCGTAATATTTTTTTTTATGACGCCTACTGGCGATTGTTTCGTAATCTCGGCATAAGAAAATCTGGTGAGGTACAGCGCTATGCGGGTAACAGGCCTTTGTCGCAGGTAATTGTTTCGATGATCAGATTTCAACGCCAAATCCTCCCTTCTCTTTTGAAGACAGGCCCATTCTCCAAATTTTTTATGAGCGTAAGCTATTTAAGAAATTATTTCAAATCCTGATTAGTATATTTTCTTATTAATAGAAGAATTTGTTGGCGTTTCAATAGTGGAGACCAGTAAAGTCCTTCCTTGCTCTTCTTCCTGACAAATTCATTTTTTCTTAAATCGGGGATTTGTTTAATCCCGGGGAGGAGGGGTCGTTAATAATAAAGCCCGGCATTTTTCAATAAATGGTTGTTTCGTGAAATGGTCGCGAGCATATTTAAAGGCTGCTGCCGACAGGCGTTTGAGTTCATCCGGATAATCCACCAAATGATGAATATTCTTTATGGCTTCTTCTGCTACTTTATCTTCGTCTGCAATCGATTCAATAAGTAAGGCATTACTGTTATGCGTAAGATGCATCCTATTTCCCTCCAGGGCGGTTACCACCGGCACAGAGCCGCAAGCCATCGCTTCTTTGATTACCATCGGGAACCCTTCATACACAGAGGTAAGAATAAGAACATGCGCCTGTTCATAAACGGTATACATTTCCTTCTGTGAGCTTATTCCTCCATAAACAGTAGCCAGTTCTTTGGTAAAACCAGAAAGATCTTCTGTCATGGTTCCGGCAAAATAGAATTTAACGGGGATGTTTTCTTTGGTAAGATTTTCAATTACCCGGTTTAGTATCCATACTCTTTTTTGTGGCCCGCCACGTCCGGCGTACAGCACCTTTAGCGGCAGGCTGAAATCTTTGTTTATGGAGTCCGGGATATATACCCCTGGTTCGATGAATCGGATATTATTTAAGTAGGCCGGATCAACCCCATAATCCTTGTATTGGCGGGTGATATTGCCTAAAGTATAACTATCATAGATTACCCGGTTGGTCAGATACCGGTGATTGGCCAGGCCAAAAAATTCCAATCCATTTTTATTATGCGCGAAATTGTGAAAGAGTTCGGTCGTTTGCACTTTTTTATTGAGAAAAGGGAGCATATCAAAAAAAAACGTGCTGTTGGAACTGAATACATGGGCGATGGCATGACGGTTTATATAAAAAGCAAAATAATGAACCGTAAAAAGGCGAATCAATAAATTATCGCACCAGCTATGAATATCTTTTACGGTAGCGTTGGGTGTTGAGTAAAATTCGTTTCTCAATTGATCGTTGGGCGGAAAACGGGTGAAGTAAATTTGTTTGGGAATATCGTCTACACTTTTCAGTACATCGAGATAAATTCGTTGCGCGCCGCCGATAGCGTACCGGTCAAAAAAGAAAAAGAGGGGAGAACTGTTTTTTTTTCTAAGCAGAATAAAGGGGTAAACGAATATCCAGGAAAACAGGTAGCTGATCCGCAACAACAGGCGGTATACTTTTATTTTTGTGAGGTTATGCATTCCGACGGGCAAAATAAGGCAATTTAGCAGGATAGCGGCCGGGGAAGAACGTATTATTTTTTTGTGCTCCCCCGAATTGAGGTTGGTCGTTAAAAGAAGATTTAAGATCTATTGGCCCCAAGCGTGCTATGTTGTTATGCTGATTTCCTTTTTAATGAATTTTCCCTGCAAGAAAGTCCGGGTTCCTTTTTTAGCACTCAGCTTCACTAATCAGGTGATGTTTTAGCGCATATATCACTACGCCCGCGGTATTCTTAACCTCCATTTTCTCGAGGATCTTTGTTCGGTAGCCTTCCACCGTTCTTTTGCTTAAGAATAATTTGTCCGCCATTTGCTGGGCCGTATTCTGCTGGCAGATGTATTTTATTATTTCTTTCTCTCTTTCGTTGAACTCTACCGGTTTATTCTTTTTGTGCGGGTCGAATTTGCTTTTAACGATCATGCTGGCGAGCCGGGCTGTGGTTCGCCGGCAATAATAATTACCGTTTTCAAAAACCGTACGGATGGCTTCGAGGATTTCCTGTTTATCGGCATTCTTCAGCAAATATCCGCGGGCGCCCGCTTCCAGCATATCGACGACCAGGTTTTCTTCATCAAACATGGATAATGCGATTATTTTCTCCCCGGCATTTTTTTCAAGTAGCTTCCTGGTGGCCTCCACGCCATCCATTAAAGGCATTTTAATATCGGTAAGAATGAGGTCGGGTTTCAATGCTTCTACCATTTCCACTAATTCTCTGCCATTCTCTGCCTGGCCTACCAGTTCTATATTTTTTTGTTTGGATAACATCAGCGCCAGCCCATCCCTGAAAATCTCATGATCGTCGGCAATAATCAACTTTATTTTATCAAACATGTTGATATCTGTTTACAGAGGTATTTTTATAAAGTAGCTGGTACCAATGCCGGGTCCGGATTGAATGTCAAGGTACCCTTTTAAAATATCAACCCTGCTTTCAATGCTCTTCATCCCAAACCCATCCGTACTCTTTTTCACCTTTTCTACTTCAAATCCCTTGCCATCATCCTTCGTTAAAATTAAAAACTCCCCGTTTTCTATACCAAAACCTACCTGCATGGTTTTAGCTCCCGCATGTTTCAGCGTGTTGTGAATAATTTCCTGGATGATACGGAATACATGTATTTCTTTTTCGGGTGGTAACGAAATTTCATTTTTAAGATACAGTTTAAATGCGGTACTGTGGCGGCTGTTGATATTGGCAATAAATTCTCGTATGGCTTCGGTAAGACCTTTTCGCTGAAGGGTATTGGGTAGCAGGTTATAAGAAATTTCGCGCATGGACCCGATGATTTCGTCGAGATACTTACCCGCATTTATAATAACCCGTTGATCGGCTTCATCTGTAACCTCAATACTGTTGATCTGTAGTTTAACGGAAGATAGAAGCGGGCCAATGCTATCGTGCAGATCGGTGGCTATTCGTTTACGTTCATTCTCCTGTATGAGAATTTCCGCGTGTATACGTTCTTTTTGGAGCTGAACATAACGGCGATGATACCGCAAAATGGTTATAATAAAATAACCTAATGCAATACCGATAAGAATGGCAAGTAGGAGGATAGCATCGAAAAAATTCTTTTCTGTTGCTCCCATAATCAGAGGTTATAAAAAAGTTCCATTATTCATCAATTGCTTAACTTTTAGGGTCCGGGTCATTGAAAAAATTTTTTCCCGGCATTTTTGTCGGGATCAAACATACGGCCAGTCCGAATAACAGGTTGGTCAGGGCGTTTATGTACACTTTTATTTCAAATACCTGCATCTTAAACTCCTTACCCATTCCATTTATTCCTTTCGCCATAAGGGTAAAGACAAACATGTTATAGATAAAATAAATGACCAGCGCTACGCAAATGATGAACATCGCATTCCGGGTAAGCGGAGATTGATTCTGATTTACAATTATATGATTTATGTTTTGAATACTGAGTAATACTATGATAAAGGAACAGCTGATAAGATAGACGGGGTTAAAGGCTTGTATATTCGAAAAAATAAAGTTTTCAATAATCCATCCTCCGGTCAATATCGAGAATAAAACAAGGAAAAGCGTTTTATGCCGTTCAAACAGTTTCCAGTAATAGAATTGTACGAGTATTATCGTTCCTTCAAACAGGTTAAATATCTGCCAGTTTACCGTTCTCGCTTCCTTGCTGTAATGATTGAGTACCAACCCAACCAATAGTTCGTTCAATAATGAAACAAAAATGTAAAGCAGGAAGGGGTAATAGATCGTATTGACTTTCCGGAACCGAATCAGTCCTGCAATTGCCGGGAATGCCACTGTTAAGCTGAATAGGAATTTCCACAGCTTTTCGTCGGTCATGGCGAAGGGTTTAATTATTTACCAATTTCACAGGGGGGGCACACCTGGCCATTTTCCACCACCTTACCACCTTGTTGTGCATACGCTGACGAAATACCCGGAATAGTAAGTGCCGTGTTATTGCCCAAGAGTCCGGTTATGATATCCTTTCCATTTTTATCTACTGGAACCAATACCAGTTTCACTTGTCCCTTTTCGTCGCTGCCAAAATATATTTTTATACCATCCGCTCCGTTTTGATTCAACAACAAACCAATCGCGTCGCGGTTAAAAGATTCTGCATTGGCCAAATTGAATTTCCTCGCCAGGAAAGTAGAATCTTTTAATAATCCGGCTAATTCTGTTCTGGCCGCGGTAAAACGATTTTGATAAGCGATACCCTGTTCTACCGGGATTACCTGTTCCGCCGCTCTTTTTTCATCAATAGGAATTTTTCCTGCCTCTTTATTGTTGCAGCCCACTACTGCCAGCACCAGGAGGCAGGCGATCACCAGGAGAAATTGACGGGTTGATGGGTTTTGTTGATTACGATTAAAAGTCAATGGAGTGAAAACTTTCATAATAGATGGTTTTATTTTTTTTCAGTTATAAATGTAAGTATATAATGTAAGGGCTAAATCAGTAGTCTTGCGTAAAAAGAGCAGGTATTTATACGTAAGACCGCCTCTTACTTTCTATAATCAAAAAGAGTAACGTACAATAACAAAGAAAAAGCCATCCCAGATTGGCAGATGGCTTTTTCTTTTTTCGACAACAGGACGGACCTGCTCTGCATTAAATATGTCGGGTTGAATAGGGTCATTTATCCCACGCCAATGCGCTGGCACCTAATATAGCGGCATCCGATTCTTTGAGGTGGCTCACCAGTATCTTGACTTTATTCTGGAAAACCTGAATCAGGTTTTCTTCCATATAATGACGGGTTGGTTTCAGTATAAGGTCACCTGCCTTGGTCAATCCCCCAAACAATACTATGGCTTCCGGGCTGCTGAACATAACGGCATTGGCTAATGCCAGCCCGAGAATTTTCCCGGTGTATTCAAATATTTCCAGCGCCAGTTTATCTCCCTGGATGGCTGCTTCAAAAACCGCTTTCGAATCCATGGCATCTTTTGGAATTTTACGCAGCAAACTGGGCTCCTTACTTTTTTCCAATGTTTCTATCGCGGTTAGTTTTACACCGGTAGCAGAGGCATAACTTTCCAATGAACCGCGTTTGCCGGTTCCTTCGTGCAGTCGACCGTCTGGAATTACGATGGTATGGCCCAATTCACCGGCAAAACCATCATGTCCGTATATCAACTGCCCATTGGCAACAATACCACTTCCTACGCCGGTTCCCAGTGTAATCATGATAAAATCCTTCATACCCTGGGCGGCACCGTACATGTTTTCACCAATAGCCGCTGCATTGGCATCGTTGGTAAGAGTAACGGGAAGTTTGAATTTGTCTTCAATCATTTTCGCTAATGGAATTATTCCTTTCCACGGCAGGTTAGGAGCATATTCTATGGTGCCCGTATAAAAATTACCATTGGGAGCGCCTACGCCAATGCCTTTTATCCGTCCGATTCCTCCGGCTTTCTTGATCAGCGGCTCCAGGCTTTCGTGTAATTCATCGATAAACGTTTCAACCGTTTTGTGTTTCTTGGTAGAAATTTCACTGGTGAATAACACATTTCCGTTGCGGTCGACAATACCAAATTTGGTACCGGTACCACCGATATCAATACCAATTGCCAGGGGATCGAGCGAAGGCGCTGAAGTTGCCATAAATGATAGTTTTAATAATCGGTGGCCGCCCAGTTAATCAGGGTATTTCTCACAAAGGATACCTGGACGACAAAACGTGTAATGAAAAAATTCAGCATTTGAACTTTTTGTCTTGCCTTGGTCCGGGTAGCCTTTGTGTGAAATAAATCCTATAAAAAAATTTCTTTCGAAAATAAGAATTCACGCATTTATTAATGTCCACCTGCGATCTGGTCGTCGAAGTTCAGCCCCTGCGCCTTTAATACTTTTTTCAATTTCAATGCAAGCCAGGCAAGGAACATAAAACAGGCCGCAGCGATAAGGTATGACCTATGCATATCATTATTAGTATCTCCCAATGCTCCCTGGAATGGAGGAATAATAGCCCCGCCGAGGATCATCATTATCAACAATGCAGAACCCTGGCTGGTATATTTTCCCAATCCTCCTACGCCCAATGAAAAGATACAGGGCCACATCACCGCGCAGCAAAGACCGCCGGCCATAAAAGCATAAACAGAAAGAAGCCCGCTGGTGAAAACCCCAATCAGCATAGCTACAGCGGCCAGAATCGAAACAGCAAATAAGGTTTTGACTGGTTTTTCCTGCCCATAAAAAAATGTTGCGATAGCGATCAGGATACAAATAGAATAGGCCAGCAGGTCATTAATATCGTTTCCATATAAACGATTCACAAACAAAATAACTCCGAAAGCGATAAAGGGTACAATGATCATGGCAATTCTTTTAGTCATACCCTTCAAATTGAACACGCTCACCGCGCCCATCCACCGGCCAATCATTAAACTTCCCCAATACAATGAAATATACTTGGAAATTTTGCTTTCATCAAGACCTGCTTCAGTCAGGTAACCCGGTGTTTTCAACAAAGCGCCAAAATTATTATCAATGGTAACTTCCACTCCCACATAAACAAATATGCCGATCATTCCATAAATCAATTGCTGGTATTTCATAGCGCCCCATCCTTCGCTATCGCGGGTAGCGCTGTAATTGGAATAGAAAAGAATACCTACTACCGTAACCATCGTAGCAATCAATAAAGGTATTTTGGAAATGTTTGTTAACTGGCCCACAATTATGATGGCGATAATAACACCCGTCATTACAAGCAGCGAAACGGAAGCTTTATTTTCCTTTTCCACTTTTGATTCATTGGTGCCGGCAGGCAGGTTCGAAAAAGTAAAAAATAAGGCCACTGCGGCAAAAACACTCGCTACAATTATATATAGTGTATTGATATTCGTAACGGTTACCTCAACATGGGAGCCACCCACCGATCCGAATAAAAAGAAACTCACGATAATGGGACCCAGGGTAGTTCCAAATGAATTCACACTCCCTCCCAGGTTAAGCCGGTGCGATCCCGTGGAAGGATCTCCTAAGGCAATTGCAAAGGGTTGGGCCGAAGTTTGTTGTAATGAAAATCCTAATGCCACTACAAAAAATGAAATTAGAATAGCCGTAAACGAATTGGCGTTGGCCGATGGAATAATCAGTAATGCCCCAATAACCGAAATCCACAACCCATAAATAATTCCTTTTTTGTACCCGATCTTATTGATGATGTCGTAACCAAGAACATTCGATAAGAGGAACAAAATTAAGGACCCCAGAAAATAGGCGCCATAGAATGCGGAACCTATTAGCTGAGATTGAAACTGGTTGAGGTGGAAATGCGTTTTGCAAAACGGGATGAAGATACTGTTAGAGGCTGCGATAAAGCCCCAGAAAAAAAATACCATCACTAATGTCGCTAATGCACCTGTATTGGTTGGTTGCTTGGGCTGATTCATAAGCAATCGAGTTGGTTTTAATGAATGCTGAAAGTAATAAGTTTTTGCCAGTAAGAAAATTTTTTCATGCTTTGACGCTTCATAAGTGATTACTCGCTAAATTGACGGACCTTTTAGTACAATCATTTCGGATGGAAATACTTCACGTTAGCGCAGAATGTTATCCCGTTGCCAAAGCAGGAGGTTTGGGCGATGTAGTAGGGGCGTTGCCAAAATACCTCAATAACCTGGGGCATATCGCCAAAGTGGTGATGCCCATGTACCGCACCAAGTATCTCTATAATCAAAAATGGGAAGTGGTTCACAAGGGCAATACCAATATGGCCAACTGGTGGTTTGATTATACTATTATTAAAGAAGCCACCAATGCCCTTGGATTTGATTTGTACCTGGTAGATATTAACGGTTTATTGGATCGCGAAAAAGTATACGGGTACGATGATGACTCTGAACGTTTCACTGCCTTCCAGATTTGTGTACTGGATTGGGTAAATCAATGGAAACATCATCCCGACGTAATTCATGTGCACGATCACCATACCGGCCTCATTCCTTTTATGCTCAAGCATTGTTTGCGTTTCCGTGGTATAAAAGATATTCCTGCCGTTCTTACCATTCACAATGCGCAATACCAGGGTTGGATGGGCTGGGAAAATAGCCGCCTCATTCCTGAATGGGATACCTGGAAATGGGGGATGCTCGACTGGCAAAACAATATTAACCCGTTAGCCAGTGGTATCAAATGTGCCGACAAAGTAACGACCGTAAGTCAAAGTTATTTAGAAGAACTCAAGTATATGAGCAACGGGTTGGAAGCCCTGTTTGAATATGAGAAAGGTAAGTGTGTGGGTATATTAAATGGAATTGATGCCGATGTATGGGATCCGCAAACAGATAGTTACTTATTGCATAATTTCTCCATAGAAAATGAAGAGGCAGGTAAGGCCAAAAGCAAAATGGATCTCTGCGAAATATTTGACCTCGATTTTGAAAAACCATTAATTGTTTTCATTGGCCGGCTCGTGGGAGAGAAAGGAGCTGACCTGCTACCCCATGTAATAGGAGATTCTTATTATTATGTTGGCCGCCGGATGAATTTCTTAATTTTAGGAAGTGGCTTTCCGGAGGTCGAAACGGCCCTTTCTTCTATGAAAGTTTTGTCACAACACGACTATAATGTTTATATCGGTTATAATGAAGCATTGAGTCACCAGATGTATGCGGGAGCTGATTTTTTACTGATGCCTTCCCGGGTAGAACCCTGCGGGCTCAATCAAATGTATTCTATGCGCTATGGTACCGTGCCCATGGTAAGGCGTATTGGCGGATTGAAGGATACCGTTATTGATTACGAAGAAAAAAATGGTTATGGCATTTGCTTTAATCATACAGCGGTGGGCGATATCAGTCATGCCATCTGGAGGGCGGTAGAATTATATCACGATAAGAAAAAAATGAAATTAATCCGTCAGCGTATGATGGGTCTCGACTTTAGCTGGGAAACCAGTGTAAAGCGTTATATTGAAGTATACCATTCATTGAGATAGTTTAGCCAATAACAAACACAAAATTCCTTGTTATGCCAAAAGAAATATTAGCCGTTATCCTGGGAGGAGGAGCTGGTACCCGTTTATATCCGCTTACTGCCAGTCGTTCGAAACCAGCTGTACCTATTGCGGGTAAATATCGCCTGGTAGATATTCCGATTTCCAACTGTTTAAATTCAAATATTGCCCAAATGTTTGTATTAACGCAGTTCAATTCGGCTTCGTTAAACAGGCATATAAAGAATACCTATCATTTCAGCGCATTCAGTTCGGCATTTGTGGATATACTGGCTGCGGAACAAACGCCTGATAATCCAACCTGGTTCCAGGGTACAGCCGATGCGGTGCGTCAAAGCCTGCGCCACATAGAACCCTTTCCGAGCGAATATGTGTTGATACTATCCGGGGATCAGTTGTACCAGATGGACTTTAGCGAAATGATCAAAAACCATAAAGAGAAGAAAGCGGATATTTCTATTGCCACTATTCCGGTGGCCGACCGGGAGGCTCCCGAGTTTGGTATTTTGAAAAGTAGCGATGACGGTTATATCAAATCCTTCGTAGAAAAACCAAAGAAAGAGGTGTTGCCTGAGTGGGTAAGTGATACCGGAGCCGAAATGCAGCGCATGGGCCGGAACTACCTGGCCTCCATGGGTATTTATATTTTTAATCGCAAACTTTTGTTTGACCTCTTACAGGAAGAATTTAAAGACGCAACGGATTTTGGAAAAGAAATCATTCCTCAATCCATTGATAAATATAAAGTAGCCAGTTACCAGTATGATGGATACTGGACTGATATCGGAAATATCTATTCCTTCTTTGAAGCCAACCTGGGGCTTACGGCAGATATTCCCGATTTTAATTTGTTTGATAATGACAACGCCATTTATACCCGTGCACGCATGTTGCCGCCAGCAAAAATCAGTGGATCTACTTTAGAAAAAACCATCATTGCGGAAGGATGTATCATTAATGCCTCTCGTATTGAAAATAGTGTAATCGGCATTCGAACCCGTATCGGAGTGGGAACGACCATTGTAAGCAGTTATGTAATGGGCGGCGATTTTTTTGAAACACTGGAGGAAATGAAACATAATGCCGAACGGGGAATTCCTAAACTGGGTATTGGCGATCGTTGTTATATCCGTAATGCCATCTTAGATAAAAACTGCCGCATCGGTGATGATGTTCGCATTAACGGAGGACATCACCTGGAAAATACGGACCATTCTTTATATACCGTAAAAGACGGCATCGTAGTAGTAAAGAAAGGAGCCATTATGCCCAATGGGTTTGTGATATAAATCCTGGTTAAATACCTGTCATTTTTAAACACACCGGCTTTTCAAAAGGTCGGTGTGTATTTTTTACACTATAACTTATTATCTTTCCTATTCAAATTTTTTTAATTACCAATAACGATTGTTTATGTCTACCGCCTATACCGGTATCAAACCCCGGCTCAGTTTACCGGATATAGTTAACATGAGCGTTGGATTTTTTGGAATTCAATTTGGTTGGGACCTGCAACGGGCGAATATGGGACGTATCTATGAGAACCTGGGCGCTAACCCCGACGAAGTACCTATTTTGTTTTTAGCGGCGCCGCTTACCGGGTTATTGGTTCAGCCAGTTATTGGTTATTTAAGCGACCGTACCTGGCATCCGAAGTTTGGAAGAAGAAGGCCTTATTTTATGATTGGCGCCATTCTAAGTTCGATCGCGCTGATATTTATGCCGCACAGTTCAGCCTTATGGATGGCAGCCGGATTGCTCTGGATATTGGATACCTGCGGAAATATCGCTATGGAGCCATTCCGTGCCTTTGTTACGGATAAACTTCCCGATTCGCAGGTGAACCGTGGATTCATTATGCAAAGTTTAATGATTGGTTTGGGAGGAAGTATTGCTTCGGCTCTTCCCTGGATCATGAAAAATATCTTTAGCGCGGTAAATACCGCGGAGAAAGGTCAAATACCCCAAAATGTAAAGTGGTCATTTTATATCGGTGCGTTCTTTTTTCTAAGCGCTGTATTATATACGGTGTTTACTACAAAAGAATATCCCCCCTCCGATGTGGGATTTAAAGAAAAGGTAAAGGAATCTAATAAGGGATTTGGTGGAGGGGCAAAAGAAATTCTGCATGCATTAACCAATATGCCTAAACGAATGCAGATTGTTTCATTGGTACAATTCTTTACCTGGCCGGGACTTTTCCTGATGTGGTTTTATTATACTACCGCCGTGGCGGTAAATGTTTTTGGGGGGAAAGACGCCAACGATCCTGTATATGCAGGAGGGGCAGATTTCGGAAGTTTAACCCTTGCTTATTACAGCGTCATTACCTTTCTTTTTGCCCTGGTGCTGCCGTTAATCGCTGATAAGTTAGGGAGAAAACTAACCCATTCCTTATGCCTGTTATGTGGCGCGCTTGGATTGATTAGCGTAAGTTGGGTGCGTAATAAGTATATGCTTTTTGGATGTATGACAGGAGTAGGTATTGCCTGGTCCAGTATCTTGTCGATGCCCTACGCCATGCTCAGTGGCGTATTGCCAAAAGATAAAGTGGGGATATATATGGGTATATTCAATTTCTTCATCGTGTTACCCGAAATTATTGCCTCTTTTGGTTTTGGCTGGCTTATGAGAAATGTACTGAATAATGATCGGATGCTGGCTATTCAGGTGGGCGGCGGACTCATGATTCTGGCAGCCATTATTTGTTATCTGTTTATCAGGGAAAATAAAAATGAAATGATAGACCAGGAACTGGTTTCTGAATTAGAAATTTCCGAACAACGATCAGTTTAATAAATATGAAAAAAGTATTCATTTTCTTTTTCAGCGTATCCTTATTTCTGCAAAGCATGGGACAGGGTCCGCTGCAGGTTTACCCCACGCATTGGTGGACCGGTATGAAGGAATCAAAATTGCAATTATTGATTCGCAGCGAGAAAGATATTGCTGGTAATAAACAAGTGGTTCGCTCTTCCAGCGGCGACGTAAAAGTGGTGAAGGTCCAATCCACGGAAAACAAGCATTACCTGTTTGTGGACATTCTTATTTCCAAAAATGCCAGACCGCAGAAAGTGAAATTCACCTTCGGTGAGAATTCTTTCGATTACGAAATAAAATCAAGAAATAAAGAAGATGGCAAAACCAGGGTACAGGGAATTACATCCAAAGACTTTGTTTATTTATTAATGCCCGACCGTTTTGCAAACGGAGATCCATCAAATGATGTATTGCCGGATATTTACAGGGACAAAACGATCGACCGTACTAATAAATTCGCGCGTCATGGAGGCGATCTGAAAGGAGTGGAGGACCACCTGGATTATTTTAATGAGTTAGGCGTAACTGCACTTTGGCTCACTCCGGTTATTGAGAACGATATGCCTAAAATGGAGGAATGGAATAATTCCGTTGCGGGTTATCACGGATATTGGTTTACTAATCATTACAATATTGACAAACGCTTTGGAGGCAATGAGGGATATATATCTTTTATTAAAGCGGCACATACTAAAGGTCTGAAAGTAATACAGGATGCAGTATACAATCATATCGGGCTATATCACTGGATTAATACAGACCCTCCTTCAAAAGACTGGATCAATCAATGGCCACAATTCACGGGACCCAACCACCGGGAGGAAACATTATTCGATGCTCATAGCTCCGCCTCTGATAAAAAGAATATGATCGACGGATGGTTTGTTCCTCATTTACCCGATCTTAATCTCCGCAGCCCGCTGCTTGCGAATTTTATTATTCAGCATGCAATCTGGAGCGTGGAGGAATTTGGATTTGACGGATTCCGCATTGATACGTATAAATATTGTGATGAACATTTTCTGAATAAATTGAATACGGCATTACTGAATGAATTTCCAGCCATTACCACGTTCGTTGAAGCGGTGTCCAATACCGTCGCCGGGAATGCTTATTTCGTTCGTAATAATATGAACGTGGCTTTTAAACACAATGCACAGGGCGCACTTGATTTCTGCCTGTGTTATGCGATGCTTGCCGGAATGAATCAACCTGTTGGCTGGACGGAAGGAGTGAATAAAATATATATGACCCTTGCGCAGGATATATTATATAAGAACGCCCTGAATAATTCTATATTCCTGGATAATCATGACATGAATAGAGTGTATTCGGAGGTTAAAGAAGATTGGACAAAACTGAAATGGGGACTGAATTGGTTATTGACCATGCGGGGTATTCCTCAATTGTATTACGGAACTGAAATCCTTATGAAGAATTATAAAAATCCAACGGATGCTGAAGTAAGATTGGATTTTCCCGGAGGATGGCCCGGTGATCCGGTAAATAAGTTTACGGCAGCCGGAAGAACGGATAAAGAAAACGAAGCATTTAACTATGTTAGTAAGCTGGCAAAATTCAGGAAGAACTCTTCGGCCTTAACCACCGGTAATACAATGCAATTCATTGTTCGTGATGGAGCATATATTTATTTCCGTTACGATGCCAAACAAACCATTATGGTTATAACCAATACCGGCAGTCGTTCACTTAAGCCCGACTGGAGTATGTATGCCGAGCAGGTGGCTGGATTCACACAAATCAGGAATGTACTAACCGGAGATATTCAGGCACTGAATGGGTTTGAAATAAAGCCGATGGAAAGTTTGGTGCTGGAGCTGATTCCTTAAAAACTTAAAATCTAAAACGCAAAATATAAAATGTAAAATTGAAGCGTTCTTTGGGTTTGCATTTTGAATTCAATATTTTACATTTTACATTTTACATTTCTAGAGCATTATCTGCCAAATATTCCTTTGCGCCCATTTTCCCCAATCTTTCAAACTTCCTTGCAATGATTTCTCTAAGTCATTAATGGATGTTTTTCTTCCCTTGGTGGGAGCTACCAGGTCTTTAGGAGAAACTTCCGCCAATTCCAGTTTGGTGGCAAACCAGGTGGTATGCATTCGCGGAATGGCAACACCCAGTATCATCCCAGGTAATCCGTTAAACCCTTCCGGTCCCCCGGTAACCATAATTTCATCGGTAAAAAAAGCGAATACAAAAACAGAATCCATAATAATGCCGGTAGCTTTTCGGCAATTGAACCCGGCAATTTTGCGGGTATCGCTGGTATATTTCCAATTAATTTTCCGCATACTATCCTGCACCAGGTACATGGTTTCAAATACCTGTTTTTGACTGATAAAACTTTGATCCTGGTAATTATTCAATACAATATTTGCTTTGGCAGGTCCCTGGCCCCAATCCATTTCACTCCTTCTCTCGGGGTTTTCCCGCCCTGGTCTATAAATGGATTTCTCCCCGTCGAAAAAGAGATTGAAGTAAGTAATATCGTATTGAGGAATCGATTTCTTTAATTCCTGTATCCATTCTCCATCGCCTTCAAATTGTTTATGTACGTTAATCTTTCTTTCAAATTCAATTTTGCCTTTGGTAATAAACTGCTGGGCGCTTATTAAGAAGGGGAGTAAGAATAGCAATGGTATTGTCAAAATCTTTTTCATATGTAACAATTGAAAAGGTTTAATCCCATGGATTAGCCGGTGCTTTACCATTTTTAGAAAAATTCCAGGTAAATGATATCAGCCAGAAACGGCGGATCGTTTCATACGTGCGCTCCTGGATATATCCTTCACTGATATCGCGGCTGAATCCGAGATTCTGATTCAGCATATCTTTCATTTCAAAAGTCAGCAGGCCGGTTTCGCCCTTAAATAATTTTTTGGAAAATGAAGAATTCCACAAATATACATTCCGGTTCTGGGTGAAGAGGGGTGTTTTTTGCCGGATGTTTAAATCCGCGTTGGTCCTGATTTGTGTTTTCCAGGGAAGAAACACCGTGATATCTCCGTTAAGGGAGGTGGACCAATAATTGTTGTTGATGGTATTGCTTTTGGAGGTGTTATAACCACCATCTATCCCCACCCGGAATTCAATTTTTTTATCCTTATTATAATTTCCCCCAACACCCAATTGATAATTACCGGAGTTATTTCGGATGGTCAGGGAATTGATAATACTGTTATGCTGACTTCCTGAAAAATTAGCATTGAACTGAATATTGAAATCACTCTTTTTTAATTTAAAACCGTATCCCAAATAACTACTGTAACTATAGTTGCCGGAAACATTGTACGGTTGTGAAATTCTTTTACCACTGGCTACAATTTGGTCGTTGGTGCTGATGGCATTGGTGGTAGTAGTAAAATCGAAATACCCGTAGATGCTTCGGTTGCCCAACACTTTATAGTCGCTGAAGTTGAGACCAATATTATGATTGAATTCCTGCTTCAGATCAGGGTTCCCTTTTCGCTCAAAGAAAGGATCACTGTTATCATTTAATGGTTGCAATTGTTCAATAGTTGGTTGCCGGGTACTTCCATTGTACCGGATGCTTAACCGGGTTTGAGGCTTGATGGTCCAGTTGAAATTTGCCCGGGGAAAAAGATTGAGATAAGCATAAGAAAGAGTGGTGTCTTGTCGCAGATCTTTTTGACGAAAGGCGGCGTGAGATACCGTTCCCCCCATCGAAAAGTTAATTGCCTTCTTGTTCACGCGTATATTAGCTCCCCCGGTATTTGTCAATACATTTACTCCATAGTGACTGGATAAGGAGTCAATGTATGTTTCATATTTGCCGTTTATTCCGTCATTGGTAATTCGCTCCGATTCATTGTTGCTGTTGCTGAGGCCGTAATTTACTTCCAGCGTAACTGATTTGCTTAATGGCTCCGTATACGATGCCTTTCCGCTAAAGGATAAGCGGTTGCTGTTGTTTATCTTTTGCTGATCAATCGTGTCTTTTATGTTCCCGTTACCAAATATTTGATTAAAGGAGGATAAAAAACCATTTGCTTCGCTATTTGAATAACGCTCGTCAAAATTTACAGAAACAGTACGGCCCTTCTTGGCAAACTTCTTTCTCCACAGCAATGTGGTATTTAATGCCTGGCTTTCGCCGCGGCTGTTGTTATTTCGGCTACTGGTATTTACGGGCGCCTTAAAGCCGCTTAGTGTTTCATTGAATGTATAATTATTACTGATGGTTTTATTAAGTGTTCCGTTGGCAGTAAACTTCAGGGAAGAAGAAGAGTCGAGTTGAATCTCGTATGTTCCGCTAATATTATTGCGAAGGCGCTGGTTGAA
>JANMBO010000091.1:0-2231 GCA_031360425.1 Chitinophagaceae bacterium | reverse complement strand
TGGAAGAGAGCAGTTGGTTGAAAACTTCACTCATCGGTTTCGTGGTGAATTTTTTTGATGTTCTTGGCATCGGCGCATTCGCGCCACAAACGGCTTTGCTAAAATTTACTAAGCAAACAGAAGATAAACTACTTCCCGGAACGCTCAATGTTGCCAATACGCTTCCCGTTTTAATTCAGGCATTGATTTTTATTACCATCATAGAAGTAGAACCGCGTACGCTAATACTGATGCTTTTGTCTGCTGTAGGCGGTGCCGTGCTTGGAGCCGGTATGATGGCAAGATTATCAGAGAAAAATATCCGCCTGAGTATGGGATTTGCTTTGCTGATAACAGCAGCATTTATGCTTGCCCGGAATATGGATTGGATAAAAGGGGGAGGGGATGCTATTGGGCTGCACGGCGGTAAACTCGCGATTGCGATTGCGGTGAATTTTTTATTAGGGGCATTAATGACAACCGGTGTTGGTCTTTATGCCCCATGTATGGCCCTGGTGTTTGCGCTGGGCATGTCGCCGCAGGTTGCCTTTCCTATCATGATGGGTTCCTGTGCCTTCCTGATGCCCCCGGCTTCTATACGATTTATAAAAGAAGGAGCTTATAACAGAAAAGCAGCTATGGCCATGGCGATACCGGGTATGGTGGCCGTACTCATTGCTGCATTCATTGTTAAATCACTTCCGCTCGATATACTTCGATGGGTGGTAATTGTGGTGATACTCTATACTTCTGTCTTAATGCTGCGTGCCGCATTCTATAAATGAATAATTATCTTACTCATTTTTAGATAATGACTCGAGCGCTTTCATTATAAAAGCCATTGTTTCTATCCCTACGCTCATACTGCATAAGTACTCACTATGAGGAATCTTTTTTTCCGGATCAAAGAAATCCGGTTTGAGTATATAACCGAGTGCATCCATGCTGAGTCCTAATATAAATTTGGGCCCGTTGGTCTGCATCAATTTTTTTGTTGCAAGAGACATCGCAGGTACCGTTTCCCCGGGGTGGGTGGCAAATACCGCATCGCCCATGCTGAACCAGGCAATTTCAGTCAACACTGAATCGGTGAATTCTCTTTTGATAACACCCATTGCCGACAGTTGCTTAAAACCCGGGTTGGTCAACGGGATATTCAATTGTTTGCTGCGGAATATCAATGTATCTCCCTGGATTTCTTTTTTATCTTTCAATGCATTTAATACCGCTTCGGCTAATCCGCCCCCGCGCTTACTGGCCGCTTCGAATGTACGGGGTTCGTGCTCGGGCTGCACCCAACCACCAATAGAACCCTGCAGGAAAATATTTACTCCTCTCTGCATTTTGTTTAGAATCTCGTAATAACCGGCAACATAATCGGCACTTACTTTATCATTAATGCCATCGAGGAATGTAGGGTGACAGGCAAAGTTGGTCAGCGTGGCTATATTTTTTTTCTTTTTGTTTTCCAGCTGCAGAATTGTAACCGAACGATCGGTTTCACCTGGTTGCGAAATATTTTCTACCCAATCCTCCCCATAAGAAGTGGTTGCATAGGTAGCGTGCACGGGTACACGATTTTTGTAGGCCTTTACAATTTGACGGGCCGCTACCGTAACCAACCTGTTGATATAATTGCTATCTACCCCCGAATGCATCAGGTCGGGTCCCCAAATACCCACCACATCGGGCCCGCTATGTGTATGTGTTGAGGAAAGTATAATTTGGTTCACCGGAAATTCGGGCAATGCTTTTTTTACTTCTTTTCTTATTTGTATTAATTGTGGATATAATAATCCAATACAATCCACAGTAAGCAAAGCCACGGAATTATGATTATTACTGATAACAACCGCCTTTGCGAATAGGTCATCATGCACACCTGCAAAACGACGGTTCTGTTTATCCCCTGCAATGAAAGAATTTACAGGCGGATTAACTATTGCGGAAGATGCCCCGGCCAGTAAGTGGTTACTTTTCTGAGTTTGTGCGTTTGAGAAAATAATCAAGAGCAAAAAGAACAGTATCCCCTTCTTCATAAAAGAAATTTTAGAATGCATTCATTGCCCGACAATTTACTATTTTCTGCCCGGAAAAATTTTCCGGAAACTTTTTTTTCGAATGATGGACCATTCAAAAAAATCAGGAATGCGGGGTATTGATTTTATGCCGGGTATTTTTATTGAAACGAAATAATGAGATCAAGGAAAGTATAAGCATAAGTTTCATATCTAAAAGATTTAAAAGTTGAA
>JANMBO010000082.1:0-55255 GCA_031360425.1 Chitinophagaceae bacterium | reverse complement strand
GCCACCATATCATATTGAATTTGCGAATTGGTGGGGCAATTTTCTGTAACCCCTGTAACCAAATAAGGATCCTGCTTACTGCCCAGCAGCAATGTTTTGCCAACCGGATTTTCATCTCCAAAATATCTTTTACCTGTTGATTTTGTTAGCACAACCATATTGGGCGCTTTCAATACTTCCCTGGCTGTACCCCGGATGAGTTTAAAATCAAACACATTGAAAAAAGTAGAATCAGCAAAAATGAATTTTTTTTCCACCAATACCTTATCGCCATACTGTACCAATCTGTTACCCCAACTATTCATACGCACACCGTCTTCCACTTCCGGAAATTTGCGCTTGAATTCAGGAAACACTTTTGTGCTGGTAAAATTTCCTTTATTACCTGCATCACCAATCTTGTATTCCATTATCACCCTTGCGATTCTGTCGGCTTTACCGTGAAAACGATCATAACTTAATTCATGCTGCAGGTACAATACCAGTAACAAACAACAGGTGAGCCCAAATGCAAGACCTGTAATATTGATAAAGGAGAAGGCTTTATTTCGAAGCAGGTTTCTCCACGCAATTTTGAAATAGTTTTTTATCATGATAAGATCTTTTATTCCGTTCTTAAACTATTAATGGGATTGGCAACAGCCGCTTTTATCGCCTGTACACTTACCGTTAAAAGGGCTATTAATAATGCAACGATGGCAGCAACGATAAACACCCACCATTCAATAGTTATTCTGTATGCAAAATCCTGCAGCCACCTGTTTAGAGCCCACCATGCAACTGGAAAAGATACCAGGGCTGCCAGAGTTACCAACAAAATAAAATCACGCGATAACAAAGCCACCAAGCCTTTTACATCAGCGCCCAGCACTTTCCGAATACCAATTTCTTTGGTTCGCCGGGCCACTACTAATGTCGCCAATCCAAATAATCCCATGCAGGCAATAAAAATGGAAAGAACCGACGCAATACGAACAATAGTTCCCAGGCGCTGTTCTTCGCGATACTGGCTATTAAGAGATTCATCCAGAAAACGAAATTCAAAATCCTGGTCGCCTGCCACGGTTTTCCAGTTAGCTTTGAGAGAAGCAACCTGCTCCTGGAGATTTCCTCCCTGCAATCTTACACTGATTCGCGGTTGTGGGGCAAAAACAAATCCAACGTCATTTGATTTGCGCAGCATAGAATCTGCCTGAAGCACCAGCGCCAATGGCTGAATCATATTGTGCAGAGATTCAAAGTGAAAATCTTTAACCACTCCCACCACCCGTTGCTCATACCTGCCGGGTAATTTCTGACCGATGGGTTCTTTCCAGCCATATTCTTTTACCAGGGCTTCATTAACAATCATGGATGAAGTAATATCAGCAGGGTTTTCTTTAGCAAAATTTCTACCCTTGTAAATTTGCAAACCCATTGTTTTTACAAACCCGGCATCAATGGCATTCATCCGGAAATTGCGGTAGACTTTCCTGTCATCTTCATAACCAAGATTTATCCATCCTGGCTCTGAAAAACTGAATAAGGAAACTGTACTGCTGATGACCTTGGGATTCTTCTCCAAAATTTCCTTAAATCGTGCAGCAAGCGGCAGTCCTTCTTTTCTATCTTTATTAGTGTGTATAATAACAATACGCTCTTTATTATAACCAAGGTTTTTGTTTCGAAGAAACGATAGTTGTTGGCTAATGATGATAGTACCAATGATCATCAGGATGGATGCTGCAAACTGCCCTGCAATAAGAACTTTACGAAAGAGACCAATGTTATTACCTGTATTAAGGCGACCCTTTAATACCTGGATAGGTACCACTGCAGAAAGAATAATAGCAGGGTATATTCCCGCCACTAAACCCACGATAACAATTACCCCCATAAAAAACAGCATGGCAAAACCATCAAAAGCAATTGACAGCTCCATATTGGCAATAATATTGAATGGTTTCAGTAAAAGAAATGATAATCCAAGAGCAAGGCAAAATGAAATAAAAGTGACCATTAGCGCCTCTCCCCAAAACTGGCGGATGAGCTGTTGGCGGGCTGCTCCTAATACTTTTCGTACGCCCACTTCGATCGCCCGGGTGGCCGAACGGCCAACCGATAACGTAACAAAATTGATACAGGCAATAAGCAGAATCAGCAATCCTATACTGCCAAGTATGTAAACATAAGCCGGGTCGCTGACAGGAAGATTACCAGCCGGCAATGATTTATTGAGATGTATATCCGTGATAGGCTGCAGGTGAACATTATACTGGCCCTCTTTATAATTATCCCCGGAAATTTTCTTTACCAGTTCAGGAATTTTCTGTTCAACATCTTTACCAGCTTTGCCCTTTTTTACCAACACGTAGGTTTCTTCAAAAACACTGGTCCAGCCACGGGTTCGTGCCGCTTCACTGAAGAGATAATGATCATTTGTATGTGGAATAAGCAAATCAAACCTAATGCTTGACTCCTGTGGCGTTTTCTCGGAAATTGCTACCACGGTAAACAATACTTTCTCATTGCCTAATTGCAGTTCCAGGTTTTTTCCAATGGCTCTTTCCTTTCCAAAATATTTTTTCGCGAAATCTTTTGATATAACCACCGAATGACTATTTACCAATACTTTCCCCGCATCACCATCTAACAACTTAAAATCGAATAACCGGAAGAAATTAGAATCCACCATAACCACCGGTTCATTAAATTTATTGCCCATGCTTTGAACCAGGGTACTGAATGCAAACACCCGGCAGATAGATTCCACTTCCGGAATATTGTTTTGTAAAGAAGGACCCAGCGGAATGGGCGTTTGTGTATTCACGAATTCCTGTCCATCATATTTTTCATGCAGCCACGCCCGGTATATCCGGTCAGCTTTAGTATGAAATTTATCATAGCTAATTTCACTTCGTATAAAAAGCATGATTAAAATACAGCACGTCATACCAATAGCCAGGCCCAGAATATTTACAGATGTATACGCTTTATGACGAAGCAGGTAACGCACAGTAGTTTTAAAATAATTTTTTATCATGGTCTCATTTTTATTCAGTCCGTAGGTTTTTTACCGGGTTAGCAATCGCTGCTTTCACTGACTGATATAAAACGGTGAGTACAGCAATAGTAACGATTAGTAAAACAGGTAGAATAAAAAACCACAAACCGATATCAATATGAAAAGCATATTTTTTTAACCAGCCATTCACAAGACCAAAAGCAACCGGCAATGCAATCACTCCCGCTAATAATACGAGCTTCAGGTAATCTTTTGTTATCATACTTGCTACCTGGAACAGGGTTGCGCCTAGCACTTTGCGGATACTGATCTCTTTTTTTCGCTTTGTGATGGTATAAAGTGACAGGCCAAATAAACCCAGGCAGGCAATCGTGATTGCAATGGCCGTAAATAACCAAAGTACGGTGGAAAATAACCTGTCATTATCATATTGCGCATTAAATCGCTCGTCAAGGAAGAAAAAATTATACGGACTTTCAGGAAAATAAGCAGTCCATTTTTGTTTTACAAAATCCATCACTACCGGGAGGTTAGTTGTATTCAGTTTTAAGGAAAAATTTCCAAAGTTCCTTTCTTCCTCAGGATAAAAAACGATGGGATCAAAACTATTCTCCAGTGATTCCTGGTGATAATCTCTTACCAAACCAATTACTTTACAATGAAAGCCCGCCCCGTCTAATTCCTTACCTACCATATCAGCCGGATTGGTAAATCCAAAAACTTTTGCTGCTGTTTCATTTACCAGGATATTTAATATTACCGCAGTATCCACAGCAAGTTTATCGTTGGAAAAATTTCTTCCTGCCAGAATGCTTAACCCGTATGCTGGTATAAATTCTTTATCAATTCCTAATAGCCGGCATCGCTTGCTTGCCCGGGAATTTTTTAATGAAAACCCTGAAGAGCCACCCACTTCTGCACCGGGAACTGATGTGGAAGCCGTAACAGAACGGATGGCCGGGTTAGCTTTCAAATCATTCATAAAAGCATTGAAGGAAGGAATAACGGAGCTGTCTACATTTGCTGTCTGATTTACCACTAATGTTTGATTAATATTTACACCGAGTTCACGATTCTGCATAAACCGCAGTTGGCGATAGAAGCCAACTGCACTTGCTATCAATACAATGGCAGCTACAAACTGAAGTACCACTAAAGATTTCCGTAAAACATTTTTACCGCTTCTCATTCCGGATGTACTACCTGATTTTTTAATTGCCTGAATAGGATGAAAAGAGGACAAAACAAATGCGGGATAAAATCCAGCCAGCAAGGTGGCCAGAACAAAAACGATAATAGCGGCAAGCCAGAAACGCCCATCATTAACTAAAAGGCTATTGATATCCTTTTTTACAAGTGTAGAAAAATAAGGAAGGGTAAACCTGAATAATAAAATGCCAGCGATGATGGCTATGATATTTAGAAAAAGTGATTCTGCCAGAAACTGGCGGATGAGTTGAAATTTTCCCGCGCCCACCACTTTCCTCACACCTATTTCTTTTGAACGATCGAGTGAATGGGCCGTTGAAAGATTTATATAGTTTATCAACGCTATAAATAAAATAAACAATGCAGCTATTCCGAGATATTTAAGATATATGAGATTACCGTTCCCTGCCAGTTCATAATCATATTTTGAACGGAGATGTATATCCTTGAGTGGTTGTAATTGAAAAGTATTTGTATACCCTGCCTGTTTCATGTCCTCGCCCATATAACGCTCCGTGAAGGCGGGTAGTTTTGCTTCCAATGCCTTAACATTGGTACCCGGCTTTAATAAAACATAGGTATAAAAATCTGACCACCCCCAGCTGGTATTGGCACTACCCTGGGTCAACTGAATATATTTATCATAGTTCAGCAGAATATTAAACCGGATATGTGAGTTTGCCGGAATATCTTCCAAAACTGCCTTAACAATGTAATCCTCTTTATTATAATGAAGTGCTTTGCCGATGGGGTCCATATTTCCGAAATATTTTTTCGCCGTTTCTTCTGTTATTACCGCATCATTTAATTCATTAAAAGCCGTGGCCGCATTTCCTTTTACAAAAGGAAAAGAAAATATTCTGAACAAAGAAGGGTCTGCATAATAAAGGCTTCCATTCTCCACCATTCGTTGCTCTCCAAATGAAACAATACCACCCTGCCTGCGCAACCGAACGGCTTCCTCTACTTCAGGAAAATCCTTTTTCATAGCGGGAGCTAAAGCAGGATAGGTAAACGCAAAGGTTTGTTCCTTACCCCCTTTTTCTGCGGTAATCATTGGCACCCGGAATATCCTGTCTTTATTTACATGCGCATCATCATAACTGTATTCAAACCGCAGGTAATTTACTATGAGAAGAAAAGCAGCAATGCCAATTGATAATCCAAAAATATTTATGGCCGAGAATGTTTTGTTTTTCCAGCAATTTCTCAAGGCGATCTTGAAATAATTTTTTATCATAGCAATTCTTTTTATTCAATTCTTAAGGATTTTACCGGATTAGCAATAGCAGCCTTTATTGCATGAAAGCTGACAGTAAACAAGGCAATAACAATTGCCACTAAACTGGCAATTGCAAACATCCACCAGCTAATATCCACCCTGTAAGCAAATGCCTGTAACCATTTACTCATGACCCACCATGCCACTGGTGTAGCGATTACCATAGCAATAACTACCAGCTTTAAAAAATCTTTTGAAAGCAATTGCACAACATCCGGAATATTTGCGCCCAATACTTTCCGTATTCCAATTTCCTTTCTTCTTTGTTCTGCACTGAAAGCGGCCAGACCAAATAACCCAAGACAGGAAATAAAAATGGCCATTAAAGTAAACAGGTTCATGATGCGGAATAAAGTGATTTCCGATTCATACTGTCTTTGCACTTCATCATCTAAAAAAGAATATTCAAAGGGAGCCTCAGGTATATTCCTTTTCCAAAGACTTTCGATATTTTTTAATAACGATTTGTAATCCGTGGATCTAACATTTACAATTATGTTTGATAAAAATTGGTCTTTGTCATTGAATCGTAAAAGAATTGGTTTTACTACTTCATGCAGCGAATTAAAATTAAAGTCTTTCATGATGCCCGCAATTTCAAAGCTCATCGGCGCTTGATTTATTTGCTTTGAAAAAATACTGGTTCCAATGGCCGTTGCAAAATTCAATCCCATCTTTTTAGCCATCGTCTCATTAATCAGCACTCGGCCAGAATCATCTGCTCTGAAATCCCTGCCGCCAATTATCTTAATTCCATGGGCCTGAACAAAATATTGGTCAGTCATCATAAATTGAGCTACTTGCCCTGTAGTCATATCGCCCCCGGGTCTATAAAAAGTCCAGTCATTTAATAGGGGCTGGCTGAGATAATTATTCGCACGGCTAACCGCCCTTATTTCTGAGAGCTGGCGCAAATCTTCAGCAAATGTTTTGCTTTTGTTTCTTGTATCGTTGGTGTGAAAAGTAAATACCAGTTTTTGGTTTTTCTCAAACCCAATGTCTTTATTTTTTATAAAGCTAAGCTGACTGTAAATAATTATGATACCGGAAATAAAAGTTACAGATAGTACAAACTGAAATACAACTAAGGCACGGCGAATAAGAACAGCAGAAATCTGGTTGGTAAAATTTCCTTTTAAAACTTTTATGGATTTGAAAGCAGAAAGATAGAATGCAGGATAACTGCCGGCAATAAAACCAGTAAAAATGACTAATGCTGCCAGGACCAACCACAATCGATACTCCGAAATAATTGACAGCGAAATATCCGTTTGTGTAATTTGATTGAGATATGGCAACAAAACCAAAAGCAAGGGAATGGATATCAATACACCTATAAGTGATAACAAAATAGATTCAGTAATGAATTGTTTTATCAGTTGAAATTTACCTGCCCCTACTACCTTTCTAACTCCCACTTCTTTAGCCCGCATGGATGAACTTGCCGTTGACAGGTTCATAAAATTTATACAAGCTATAAGTTGAATCAGCACTGCAATTAATATTAAAATATTTAAAAAAGCAGGGTTTGCAATTTTATCCATCTCTAGTTCAAACCCCTTCGTGGTATGAATAGAAATGATCGGTTGCAGATGCAATTGCTTTTCCATACCCAATGCTTTCAATTGTTCCTGTCCGTATTTGTTCAGAAAAGCCGGGAGTTTGGATTCCAACGCTGAAGCCTTGGCATTGGGTTTTAATTTGAGATAGGAGTAAGCAAAATTATTTCCCGCCCATGAATCATCTTTTCGGGCATAACTTCCCATACCACCACCATTCATTGTTATAAAGATCCTGGCATTGATATGAGACTTGCCCAGGCTTTCATCAAACACACCCTGCACTGTATATTTATCTTTTCCATACGAGTAATCAAGTTCTATTTGTTTCCCACTTGGGTCTTCATTACCGAAAATTTTTTCTGCCAGTGTTTTATTTAACACTAAGGAATAAGGCTCCACCAACGCTTTTGCAGGGTTGCCATAAATAAAATGATAACCGAATATGTCAAAGAATGTTGAATCTACAAAGACAACTGATTTTTCACTTAACGACTTTTCATTATAATGAATTAAATATTGTGATACTCCAAGTGAAGGCACAACCCGTGTAAATTGTTCCACTTCGGCAAAATCATTTTTCAAAGCAGGTGCTATGGGAGGAGAACTTGATGCATTTACATGTTTATCTCCAGGCAATTTTAAAGCCGTTGTAATCCGGTATATATTTTCAGCCTGGGGATGGTGTTTATCATAACTGTACTGCTGCTGTACATATAATAATATATAAAGACAGCATACAGTTCCAATTGCTAATCCTGCAATGTTGATAAAACTGAATGTTTTATTCTTTAACAGGAAGCGAAAAGAAATTTTTAAATAATTTTTTATCATGGCTAAAGCTTTTATTCGGTTCGTAAACTCTTTACCGGGTTGGAAATAGCTGCTTTGATGGATTGGAAACTGATAGTTACAAATGCAATCAATAAGGCCAGTAAACCGGCTACAGCAAAAATCCACCACGTAATATCTGTACGGTACGCAAAATCCTGTAACCATTTATTCATAATATACCAGGCAACGGGTACCGCAATAACAAGGGCAATAATTACCAGCTTCATAAAATCCTTCGACAATAACACAAGAATATTCTGTTCTGTTGCCCCTAATACTTTTCGTATACCTATTTCCCTTGTACGCTGTAAAACATTGTACGCTGATAATCCCAATAAACCAAAACAGGCTATGACAATTCCCAGCAATGCAAACATGCCAAATAATTTTCCAAATAAAATGTCTGATTTATATTGCTGGTTAAACAAATCATCAAGAAAGAAATAACTGAATGGGTCATTAGGGAAATATTTACTCCACTTTGTTCCAATTTCAGCAATCATTCTTTGTCCGTTTGTGCCCTCTAATTTTACAGAATAAAAATTTCGCTGGTTGGGTCTGAGTATCAGAATCATTGGGTCAATAGCCTTTTGCAATCCCTGGTGATGATAGCTCGCTACTACCCCAATAATTGTTGCGGTATCCCCGCCATTGGTAACTTTTTTATCTATAGCTTCTGCCGGCGAAGAAAAACCCAAAGTTTTCAAACCAGATTCGGTAAGAATAACCCGCTTGCGCTCGGTAGAAAATTCTTTTGAAAAATTTCTACCGGCCAGTATTTGCATTTCATAGGCTGGGATAAAATCATAATCGATACCAATATGATATAAGGTTGAGGCTTTCGCTCCCGGAATATCTAATCGTCTTATACCACTGGTCCAATAAATTTCCTTTCCCATTACACTGGAAGAAGCAGTAACTTTTTTAACTCCCGGTATATTTTCAACATCCGTCTTAAACGGTTGAAAAGTGGCCTGGTAAACTGAATCCTGCAAAGACTCTGCTCCTTCTAATACTAATGTTTGATTGATGTTCGCCCCCAGTTTTTGGTTTTGCATAAACTGCACCTGCTTATACACTACAATTGTTCCGGCAATTAATACAACTGAAGTAATAAATTGTGCAACAATTAATGTTTTACGTAAAATCAACCCGCCGGCTGTATTTTTAAATACCCCTTTTAATACAGTAACAGGTAGATAACCGGATAAAACGAAGGCAGGATATAACCCGGAAAAAAAAGTTCCGCAAAAAAATAATAGCAGGAACCCAGAGAGGTATGAAAAATTCATAATATAAAAATCAGCCGCATTTCTCCCCATCAAATTATCAAAGGGGCGGATCAGTATTGCAAACAAAAGAGCAGCCACAAATAAAGAAACTAAATTCAATAAAAAGCTTTCAGTAAGGAACTGGCGCATCAGTTCACCCCGTTCGGCACCCATTACTTTTCTTATACCTACTTCCTTTGCCCTTTCCATTGAACGGGCAGTTGCCAAATTGATATAGTTAAACCAGGCAATAGCAATAATGAGCAAGCCGATTAAAAACAAAAAAGATACAGCCTGTCCATTTCCGTTTACTTCTGCCTCCTGGTTATAATTGGAATTGAGGTGGATATCGCTAAATGGGATAAGTGATATGGCTGTTTTTATATTATTAGTTTTTGCCCATTCCAATCCATCAATATATTTAGTGCAGAAAGAAGGAAATTTTGATTCCAATTTTTTTACTTCTGTACCGGACTTTAACTGTAAATAAGTATAGAAATCATACCAGCCAAAATTTGTTTCCGTTGCATTGGTAGTATCCCCATAAACATCCCGGTTTATACTTGAAAGTGTTGAATAAGAAGCAAGATGGTTGATGATTAAATGCGAATTTGCAGACAGCTCTTTCATTACTCCCGTTACTTCCATTGTTTTAGTAAATCGGGGGTCCCGGATAATTAAATATTTTCCCAATGGCTCACTTGTACCAAAATATTTCTTGGCCATGTTTTCTGTAAGAATAATTTTATACGGTGCATTTAAAGCAGTAGCAGGGTTTCCTTTAATCAATTGAATATTGAACATGGATAAAACAGAAGCATCGGCAAAATATCCTTTCTCTTCTTTAAACTTAATATTACGTTCATCATTTGCTAATAGAAAGTTGGCATCATACAGGCGACAAAAATCCTCTACTTCAGCGAAGTCTTTTTTCAAAGTGGGGCCAAATGCCGGGTAACTGGTTGCTGACTTCCAGGCTAGCTGCCCCTGCTGATAAGAATCCAATCGCAAACGATAAATATTTTTACTGTTGGGCTGAAAAGTGTCATAACTTCTTTCATAAGAAACATAATGAAAGATGAGCAGGCAACAACCGATCCCTATTGATAATCCAGCAATATTTAATATCGTAAATCCTTTACGACGAATAAGATTTCGATAGGCTGTTTTTAAATAACTTTTTATCATGGCTATTTTTTTTATTCGCTTCTTAATGATTTCACCGGGTTAGCCATTGCTGCTTTCGTGGCCCGGTATCCAACTGTTATCCATGCGATAACCATCGAACCCACTACAGCAAATAAGAATACAGGTACACCCAATTCGATACGGTAGCTGTAGTCCTGCAACCATTTTTGCATAATATAATTAGCAATGGGAGCTGCTGTTACAAATGCAATAATGATCAGCAACGAAAATTCTTTTGAAAGCAGGAACACAATATGGCCGGTAGTTGCGCCCATTACTTTACGGATACCGACTTCCTTGGTACGCTGCACCGCCATAAATGAAACCAATCCATACAATCCCAGGCAACTGATGAAGATCGCAACGATTGCAAAAATTGTATATAGTTGTGAAAGCTGGTTTTCCTGCTTATAAAAACCAGCAATGGTTTCATCAAGGAACTTGTATTGATATACAAATTCAGGAAATGTTTTATTCCAGTGTTCTTCAACAAAAGCCAATGTTGCCTTTTCTGCACCTGGTTTTATTTTGATATTAATAGTTTGATAAACCTCTTTCCAGGTACTCATCACCACCGGCGCCATAGGTTCTCGTAAAGAGTAAGAATTAAAATCTTTTATCACCCCTACGATCGGTCCCACTTTTACACCATCCCAGAAATTAAGTTCTTTGCCAATTGCATCTGCCGGATTGGCTATCCCTAATTTTTTAATCATTGTTTCGTTGACAACAAATTCTCTTACTGTATCGCTGGGATAATAAGGTCTACCCGCGGTAAACTGAAGACCATACGTTTTAAAATAGTCAACATCTGCCCATTTAAGATTAGCACTGATTTCTGAACTCTTTGCGGAATGATCAAATTTAAAATCACTTTGCCAGCTGCCATTTGATGAAGGGCTTGCAAAACTGAAACTGATGTTTTTAATAGCCGGATTTTGCTGCAACTTGTTGCGCAGGTGTTCCATTTTTGTTTTGCTGATACTATCTACGGGCATATCAACATTAATAATAGCTGCTTTTTCAAAGCCTAAGGAAGCGTTACTGATAAAATTCATCTGGCTCACAACTATTAAAGTGCCAATAATGAGGATATGAGCAATACCAAACTGTAAAACAACCAGCGCTCTTCTCAAAGAAAGGCCCCCTACCATTTTATTTGTTATTTTACTTTTTAGGGCAGTAATTGGATTAAACCCAGATAATATAATTGCCGGATAGAGGCCTGACAATACGGTAACCAATATACCAACAGCAAACAAAAACAGTATCAACACGGAGTTATTAATAAAATTCATTGTCATCTGTACTTCCAGTAACTGGTTGAGAAAAGGCAGTGCCAGCATGGCGATACCAATAGCTGCAAAAAGTGCCACGATGGTAATGAGGGCGGTCTCACTAATAAATTGTAATGCCAATTGGCGACGGTTGCTTCCCATTACTTTTCGTACACCAACTTCTTTTGAACGGTTCACGGCCTGTGTAGTGGCCAGGTTGATAAAATTTACACATGCGATAATAATAAGGAAGATACCGATGAGCATCAATGCCCTGATCAGTGAGCGGCTGAATGTATGATCTCTGAAATTACCAAAACGATCATCGTAATGTATATCGGTTAAAGGCTGTGCGATATAAGTATCTTTGGCATATTCGGCTGGCTTATGTTTTTTTGAAAAATTCATGAGGTCGGTATTGAATTTCTGCACGGGCAACTCGTCAGGTAATACAACAAAGCAACTGGCACTACTGGATGTGGTTACCCAATCTTCCAGGTGTCTTTTTGTGTTGGTATTAAGAAGTGTAGCATAAGAGACAACAATACCTAAAGGAAAATCAGTATTGTGAGGAACGTTCTTCAGGATACCGCTGATCTTATAAACCTCTTTATTATTACGGGTGATCAATTTACCAATAGCAGACTTC
Organism: Chitinophagaceae bacterium; assembly: GCA_031360425.1. Taxonomy (GTDB): domain Bacteria; phylum Bacteroidota; class Bacteroidia; order Chitinophagales; family Chitinophagaceae; genus Endoryza. Next base: position 42,982 of record JANMBO010000082.1, on the reverse strand, counting down.
CAGTCGCCAAAATATTTATCTGCAATTTCCTGTGTGAGTACTGCACTGTTAGGTTCTGTGAGTGCCGTTTTAGCTTCTCCTGATAACCAGGGAAACTTAAACATGGTGAAGAATTCAGGTTCGGCAAAATAAATATCCACGTTATTAAATTTTTTTTGTGGATGTCTGCCATCGTTTTGTATAGTAACCTGATTACCGTTGTGTTTAAAAATACAAGCAACCTGCCTTATCGGGGGAAAATCAAGCCGTAACGCAGGGCCAGCAGGAAAGGAAATGCCGCTTGAGTAAGATATTCCATCCTGTGAATTAAAAATGCTGCCAACACGGTAAATATGTTTTCTTTGCGGGTGGAAATTATCAAAGCTTGTTTCAAACTGTATCACCAAAAATATCAGCAGGGAGGCTGCGATACCAATAGTAAGACCCAACAGATTGATTAACGCATAGCTTTTGTTGCGCTTTAAATTCCGGAACGCAGTTTTGAAATAATTTTTTATCATGGCTACACTTTTATTCTGTTCTTAGACTTTTATCCCGAAAAAAAGAAAATTCGTTTTACTCACTCAGCTCGCAAAGACTCAACCGGGTTGGCAACAGCTGCTTTTATTGCCTGGAAACTCATTGTAAGAATTGCAATGAATAATGCAACAATCGCTGCCAATATAAATACCCACCAGCTGATATCCACTTTGTATGCAAAATCCTGTAACCATTTATCCATGGCCCACCATGCCAATGGAAAAGCAATAACAGCCCCGATGATAACCAGTTTTAAAAATTCTTTTGAGAGCATCGTTACAATACCTGAAACCGTTGCACCCAATACTTTGCGGATACCAATTTCTTTAATACGCCTTTCAGCCGTATAGATGGACAGACCAAGCAAACCGAGACAGGCTACCAGGATAGAGAGACAGGTGAAAATGCCAAACACGGTTCCCAGTTTTTGATCAGACTGGTACAATGATTCAAAATTTTTATCGAGGAACGAATATTCAAAAGGAACGCCTGGAGCCAATTTTTTCCATTTCGCTTCTACTTGATTTATTGTATTCGCAATATGGCTGCCATCCACCTGGGCAAGAATGTATGAAGTACCAACGTTATACGTTTTGGAAGAATTTTGGAACAGGGCGAATGGCGCAACGGGAGTGTGGATAGATTCCACATTAAAATCTCTTACTACAGCAATTACCTCGAAGCGCTGGTTATTATTACCTGTGTAAGTAATGAATTTTCCAAGAGGCTCTTTCCAGCCAATTTGTTTTACTGTTGTTTCATTGATGATAACGGAAGTGGAATCATTAAACTCTTTTGAAAAATTGCGGCCTTTGATGATTTTTATTTTAAGTGCCGGTACAAAAGATTCATCAACCATAAAAGAATTGAGTGCAATATCTTTTACCAACGTTTCTTTTACCCCATTTACTTCAGGTATATAAACATCACCAAAAATATTTTTGGTGGGCACACTGGAAGTAGTGCTTGCAAATGATACACCGGATAATTGCAATATTTGCTGCCGTAAAACTTCTTCAGTACCACTGGCCAGTTTTTCAGTATTCGGGATGATGATGATATTATCTTTTTGCAATCCCATGTCCATATTCTGTGTGTAGCGTAATTGCAGAAACACAATTGTCGTGCAGATAATAAGTGTCACTGAAACTATAAATTGAAAAACAACCAACCCATTCCTGATAAATAAATTGGATAAACTATTAGTTGACTTTCCGGCTTTAAGTACCGCCACCGGATTAAATGCTGTCAGGTAAAATGCCGGGTAGCTTCCCGCTAAAAAGCCTGTAATAATCATGATTAATAAAATCATAACCCAGGTTCCTGTAGTAAATAGTGAACTGAAGGCAAGCGCCTTGCCCGCCACCGAATTAAAGAGTGGCAGCATCAATGCCGCCAGTATCAGTGCAACCAGCGTGGAGATAAAGCTGTACAATAAAGCCTCTGTCAAAAACTGCCTGACCAAATGTTTTCTTTCTGAGCCCAGCACTTTTCTTATGCCAACTTCTTTTGCTCTTTTAGATGATTGAGCTGTACTCAGGTTCATAAAATTCACGCAAGCCAGTATCATTATGACAAATGCAATAGCAGAAAAAATATATACATATTTAATATCACCTAAAGTGGTAAGAAAAGGAGAGCTGATGCCACCGGAATACAAATGAACTTTTCTTAACGGTTGTAAATGAAAATCCCATTTACCTCCTTTTTTCAAAAACTCATCAATAGGCTGACCTATCCGGTTAAATGCACTGGCAGCCTGCACTTTAACCATAGCAGGAAATTTGGCTTCCAACCGTTGGATTGCTTCTTTGTTGTTTGCCACATTTTTATTCAGTAATACATACGTGTTCATCTGCAGCCACACCCAGCTCCAGCTAAAACGTTTTACCGGCGGACAGGCCGAAGTGGGAATCAATAAATCGAATCTGATTGTGGACTGTTCCGGAATATCTTTCAGAATAGCTGTTACTTCAAAGGGGTCTTCGTATTCGTCGAGTAACAGGTTTTTTCCGATTACATTTGTATTGCCAAAATATTTTTTTGCTGTGGTTTCTGTAAGAACAATAGAATGTGGTTTTTCAAAACAGGTACCTGCATTTCCTTCTATAAATGCGTAATCAAACACTTGTAAAAAATTGGAATCCACTGCGAGAAAATTTTTTTCTGTAAAATGTTTCTGTTCTTCACTTCCCGCTTCAATGCTTATTACTTCACGACTCATTACAAAAAACCTTGTGTAGGCAGCTATTTCAGGAAAAGATTGCTTTAATGCAGGGCCTATTGCCGGAGGAGTATTCGACATATAATTGGCCTGACCACCCATTATTCCATCAAGATTTACCTGGTAAATGCGGTCGGCATTGGAAAAAAAACGGTCGAACTTCCTTTCGTCCTGAACAAACAGAGCAATCAGGATTACACAGGCAATCCCGATTGACAACCCGGCAACATTAATAATGCTGGTGATTTTATTCCGGAAAATATTTCTCCAGGCTATTTTAAAATAATTTTTTATCATCGATTAACGATATAATTTATGACTGTGTTGTTTTATCCGCCCATTGAAAGCGTTCGTCCCATTAACCTATCAAGAATTATTCACTTCGTAAGGTGCTGACGGGATTGGAAATAGCTGCCTTTATAGTCATAATACATACTGTTACCAGTGCAATCAAAAACACAATTCCTCCGGCCATTCCAAAAATCCACCAGTTAAGACTTGTACGATAGGCATAATTCTGCAACCAATTTTTCATAAAAAAGTATGCCGGCAACATTGCTATTGCTATAGCCAGCACGATAAGCCAAATAAACTGTTTTGAAACCAAAGTGATGATACTGGCTACTGACGCGCCCAATACTTTTCGTATTCCAATTTCTCTTGTTTTGCATTCAACTGTATAGGTAGTGAGTCCCAGCAAACCCAGGCAAGAAATAAAAATGGCAAAAAACGCAAACCAGTTCACCAATGTTCCAATCTGTAATTCACTTCTGTATAATCTTTCATACTCTTTATCCTGGAAATTATAATCGAACACAAAACCAGGTGCCATAATTTTATAGACACCCTCCACCCCCTTCAGCGTCTCCTCAATATGCTTACCATCCACACGAACATACATTAACCAGGTCCAGTTAGGACGGCAAGCGATGATAGCAGGGGCAATAGGATTATGCAATGATTCAAAATGAAAATCTTTTACTACCCCCACAATAGTTCCTTTACCTCCGTTTGTTTCGAGGATCTGCCCCACCGGATTTTTCAGTCCCATTCTTTTAACTGCCTCTTCATTTAATATATAAGCACTTGTATCTGTTGAATAGTTTCCCGAAAAGGGCCTGCCCTCACTCATGGTTAACCCCATCGTTCCAATAATATCAAAACTACCAGCAATAAAACTGAAAAATATTTCCTGTTTACCAGATTTTCCCGGCCATTTCACTTCTGCTCCCCTGTTATTAGCCATCGTGAATGTCATAGACGCCTGTGCAGCATGGGTAACGCCCGGTACTCTTAAAAATTCCTGTATGGCTGTTTCATTCTTATCGGCCGCAATATTATTGGGAAACCAGATTAAATGTTCTTTATTATAACCTAGCTCCCGATTCTTGATATAGTTAATTTGCTTCGAAACCACGATAGTTCCAATTATCAGCAATACAGATACGGTGAATTGGGTTACAACTAACACTTTTCTCACCCATGCCGTATTTAATGATGGGCTGGTGGCCATATTCTTTAAAACGGTGATTGGCTTAAAAGAAGATAAGAAAAACGCGGGGTAACTACCCGCCAACAATCCGGTAGCCAGAATAATAATCAGAAATATGAGAATGTTGGCATTATCCAAATAGTCTATAGTGATATGTTTACGGAGAAAAATATTAAATACCGGTAATGCTAATGACACCAGTGCCAATGAGGCTATTCCTGCAAGCCCGGAAAGCAAAAGCGATTCTCCCATAAAATGTTTGACAAGATCCTTCTTTCCGGCACCGATTACTTTTCGCACTCCTACTTCTTTGGCTCGCTGGGTTGCCCGCGCCGTTGAGAGGTTCATGAAATTAATACAGGCTAATAATAAAATAAAAAATGCAATAACAACAAAGAGTTTAACGTAAGTAATCCGGCCGCCTCCCGCATACTTCCCATCCTTAAAATCAAACCGCAGGTACCAATCATTCAGGTTCCATAAAATCAGTTCCGAATTAGGCTGTTTGTCTGTGTACTTATTGAGAAACTTTTTTAATGAAGCATTGAATTGTTCTCTGTTAACGCCTTCCGTAAGCTTTACATAAGATCTCATATTATTAATTTCCCAACTCTCCTTACCACCATTAGCCCAGTTGATATAATCCTTTACCGGCATGAGGAAATCAAAGGTCAATGTGGCATTGTTGGGAACATTTTTAAGCACTCCTTCCACCTTATAGGTAGAGGTCTGCTCAATCGTGATGAACTTACCAACGGGTTCTTCATTACCAAAATATTTCTTAGCCAGCTTTTCTGTTATTAATATTGTATTGGGCTCCCGTAAAGCGTTTTCAACAGGACCCTTCAGCAATGGAAACGTAAAAACTCTTAAAAATTCAGGGCTTACATAGAGACCATATTCAATGAAGTTTTTATCATTAACTGAAAACTGCCGGTTATCACCCCATGATGAAGTAGCCGCATACTCCACGCCGGGCAAGTCTTTAGTCATGGCCCCGGCTAGCATGGAAGGCACGGCAGGAAACGTAGCTATTTCATTATTACCAAAAGATTGATTGGTCATCACAGCCGCAATCCTATCGTTATTTTTATGAAACCTATCATAACTCAATTCATTACTTACCCACAGCATAATGATAATAAAGACAGCCAGTCCGATGGCAAGGCCTGAAATATTAATAAAGGAAAAAGTTTTATTCCGCCAGAGATTACGAAAAAATATTTTAAAAAAACTATTAAGCATAAAAAAATACTTTATTCAGTCCGTAATGATTTCGCTGGGTTAGCCATTGCCGCTATTACTGTTTGTGAACAAATGGTAATCAATCCCAGTAAACATGTAATCAACACTCCTGCAAAAATTAACGCGGTGCCATAAGATATCTTATAGGCAAAGTTTTGCAGGAAAAGATTGCCTAAAAGGTAACTCAACGGAATGCCTATCGATACTCCGATACCAATTAACCACATAAAGGAACGGCTCAATAAAACAGTTACCTCTTTTACACTTGCCCCCAGCACTTTCCGTACACTTATTTCCTTTACCCGCAATTGAGTATTATACATAACCATACCAAGCATGCCCAAACAAGCCAGTACGATGGAGAGAAAAGCGACATATTGCATGATTCGCAGCACATCAGTAAAGCCTGAAATAGTGTACGCTTCATCAATCTCATCTCTCATTAAATTGAATTGTAACGGATGCACAGGGTCCATTTCTTTCCATATGGGTGATAAGGCAGCCACCACTTTGTCTTTGTTGCCCGGTTCAAAAGCAATGCTCATAATCTGAAAATCAGCAGGGCGGTAACGAAAGGCAAGTGGTCCTACTTCGTAATTCATAGGGCGAAAATGAAAATCTTTTATTACCCCTACAACATTGAGCGTATTAGAATCGGCAGCATAAATTTGTTGACCGATGGCTTCGCCTGCTGATTTAAATCCAAATAAGGACAGCGCCTTTTCATTGAGAATAACTTCTGATTCCCTTCCGTCGGGCAAATCAGGGGAAAAAGTTTTTCCCGCGGCAAATTGTATTTGCAGGTTGGCAATAAAATTGGCATCTGCCCGGAAATCACGCATTACAAAGGACACATCTGTATTTTGGCGTTTATAATCATCCGAATAATCCTGGAAAGTGCCGAGACTGTGTGATACAAAGCCAATTTGTCTTACGCCCGGTACTGACCGGAGCTTAACAGCTAACTTTTCATAATTATTTCCCTGCAGGCGGACGTTGAGAATATTTTTATCATTAATCCCATAATCTGCTTTCTGCAAAAATTTCATCTGGAAATAAATCATCAGCACACTGGCAATAAAAACCATCGTCAATGTAAATTGTACGACCATTAGACTTTTTCGGAAAATCTGCCTGGCATTTGTTCTTTTTCCCAGCATATCTTTTAAGACCAATACCGGCTTAATTCCGGATAAATACCCGGCAGGTAACAAGCCCGCCAAAAAACCAATTAATACTGCAAACAAAATAAAATAGCCATAAACCAAAACATCTTCTTTAAGGTCGATAGAAAATTCCTGTGTAAGATGCAATTGCAGGAATACAGACTTTAAAAACTGCAGAATCAGGTAAGAGACAATTAAAGAAAACAAAGCGAACACAATTGATTCGCCCATAAATTGCAAAAATACCTGCCCGCGATTGGCGCCCATTACTTTCCTTACTCCTATTTCCCGGCTCCGCTTTAATGATTTTGCTATCATCAAATTGGTATAATTTAAACAGGCCATCAGTAAAATCACAAAAGCCAGGATGCCTAAAAACAGAATAATCAGTACCGGTAATGCACTTCCCATATTGTTGGATAATATCGGGCCCGGAGAAATCTTTTGTAACGGCTGCAGGTAAAACTCGTATCCTTTATCTCTTGTTTCCAGCTTCCTTCCAGCATAATTTTTTCGGCTGATCTCTGCCAGCGCAGCATTCACTTCATTTATTTTTACACCCTCGTTTATTTTAATATACAAATAACCCGAGTAATAATTACTCCAGTCTTGGATTGATTCCCTGACTGCTTTCTTTTTTTCTAATAAAGGCAATGCATTAGAGGAAGCGATCACCTCAAAATCAAAATGAGTCTTACCTGGAAATTTTTCAAAAACTCCTTTGACTGTAAAATCACCATACCCTTTAAAGGATACTACTCTTCCCAGTGGGTCAGTATTACCAAATATTCGTTTGGCTGCATCCGGAGTAAGCAATACTCCATCAGGAGCATTTAATGCGGTGGAAGAGTTTCCTTTCGACAGTTTGAAGTTAAATACTTCCAGGAAAGAGGGATCAGCAAATAAACCATGAATGGGAACCGTAACATTTTCATAGGACACGTCTCCATTTAACTCCCTGTTTATTCGAACTATTTTTTCGGCAAAAGAATATCCATCACTCAAGGTGGTACCTAATACAAAAGGAGTTGTGGCATAATTTTCAGTTCCTCCCTCCATTCTTATTGCCCCGGTATTAATTCGATAAATCCTTCCGGCATCTTGATGAAAATTATCAAAAGCATATTGATCCTTAATAATAAGAATTATCAGCATACCCAGCGACAGACTTACCGCCAATCCAAATACATTAATCATAGAGAAAACAGGATGGCGGAAAATATTCCGCATTGAAGTAAGGAATATGCTTTTTAACATATAGATAGTTTATTCTGTTCTCAAACTCTTTACCGGATTAGCCACTGCCGCTTTAATCGCCTGGAAACTCACTGTTATCAATGCAATCAATAAAGCAATTACTCCTGCCACGATAAACATCCACCACTCAATATCAATCCGGAAGGCAAAATCCTGCAGCCATTTATGCATCGCCCACCACGCTAATGGAAATGCGAACAAGGCTGAAATCAAAACAAGCTTCAGGAAATCTTTCGATAACATGGTAACCACACTGGTAACACTGGCACCCAATACTTTTCTCACTCCAATCTCTTTGGTCCTTTGTTCAGCCATAAAAGTGGCCAGGCCAAACAAACCAAGGCATGCAATAAATATTGCCAGTATTGAAAAAGTAACAGACACTTTACCCATACGTTGTTCACCTCGGTACATATTATCAAATGCCTCATCCATAAAACGATAGCTGAAAGCCATTCCGGGAGCCATTGCTTTCCATTTGCTTTCAATCTGCTTGACTAACGGTTGAATATTTTTTGTATTTACCTTAAAGGATGCCAGGCCGTTATTATTGCCCAGTCGCATACCAAGAGGATAGATCTTCATCCGCAACGATTCGTAATGAAAATCTTTTACCACTCCTATAATTGTATAACTGATAAGGTCGTTTGATGTAGCTGTTTGAAAATAGGTATATATTTTTTTCCCGATAGGGTCTGCATATCCAAGCACTTTTGCTGCCGTTTCATTGAGGACAATAGCTGTTGAATCTGAACCAAATTCTTTTAAAAAAAATCTTCCTTTGATTATATTCATTCCTATTGTTTTCAGGTAGTCATAGTCAACCGTCCAGGTTTGCATGGATAGGGCATTACCTGGATCCATCATTGGCTCTTTTGAATAGCTGTTATCACTACGCGAGGAAGTAACGGGGAGGTAACCGCTTAAGGTACCGCTTGAAACACCGGGCATATTAAGCACTTCATTCTTGAACGGTAATGCATTTGCCCCCAGCGCATTGGCCCCGTTGATAATGAGTACCTGATCCTTATTAAAACCCAGGTTGGTTGTTTGGATATATTGCAACTGCTTATAAATAATAAATGTACCAATGATCAATATTATAGATATAAAGAATTGAAAAACTACCAGTCCGCTACGCAGTATACTTTTTTTAAATCCCGAATTGATCTTTCCTTTCAGTACTGTTACTGGTTTAAACCTAGAAAGAAAAAACGCGGGGTAGCTGCCTGCCACAATACCTACTATAAAAGGAAGTATTATTAAGAAAGGTAGTATTTGTATAGATCCAAGGCTACTTATTGAGAGTGCTTTGGCAGCAATATCATTAAAAAGCGGTATAGTGATCCAGGCAAGACCAATGGCAATGGCTAATGAGATAATTGCCATTAACGTTGACTCTGTAAGAAATTGCCTGATTATATCTTTTCTTTCTGTACCCAACACTTTTCGAATACCGACTTCCTTTGCCCGGTTGGCGCTTCGGGCTGTGGAGAGATTCATAAAATTGATACAGGCAATTATTAATATAAATAATGCAATGGTGCTAAAAATGTAAACAGCCTGTATATTTCCATTAGTACCAAGCTCGGGGAAACGATTGCTGCGCAGGTGAATGTGGGTGAGGGGCATCAGGTAGAATTCCAGTTTATTGCCAGCCTTTGCAAAATCATCCATACTCTTTATCTGCATAAACTGCTTGGCTTGCGGGAAGACATATTTATCGATTACCTGCCTAAAATTTTTTTCAAAATCTTTATAATTGGTTCCTTTTTTCAGAAGAATGTACGTATGAAAATTCATGCTCAGGTAATTCCCAAACTGGTACTCTACATTATCCATGGAAAAAATAAAATCAAAATTAAAATGGGAATTAGGCGGAATGTCTTTAATCACCGCGGTGATTTTATAAGGAATTTTATCTGCCTCCACCGTTTTCCCAATAACATCAGCGGTGCCAAAATACTTTTTAGCCGTTGACTCGGTTACCACAACCGTATTCGGTTCGTTCAAGGCGGTTTTAGTATCCCCGGCGATGGCGGGCAACGTAAACACATTAAAGAATGTGGAGTCCGCATTGCACACCCGTTCTTCGTCAATAAACTCGTTTCCTTTTTTAATTAATTTCGATCCGCTCGACCCATATATCCTTGTATATTCCTCTACCTGCGGGTAATCTCTTTTAAGCGTGGGGCCCATCGGGTCACTGCTTACAGCAAGGTTCAATTCATTGCCTCCAAATTTCACATTAGCATCTACCCGGTATATTCTATCTGCATTAAGGTTGTACCGATCAAAACTCAGTTCATCTACCACATACATGGCGATCAGCAAAAAACTGGCAAGGCCAATAGCCAGGCCAGTGATATTGATAATGGAAAATGTCTTGTTTTTGACTAAGTTTCTCCAGGCGATTTTGAAGTAATTCCGGATCATTTTATTTTAATTATTCAGTTCGTAAATTTTTGACCGGGTTCGCAATAGCTGCTTTGATGGCCTGGAAACTGATTGTTAAAATCGCAATCAATCCCGCTATTACAAACGACACCGGGAATACCCACCATGGCATATTGGTTCTATAGGCAAAATCCTGCAGCCAGGTATGCATGGCGTACCAGGCAACCGGGAATGCAACGACTGTTGCAATAGCCACCAATTTGATAAAATCCATCGATAGTATTTTTACAATACCTGAAACGCTGGCACCTAATACTTTTCGAATACCGATTTCTTTAATTCGCTGCGATATAGTAAAGGCCGACAATCCAAATAAGCCGAGGCAGGCAATGAATATAGCAATACAGGAAAAAACAGTAAACAATTTACCCTGTACCTGTTCAGCCCGGTATAGGTTATTAAAATTTTCATCAAGAAAGGTATAGTCGAATGGCGCATCCGGTAAAAATTTCTTCCAGGTTTTTTCCAGATGAGCCAGCGCACCGGGTATATCTTTACCCGCTACTTTAACAGATAGTCTTCCATAATTTTCATTTCGACCAGCGGGCATTAAAAGAATCAGGGGAACAATTTTTTCGTGCAGCGATTCGAAATGGAAATCATTTACCACTCCAATAATCTTTCCTTTTATTCCAGAATAATAAAAAATTTTTCCCAAGGCGTTTTCGGGCGATTTCCAACCAATGGCGGATACCGCCGCCTCATTAATAATAAAAGAAGAAGTATCTGTACCATATTCCCGCGAAAAATTTCTTCCCGCTTTCATACTCACAGAATACGTAGTAATAAAATTATAGTCTGCAGATACCATCTTTATTTCCGCCGTTACCGGTTGTATTGAGTCCCCAACTGGTATTTGCGCATTATCTGCATCCAGCAACCGCCCGGTAGGAATACGCGAAGAGCGGCCAGCGTCCTTAATGGCTACATTTTGTAATAATTCTGTACGAAATGCTTCAAACCGGCGGGAAAGATCTCCATTATAAGGTACCGTTACAATATGCTCCCGGTCAAAACCTAATGATCGCTTTTGTATATAAGCCAGCTGCTGAAAAACAACGGCCGTGCAAATAATAAGTATTATTGAAACAGAAAACTGCACCACTACCAATACCTGGCGAAACGAAAATCTACTGCTGTTCACTTTAAAAAGTCCTTTCAGTACCCGCACAGGTTTAAAGGAAGACATAAACAGTGCCGGATAAATGCCGGAGAAAATACCAACAACAATGGGCACTATTAAAATAGGTATGGTAAATGCCGCTTTGTTCAATATAGTAATACTCATTTGCTGGCCGGATATTTTAGTGAGCCAGGGTAATGCCAACCAGGAAAGGGCCAATGCAATGATCATTGCAATAAAAGCGATCAAAACCGATTCGCTTAAGAATTGAGTAATTATTTCTTTTCGCCGGGCCCCCGCTACTTTCCGGATTCCGATCTCCCTTGCTCTTAATGCCGAACGGGCGGTAGAAAGATTCATATAATTTATACAAGCTATCAGCAAAATGAATAAGGCTACGGCGGAAAAAATATATACTCTTTTGATGTCTCCATTTTCCTCAGCCTCATAATCGAGGTGTGAGCGAAGGTGGATATCCGTTAATTTTTGCAGAAAAAGGGCAGTGCCTTTTGATGGCTTTTGGGTGGCACGTGCATTGGTGGGAAAATTCTTGTCCAGAAAAGCAGGAAACCGGCTTTCCATTTTCTTAGCATCATAGTTCTCCGGCAACAAAACATAAGTAAAAAATGAATTATTACCCCAGTTCGTGCGCAGATTTTCTTCCCCGTAAACCGCCGAATCTTTAAGCGTTGGGAATGAGATCAGCATTCCCGGATGCATATGTGAATTAGAGGGGAAAGCTTTGTAAAGGCCGGTTACTTTAAGATCATATTGGTTAAGAACCCGGATTGTTTTATTAATAGGGTCTTCATTTCCAAAATATTTTTTGGCCATTTGTTCAGTTAACATAACCGAAAATGGATCACTCAATGATTTTTTAGGATTGCCTTTTGTTACGGCTATGGTAAATACATCAGATACGTTCTCGTCGGCAAAAAAAGCTTCTGTTTCATTAAATATCTTATCTCCAAAACGCATCGGCGTGGGTCCAAACTGAAGGAGCCTGGTTAATTTTTCAATTTCCGGAAAATCGTTTTCTAAAAAAGGACCGAATGGGGGAGAAACAGTACCCAGGTGCAACCACACTTTTCCATCTGGGGAATTAAACTGACGGGTTACCCGATAAACACGATCGGCATTCTTATTGTACTTATCATAACTGAGTTCATGAATTACATAAATGAATATTAACAGGCAACAGGAAAGCCCAATGGTTAATCCGAAAAGATTGATGAAAGAAATAAATTTATATTTCATCAAATTCCGGAACGCTATTTTGAAATAGTTTTTTATCATAAAGGCGGCCCCCTCTAACTCCCCCGAAGAGGAGAATTTATTACACCCGAATTAATTCCTGCAGTATTCTGGTGTAAATGATTAATACTTCTTTATAAAGAACTTGAAAAATAATATTTCCTTAGTTACTTCTGCAGCTACCAAAGTCTCCCTTGGGGTGCGCCCGGACGACTCGCCGAACGGAGATTTAAAGGGCTACTCACTCCGCAAACTCTTTACTGGATTCACCACAGCAGCCCTTACTGCTTTATACCCAACCGTTATCCACGCAATAACCAGGGAAACGACTATAGCCAAAGCAAATACACCGATACCTATGTTAATTCTAAATTCAAAGTTTTGCAGCCAGTTAGTCATCATATACCAGGCAACCGGTGCAGCCAACAGAAACGCCATCGCAATAAGCATGGTAAACTCTTTTGAAAACATATACATGATATTGCCAATGGAGGCACCCAACACTTTACGTATGCCTACTTCTTTTGTCTTTTGGGTAGCCATAAAAGATACCAACCCATACAAGCCCAGGCAGGAAATGAAAATGGCAATGCAGGCAAAGATTTTATATAACAACGACAGTTGCGTTTCCTGCCGGTAAAACTGCTCAATGGTTTCGTTTACAAAATGACTGGTATATGCATATTCGGGGTATGTTTTCTCCCAGAGTTTTTGGATTTGCGCGGTAGTTTGGGACAGGTTGGATGTGCGGAGTTTAACAGCAATCGTATAGTAATATTTTTGCTTCGGCGCAATAGTAAGCGGTTTAATTTCTTCGCGAAGCGAATTGGTTTTAAAGTCTTTTACCACTCCCACTACTGGAACCCAGGTACTGCCTCCGATACGGATATTTTTTCCAATAGCTTTTTCGGGATCTGAAATACCCAGCTTCTTTAACAGCGTTTCATTAATAACCAGCTCGCGGATGGTATCACTGGGTCTATATGCTTTGCCTGCGATAAACTGCAACCCGAATGTTTTAATATAATCCTCATCGCCAAATTTGTGAAAAACCGGAAAATCAGCATCTTCTTTGTTATCAAAAGCAAAGTTGGACGACCAGTTATTATCTGAAGAAGCTTCATCACTGGCGAAAGAAACACTTACCACATTAGGATTCTGCAACAGCTCCTGTTTTAAAGGTTTCATAAGTGCTTTGTTAGCACTATCCGAAAAGCTGGGCACCATCAACACTGCTTCCTTGTCAAACCCAAGATCTGCCTGGCGAACAAAATTCATCTGGCTCACTGCCACTATTGTTCCGACAATTAGAACCTGTGAGATTGCGAATTGAGTAACTACCAATACTCTTCTTAATGAAATACCTCCAACATTGGCTGAATTGATCTTGCTCTTTAAGGCAAGTATCGGTCGAAAACCAGATACAATCAATGCCGGATAGATGCCTGATAACAGGGTAACAACTATCAATACAATCAATAAGAATATAAGGGTGCCTTTACTGAATAGATTAATAGTGGCGGGAACACTCGCCACATAAGACAAATAAGGCAGGGAAAGTTTAGCAATCCCTATCGCCAATACTAAAGAAAGCAATACAATAAGAAAAGTTTCCCCCATTACCTGCGCAATCAACTGCCCGCGCATACTTCCCAATACTTTTCGGATACCAACTTCCTTACTGCGACCAACGGCCTGTGCAGTAGAAAGATTTACAAAATTGATGGATGCCATTATGATAATAAGCACTCCTATTAAAGCAAGCGTCCACAAAATTGTTTTGCTGCTGCTATGATCACCCAGTGTACTATATCGAAAATCATAGTGCATTTCAGCCAATGGCTGTAGCAAATGTTTTCTTTTACCAGTACCGCTGGCGGAATAATGATTCTTTGCAAAATCCTCCCATTGCTTTTGAAAGCTTGCGATACCGAGGGTCACAGGCAGCAAAACATACACCTGGTGATTGCTGCTTAAATTGCCCCAATCAGTTGAATAATTATAACTGGCCGGAAATTTTTTAAAATCTTCGTATGATAAAAAAATGGGGATCGGGAAATCTGAATTATCAGGAGCCGTTTCAATAATACCCGAAACCTGCACGAGTATCTGATTATCTATTTTAAGAAACTGCCCCATCGCATCTTTCCAATTACCAAAATATTTTGAAGCAGCCGCCTTGTCTAATACTATATTTCCGGGCCTGGAAAGTGACTGCGGATCACCAGCTAACCATTGGGTAGAAAAAATTTCAAAATACTCCGGGTAAGTAAATGCTATTTTACCTGGTTCCAGGAATTTCTTCGCAATCGACAAATTCGTATTTATATCTTTCCCTAAAACTGTTACCTGGTTTTGCGAACTGGCGGAAACCGGAGCCATTTTTTCCAATTGCGGAAAATCGGTTTTGAGGGCATCATAGGCCGGGCAGGGAATACCCGGATTGAAATCTACGCTTCCATCATTATTCTGGTTATTGGTAATAACCCTGAATATGCGATCGTAATTTTTTTGAAACTTATCATAACTCAGTTCATACTGAACTACTACAAAAATGAGCAGGCAGGCGGCAATACCAATGGCCAGGCCTGAAATATTGATCAATGAATAGCTTTTGTTCCGGATAAGGTTCCGCATGGCTATTCTGAAATAATTCTTAATCATGGCTATACTTTAAATAGTCGGGAGTCGAGAGTCGGGTGTCGGGAGTCGCTGACTACAAACACCTGACTACAGGCTACACTAAAATATTCTCCGTTACTGTATGACCATCCAGCATTCGAATGATCCGGTGGCTGTACCGCGCATCATGCTCGCTGTGGGTAACCATTACAATGGTAGTGCCCTGTTCATTTAAATCGGTGAGCATTGCCATTACTTCATTTCCATTACTACTATCCAGGTTTCCGGTAGGCTCATCCGCCAGGATCAGTTTTGGTTTGTTAACTACCGCTCTCGCTACCGCCACCCGTTGTTGCTGACCACCGCTTAGCTGCTGCGGGTAGTGATTGCGCCGATGCATGATCTGCATTTTATCCAACACTTCTTCTACCCGCTTTTTCCGATCTGCAGCTTTTACTCCCGTATAGATGAGTGGCAATTCTACATTTTCAAAAACAGTCAGTTCATCAATCAGGTTAAAACTCTGAAACACAAATCCGATATTATGCTTGCGCAAATCGGCTCTTTTACGTTCATTGAACTTTGCTACTTCTATTCCATTAAATATAAAACTGCCATTATCCGGATCATCGAGCAGACCGAGAATATTAAGTAAGGTGGACTTACCACAGCCTGAAGGGCCCATTACCGCAACAAATTCCCCTTCCTTAACCTCAATGGATAATTTGTTGAGTGCAACCGTTTCTACTTCTTCTGTACGATATGTCTTTTCCAGGTTTGAAATCTTGATCATTAGCGTAAATTTTGAAGGATGATGATGGTGATTAAATTATTCGAAATAATAACTCATATTGCATGTAGCATTCGATAAAGTAGCAAAGTTTGATCACCGGTTTTTTTATTCGGTGTTATTTCAGTTCCTGGTTCCTCTGTATGGCTCCTGCTCTTTTCCGGTTGCGCTATCTTAGTTTCATCACAAACCATTGTTCGTTTGGAAATAATTTGACCACAGCCCTGCAAGAGCAATAAAATAAATACCAGTACTATTTTCATAAAATAAATTTAGAAGATGATACTTCTCCTGATCGGGCAGGTTAATTAAACAAGGCGAAAAGTTTTTGATAAGTACAGATTTTAGTTACCGGAGTCACGGAAGATCTTTTCATGGGCCGGGAATTAAACTACTTTTTCAGTATCAATTCCTGCATGTTTCCATAGTTTTCATAGCTATTGGTAATAACTTTGTCGCCAGGATTTAACCCTTTTAATACTTCATAATAATCAGGATTTTGCCGTCCCAATTGAATATCTGCTCTGTAGGCGGTGTTCCCATTTTCCGAAACTTTAAAAATCCAGTTACCGCCGGTTTGTTGATAGAATCCTCCTTTGGCCACCTGTACTGCATCTATTTCATCGCTGAATGCTAATCGTATTTGCAGGGTTTGTCCGCGCCGGATACCCTGCGGCTCCTCCCCCACAAATTCCATATCTACCTGGAAGCGACCATTCGTTACTTGCGTAAATACTTTTTTTATTACGAGTTTATAGTCTTTTCCGGCAAACGTAAACTCACCCATCAGTCCGATGACAATTCGGGAAATATAATGTTCGTCTACATCTACTCTTACCTTAAACCCGCTCACTACGTCCAATTGACCCAGTCGTTCTCCTTTATTTTTTGATTGGCCGATTTCCGCGTCAAGCGAGGTCAGTTGTCCGTCTACCGGGGCACGAACAATAAGGTCACCCACTTTTTTACGCATTACATTTAATGCGTTTTGCGAGCCCTCATACGATTGCCGTGCTTGGTTAAGTTGTTGTTTAGTGGAAAGAGAATCCTGCTGCATAATCTGGTCGCTCAATTTTTTCTTTTGAAGAAAATAATTATAGTCGTTTTCTGTTTTTTTGAATTCCTGCGAACCGATCACTTTTTCTTCATACAATTTTTTATTGAGCAGGTAAATGCGTTCCGCTTCGCGCAACTGGCTTTCTACATCAGTAACCTGGTTTAGGCGGCTAACTGTGTTTTGCTGGGCCGCGTTGCGGGAGATCTGCATTTGAGTGAGCAGGTTGTATACGTTTGTTTGCTGCGTTACCAGGCCTAATTCAAGGTCTGTATTAGATAAGCGTAGAATGGGCTGTCCCTTTTTCATAATAGCACCGTCTTCCACATATTTTTCTTCTACACGTCCCCCTTCACTTGCATCCAGATAAATAGTAGTAAGCGGAAGCACCACTCCATTAACAGGTATTGTTTCCTGGAAAGCACCTTTTTTGACCTCGCTGATAGTAAGCCTTTCGGTATCTACATTTAACCTGGATTTGCCCGATGTAAAATAATAACTGCCGAATATAAGGGCCGCTATAGCTGCGATCCCTAAATAAGTGAGAATCCTTTTCGTTGACCATTTCTTTTTAACAATCGCTCTATCCACTGACTTTTTTTTTTTCAGAGTTCAAAAAATCATCCCGTGCGGCTTACCACCAACTATAATTACACGGGATGAAAAACATAACATTCGAAAAATTGTACTAAATAGTACTAAAACAATATGCCAGCCTCTTGGTTTATGGTTTTCAGTAGTTTATCAAACAAATATTCCTTACCTGCGTTCATTACCGAACACGAACTGTCCGCTTTTGATACAGTTGATTATATCCGC
Source organism: Chitinophagaceae bacterium (assembly GCA_031360425.1). Taxonomy (GTDB): domain Bacteria; phylum Bacteroidota; class Bacteroidia; order Chitinophagales; family Chitinophagaceae; genus Endoryza. Next base: position 24,960 of record JANMBO010000082.1, on the reverse strand, counting down.
TATTACCATCTAAAAAATTAATTGCCATGCCTTTGTAATTATGGTATACTTGTAGTTAGAAATGTTGTCTATAATATCCTTAAATATTTTTTATTTTCTATGGTGCTTAAGAATGCTTCTATTTTAGTGATTGATGACGACCCCGATGTATTGACAGCGGTGAAGTTATTGCTTAAGCCAGAAGCAAAAGATGTACTTACGGAAAAGAATCCTGAAAATTTGAGATGGCTACTTTCGAAGCAATCGTTCGATTGCATTCTGCTTGATATGAATTTTACCAGTTCCATTCATACCGGCAATGAAGGATTGTTTTGGCTGCGGAAAATACGGGAATTTAAATCGGACGCCGCCGTGGTAATGATTACGGCGTATGGTGATATTGATCTGGCCATCCGGTCCTTAAAGGAAGGAGCCTCTGATTTTGTCATTAAACCCTGGCACAATGAAAAATTAATTGCAACTATAAAGGAAGCACTTAAACAAAAAGATTCTGGAAAGCCATCAGCCTCCTACCTGCTTACGAACGATTCTATAATCGGTACTGAATTGATTGGTGAATCTGAAGTGATCCAGGATATTTTTTATAAAATTGATAAAGTGGCCCCTACGGATGCCAACATCTTAATACTGGGAGAAAATGGTACCGGAAAAGATCTTATTGCCAGGGCCATTCATCAAAAATCCTTACGTAACAATAAGCCATTCGTTAAAGTAGATGTGGGGGCACTTACTGAAACCTTGTTTGAGAGCGAATTATTTGGCCATAAGAAAGGAGCATTTACCGACGCAAAAGACGATCGAACCGGTCGCTTTGAAGCAGCCAATACCGGAACACTTTTCTTGGACGAGATAGGAAATATATCCCTGCACCAGCAAGCTAAACTACTGACGGTTCTGCAGGGTCGCCAGGTCACGCGGCTGGGGTCCAATCAACCTGTACCAATTGATATTCGGTTGATATGCGCTACCAACCTCCCCATTCAGGAATTGGGAAATGAAAACCGTTTCCGGAAGGATTTAATATATCGCATCAATACGGTTGAAATTACCATTCCACCACTTCGCAAAAGAAAGGGAGATATTCTTCGCCTGGCCAATCATTTCGCACAAGTGTATTCAGAAAAATACATGAAGCCGCCTGTTCGGTTTGACAGCTCAGCTCAGGAAAAATTAACGCAATACCATTACCCTGGGAATGTGCGCGAACTTCAATATACCATCGAACGAGCCGTGATTATGTCGGAAGGAGAGCTCCTTCATGCGAAAGATCTTATTTTCTCCCCGATGGAATCAACTACTGAAACGAATACTGATCCTTCAGACTTTCGTTTAAGTACACTGGAAAAGAATACCATTTTGCGGGTCATTGAAAAACATAACGGAAATATTACCAAGGCCGCGAAAGAGTTAGGTTTAACAAGAACAGCCTTGTACAGGAGATTGAGTAAGTATGATATTTAGTTCATAGTTTGTGGTTTGTAGTTAAAGGCTTTCTGTTAGCTCCTTTATGAATGGAAGAAAGTTGCTGTTAATGATGCCTTTTAGAAATTCAACAATCACAAATTACAAATCACAAACTTTTCTTTCATGTTCAAAAAATTCGAATGGCGTATTCTTATCCGGGTGTTATTAATTTTCATAACATTAAGCGCCGCGTCCTTTTTATTGGTAAAGGAACTCTATATTTATCTTTCAATGGTGGCGCTGATCGTTGTCTTCCAGGTAATAGATTTTTACCATTTTAATAAAAAGGCGCAGGACGAAGTGGCTCAATTTGTGGAAGCTATTCATTACCGGGATTTCTCGCGCAACTTCGACGTAAAGCATGCCCCGCTGGAACTGCAACCCTTACGTAAAGGTTTCAACGAAATCAATACCACCTTTAAAGTTATCAGTCGGGAAAAAGAAATGCAATACCTGTACCTGCAGCAAATTCTGGAGCTGGTGGATACTGGCATACTCTCTTACGACACGGATACCGGGGACGTTGGATGGATGAATGAATCTTTGAAGAAGATGTTGGGCATCCCTTATCTCCGTACTATTCATTCGCTGGAAAAAAGAGAGCCCTCGATTTACCGGGAAACTTTAGTGCTGCGTTCGGGTGAACATAAAATAGTGCCGCTGATAAAAGATAATACCCAGTCTAAAATATTGTTAACCGCTACCGCTTTTCAAACCGAAGAAAAAATTTTTAAACTGATCGCCTTTCAAAATGTTAGCGAAGCATTGGATGAAACAGAAGCAGAAGCCTGGAAAAAATTATTGAGTGTTATGACCCATGAAATCATGAATTCAGTAGCACCCATTTCTTCCCTGGCGGAAACATTAAAACGCCAGTTAGATAAATCGAGAAGTGAATCGCAGGCGCAACGGCAGAATAGTTTTGAGGACCTCGTGCTGGGAGTAGAAACCATTCAGCGTCGAAGCGAAGGATTGCTGAAGTTTGCCCAAACCTACCGCAACCTTAATAAAATTTCCAGACCCAATCTCCGTACCATTTATGTACGGGATTTGTTCGAAAATCTGAATCAACTGATGCTTCCTACCCTCGAACAAAAAGGTATTGAACTGGACATCATGCTGAAGGACCCTGAACTGGAACTGGAAGTAGATTCCAATCTTATTGAACAGGTACTGATAAATTTATTGGTAAACGCTATGGAAGCCGTAAAAGATAAACCGGAACCCCGAATTACTCTTTCCGCCTCTGTTCAGGCAAAAAATAAAATTGTATTGAAGATTTCCGATAATGGTACGGGCATTCCGGAAGAACTACTGGATAAAATCTTTATTCCTTTCTTCAGCACCAAAAAAAGCGGAAGCGGTATAGGCCTCAGCTTGTGCAAGCAAATAATGATGCTTCACAAAGGAAATATCCAGGTACATAGTGTGGAAGGAGAGGGAACGGCGTTCCTGCTTTCTTTTTAGATGAATTACTTCAGGAAATAATTAACGAAAAATTTGAAAAACGGAGCACTTACTTTTTTATTCTTCACCTGCCTTTCGGCAGCCAGTTTATAATTTTACCATTTTAGCCCATACTCCTTCGCAAATAATTTAGCCCCTGCCCAAAAAATCCCCACCAGTACGGATAATCATTGACCATTAAATAAGTTATATTTGAATAGAACATAATTCATAGCAACTATGCGACATAGCTTTCTTCTTTTTGCGGTATTACTTTTAACAACTGTCGCCACTTCCCAGCAGTCAAGCCCCCGCAAGCTGGCACTAATAATTGCCATTGGCACCTATGATTCCACTACCGGGTGGAAATCAATCAGTTCTCTCAATGATATAAATTATATGAAGCCTGCCCTAATCGGACAGAGTTTTGAGGAAAGCAATATTGAAATACTTAAAAATGAACAAGCCACCAAGGGAGGAATTATTGCTGCCATTGATCGTTTAATTGCCAAAGCAAAACCGGGCGATATTGTGGTGTTTCATTTTTCCGGTCACGGCCAACAGATATTTGACGATGCAAATAAAGATGAAGCAGATGGTTACGATGAAGCGTTGGTAGCTTACGATGCTAAAATGCGTTACGGAGGATCTTATACCGGGCAAAATCATTTACGGGATGATGAACTGGGAATGAAATTAAAAGCTTTGCGAAAAAATATTGGAAAGGATGGAAGCTTACTGGTGCTGCTCGATGCCTGTCATTCCGGAACAGGAACCCGCGGGCAGGAATTTGCCATTACCCGGGGAACGGATGCAAAATGCGAACCGGAAGGATATGCAAAAACAATAACTCCCTCCCGCGGAAACGGAGCAGAAGGTGTTTTTGACGATAAGGATTTATTATCAAACATGGTTGTGATCAGCGCGGCCAGCGCCGATCAATTAAACTACGAAACCAAAGATGCAAAACAAAATGGTGTGGGTTCATTGAGTTATGCATTCAGCCAGGCCATATCTCAAACAAGCGGAACCATCAATTATAAAATTCTTTTTGAAACAATAAAAACAGCCATTCAATCGTGGAAACCTTTTCAAAACCCGCAGATAGAAGGCAATACAGAGCAAGAGGTATTAGGAGGAGCCTATGTAAAGACACCGGATATTATTCGAATCAGTAGCTGGAATACGGATAATACAATTGAAATACCCCGGGGATCCATACATTCCGTTATCAAAGGGGCCCGGTTCAATGTATACCCGGTGGAGGTTACCGATACCAAGAATGCTAAGCCCATTGCCAGCGGTTCAGTTACTGATGCCGGTATGGTAAAATGTACCGGAACTTTTAGTACGGCAATACCAGATAAAACCAAAGCCTACAATATTGTTTTTGAAAGCAAAAGCTTCGGGGATATGTCTGTAAGCGTTAAAATTTCGGTGATGGAAACTTCTATTGCAAACACGTTACGGGAGAAACTTAAGCAATACGATTATATAACACTTGATAAACCAAATTCAGATATTTCGGTCACTTCCTATAAGGATCCTACCACCAAAGAACAATTATTACAGTTGGTAGCTACCAACGATAGCATCCTTTGGCAAAAACCCTGGCCGGCCGGGAATAACAATCAACTGTCGGAAAGGGAAACAGAGGCGATCTGGCAAAGTGTAAAACAATATTCCCGCGCGCAGTTTCTGCGAAGTGTAAATACACCCGCCGATGCTAAAGTATTCGAATATGTACAGGTCGAATTCATTCCGGGTATAATTAAAACAATCAATGGAACCGACAGCCTGGTCACCAGGAAGACGCTGAAAGACATAACTAATGCAAAAGGCGATTTAGAATTTATGGAAGCGGATAACGGTAAAGCAGAAAACGAAGGATTTGTAATTCGCATCCGAAACCTGCATGATTATCCTATTTTCCTGAGTGTATTGGATATTATGCCCGATAATTCAGTAGGAGTTATCATCCCTGATCCTTCCGATCCGAATAGTACTGCGGAAGATTACAAAGTTGCAGCGGGTCAAACCTTTACTACGCGCACTATTAAATTATATCCACCATATGGAAAAGATTTTATGAAGATTCTGATCACCCGCAATGCGATGGACCTGAAATCGGTTCAATCCCGATCCACCTCCAGGGGAGTAGGATCCTCTTTTGAGAGTTTTTATAACGATACATTCAAAGATGACAGCAGTGAACGCTCGCGCGGACCGCAGGTGGCCCCGGTAAAAGTAGATGAGGTAAAAATCATTCCTTTTACTTATATGATTGTTAAGAGAAAATAAGAATATTTTTTCCCAGGAGGCAATGTTGATTCCAGGGGCTACTCATGAGATATCCCTACGGGGCATGAAGAAGGTCATTTACACTTTCCTTATCCATTGTTAACCGGTTTAGTTCGTGGTTTTACATGACATTTCCATATCCCGCAGAAATAGATCAGGCAGGAGTTCATTGTCAATTCCCCTATCCAAACTTTTATGGATTAGCATGAGTTGATGATCGACATTTCCATCTCTTGCAGGAACAGACCAGGTAAGAATGCATGTACAATTCCCCTTTCAATCTTAATTGGTTTAGTTCGTGGTTTTACATGACATTTCCATATCCCGCAGAAATAGATCAGGCAGTAGTTCATTATCAATTCCCCTATCCAAACTTTTACGGATTAGCATGAGTTGATGTTCGACATTACCATGTTCCGTAGGAACATCTCATGGGTAGAATTTTGCAAAAAATTCATTTCGTTCCGTAGGAACGTTTTGTGTTATAAAAATGAACCACAGCAAATGGAAATTAACAATAAAGGGTTCATATGTCAATGTTATAAAATTCAAAATATTAAAGAAAATCACCCGAATTCCAGGAGGTAAATCACATTTGATCTCATCATATAACCGGGATATTTATCAATAAATTTTTATCCCTACATGGCCAATACCTACACACAACTTCACATTCAATTGGTATTCGCGGTAAGATATAGAGCGGCACTAATTGAAAAATCATGGAGTAATCAATTGCACAAATACATTACAGGAATAGTCCAGGAAAATGATCATAAAATGCTCCAGGTAAACAGCATGCCCGATCATATTCATATTTTAATAGGTATGCGTCCGCACCAGGCCATTTCAGCACTCATCCAAAATGTGAAAACAGAAACAACAAAATGGATTAAAGCCAACAAGTATTGTCAGATGCCATTTGCCTGGCAAAACGGATTTGGGGCTTTCTCCTATTCACGGAGCCATGTTCAGGACGTCATACGCTATATTCAAAACCAGGAAATAAATCACAAAAAAGAGAAATTCCTCGATGAATACAGGCGAATACTAAATGCATTCGAAATTCCATACGACGAACAATACCTATTTGAAGAGCCGGAATGAAAACGAAGCGTCGCCCGCATGGGCGGGCAAGTTCCTCGAACCGGTTTGAATACCTAAATCATTATTCTACCCAAAAGGATAGCTCAACTTGGTATACAATGGAAGTAACCCTATGCAGATTCTTTTCCCGCGTTGACCTAACCAGGTAAACCATTTAATGATATTTTCATGCTTTTGCCTGATTCATATGAGTTATCTGCATAAAAAAAGCTACTGCGCATGACCACAGTAGCTTCATAAAAAAAATAACGATCTACCTATTCTTAATAACGCTAAAATTAACCGGGTTAGATGAATACAGCATTTTCAGTTCTTGCCCGTCTACCAGTATAGCTTTAAAAATAGCTTTTACTTTAGTACCGGCTGCCACCGGAATTTCGGAATACGGAATATACAATTCAAAATCCGTTGGAGAAGTTTTATTGGCGGATAGGGTTTGACCGGCGCCCAGCTTAAATGATTTGTAAGTAGCAACCACATTACTGATATTATACTTATCATTATTATCCATGATGGGATTACCACTTTCATCATAAAAGAAAACGGTAAAGTATACCTGTCCTTCATTGCCCGCCGTCTTAATATTAAAAGATGGGTACAGCAACAACCCTTGTTTTTCGGTACTATTGATCACACTCATTTTAGTGAAATTAGAAATGGTAAAGCGGGGTACTTCACCCGTGCGGGTTCCGCCTTTAGGATACAAGGCCGCGATCATTGCTCTATCACCAGCCGACAATTGGTTATTCCAGGGAACAGAATATCCGTTTGTTGTCCACCGGGCCAATACTGGATAGTGCATAATGGATGTTCTATCGTAAGCGGTACCGTGCGTATAGGTTAAATTATATTCCTGGAAAAGGTTCACATCCACCGTCATTTTATCCCATCCCTGTGATTGTTCAAGTTCTTTATATACTAATTCTTTATTCCAGGGAATACCCGCCAAGGGACTGTAATGTTCATGTAACAAACCAATGGCATGGCCAAACTCATGTAGCACTGTTCGGTGCATGGCATCGTAGGTGGCAAAGTCAGTGGTATCGAAGTTTATTGTTTTTGCATCCTGCGGAATACCTTGCGCCAATTGGCCAATCATCGAATTGTGGCCTCCTTTATTATCGAGGTTAACTCTAATTTCGGCGTCTCCATATTCAACAAAATCAAAGGTTATGTTGGCATATTGTTCCCATTCTTTGGCATAGGCTTTCACTCTGTCTTTCATAGCGGGACTCCCTGAAAGAAAACGCACTTTGAGAGTGGCTCCGTTATCCCATAAATAATAGGGATCTACCAGTCCCCGGGAACCGGCTGCTGTATCGAAAGAATTTATTTTGGGGGCCTTCATAATGGAAGTACAACCGTACTTCTGCCCGATGCCTTTATTTGAAAGCTTTACCTTTTGGCTCATTCCATGTAATGCAAGAACCATTACAGCGCCTGCCATTAAACTTTTGACTGTATTCATATTTGTTGGTTTAAGAAATTGTAGCGTGAAAAAATACTCTTTCCCTGCCTTCGATTTTTCGGTATAAACATAAACTTGTTAAAGGCGCTTACCAATACCCTCTTCCCACATTTTTTTGCAGCGGTCATTGCAATTTTTTAAAAATATGCATTAACAGAAGGCCGGAGAGCAATTACTGTAGTGATTCAATAAAATTCTATGTGAAAAATAGTGTAAAAAATCGAAATTAATGGGCAATAATAAGCTTTTTCATAAGCCGTACTTTTTCTGTTTCAAAACGGCAATAATAAACGCCGGCAGAAAAGTTTTCGATTCCATTAATAGGAATTGAATGCGTTCCGGTTGGTAAGGAAGCAGGCATCGGTACAGATTTTACCAAGCTGCCCTTCTCATCAAAAATGGTTACGCGCACCCTTTCCGGTGCTGTCAATGTAAATTTAATCGTCGCAAATTTATTAGACGGGTTCGGATATACTCCCAATGCAAATTTTTTCTCTTCATTTACTCCCGTCCTGTTGCGATCACGGATAGAAACCAATTGAAAATCTTCTGATAAGAATATGGGGGTTCCTGTTAATGCCACAGATACAGATGGTATCGAAGCTGTAGTTGCTGTAATGGAATAATTCCATTCTCTCTTATTCAATAGCGGAGCAGCATTGAGCGCCGCGGGAAATGTATAAGTAGCGGTAGCAGATTCAGACCTGTCAACAGCCGTTTTAGCCCATAACACATAAGTATAGTTTCCTATTGCATCACGAAAAGCGCCCCCCCCGATTGCCAGGGGTAAACTCATTAATTGCGATTTTGCACTATCGTACCGGTAATTTCGCAATAATTCCGCCGTAGTCTTGAATCCTACCCCAGCATTGGTAAATTGTTGTCCATAAACACCGCCGTTTGTTAAGGGGCCAACCCCCTCAAGCTTTTGAAATAATCCCATCAAAGCATACCCATCAGTAGCTGCTGCCAGTGTTTGTGTTTCGCCCAATGCAAATAGATAATATTGTTTGATATTATTTTGCTGGCTTAGCACAAGGGCCTTCATCACATAATTTGTTTGAGCCTGGTCGGTTCCTATATAATCGCCGAATTCTTTTCGGGGTATATTATTTTCCGTACAGATAAAATGTTTTCCGGGATATATATTGCCATCATAGCCATGCGCCGCGAGTACCGAGGCCATGCGGTTTTTGGCTTTAATAAATTCTTCTGCCGCTGCATCCGAATGACGTTTGTGCGCGAAGTTATTAATGCTGTTATCCCAATAGGTCAGTGCATACATCGGGTAATTATGAAAACTGAGCACATCAAAATAGGCTCCTCCTTTTACCGGATACGCAGGAGTAACAGATCCGTCAGCAGGATTATCAGTATTGCGTAAAACGGCATCTAAAAAAGCCGGATACCCCAACCCACCCACTGTAATGTAGGCCGTGCTGTCGATAGACTTAATTACTTCGTAACTGATACGCAATAATCGTATATAGTGAAAAATGGGAGCCTTCATATTATTAAGGTCGCAGGGAGGGGGATTATTGTCCCACCAGTTTCCAGGTTGGCCAGGATCTTTCCAGGCATTTCCACTTAGATCAAAATCAGGTTCGTTCAATATTTCCCAAAACTTCGTATAATTATGATAGCGCGTTACTGTTTTATACACGTATAATGCGTAATAGTTATTTTCATTTACCGGGGTTCCATTGGCACCTCCGTCCCAAATGGGCGTATACATATTGGCAAATAACCAGGAAGGCTGACCACATCCTCCGTAATAGTTATTATCGCGATGAGCCGCGGAAGGAAAACCCAGGAAAACGGTATTATCCTGAATTCCTAATGAAGTGTAGTGATTGAAACTCCCGAACTCAGCATCATAACCCCAATATTCCAAAAAGTCTTCGGGTAAAGAGAGACGAAGCGAATGAGACCCTGCTCCTTGTATATTGAGAGCCGTATTGCCGGCTGCTATATTGGCCTTTGTTATATTATCCCAGGATGAACCATAGTACCCCATATTGGTACCGTATAAAAAGGCACGCGGGTAGGCTGGTACACGTCCGGGTTCGTTGGCAGTAAAATTGATTTGTGAAATAGCTGTTTGATAAATACAGCTTCCGGTTGTCAGCAACAGCAATAGGCGGAGTAAGCTTTTTTTCACAGTTAATGGATTGTTGGACAAAGGATAATTGCGGAGGATAGAGTGCAATTAATCTGCCAAACAACAGGTTACCCACATTTATTTTTCTTTTGCTCCTAAACTAATTGTTGTAGTGCTGCTTTAAGAAAGGGAGCTATTTGAAGTGAACTAATGAGGTGCAGTTCCTCCCGTAAAGAGGTTTCATTATCCAGGAACTTGAAAATCGAAGATGCTTTATTTCGACTAAAAAGGCGGGAAAAAATTTCTCTCCCTTCAATAGTACGCTTGCTGAGTAATTGAAGTAATACACTATCATAAAAATCAAACCGGGCAGGGGCCGGTCGAAGTTGCTGCAGGGGTTGATTGGCTGAAAGAAGATCAACGATGAGGTTGGTTTGTTTTTGAATAAACTGAAAAGTATAACCGGTGGATGCTTTTGTTTGCCCACCTGCTGTTCCAATGTTATATATTCCGTTTTGATAAAAAGGAAATTGGGCATTGGTCATCGGGATAATTCCAAACTCCTCCTCTATAATACAGTATTCTCTTAGTTGCAGGAATTGGCTCGTATAATTCTTTAATGCGGATTCATATTGCTCCTTTGGCAGAACGGCTTTGGTAAACAAAGTATATTCAACCAGGGCCTGGTTGGCCGAAAGCGGCATTACATATACAAAAGTGGTTCCGTTATCCTGTTGCACACGAAAGTCCATTAACGTAGCGATGCCGGGATCAAAAACAGGTTCTTTAGTTTCAATAATCCATCCTTTAAAGTGCTGCAGCAGCTCCAGGTTGTTTTTTTTTGAAATCCTTGAACTGTGAATGGAATTAAAAACCAGGGCGCCTCCTAATAATAGTTCTTCTTCATCCAGGTAGATTTTTATGTCCGGAGTTTGTTCTTTGTCAATGCGCAACTCTCCGTAGCGAACATCAATATTTTTTTTTGCATTTATTTTTGCGAAGCACCAATTATAAAAATCAATCCCCCGGATCATTTTATACTGGTAAGGCTCCATCTCAAGTTCAGCGGAAAAATTATTACTATGAAAATACAAGCGGTTCCATTTCCGATGAACTACCTCTTCAAAAAAACCATTTTCTTTTTCCCAAAAACACCAGGTGCGGTCGTTAACGGTTTTGGGACTGCGGTCAATAAGGAGAATTCTTTTATCATCAAATTTGCCGGAGTCAATTAAGCGGGTAATCAGGCTAAGGCCTGCGGCACCGGCCCCTGCAATAATATAATCGTATTGTTGCATGAATAATTAAGCCGGTTCAGAGGGGGCGTATTCTACTGTTTGCGCTTTCATCAGCGCCTTGTCTTTCTTTACTTTTCCCCAATACTTTTTGTGAACGTACAGCATGCCGAACGATTCTCCCTCTTGCTTATTCAAGTGTTTGTGATGCATTTTATGAGCCCATCGGATGGCCCGCACATAAGTACTTTTTGACCGCGTGAACCATTTGAACCGTTGATGAATAATTACATCATGCACCATAAAATAAGCAAAGCCATAGGCCATAATACCAAAGCCGATTGCCTGTAACCAGTAGGTTTTATCAAGTGTTCCGAATAGAATGCAAAAGAAACTGGGCACCGCAAATATGACAAAAAACGCATCGTTTTTTTCAAAAAAGCCAGGTCTTGTTCTATGATGATCTTCGTGCAGGTACCAGAGCAACCCATGCATTATGTATTTATGGGTGGCCCAGGTTATAGCTTCCATCAAAAGAAAGGTTCCTATAAGAATTACAATATATAATAACCAGTACATGATAATTTATTTTAACAGGGATGGGGTGGAAATTTTTTGCTGCATATTTTGTGCCGCCCATTGCTGTACCTTAGGAAAAGCGATATGAAACCAGGCAGTATATTTTTCTGGTTGTAAAGTTAATGATGTTTGAATTTCTTCCAGGCTTTTGTAACAATAATCCATCACCTCATTGGGGTCTGGGATTATTGGCCCCTCATAAAAACCAGCAAACACATAATCGAATTCATTCTCAGTTAATCCATTTTCAAATTCGCTTTGGTAAGTAAATGAAAATATTCCTTCAATAGGAGTGATAAAGCCCATTTCCTGATGTAGCCGGCGATTAGCGGCGGCCGGCGTTTCTTCGCCGGGAGCAGGATGACTGCAGCAGGCATTGGTCCATAATCCACCGCTATGGTACTTGGAAAGTGCCCGTTGCTGTAAAAGCATTTCGCTTTTATGGTTAAAAATAAAAACACTGAAAGCGCGGTGCAAAACTGCTTTCCGGTGCGCCTCCAGCTTTTCCATAGAACCCAGTGGCTCATCCTTTTCGTTTACCAATATTACATGCTGGAAATTAATCATACTATTCATTAGGCTTTGCTAAATAAGTTTTAGCTGGTTTTTAACCCCGGCTCTAACCAAAATCATTGCCTTCCGATAATTTGGTATTCGAATACGACTCTCCAAAATTTGCGAAGGTTGTGTTTTGCGGATCTTGTTAAAAAGCGAGAGATAATATTTATAGGCAACATACACGCCAAATCGTGCTTTCCAGGGCAATTGAAGAATCCCTTCATATGCCTGTTTAAAATCAATGGCAATATCTTTTTCAATTTGCGCCTTGGTACGTTCGGTAAAATTAGAAAAATCAACTCCCGGGAAATACGTACGATTTAATGTATTATAATCAGATTTAACATCCCGCAAAAAATTAACTTTCTGGAAAGCTGCCCCTAATGACTGGGCATAGGGTTTCAATTTATTATACAATTCCTTATCGCCTTCACAAAAAACATACAAACACATCAGCCCTACCACTTCTGCGCTTCCATATATATACTCCTGGTATCGGCTGGCATCATACTGCTGATTATCAAGATCCATCTCCATACTATTAAAAAAAGCTTCTACCAGGTCCGGACTTATATTATAATCATTGACGGTTAGTTGAAAACTATGCAATATCGGGTTGAGGCTGATTTTCTTTTCAATTGCCTCGTAGCTTTCCTTCTTGAATTGTCTAAGTAATTCTTTTTTATCATACTCGTGAAAGGTGTCTACGATTTCATCGGCAAAACGAACAAATCCATAAATATTATAAATGGGAATCCGGAGATCTTTATGCAGTAACCGAATGGCAGAAGAAAATGAGGTACTATATTCTTCGGTGGTAATGCGGCTGCAGAGCTGGCTAACTTTATGGTACACTGACATCATAATTTTAAATTTACACAATTAGCTATTGCCGTTGAAATTTATTTACGATAAGTAATTTCTTCAATCTTCTTTCACCAATCGAAATACAACCAATAAAAATTAACCAAATGACTTAATGACTTCATTCGCAACAACCTCTCCACTTATTAAACTCGGGGGTACCCCAGGCCCCGGCACAGTAAGTTGACCGGTATAAAATAGATTACTCACTTTCCTGCTCCGGCATCGAGGGCGAAATACGGCTGTTTGCATGAGTGTATTTGCCAGGCCATACGCATTTCCTTTAAAGGAATTATACTCCCGCACAAAATCGGTATAGGCAAAAGATTTTTTATATACAATAGCATCCGCTACGGATTGACCTATATGTTTTTCGAAACGCTTAAGAATAAGTTGGAAATACTTTTCTCTTATTGCCTCCGTGTCATCGCTCATACCTGCGGCTACAGGAATCAGAAATACCAAATTTTCACAACCGTCCGGAGCAACAGTATTATCTGATAAAGACGAAGCGCTCACGTAAAATAACGGATCCGATGGCCATTGTTTTGTTGTGTAGATTTCCTGCGCGTGATTTTCGAATGGCACGTCAAAGAACAACATGTGATGTAAAATATTTTTCAGCCTTTTATTTATGCCCACATAATATAATAAACAACTCGGTGCCATTAGCCGCTCGTCCCAATATTTATCGCTGTAGGTTCTGTGTGATGCAGGCAACAGGTGTTTTTCAATAAACTGGTAATCTGCCCCGCCAATAACTGCATCTGCCTCATATATGCCAGTGGCTGTATGAACATTTTTAGCTGCATTCGATTGCAATTCTATCCTGGTTACAGCTTCCCCAAACCTAAATTCAACTCCGGTCTCTAAAGCCAGTTTATACATTCCATTTACCACACTGTACATGCCGCCGTTCGGATACCAGGTTCCACCAACAATATCGGCATAATTCATAAGGCTGTACAGGGCGGGGGTATTTTCAGGTAAGGCACCCAGAAATAAAACAGGAAATTCCAGTAATTGCCTTATGCGCGGATGTTGAAAATATTTGTGAATATGTTTTTTGATCGAGGTAAAAACATCTAAACGAAAAACCCCCTTCATCACGTCCCAATCTATAAATTCACTAACGGAAAGGCCTGGTTTAAATACCAGTTTTTGAATACCGACCCGGTATTTATATTCCGCTTCTGTCAAAAATTTTTCCAGTTTTTCTCCGGCGCCAGGTTCCCATCCTTCCAGTAAATTTTTAAAGGCACTATAATCTGATGGTATATCGCTGAATTCCTTCTCCCAATAAATACGATAAGAGGGAGAGAGGCGCTGCAAACTATAATAATTGCCTGCTTTTTTTCCAAACTGGGCGAAATACCGTTCAAATACATCATCCATCCAGTACCAGCTAGGTCCCATATCAAAAGTAAATCCTCCCTCCTTTAATTGACGCGCCCTTCCACCAGGCGTAACTTGTTTTTCCACCACCGTAACCTTCCAGCCCGCTTTAGCCATAAAAGTAGCTGCAGACAAGCCTGCAAAGCCACTCCCTATTACAATTACTTTTTTCTGCACACTTCACCAATTATCTAGTTACGCTCAATTTGTTCTTTTAGCAATTTACGGGCAAAATGGATACGACTCTTTATTGTTCCCAATGGTTCATGCAACATATCAGCAATTTCATGGTATTTAAAACCATCAAAATATAACAAAAATGGATTTCGGAATATTTCAGGTAATCCATGAACCGCCAGTTGAATATCTTTTAACCGTAGATTACTCTCGGCATTATTGCCAATAACGGCCGACTGGCTGCTATTGATCAGGTACTCATTTGGAGTGGAATCAAAAATGGTATTTTGCTTAGTCTTTCGACGGTAATTATTAATAAAAATATTACGCATGATCGTATACAACCATGCTTTAATATTTGTACCTACATTATACTTGTCTGCATTAGAAATTGCACGATATAATGTTTCCTGGAACAGGTCCTTGGCTGCCTCATTGTCGCGGGTTAGTGTAACAGCGAAGGGCTTGAGAAAGTCGGCGTTGGTAACCAGTAATTGATTGAATTCTATTGTTGACATAGCAAAAGTGTTTAATTATTAACGCTGTAAAGTTAAACACAGATTGCAACAAAAAAATATTTTTTGTTTAATTTTTTAATAAAAAGATTAAACAATTGTAAATTATTAATTTTCAGATACTTGTAGAATGTTTTAGTTAAACGTCAGCCACATATTCAAGAACTTCAGACATAGACCGCTTAAATTCTATGCCGGGTGAAACCTGCTTTTGATGAAGTTGTGCCAGTTGCCCTGAAACAATTATGGGAACCTGGGAGATTTTTTCCCGAAGCTGATTCAGATACTTCTCCAATTTAAAGTTACCTGGTATGCAGGTAATATGGGTGTATACGTAATGCGGTTTTTTGATTCCGGCGACATAAATTAAATCCTTAGCCGGTACATTAGCTCCCAAATACCATACCCGTACTCCTTTTGATTTAAGCAAGAAATAAATATACAACAGCCCCAGTTCATGATACTCACTTTCGGGTAAAAAAAGAATCACTGTTTTAGTAGAATGTGTAATGGGTGATGCATTTTCTATTCCGACCATTAATTTCTGCCTGATTATATTGGTCACTAAATGTTCTTGCCCTGGATTAATATGATTGGTTTGCCACAATATGCCAATACGCTCCAGGTAAGGAAAAATAAGCTGATTAATTGTCCGTTCAATACCACGGGCGCGTATATAACGATCCAGGGTTGCTTCGAATCGATCAATATCCATATCAACCATGTTACCAATAAGGTCATTTACCAATTTTTCCTGTTGTGCCTGGAAATCTGTTAACGAAACCAGCTTCTGGCTAATTTCTTCCTGGTTCATTTTATCTATATGAGATATCTTAAACCCATATTTATTGAGCAGTGCTATATTAAGTATTGTTTTTAATTCATCGCTGCTATAGTAGCGGATATTAGTATCTGTGCGCTGTGGTTTTAGAAAGGAATAGCGTTGCTCCCAAATTCGAATGGTATGTGCCTTTATTCCTGAAAGGCTTTCCAAATCTTTTATGGTAAATGAATTCATGGCATTATTACAACCGTAAACTCTAAAAGTTTACTGTTTAACAGGAGAAAAAATTAAGGGAAATTCAGAAAGTGGGATTAAGAATCCTTCCGGAATCAAGTAGGGAAGCAACGGCGCCCATTATATTAGAGGAAAATCGGAGTGCTTCCAGGTGGCGAATATGATGAAGATCAGTACCTAACAGGTCGATATAATTCATCTTTATTAAATACTGGGCCAGATCCGCAGCGGGCTTACCGTAATAGCCGTTGAGCGATAATAGATTTAGCTGGAAAAGACAGCCATCGCTCTTCAGATCATCAAAAATTTTCTTATTGTTTATCAGATATGAATATCGTTCCGGATGAGCCAGTATTGGCTGATAGCCATTTATCTGCATCTGAAACAATTGATTTTTAAAATTTACAGATGGCGCAATAAACGAAAACTCAACCAGCACCATCTTATCTTTTATAGGCAATAGCGGAGTTTTCATTTCCAATAACATATCAAAATGATCATCCAGGTAATATTCTGCGGCTGCCGCTAATGGAATATTCATCTGAAGGTTATTCATTTCTTTTAGCAGCTCCTGATGCGCCGACCCAATAGTTACCGGGTCATTCTTATACATATCCCAGAAAATGTGTGGGGTAGTAATAAATTTTTCATAGCCCAGATCCTTCAGACCATTTATCAACTCGATCGAATTTTGTACATCGGTAGCCCCATCATCAATACCTGGTAAGAGGTGCGAATGCATATCGGCACGCAAACCACTAAAATCCGCTTTAACGTTATATTTTTTCTTAAATATGGAGAACATAGATAGCTGCTAAAGTTCGTTAACTAAATTGATAGTTATCAGCAAACTCTTTATATACCCGGTTTAAACCCGTTCGCAGATCAATGGCTGCCTTCCAACCCATTGCATTTATCTTTCCAACATCCATCAGCTTTCTTGGGGTGCCGTCTGGCTTTGCTGTATCATATTCAATAGTACCTGTAAACCCGGAAATTTCCTTTATAAGTGAAGCTAATTCTGCTATTTCAATATCCATCCCCGTACCAATATTTACCTGTCCTCCTTCATTATATTGCTGCATTAAAAAAAAGCAAGCGTTCGCCAGATCGTCCGTATGCAAAAACTCTCTTCTGGGTTTGCCAGTTCCCCAGATTGTTACGGAAGAAGCATTTTTCTCCCTGGCCTCATGAAACTTTCTTATCAATGCAGGTAGCACATGTGACTTTTGAAGGTCATAATTATCGTTTGGACCGTACAGATTAGTCGGCATTGCCGATATAAAGTTACATCCATACTGGCTGCGGTACGCATCGCACATTTTTATGCCCGCAATCTTTGCAATGGCATAGGGTTCATTCGATTCTTCCAGTTTACCTGTTAGCAGGTATTCTTCTTTTAATGGTTGGGTTGCCATTTTCGGGTAGATACAAGATGATCCTAAAAACATCAGCTTTTTAACTTTGTTAACATAGGAGGCATGAATGATATTAGCCTGGATCATTAGATTGTCATAAATAAATTCACCCCCATACGTTTTATTAGCCATAATCCCGCCCACTTTAGCGGCCGCTAAAAAAACATGAGTGGGTTTTGCATCGGCAAAGAACTCATTTACCATTTGCTGGTTTCTTAAATCCAGTTGCATCGAATCTTTTAAGATTAAATTTTCAAATCCTTCGCTTCTTAATTTTCGCAGAATGGCAGAGCCGACCATTCCATTATGGCCAGCAATATATATTTTATCAGAGGTGTTCATAGTTTAGCTTATTCGAAATTTTAGATGCTGACATAATAATTTCCAGATCGGTGATAACATTGCAGGCTCTTTGCGTTGAAAAAACTAACCGTTCAAAAAATCATCAACCACACATAAAAACATTTACCGCAAAGGACACAAAGTTTTTTGCAAAGGACGCTAAGAATTGATTTTCATTTCTGAATTTCACCATTCCTCTCATTCAAACTGGTTCTTAATGACGTATCCAGAATCTTTTAATAATTTTTCCTGTTTAAATAATTCTATGTCGGCCGCTACCATTTCTTTTACCAGCATATCAAGATCATACTTAGGTTTCCAGCCTAATTGCTTATTAGCCTTTGTGGGGTCACCAATCAAAAGATCAACCTCTGTTGGACGGTAATACCTTGGGTCAACCGCCACCACTTCTTTTCCAATGGCTACCCGGTAGTCCGGGTTTTTACAGGAAACAACAACCGCTGTTTCTTTTTCAGCCGATTCTTTAAACGCAAGTTCAATGCCTGCTTCCGCAAATGATCGTTTAACAAAATCGCGAACCGTAGTAGTAATGCCTGTTGCTATTACATAATCTTCCGCTACCGGCTGTTGTAATATTAACCACATCGCTTCTACGTAATCTTTAGCATGGCCCCAATCTCTTTTTGCATCCAGATTTCCCAGGTACAGCTTATCCTGCATCCCCAATGCAATTTTGGCTACTGCCCGGGTAATCTTTCGGGTTACAAAGGTTTCTCCTCTAAGGGGAGATTCATGATTAAATAGAATACCGTTGGCCGCAAACATATTGTATGCTTCCCTATAGTTCACCGTAATCCAATAGGCATATAATTTTGCCACTCCGTATGGGCTGCGTGGATAAAACGGGGTGGTTTCACTTTGCGGAACCGCCTGTACCAATCCATATAATTCTGACGTGGAGGCCTGGTAGACTTTAGTTTTTTTAATAAGTCCCAATAAGCGGACAGCTTCTAGTATGCGCAATGTTCCAATACCATCGGCGTTTGCCGTATACTCCGGTGTTTCAAAGCTCACATGCACATGGCTCATCGCAGCCAGGTTATATATTTCATCGGGTTGAACTTCCTGTATTATTCGAATGAGGTTGGTACTATCGGTCAGGTCGCCATAGTGAAGTTTAAAATGCACCCCTTTATCATGCGGGTCCTGGTATAAACTATCGATGCGATCAGTATTAAACAGTGAGCTCCTTCGCTTAATGCCGTGTACTTCATACCCTTTTTTAAGTAACAGGTCGCTCAGGTATGCTCCATCCTGCCCGGTAACCCCGGTAATTAATGCAATCTTTGGCATAATTTATTTTATTACAAATTGATTGATCTTTCGAAGGGGTTTCAATGTTAGGGTAAAGAACTTCGGCTGCAGTCCATTCAATTGCCAGGCCAGCCGGTCTTCCCGGTTTGCTTTTAACCGGCGCAGTAAAGATGCATTGCTTGCTCCACCAGTGCGCATCTTTACCAACACTTCCGGGAGATATTTCACCAGCATATCATTCTTAAACAGAAACCGAAGCATTATTTCATAGTCGGCGGCTGTTTGAAGGGTCAGGTTAAAATAACCAAATTGTTCATAGGCTTTCTTGCGAACAAAAAAAGTGGGGTGAGGAGGCATCCACCCATAATAAAAACTCTTTTTGCTGAATGGACCAGCTTTCCAAGTTCTTACTGTTTTCGAACTATCCTCCTGCTTTACATATTGCAGATCTCCATATACCGCATCAACCCGGGGATCGGCAAATAATTCCATTACTTTACTGATGATGGTCTCACTGCTATAAAAATCATCCGAGTTCAAGATCCCTATAACCTCCCCCGTGGCTTTCTGTATGCCTTTGTTCATGGCGTCATAAATTCCTTTATCCTTTTCGCAGGTTATAATCGCCGGATGGGCAAACTGTTTTACTATCTCCAGGGTATTGTCTTTAGAAAGACCATCTATTATGATATGTTCAATATCGGGGTAAGTTTGCCCCGCAATACTCTGCAATGTATCCGCTACGGTTGCGGCACTATTATAAGTTGCTGTAATAATTGAAATCTTCATGTTACTACCGGCTTGTTATAACACAGTTTTCCATTACCAGCATATCCATATTGGTACGCAGGTAACATTCCAGTGCATCTTCGGGAGAGTTAACAATGGGCTCATTTTCGTTGAATGAGGTATTCAGTAAAATAGGAACTCCCGTTTTTTTTCTGAAAGCATCAATAAGATTATAATACCGGGGAGTCACTTCTTTATCTACCGATTGCAACCGCCCGGTTCCGTCCGCATGTGTTACGGCAGGAATTACGGCATGCTTTTCCTTTTTTATTGGAAAAACTTTCTCCATAAAGGGAACTTCATCCACTACTTCAAAATATTCTGTTACATATTCTTTTAATATAGATGGAGCAAAGGGGCGAAAGCTTTCCCGTCTTTTTATTTTAGAATTCAGCAGTTCTTTTGCATCATTACGCCGCGGATCAGCCAGAATGGAACGCCCGCCTAATGCCCGTGGACCAAACTCTGCCCTTCCATTAAACCACCCCACAACACCGGCATTGATCAGTTGATCAGAAACACGATCATATAATTCTTCATCGCTCAGCCGCTGGTAAGAAATATTACGTGACTTAAGATAAGTTTCAATTTCTTCGTTGGTGAACTTACAGCCTGTATAGGCCGACCAGATTGCAGCGGCTCTCGGCTGCTTTAACTCATGATTATAGACATACATAGCAGACCCCATAGAAATTCCTGCATCGTGGCCTGCCGATGGTATATAAACTTTTTCGAATGAAGTATTCCTGGTAATTTTTCCGTTAGCCACAGAGTTTTGTGCAACGCCCCCGGCAATACATACCTGCTTCAAGCCGGTACGCTTTTGTAAATGATTCAAGAGATGAAATACCAATTCTTCAGTGATTCGCTGCACGGAAGCACCCAGGTCTTTGTGATACTGCGTTAGCTCTTCCGATTTTTTTCTTGGTCGTCCGAACTTCTCCACCATATATTCAGAAAACAGCGGAGCGACTTTCGGAATATGATCCTCACCATAGGAAACAATTCCATGCTTGGCTGAACGGAAATACCGGAGGTTCAGGGAGAACAATCCATTCTTTTCAAATACCAACACATCCTTTAGCTGATCTACATAACGTGGTTCACCATAAGGTGCCAGTCCCATTACTTTATATTCATCGCCATAATGCGGAAACCCTAGTAATTGAGTAAAGGCGGTATAAAACAATCCCACTGAATGCGGAAAATCGATAGAGTCGAGCACTTCAATCTGGTTGCCCCGACCTATTCCAATCATAGTGGTGCTAAAATCGCCTGAGCCATCAATAGAAAGCAGGGCAGCTTCTTCAAAGGGGGAGGCAAAAAAAGCCGAACCTAAATGACTGCGGTGATGTTCTACCTGGTGAATTTTATTTTTGATATCACTTTTATAAACGCTAATGTCCAATGCAGCTAATTCTTCGTCAAGGGAAGAAACTTTACGGGCGTTTCTAACACGATCGAGTACTGCATTCCATCCGCCTCCGGGATTTTTGAGCAGGTACATTACTTTCTTTTGCAGTTTAGCCATCGGATCACGGCCAATACATATATGATCTACCTGCTGCAGGGTTATTCCGGCTTCACGCAAACAAAATTGTATCGCCATTGAAGGAAAGCCCGCCCAATGTTTTATTCTGCGGAATCTTTCTTCTTCGGTAGCAGCAATCATTACACCATCCTTAAAAATAGCAGCCGATGAGTCGGCGTGGTACGCGTTAATTCCAAGTATGTACATGTTAGCTAAATATCTTTTTATATTGTTCTTTTAATTTTGACTGATCAGCATATTGGGTGGCCAGCTTATAAGCAGCATCCGACCATTGCGAATAGGTTTCATAATTCCAGTTTACCGCTTCCTGCAAAGCCTGTGAAAACAGAAGGGGCTGATGCAGGTCCAGGTCCCAGCCTGCATTTTGTTGGCGCAGGTTTCGCCAGGGAGTCTGATCACTGATCAGTGCCGGTTTTCCCCCGCTGAGCGCTTCAAAAATAGCGTGCCCGAAATTTTCTCCCTGGGTAGGCAACGCAAGAATATGGTGGTTATTTATAATTGCCGGTAACTGGTCATGCGGAATTTCGCCTTTATAGTTTACCTGTACCGTTGATGGAAATGAATTTATTATCTCCTGGCAATCGTTCCAGTAGGAGGGTTGTTCCAGTACTCCCACAATCGTAAGCTCAATAATTCCATTAACTCCCTGCAGTACATTTAATAAATAATCAAGATTTTTTATGGGATGAATACGACCTATAAATAATACAGAAAGTGTTCCTGTTTCTTTGTTCAATACAACCTGGCGGGCAGGAACTGCCTCCGAAAAACTAAAAGCCAGCCACACCCGGTTATCAGGAAAATGATTACTGATATCTTTCACTTCTTCCTCATCGGTGGCATGAAAGCGGGTATTAGCATGTAGCCCCATCATCTTAATTAATCCCAGGAAGAATTTCTTTTTAAATGATTTGAATTGCAGGGCAGAGGGTTTGAGCATACCTCTTGGGGCAAGCACCGTGACTGCATCCCTTTTCAAAAAACGAGTGATTAATAAAGGGTAGATGGTAAAGTATCTGGAAAAAAAACTATTGAGGTAAATAAAATGAGGTTGAATACTTTTAATTACTTCGCGGATACCGGCAAAATTCAACTTAACAGGTGAAGCGTAAAGTACCATGGCCCCGCTACTATGTGTAATCCATTCGTCTGTTCTTACATTGGGAAGAGGGGATTGCATACCCAGGTCCCGATCGCTGGTAAAAACAAACAGTTCGTACTCCTCTTTCATGTTCGTTACAAAATTAACACAGGAGCGAATAGGACCACCTGCTTTGTAGGCGGGATCGAACCAATCAGTCATAACCAGGATTTTCCTTTTTGGCATAACCGGTACGTTACTCTATGTTGTTTTTCGAAAGCCAATATTCCAAAACAACCAGTAACCATATCTCCATCCACCGGACGTTTTTATAATTAATGAGAAAAGATTTACAGAGATGTTTTATTGCTGCAGGATTTATAAAATCTCTTTCAGAAAGCGCATTGATCCGGGTATCGCAAAATGAACGCAGTTCGTTCTTCATCCATAGTGTCCAGGGAAAAGTGAATCCTTGTTTTTTTCGGTGTACGATTTCTGAGGGTAACATATTACCCAGCGCCTCTACTAACAATTGCTTGGGATAGGTTGGATATTTAATACTATCAGGAATATTCAATACATATTCTACCAATTCATGATCAAAAAAAGGCTCCCGTACTTCCAATGAAACAGCCATACTCATTTGGTCGGTATCTTTCAATAATGTCTGCTGAGTATATCCAATCAATTCCGCAATACTTACCTGGCTCAGCAAAGGGAATTGATGCATCTTAGATGCCAGTGTAAAAAATTTTTTCTCCAGTTCAGTAACCCTACCATTTGAAAGATTTGTAATTCCTTTTAATTGTTTTGCTGTTAATATTTTTCGGAATACCGGGTAAACATCTTCAATTTTTGTACTGCCGGTGTTTAGCAATTGTTGCATTTTGCCTGATGAACCGGGAGTTGTTAAGTCAGCTGCTTTTGCGACAAGTTTTCTCATGAGCCTGGTGTTATTCCATAGCAAACCAAACTTATTAAGTTGGGTGAATTTTTTAAAGAAAGGATAACCAGCAAAAAGCTCATCGCCACCAATCCCAGATAAAGCGACCGTTAATCCTGTCTGCTTCACTGCTTTGGATACTACATACGTATTGATGCCATCGCCGCTGGGTGTATCCATGGCATTAAAAGCATTCTCCAATTCATCCAGCATTACTGTTGGTTGCAAAACAATACGCTGATGGCGGGTATTGAATTTTTTTGCTACCAATTCTGCAAATACAGATTCATCAAAGGATTTTTCAGCAAAAGAAACATTAAAGGTATTAACCGGGTTGGTGCTTACCGCGGCCATCAATCCAACTACTGCACTGGAATCTATACCACCGGATAAAAAGGCGCCGAAAGGAACGTCGCTGATCATTCTTCCCTCCACCGATTGTAATAGAAGCATTTTTATTTTTTGAGTAACCTGCTCCCTGGAGGTAAAATCATACGCTTTTCTACCGGAAGCAATATCCCAATAACTTTTTATTTCAACCTGGTTGTCTTTAATTCTTATGTAATGACCTGCCTCTAATTGTTGTATACCTTCTATTATACTCAGCGGTGAACTTACGGACTGGAAAGAGAAATAATCTTTCAACGCTTCCAGATTCAGTTTAGGTTTAATTAACCCGGAAGCAATAATTCCTCTTATCTCAGAAGCGAAAAGAAAAAAATCGGTTCCTTGATAGTAGTATAATGGCTTCA
The DNA here is from genome assembly GCA_031360425.1 of Chitinophagaceae bacterium. Lineage (GTDB taxonomy): Bacteria > Bacteroidota > Bacteroidia > Chitinophagales > Chitinophagaceae > Endoryza. The sequence goes on along the minus strand of JANMBO010000082.1, from coordinate 580 downwards.
CTCCCATCCTGTCTCTCGCAATACACAGTTCCTTCTCTGCTTCATCCCATATTGCAAAAGCAAACATTCCTTTAAACTGTTTTATGCAATCAATCCCATTACGTGCATAGGCTTCTACCAATACTTCGGTGTCGCTGTTAGTACGAAAAGAATGACCGGGAAAAGTAGCTTTTACTTCTCTAAAATTATACAGCTCCCCATTAAATGCCACCCGCAAGTTACCTGATGCATCAACGAAAGGTTGATTGGCTGTTTCAGAAAGATCGATAATAGAGAGCCGTCGGTGACCAAGCGCAATAGAATTCTTCACGAAAAATCCTTCTGCATTAGGCCCACGATGAGCCAAAGCATCCGTCATTTTTTTAATAACAGCCTGATCAGCAGGCAAACTATCAAATCTCACATAACCTGCAATACCACACATTGGAGGGGAATTTCCTGTAAATATTATTAAAAGATAAAAATCAGGACATCGAATGAAGTGTTACGGATGAACTTCTCTTTGGGAAGAGATGTTTCGGATCGAAGAATTTGGCTTCTCTCTTCCTGATAATGAACTTCCGTAAGGTAACCAGGAATA
>JANMBO010000051.1:0-8809 GCA_031360425.1 Chitinophagaceae bacterium | reverse complement strand
CATATCTGTACAACTAAAAATTAAATCAGATTTGCTGGCAATAGTTGCCATAGCTGTTTTCGATGTTACATCTGCGGCTGTTAACTGTACGTTTTGCGGAATGGGTCTATTCAATTTTCCTGTTCTGTTTACCAATAATATATTTTCGTCCGGGTTTTTATCAAGTAGTAGTTGCATAATGGCAAGCCCTAATTGGCCCGTTCCTAATATTGATTTCATATGCTTTTTTAAAAGAAGAATGAATAACTGATGCCTGGTGTTGGATTGATTTGTACATCATGTCCTTTGGCGGCAACGCCAATTGCACCAATCCTCAGGTTAAGCCCTTTCCAGACCATCCACCGAAAACCGGCTTCCATTGCCACAGCATTTTCATTTTTGTAGTCAAGATTCAACCCTCTTAAATAAGAGGCCCCTGCATAAAAGGAAGAAGGATTTTGTTTTTTACCAATAGGCAGAAACCATACAGTGGCCCCTGCTTTAAAAAACTTAGTAGTAACGCTTTTTTCAAATACAGTAATATAATAACCTGCATAAATAGAGACGTTCCGATGACGATACTCTAAACCGATTGAAGGATTGCGGAATCCATTAATGCTGAATTCGTTTTTTGATAATTGCTTTTGAGAAAAAGTGGCTGTTGATATGAGTACAAGAAGTACACCCATTACCTGTTTCATTTTGATTTGCATTTTTGTTGTTAATTAATAATGCAAAGCTCAGAACAGTGGAGTTCTTTATACTGGACAAATGTCTAAAAGAAAAAATCAGCGGATTTTACTTCTTATCCTGCTCAGGTGGCGTGGGGTAACACCGAGCATTGATGCTAAATGTTGTAGAGGTATTTGTTGCAAAAAATGTGGTTCGTTTATAAGCATTTTTTCATACCGTTGTTCGGCGGTCAATACAATCAAGTCGTGGCGGCTGGCGTCAATTCCACAAATGGAGGCTTCCAATAAGCCGACATAAAAATCTTTGAAGGCAGGAATTTCGTTCACTAACCTTTTCAGGTTTGGTTTACTTATCATGCTGATGCTGCCATCTACCAGTGCTTTTATATTTTCAAGGGCCGGTTTTTCACTGATAAAGCTCAGCAACGAAGCAAAAAAAGTGTTTGCGACATATACATAGCTGGTTCTTTCCTCTCCGTCTTTGATTACATAGTATTGAAACATCCCGGTTTCTACAAAGCCAATATACCTGCTTGTTTTACCTTCCTCTACAATCAATTCATTTTTTTTGAATGTCTGTAAATCAAAAGCACTTAATATTTTTTCCAGGTCGTCCCCTGCAAAACCGATAGTTTCAAAATATTTTTTAACTTTTTGCATAAGTCGTGTTTCCCCTCTTAGATTACGTGCAGTATATACAATTTCAGCCAACGAACACGGCTTAGCATTGTGGCGGTATTTGGAAAACGTCCAGCCGGAACCGCAACCGAATAGAATTACTAATGATGAAGATAACAACTAAAGCTCAATAGTAAAAGTCAAGCCCGGACTGTAGCTGATAGCGAACAAAAAGCTGAGCATATATTCGTCGCCCCGTCATATTGTCAAACCGCCTGTTGGCTGAAGGCATACTTGGTTTGATATAATCGTAGTTAATCCGATTTTCTTTTCTTTATCTGATAACACAACATAATCGAATACAATGCTTTTTTATTTCCTTTTTTTCAGTGGCATCCATGCCGGTGTTGCTTCTTCATACTGGTTATCGGTTAATACCCGTACATCCGAACCATCAGCATGCATCACACATATTTCGCCGTAAGGTTGGGGATTGTAAGGATGTAATGCAGATTCATCTTTAAAACCGGTTCTGCCACTGCTGAAGGCGATCCATTTGCCATCGGGCGACCATACACTATGTGCATCATTCCCCGGATCTGTGGTCAACCTCTTTAAATTGCTTCCATCCGGCTTAATGGTATAAATATCATAGTTGCCCTCTCGTTTACTGGTAAATGCTACCAGGTTTCCATTTGGCGACCAACCTGGAAAATTATCATGGCTATTGGTTGTAAGTCTCGTGATCTTTTTTGTTTCAACATCAACAATAAACAAACCCATAATGCTATCGGTTGCTCCGCGGTAAACAATTTTTTTTCCATCGGGTGACCATGATGGAAAACCATAATTACCTTTTCCATCAGTAAGAACTTCTAAATGAGTTCCATCGCTATTAATAATTGCAATATCACCAATAGCAGGCCCCTGGAGGCTTTGAAAAAAACGACCAAAGCCAAATGCAATTCTATCTCCTTGTGGCGACAATACCGGGGCTAATGCACTTTTTATTGAATCGCCAAACAAGATAGAGCGGTTAGTGCCGTCTGCACTCATCCGCATTATTTGATTATGATGAATGCCTGCAGTTTTATCGTTGCAGATAAGGTAGGTACCAGAAGGAGCGTAGCAGGGAAATACGCCAGAGCGAATCAATTGAAATTGCGGATCACGGCTATACAATTTATAATAGGGTGGCCAGCCGGAATTTACTTCGTGATGAAAAAGCATGCTTTTGCCATCAATTGACCACGATGGGTTTTCGAAATCACCATTTAATCTCGCTTTACCATTTGTAAATATGATACCTGGCGTTTTCCCCCAGGTTACATAAGCCATGCTGCCATCGGCAAACCACCTCGGATAAATTTTTTCACCCGTATCTTTTGTAATGGTTTGCTTTGTATTGTCCGAAACATTTATAACGGAAAGCTGTGTAGTGGCAATTACTTTCATAACTGTGTTCATATTGCGTACCTGTTGTAAAGCTGCTTCATAAAATACTATTTGTTTTCCATCAGGCGACCAGCAGGGGCTGCCGGCATACGTATCCAGTCTTGTTCTTCTTATTGTCTCTGACCCGTCAACACGAGTGGTATAGATCTCAGTAGAATGCCAAATTGTAAATACAGGCATTGGCCTTTTGGAATCACGGTCTGTTGAGAAAGCGATCCATTCTCCATCAGGAGACCAGGAAGGACGAAAATCACCAGCCGGGTGGTTAGTGATATTTGTTATCTTCTTTGTGGCTATCTCCAGGATATAAATATCAGCTTGTTTATTTCTGCTCGAAACAAATGCTATTTTTTTACCATCGGGTGAAAAAGCAGCCTGGTCATCAAACGAAGGATCATCGGTTAATTGTTCCAATCCGGATCCATCAGGATGTACACGATAAATATCTGCTGAACCATTTCGTTCTGATGTAAATGCAATCCATTTGCCGTCATGCGAAAAAGAGGCATTGTAATCATTCGCCGGATTTGGGAGTAGCGGTCTGGGATGAGTGCCATCTGCATTTGCAATAAAAATATCATCGTTCAAAGGACCAAAATTGGCAAAAGCAAGATGATAGGTTGGTTCCGGACTATGCGTCTCCAAATTGATGTTATTATTATAAAACCCGGGAAGAGAAAGCAATGGTATAGAAAGCATTAGTATACCCGGCACAAGCAAATGATACTTTGTCATTGTTTTAATATTTTGGTGTTACGAATCGATGATATAAAATCTCTTTTTTACAGAGAGCGAATTTCGTAAGTGCTTTCAGCCAACGGACAGGGCTTGCTGCTGTGCTGGTATTCATTGATTGTCCAGCCCGGAACCGCAGCCGATTTGAAAAACTGAAGTTGAAGTTAACAACAAAAAGCCAAATAGATATTCGTCTGCCCGAACAAAAGTACAGCGATGCAAACAGCCGAAGTTTGAACGTCCAGCCCTGCTTGCACAAAGCAATGTTGCCTGCTGGCCTTTTTGCGTAAAGTAATTTTATTTAATGAATTCAAAAATTGCATTCCATGTTTTGTCATTGGGTAATTCATATACTGCGTTGTGTCCTGGTGTTTCAAGTTTTAGAAGTCTCCCATTGCTTCCTGCACTTTTCGCTAATTCCATACTCATTGCAATAGGAATTGTCTTGTCATTAACGCTGTGAAGTACGTAAAGTGATGATTTTATCTTTTGAGCATTTTTTAGTCCGTTCCAAACATTTGGGTAGTTTGTCTTTGAACTGTCGTTAATAAAATGTTTTTCAACAAGAATGTTTCGTAAAGTGGAAAAAGCACCATGAATAACAACTTTATTTAGTAATGGTTTAAAATCGTTAGCGTCATTTAAAAGAATGCTACACCCCAGAGAATGGGCAAAACCTATTCGTTCTTTTGCATTTGGGGTCAGGGAGGCAAATTTTTTGTATGCTTCAATAGCGTCATTGTTTAAATTAGATACAGTTGGTTGCCCCGTACTATTTCCAAAACCTGTGTAGTCAAATACGAACGATGAGTAACCTTTGGAAAATAAATACATCTGTAAAGGTCCCCATTCGGAAAGTGTCTCTCCATTTCCATGCAAAATGAAAAAAGCTGGTGCTGTTTGTCCTGCGGATACCCAATTAGCTTGTAGTATTCTGTCGCTTAAAATTAATTCAATTCTTTCAGAAGGAAGGGTGTCCTTCGGCAGTTGCTTGTCAGGTTTTAAAACAAATATCTTTTTCTCTAATTGTTCAAGGTTACTCTGTCTAGTTTTTTCCAAAGCGATATTCCTTGAACAAGAAAAGTGTATCGCGCAAAGAAGTCCTATTACAAAAACGAAACCTAATTGTCTTTTCATGTTGTGTCTACTTGTTAGAATGGTGTTGTTTTAGGCTTGCAGGCAACGTACAGGGCTTAATGCTGTTGGGATATTTACCAATGTCCTGCCCGGTACCGCTGTTAAATTTATAATTAAAAGTTCATTGTTTTTACAAATGTTCAAAGGTGCTTGTCCTGCTGAAACTAAAGACTGGCTTTGCTTTTAGTTGAAGATTGTTGGTCAAGCCCCAATAGCATAAAGCCCCATGTTACAGGCCGTTTTTGAGCAGCTAAAGGTATTAAGGAGAAGTATGAAAGCTCGCTTTTGTCCGTTAGGGGATCCAAATATATGATTATATATAAGGTCTTTACTGTTTGAGCGATGCTCAGTTCTCACTATTATCCTTTGATTAAATAAATTCAAGAATTCAAAAATGCTCTCATAAGCTAACGGGTAACGGTATCAGAGTTAAAACTATGGCATTTGGGTGTTCGAATTACTATATGAATACAATACGGTAGGCTACGCAGTGGGTTTGTGCGGCGGGTTGTTTTTAAAACTGATACTCGGATAGTGCCAAGAGGAATACGGGTAGGTCTTCAAATATTCCTTTCAAAAAACTGTTTAAAAAAAAATAGCTGGTAATCAATGCTTTTTTTACAATAGGCCAAATTATGCGCTCCGGGCCGTTCAATATAATCGTGGTCGATTTTCATCTCTATCAATCTCTGGTGCAGATTGCGGTTAACCTGGAGGAAGACATCATCAACACCAATATCAATGATTAAAGTAAGGTCTCCATTCTTCAAATTGCCTATTAAGTTGATAACCGTATTATTTTCCCAATTTTGTTTACAGCAAATAGAATCTCCTAATCTTTTTTTAAGATCCCAGTTATTAGGGTAAGGTCTTATATCCGGTACACCAGTGACGCTTCCAGCGGCACCATAAACATCTTTGTGACGAATTCCAAGGTAAAGCCCGCCAGTTCCTCCCATACTTAAACCGGATATAGCACGGTGTTTACTGTCGGCTATGGTTTGATAATTTTTATCCACGTAGTCTATTACTTCTTTACTTACAAATGTTTCATAACGAAAGGAAGAATCTACCGGGCTGTCAAAATACCAACTACTATAACCTCCATCAGGGCATACAATTATGAGTTGAAGTTCATCCACTTTATTTATTAATTGCGGGGCTGCTTTAAGCCATTGATTATAGCTACCACCGAAGCCATGCAAAAGGTAAACTACCGGGAATGAACGGCCGCTACTGCTATAAGTACTTGGTTTTATTACGACGCATGAGATATCCTTTTTCATTGAATTACTGTAAATAGGAATGGTATCCACATCTCCTGCGAAGAGGAATTGCCATATAAGGCAGGCAATTATGCTACCTATTAATTTATTCATGAGACAAATATAAAATGAGTATTGAAAATTCTTTTGCGTCAGGCTTTCAGTTTATCGCTTATTTATTTGTTATCGAATATTAAATCTGATACAACGCTAGGTCCTTTTTCCTGCCCATGCAATTCACAATAATACAAATTATTACGGGCATAAAATAAGCCGTTCTAATATAAATCTAATAACCGAAAGTTATGATTATTTATATAAAATATGATTGTCTTTCTTCTATAAATTAAGCGCTTCAGATTGAATGGCCTGTACCTTTTTTATTTACGAAAGTTCATCTTCAAAATGATTCCAGCCCCTCTTTATGAAGAATGAAACTTTCGCCAATTCATCTCATGGGGGTTGTATTTGCGAAATTACCCATTCCCTGCCTGGTATGTCTTTTACCCAACATGCATCCGTGCACCGGTGCTGGTGGGCTATTCCTTAAAGTTAGATAATTATCGGCTACTCCGCTGCGTCTCGCGATGGAGACTTTGCTTAAGAAGGAAGTACCTGCCAATACCAAAACAACCCAGGATAAATGGGCGCCGGTTTGCTCAAATTGTCATCAAATGTTACACAGAAGAATTGGTAGGATCACTGCCGATGATTTACGAACCATGATTAGAAATGAACGAGTGTAAAAAGCCCCCGCTTCACCAGGAGGCTCTTACTATCAACAGATATTTTATTATTTATTGGGTCTTTTATACCGGTCGTAGTACACGATTTTCCCGTTATTTACCAGGCAGGTTCTCATGTCCGTGCCAGAAGCTCTCATAATAAAACACAAAGGTAACATCCCTCTCTGCAGGAGAGGGACGAAAGGGTGAGGCAGCTCATATTGTAACTCCGGGTCTTCTTATCGTGTACCTGGCGGCAGGCAGGCATCTGCCATACTGCGAAGGTAGTGTTAAGCCGAAATAATGAACCCGGAACGAAAAAGACAAACCGGGTACTAATAATTTTGTTTCGATAAAAGGGGGAGTTTACTATGCCGCGTGGAAATAAATTGTCTGAACTCCTAAATAATAGGGACAAGTAATGATTTTTTTGATGTAAGTGATTGCTATGATTGGTGGAGGTTGCCTTCATCACACTAATCATTTAAATCTCATAAATCACCGTTCAGACAATTAGCTAATAAAAGACTACCGAAGTTTATTTCCGGGGTTTTAGCACTTCTGAAATTCAAACTACGGTAGTCTGCCTTTATTATTATTTATATCCAATTCTATTTCTTTCCTCCCAGCTTTTCTTTACCGCCTGGCCATCTAATAAATTTTCGATGGCCTCGTAAATAGCATTCAACTGCGCATCATGTTCACCAAGTCACTCATACATTTCGGTTTTTAATTGGTCTAGTTTTTCGGCCAGGTCTTTATGATATAGTGCTATTTGCCTGAGGGCAATAAAGGCACGAACAATTGCAATATTCATTTTTACTGCCCGTTCGCTGCGCAATACACTGGCCAACATAGTGACGCCATGTTCGGTAAAAGCAAAAGGAGTGGTTAAAACATTTCGTTTCTTTTGAGATGCGGTCACAATTTGTGACCGCATAGCTTCCCATTCTTTTGCGGTAAGCTTAAACATGAAATCTTCAGGGAACCGGTCACTGTTACGTTTAACGGCTTGGTTTAAAGCCTTTGTTTCTACCTCATAGAGGTCAGCCAGGTCAAAGTCAAGCATCACCTTCAGCCCCCTGATTTCGTGAATTTTGTTTTGGATGATCGGCAGGTTTTTCATTTTGGTATTATTAAAGAGGCAATTGTATTTTACTTCATTTCTGCAAAAGGTAAAAGAGGTCAGATTAGTATCCATGGTTAATGTCCCTAAGCAAAAGCGTTTTTTACACCCTCCAATCGGGAAAAGAAAGAGCTGCTTTTCCCAACTACGCCAAGATGCAATGGGTAATCCAAAATAAAATAGGCAGTTTAGAATACTTCCTTCTTCTTTGCGCCACTGCCTTTTCGTGAAAAAAAAATTTCTCGCCACGACACCACGACGCCACCTTTAGGGTAATATGTATGGAAGGTTTTAACTTGATTTTCTTTGCGGCGTTGCGACTTTGCGTGCATGAAATAATTTCTCGCAACAACGCAAAGATGCAACCGGTAATCCGAAAAAAAAAAGCCCCACGCTTTACCGTTAGGCTCCTACCATCAACAGATATTTTATTTTTTTTTTAGGTCTTTTATACCGGCTGTAGTACACGATCTTCCCGTCTTTTAACCGGTTCATATCATGATAAGCGGCCGAATCTACCTTTTTTCTACGTACAGTCTGCCAGGTGCCGGGGCCAGCGGGGATTGAAAATTATTCACCCTCCGTTACCCCTCTCTTGTCCTTCGCAGATTCTCCCACTCATCTTCGCCCCTTCTTCGCCTCCTCTCCGGGTCATCTGCGGGTCCAACCCGCAGATGACCCGAACAATTCCCGAACAAGACCCGAACAATACCCGAACAACACCCGAACAACACCCGAACAAGAGTCGGAGAACACCCGAAGAAAATGAATCCGTCTGTGCCAAATAGGCCAATCCTGTCGATTCTGTCCATTCTGCGAAATAGTATCAAGTCTGCTAACTATGTCATTCCGGTGATGTTTTTTGGAAGCAGCTATTCCGGTACGGTAGATTTGATTCATCAGCCGGATTCCTGCCCGTAACAGGCACGGGTTCCTGGATGTAAATGCCATTTCTAAATTTTAAAAAAAATGTTATGGGTACTTTCAGAATAGGCCTGACAGGCGGATTTTCCGGAACCGCAGGAAACTGCCATGGCACCGACTATATGCACCGTCTTCCGCTAATTAAAAAAAAGC
>JANMBO010000074.1:0-174368 GCA_031360425.1 Chitinophagaceae bacterium | reverse complement strand
GATGGACACCAACCACGACGATTGGTAAAACATTACTCAGCGCCTCCGAATCAGAAATATTGGGAACCTCAGAGACGCGGAGGTACAAAGAAAAACAGCGAATAAAAACAACGCCGGATAATTTTAAATTCCCCATACAATGACCGTAAGATATGGCCTTGACTAATGGAAATAATAATTACAACCTGATCAAACCTTCTCGTTCAATTTATTTTTGCTGACATCCACCCCGCCGTGAGGGATCAGTGTTGGGCAATAAAATAAAAGAACTTGCAGTTGCAGTTCCATCACCTATTAATAAGATTCACCGGCAAAATAAATTCGAATTGATTAGGCCCCAGTCCCTGCTGGGCACCATCCATCAACCGGCTATACCGAAATCCAAAACTCACCGGTTGCTGGTTCCACCACTTCGTATCAAAGAAAATTTCTGTTCCGTAGGAACGATAATCGAGCGATACTTTCTGCCGGCTGTTGTTGTATTCAACAATATGAGTATAATCGAAGAAAGCATTCCCCCGTACACGTAAAAAATAAACAATATTACCCAATCCCCAGTCGGGATACCACAATGGCAAATGATAGTTGGCACCTAACTTATACATCTGGTGAAAATTTCTTTCCGTATACCCTCTCGAAAAAGGAAAACTATTGGTAAATAAAATCTCCCGTATAGTATCTCTGCGATGGAAGGCTGCATTTAGTACCAGGTTATGATTCACCAGGATGCCGGGAAAATAAAGAAGTCCGTTGGCTAGAAACTGGTTACCCTCAATACTGGTAACAGCATGATTATAATCGAGCCGGAGTGTTTGTGCAAACCGGGGATAAATATGCTGCCTCGCTTTTTGTACCTGGCTCGAGAAGGTCAGGTAAGAATTTATGTATCCATAACCCCTGTTATCAAAGGTATCTTTATAAGTACCTTTATAATCTGGCTTAACATATACATAATCGGTCCCTATTCGCAGGGAATTATAATTTCTGCCCTGTGTCAGATTCAAAGGAACCAATACGCCTGCCCGGGCTTCCCATTCATTCCATATAACGCGGTTGCCCCCATAGTTAAAACTACGGTCTTTGGTATAAGCGCTACCCAACCGTATCCATGGATATAAAGCTCCATACGCGCCGGTAAAACCAACCTTTTTACTTTTCTCATTAGTGTTGTAATTGAAGTATAAACCCGCTTGCAAGGTATTCAGCACATTTTCGCTAATGAAAGAAAGAGTATAATCGGGGTCGCTTATATTTGGTAACCAACTATGAAAATGCAGCAAACGAAAAGCTTTTGAATAATGCTCCGCCGGTTGATCTATTGACGATGCATTGCCCGTGATTGTTTTTTCCTGTTTCCGGAGTGCGTTGATTCCATATACGGGTAAGGCCGGTTGCAATTCGTCCGCAGAAATTTCTTTGAAAGAATCGGAATTACCATTTTGCTGCACAAGCCTATAACCCGCCGCTGTAAAACTAACCCAGGCCATTTTATTATTGCGGATGTTCAATTGATAATTTCCCGTTGCCCGATTTTTTATTAAAGGTTCAAACCGATAGATCTTCCTATTGATTATTGCAAACAATTCATCCTGCCCACCCGAAGAAGCGGTAAATGAAATAGTATCACCCTGTACATTGGGATAACCAATTACATTTATTGAAAACGGAACGAGCCAGTCAGCGGTATTGTTTTTTATATCAAAAACACCCAGCGCCATCTCCCCTTTTTTATTTCGAACCGCCGAAATTATTTTTTGCTTTCCATAGAACTTAGGATGGGTATAAAATAATTCATCCGGGTTGGGAATAGCTTTGACCAGGGTTCCTGATGCACCATCCAGCACATGCAGGGTACATTTGCCATCGGGTAATACCTGCACCGCTACCACCTGCCTGCCATCGCTGGAAATATCAGGGGCAAAATATTTACTCCTCTTCGTAAGGGTTCTTTGCCCCCCGTCAAAAATATCCAATACCCGAAGCTCGCTATAGTCCCGCCAGCCCCATCGCTCATCCACATCATAAGCGGCATATACAATCCGATGATTACGGTAGGAGAAATAATTATCCGGTGAAATATCTTTTGTCCGCACTTTTTCTTCTGCTCCCGTTTGTACATCTTTTACATAGAATTCCGGTATTTTTTGATAATTACTTTTTACAAACACTAATCGCTCATCATCGATCCATTGAGGAAATTCCACATCGGCGCTAAAATGTTTTTGTTGGCCCGCCCAGGCAGCCGAACTATCTTCCTTGGCAGCAAGAGGTGGCTTATAAAAATCAAATGCTTCTGATCGGAACTCGTTATATTTTTTCCCGGTATTTCTTTTTATCGCCGATTGAAATGGATAGAACAGTCCTTTGAAACGAACCGCATCATTGGTAACCATAGCCCAAATGGAATCGCCATATTTTTCCCGTCCGTACGCAGTCAATAAATATCCGAGCTGGTAATGATCAGGAACATAGTCGCGCAGCGAACCATTACGCAATTTCATCCAGGAATATTTTTTTTGCGCAGCCCATAGCGAATGATATCCATTAAAAAAATAAGGTAATCGCCCCCGGCCCTGGCGGCTCATTTTCGTTTCCTGGTATACTGCATCGCCCTCCCAGAACCAATTGGGAATGGCTGTGCTATTCGCGAATGAAACACCCAGCTCGCCGGCCAATATATAAAAGAACCCCGATAAGCCTTTGCGAAAATTATTGAATTGCTGAACGTGGCGGTATTCGTGCAACACGAGCTGTTCGTACCAGGGCAGGCTTCCTAATTCAAAACTGTTTTGTTGGGGAGTCATAAAAAACTCGCTGCGATACGGTCCTAATCCTACATAAGCATTTGAAACAGTTGTTTGGTTTTGCAAAACAATACTGATCTTCCTTAACCGGTTTCCTAATGTAGCCTGCGTGCTGCCCAATTGATGGCTGATACCAGCAATTTCACGTGCCAGGTTTTGAAGCCCATCGGGGAATATCACCCGCACTGTATCCGTATTAATTTGCCTCCATTTCAGGGAAGGAGGATTGCCACCAAATTGCTGGGCTATAACATCGGTATTAATGATAAAAAGGAAGCAAATAAAACAGGCTCTCTTAAATACGTGCATATAATAAAGGTAGGTGCAAATTAGAAAATGTGCGGATGTGCGAATGGGGGGACCCCGTAAAGGTAATATGCGTATATTATCCAAAACTATTTGTATTCAAAACCAGTTAATAGTGTTTTGACTTAAAATAATTCGCACATTTGCACATTAATTATGATGAATCGTCAGCTTCTTGGCCATCTCCGCGCTCATTCCTTCTGCGGAAATTCCATAGCCACTTACGAGCACTCCCTTTAATCCATCCTTCGATTCAATGGCATAAACCACTGCTTCATCGGCTGGATCCGTATCCCCTTCAAAACGATAAACTTCGGTAATTTCAAAATCCTCGATATCAAATTTCTTTTCATTACAAACCAGGCAGTTCTCCACGAGGTTGAAATCGAGGTCAAATCCTCTTTTTTTAAGCTTATTTACAGCTTCGGAAACGGTATCGTAACTAATCATAATAAGTTATTTACTACAATTTACGATATTCAATAACAGGGGGGAACAGGGATTGCTCATGATTTGATTTATTCTGTCTTAAATGCTGGTCAATTCTTGCGAAATAGGGCCAATAATAGTAGTTTTGCAAAACTTAAAAAAAAGTACCAATGGCTACAACAACAAAGAACATTGATTTCAATCTCAAGCACAAAGTAAAAGATATTAGCCTGGCCGAATGGGGCCGTAAAGAAATCAGACTGGCAGAAGCAGAAATGCCGGGATTGATGAGTATCCGTAAAGAATATGGACCTTCGCAACCACTGAAAGGCGCCCGGGTAGCGGGTTGTTTGCATATGACCATCCAAACCGCTGTTTTGATAGAAACCTTAACGGCATTGGGAGCGGAAGTAAAATGGAGTTCCTGCAATATCTTTTCTACCCAGGATCATGCCGCCGCCGCTATTGCCGCCGCAGGTATCGGTGTTTTTGCCTGGAAAGGGCAAACACAGGAAGAAGCAGACTGGTGTATTGAACAAACATTATTCTTTGGTGCGGCTGATCGTCCCCTCAATATGATTTTGGATGATGGTGGTGACCTTACAAACATGGTGTTGGATACTTATCCTGAACTTGTACAACATGTAAAAGGAATTTCTGAAGAAACAACTACCGGCGTTCATCGCTTGTACGAAAGAGTAGCGAAAGGTTCATTACCAATGCCTGCTATTAATGTAAACGACTCCGTTACCAAATCGAAGTTTGATAATAAATATGGCTGTAAGGAATCGCTGGTTGATTCTATCCGGCGTGCTACCGATGTAATGCTGGCCGGTAAGGTGGCCGTAGTAGGTGGTTATGGAGATGTGGGTAAAGGTTCTGCTGCTTCCCTGGCTGGTGCTGGTTGCCGGGTAATTGTTACAGAGATTGATCCGATCTGCGCTTTGCAGGCAGCCATGGATGGATTTGAGGTTAAGAAAATGATCGACGCCGTTAAAGAAGCCGATATAGTGGTTACTGCTTCAGGTTGCCGCGACCTGATCACCGGGGCTCACTTCAAATTAATGAAAGATAAAGCGATCGTTTGTAATATCGGTCACTTTGATATTGAAATTGATATTGCCTGGTTGAATAAAAACTATGGACATACCAAAGATACTATCAAGCCCCAGGTAGATATTTATAATATAGAGGGAAAAGATGTCATCATCCTCGCCGAAGGCCGATTGGTGAACCTCGGTTGCGCTACCGGTCATCCATCTTTTGTAATGAGCAACTCCTTCAGCAATCAAACACTTGCTCAAATTGAATTGTGGAAGAATCACCAGAACTACGATAACAAAGTATACGTTCTGCCAAAGCATCTCGATGAAAAAGTGGCCCGTTTGCACCTGTCAAAAATTGGAGTTGAGTTGGAAGAACTGACTGCCGCGCAATCAGAATATCTTGGTATTACCAAAGAAGGACCTTTTAAGCCGGAACATTACCGCTATTAATTAATACCTGCGTATCAGATATTAGCCTTGAGCCAATAACCATTGGCTACAAGCAAAAAACCCGCTTCGAAAGAGGCGGGTTTTTTTGTTATCAAGACGTTCTGTATTATTCCGGGGTCACCGTCTTCAATTTTATTTTTTACATTTTGTATCTAATACTGATGAAAGCCCATACTCACAAATGCCAGCACCTCGGGTAAGGATTCGCGCCAGTAGGTCCAATTGTGCGCGCCATTGCGGATGCGGAATTCATGCGGAATATCTCTTTTACGCATGGCGATATGCACCAGTGAATTTCCTTCGAATAAAAAATCATCATCTCCGCAATCAATATACCAGCGAACATTTTTCTTCATGCTGTCGGGCCAGTTTTTAACCAGCTCCACTACACTCTGGCGGGAATAATATTTCTCAATCAACGAATCGGCAATACCCGGAGTACTTCTGCTTACCCACGTCTTTGCATCAGACAAAGTAAGCGGCCCGGTAGCCGCACTTAAGGGACAAGCGGATGAAAATAATTCCGGGTGATGCAATGCATAAGTGAAGGACCCTTCCCCGCCCATCGATAAACCCGCAATTGCCCGGTACCTTTTTTCGGATTTGATGCGGTACTTCTTTTCTACATAGGGCATCAGTTCCTGGAAAAAGAAATCCTCATAGTTCCAGGTTCCATTGGCATTGTTAACATATCCCCGGGTACCTGTATTGGCATCAGGCATAATAATGATCATTGCAGTTGCTTTTCCTTCATTAATCGCTTTATCGGCTATTGTCAATACTTCTCCAAACTGCACCCAACCGGTTTGATCGTCTCCCGCACCGTGCAATAAATACAATACCGGGTAACTGCGATCCGACTTATCATAATCCGGTGGCAGGTATACGGCATATTTCCGATCGCTCTTTAATATTTTACTCGGTAGCGAAAGATTATCCTGGACTTTACCGGTTTGCGCCTTGGCAAATAAGGTGCAGGCCATAACGGCTATTAATAGTTTTAGATTTTTGTGCATTTGTCATTATTTGTTGTGTATGCAGATAAAGATAATGATTAGTGAAAAGCGATTTAGATCATTTTTTTATGTGGCCTTACCGGGAAAAATAATTCCGGTTGGTAGAGACCCCGGCCAGGGATCAAAAAGTAATTCTGGATGGTAGAGAAACAACCCGGGATTCCGGTTGGTGAAAACAGCAACCGGCGATTTGGAAAATGATTTCAATTGATGAATACAGCAACCAGCGAATTATCCAATGGTGAAAATATGTTTCGGTGGTATACTTCTACTCTTGAATCCCGACTATTGACTCTTGTCTTCTGACTCCAGGCTCCCGACTCCCGACTTTCCTGTATATTAGCCATCCAAAAAAAGGCTTCATGATCAGAAAACTAACCACCCTCCTGTTTTATGCATTGTTACTTTCGGGTAATTCGCAGGCACAGAACAGCTACAGTAATTTTTCTCAGCAAACCATTCGTATTAATGCGCTCGCAAAAAACTATCCGCAATGGGCAACAGTGCGCTCACTAACCAAATCAGCCGGTGGTAGAGATATCTGGCAGATCATCATTGGTACCGGCAATACGGAAACTAAACCAGCCATCGTAATTGCCGGTGGAATTGAAGGAAATTATTTGTTAAGTACCGAACTGGCTATTGGCTTTGCCGAAAATTTATTACAAGCCGCCAATACCGATAGCATCAAAGCTTTGTTGAACAAAACTACTTTTTATATTTTCCCCAATATGAGTCCGGATGCCATGGAACAATACTTTGCCATATTGAAATACGAACGGCATGGGAATGCTTTTACTACGGATGATGACCGCGATGGAAAAAGTAATGAAGATGGACCGGACGATCTTGATGGCAACGGCAAAATAACCTGGATGCGGGTTGAATCGCCCGTAGGAGACTACAAAACACATCCCGATGATGCCCGGGTTCTCATTAAGGCCGATATTACCAAAGGAGAAAAAGGAAAATATCTATTGTTTCCTGAAGGCTTAGATAATGATCGGGACGGCAGTTTTAATGAAGATGGAGAAGGGGGTGTGTGGTTCAATAAAAATCTAACTTTTAAAAATCCTTCTTTCACACCCGGAGCAGGAGAACATGCTGTTTCGGAAAAAGAAACAAGAGCGCTGCTCGATTATTTGTTTGAACAGTTCAATGTGTATGCGGTAGTAAGTTTTGGCAGCAATAATAATTTAAGCGATCCTTATACATACAATGCGGCAGCGGCTACGCAAACCATTACCTCCGGATGGCTGGAGCCAGATATAAAAGTGAATAGCCTGGTTGCTGACTTATATAATAAAACAGTGAACCTGAAGGATGCTCCGAAATCTTCACCGGGTGGGGGTGATTTTCTTTCGTGGGCCTATTATCATTATGGCCGATATAGTTTCTCCACACCTGGCTGGTGGGTTTCCAAAACAAAACCAGATAGCACTAAAAAAGAAAAAGCATTCAGCATAGAAGATGCATCGGCCAATTACCTGCGTTGGGCCTCGCAGGAAGGCATTGCCAATTCATTTACAGAATGGAAAATTATTCAGCACCCTGATTTCCCGGATCAAAAAGTAGAAGTGGGCGGCATCGACCCTTTTGTGCTCATCACGCCTCCATATAAACTCGTTCCGGACCTGGTAAAAAAGAATACGGCGTTTTTAGTGAGGCTGGCATCATATCAGCCCGAGATAGACCTGGTAAATATTAAAACCGAGAAAGTAACCAATGGATTAACCAGGATAACACTGGATGTTATTAACAAAGGGGCGCTTGCCTCCCATTCCAAATTGGGGGAAAGAAGCTATTGGGTAAAACGTATTAATGTAAAGGTGAATACCGGCAATAATCAATCGGTAATCAGTGGTAAAAAAATTCAATTATTGAATTCGCTGGAGGGTTACAGTTCGCAGCAACTCAGCTGGCTGATCAAAGGGAGTGGCAAACTGACTATCGAAGCAGGGAGCCCTACCACCGGAACCAAAACCATTGATGTTACTCTTTAATGTTCAACACAAAAAAAATTGTATGAAACTTAATATAAAATATTTAACAGCTACGTGGATGTCTTTCGCCTTGCTGGTTAACGCAACGGCACAAAACGCCGGTCAAATGTTCAAGGCATCTGGTTCCCCTGTTAATCCGAAAGTGGCCGTGAGCTGGAACAAATATTATGATCACGCTGGTATAACCGAAATATGTAAAAAAATAGCCGCCGCCTATCCCGACCTGGTCAAACTGGAGTCAATTGGTAAATCATTTAAAGGTCGCGACTTGTGGGTTCTTACGATTTCTGATTTCAAAAAAGGCGATCCTTCCAGAAAGCCAGCCATGTACATCGATGGAAATATTCACTCCAATGAAGTACAGGGAGCCGAATTTTCCCTGTACACGGCCTGGTACCTCACGGAATCATTTAGCGATACGAAATACATACAGGAATTATTGGCCGACAAAGTTTTTTATATCAATCCCAGCATCAACCCCGATGGGCGCGATAGTTATTTCCATGAACCCAATACCGGCAGTTCGCCCCGTTCGGGAGTGATACCGGTAGATAATGACCGGGATGGATTGACCGATGAGGATGGATATGATGACCTCGATGGCGATGGCCATATTGTAATGATGCGTCGTAAAAATCCCAACGGACGTTTTAAGGCGGATCCCAAAGACCCCAACCTTATGATTCAAGTGGGGCCCGACGAAAAAGGCGACTACGAATACTTGGGGCAGGAGGGAAAGGACAATGATGGAGACGGGCTGGTTAATGAAGATGGATATGCATTTGAATATGATCCGAACCGCGATTGGGGATGGGGATGGCAACCGAATTATATTCAGAATGGAGCATACAAATATCCATTCTCTCTTCCCGAAAACCGCGCCGTAATGGAATTTGTAATGAAGCATCCTAATATCGCAGCCGGACAATCCTATCACAATGCAGGTGGAATGATATTACGCGGCCCGGGTGACCCGACAGATCTTATTACCTACAACGGGGCTGACTTACAGGTATATGATGCCATTGCTAAAAAAGGAGAAGAATTAATTCCGGGTTATAAATATTTGGTTGTATATAAAGATTTGTATTCCGCTTATGGGGGTGAGCTGGATTGGTTTTATGGAGGCCGCGGTGTTTATACTTTCTCTAATGAATTGTGGACACCCTATTTACTATTTAATAAAGAAGCCACCCGCGATCCCCAGGATAATTCCGCTGCCCAGTTCGATCGGTATCTTCTATTTAAAGATGCCTTCATTCCATGGCACGAATTCGATCATCCGCAATATGGTAAAATTGAAATTGGTGGATATAAAAAGAATTTTGGAAGAGCCCACCCGGGTTTTTTATTGGAAAGTGACGCGCATCGCAATATGGCATTCACTATCTATCATTGTCATCATACTCCCAAACTGAATATAGATACAATAATTGAAAAAGAGTTAGGCGATGGATTGGTACAGGTATCGGCCGTTATATCCAACAGCCGACTTATGCCTACCCATTCTAACCAGGACCTGAAATATAAAATTGAGCGACCTGATTACATAACCTTAACCGGTACCAAAGTAATAGCTGGTATGATTGTGGAGAATGCAGATCTCAATATTACTACTGAACAAAAGAACAAACCCGAAACGATTAATGTGAACAATATTCCAGGACTAGGCGCCATAACGGTACGATGGATCGTCCAGGGAAAGGGAAAATATTCTATAACCGTTGATAGCCAAAAGGGAGGAGTAGTGAGTAAGGGGAAGAATTAGGAATTTGGAATTCGCGATTGGGGATTGCGAATTGGTTGGCTGATGCGAGATAATTATATATTCCTGTTTCAATAAGAATTTACTGATTAAAAAGCAATGAGTTAACTACTTTTGCGGGCATTCCGCTTTCTCTGTCGCGGACCTGACGTTTCTCTTGCCAATCTTATTACTATATTTATGAATTCAACCCACTCTTATGAAAAGAACATTACTTATTATTCTTACACTTTCAGTCTACTTTATTATAAAGGCGCAGGATTTTTCTTCCGATTCGGTTCCGGTCAGGCTTAAATATATTAAGGCAACACAACAAAATGGTAGTAACAAACTGCAATGGTCCGTAGTATGCCTGCTTGATTATGCCCGATTTGATATTCAGCGATCAGATGATGGTGTTACGTATACATCAATCTACCAGTTGCAGGCAGATAAAACCCGTTGTCTTTTTGCATTTGAACATGATGATAATAGCGGAAACGGGCGCTTGTTTTATCGTATCCGGGTAGGAGACCTTGATGGTCGGTATTATACTTCCAAAACTGTAATTGTGTACGGACGGGAAAAAGGATTTGAAATAACTTCTATTTCACCGAGCGTGGTTCAAACAGGTACCTACCTTTCTGTTTCTTCGGCAACCACCGACCGGGTAGAGACAAGCATTACAGATATCAAAGGGAATATTATCCGACGCAGGTACTATACAGTGCAAACTGGTAACAACGATCTGTTCATGGATGCCTCCTCTCTGCAAAAAGGAATTTATTTTGTTACCCTTATTAATCAATCAGGCCAAAAAAAGGTATCTCGTTTTATAAAGCAATAAGAATTTATCAGTACCGGATATTAATTTTTACAATTTGGGTCGGACTATACGCAAACCTGGCGTCTTTAAAGGACGGCGGTCCGAAAAGGCCTTTTGCATTATTACTAAATCCATACCCCTCTTTTGGCAATCCAAAAATTTGGGTATCCATTTCCAGGTTATTATTTTCATCGTGTAATACTGCTATCGCATAGCTTCCTGGAGGTATATCGGTAATGATGGCGCTGGCTATTCCCCCCACAATATTAATTTTCTCTTTTTTGAACGCTTTTCCGGATTGAGAAGGAAAGCCTTTCTCCTGGTTAAACAGACTAACCAGTACCGATCCATTGGAACTATGAAGGCCTGTGATCAACACTTTCAACGTGTTATCAGATTGCCCGGTTACCAGCCCAACCCGGAATAGCATTAAAATAAAAAGACAATAGAGTTTTATTTGCATAATAGAATTACTATAACACCAATTTAGCAAAATGGTTCAATACTCACAACCCAATAAAATCACAGGCACCAATAAAACAAATTATTTCATGATATTGCAGCTTTTATGACCTTTGCTTAATAAATCCTCATCATTTTCCACAAAAAAAAATACATATATGAAGTATTCAACAATCCTTTTTCCATTATTTTTTATGGTGCTATTATTATCTGTTTCCTGCAATAGTGAACAAAAACCTCCTAATACTACTGAATCATCAAAACAACCTATGTTTAAGGAGGAAAATATTACGTATACCGGCGACCATGTAACCATGAACGGTTACGTGGTGTATGATGAAAATAATAAAGAGAAGCGCCCTGCAATTTTGGTAGTTCACGAATGGTGGGGAATGAATGATTATACCAGGAGAAGGGCCAAAGAGTTGGCAGAGCTGGGTTATGTAGCCATGGCCATCGACGTGTATGGAGAGGGTAAAACTGCCGACAATCCTGATAGTGCCAGTAAATATGCCATGGTATTTTATAAGAACCCTCAATCTGCCAAAACACGAATCGACGCCGCTATTGCCAAACTCAAGACCTATAGCCAGGTTGACCCTTCCAAAATTGCGGCTATCGGATATTGCTTTGGAGGCGGTGTATTGCTTAATACTGTTCGACTGGGGGATGAATTAAAAGGGGTGGTAAGTTTTCATGGAAGTTTGGTAGGAACGCCTGTCAGCAAAGAACTGCTGAAATCAAAAATATTGGTCTGCCAGGGAGGCGCCGATCCTTTTGTGCCGCAAAAAGATGTGGACCAGTTTAAAAAACAAATGGACTCTATCAGCGCACCCTATACATTTAAAGTATATGAAGGCGCCACTCATGCATTTACCAATCCGGATGCAACAAGGCTGGGAGAAAAATTTAAAATACCGATCGCTTATAATGCCGCTGCTGATACTGCTTCGTGGAAGGACATGAAGGAATTTTTCGGAACGCTTTTTAAATAGAAATCCGATTGTGTGATGATTTGGGTAGACTGTCGTACCCCAACAATATATTATGTCCACAAACTGCTTTCCCTTGTGGTCTTAGTGCCTATGCGGGAAACTCTTTTGGATTTTGTTATCTAAGAAACAGGCAGTCGATGATACGTCACCAAAAAAACAGCAGTTATGAAGAAGTATGTAAATCATTATAGCTCGTTGTTTTTGGTGGTGATTATTTCAATACCTGGTTTATCCCAACTATCCAAGCAAGATAAAAGAGCCGCTAAAGAAGCAATGATTAAAAATTGGGTGGAATCAAAAAAGTATGTTTTTGTTGCCAGTACCGTACTTCCGACGGGCGGAAGAAGCCGGCAGTTAACGCCCACTTACAGTATGATTATAATTGAGGACACGGTCATTGCCGACCTTCCTTTTTTTGGCAAGGTGTATTCTGCCACACCCGGTTCGGATGGTGGTGGAATTGATTTCACTTCCACTAAATCTGAATACATTTCAAAACCAGCAAAAAAAGGAGGATGGGATATTGTAATAAAACCAAAAGATATTAAAGATATAAGACAAATTACCCTATTCATTTCTTCAGCGGGAAATACTACCGTCACTATTATAAGCAATAACCGCCAGTCGATATCTTACTTTGGCTATATCGAAGAACGTAAAATCAAATTATAGAATTCAGGAAGGTTGATTCTTTATTACTAATAGAAATTAGGGGAGTAATGCCTCATATAATATTTCAATGGGGTGGCGGGCCTTTTTACCCGTGCCATCTTTTACCTGGTGCCGGCAACTTGTACCAGGTGCCGCTATAATAATATCATCTGTTAAATTCCGGATCGCCGGAAACAATACCAGTTCACCAATTTTCATAGATAATTCATAATGCTCTTTCTCATATCCAAAACTACCCGCCATACCACAACAACCGGAAGGAATGGTGGCTACCGAATAATTTTCAGGGAAGGAAAGAATGCTTACTGTAGGCGCAACCGACGATATTGCTTTTTGCTGGCAATGCCCATGCAGCTTAATATATTTCATTTCTTTGGTAAATGATGTTTTGCGTATTGCACCTTTTGTTATTTCAGCCGCAATGAATTCATCAATGGTAAATACATTTTTCGAAAGCTCTTTGGCAGCCTCCAGCTGATCATCACTGGCCAGATCGATATATTCATCCCTAAAAGTAAGAATAGCGGAAGGTTCAATACCGATTAAGGGTGTATCCGCTGATATAACAGGATATAACAGGGAGATATTTTTATTGGCAATTTTCTGTGCTTCGCGTAATAGTCCTTTTGATAACCAGGCGCGCCCACTTTCAATATGCTCCGGAATAATCACTTCATAACCCAATCGCTCCAATAATTTGACCGCGGCCATTCCAATGGCTGTATCATTATAATTGGTAAACTCATCGCAAAACAAATATACCTTCCTTTCTTTCAGACTCGCTGAATGGCCGTCTTGCGGCCTTCTTTTCTTCATCCAATTCGCCAAAGTTATTTTATACAACTCCGGCATACTACGTTCAACCGCAAAACCAGCCATTTTCTTAATTAAGGATCCGGTTAATTTATTGGATACAAAAAAATTATACGCAGCGGGCCATAGGGACCCCATTTGGGCCGACTTGCTGAAACCCGCTATCAGCCTGGATCGGAATGGAACGCCATGCGCATCATAAAAATGTTGCAGAAACTCCGCTTTTAATTTTGCCACGTCCACATTACTCGGGCACTCAGATTTACATCCCTTGCAACTCAAACACAAATCCATCACCTCATAAATTTCTTTATGATCAAACCGATTGATCTTATCGGAATGCGTAAGAAACTCTCTTAAGATATTGGCTCTTGCCCTGGTAGTATCCTTTTCATTTCGGGTAGCCATATAGGAAGGACACATCGTTCCACCGCTTAATTGTGTTTTCCGGCAATCCCCACTTCCGTTGCATTGCTCGGCATGTTGAAGGATATCCTGGTTTTGAAAACGAAAAATTGTTTTAAAAGCGGGGGTTTGCTGCCCCGGTTCATACCGAAGCATGGTATTCATTGACGGCGTATCAGTGATTTTACCCGGATTAAAAATATGATGCGGATCCCAGTCATTCTTAATCTCCTTCAATAAAGCATAATTCCTTGCCCCTATCATGTGCGGAATAAATTCGCCGCGTAATCTCCCATCGCCGTGCTCTCCGCTTAATGATCCCTGGTATTTCTTTACCAATAATGCAATCTCTTCTGCTATTTGCCGGAATAATAAGTTTCCCTCAGCCGTTTTTAAATTGATGATCGGACGCAAGTGGAGTTCTCCTGAACCCGCATGGGCATAATGCACAGAATAGAGGTTATATTTTTTCAATATCAAATTAAACTCCCGGATATAGGCGGGCAAATCATTTACATCAACGGCCGTATCCTCAATCACCGGCACTGCCTTTTCATCCCCCGGCAAATTACCCAGCAGGCCCAAACCCGCTTTTCGAAGGGTCCATATCTTTTTTGTGTCGTCTCCGGTCAATAAAGGATAATGATAGCCAAGTCCGGCAGCCCGCATAGCTTCTTCACATGCTTTGGCCGCTTCAGAAACTTCTTCTTTTGTTTCTCTTGAAAATTCAATAACTAAAATGGCTCCGGGATCTCCCTGCACAAAAAATCGATTCTTTTGTTGTTCAATATTATTCTTTGTACACTCCAAAATATAATGATCGATCAGTTCGCAGGCACTCACATCATATCGCAAGGCAATAAGGTTGGCGCGCAGTGATTCGTCAATGCTATTAAAATGTACACATAACAACCCGGTTTCTTTAGGAGGCAGCGGTACTACATTAAGCATTATTTCAGTAATGAAAGCGAGGGTGCCTTCTGATCCGGCGATGAGAGAACAAAAATTAAAATCAGGCCCACCTGCCGTAAACGGGGCGGTTTCCAACAACAGATCAATAGCGTAACCGGTATTTCTTCTTTCTACCGATTTTTTAGGGAATTCTTTCCGAATCTCTAACTGGTTATCGTAATTACTCAACTGGCTCCGTATATTTTTATATATGGAAGCTTCCAATCCTGTTCCCTCACATTTCTGGTGAAAGGCCTCAAGGCTCACAGCATTAAATATCGCTTCACTGCCATCACTCAGGAGCGCCTTGATTTCGAGCAGATGTTCCCGGGTGCTTCTGTATACAACGGAATTGGAACCACAACTGTTATTACCGACCATGCCTCCCATCATTGCGCGGTTAGCGGTAGAAGTTTCCGGTCCGAAAAACAATCCATCTGGTTTTAGAAACAGATTTAATTCGTCTCTGATCACACCCGGTTGTACACGCACCCACCTTTCTTCCTTATTGAGTTCGATAATTTTAGTAAAGTGTTTCGAAACATCCACAATAATTCCATTGCCCACTACTTGTCCAGCCAGGGAAGTACCTGCGGTGCGGGGAATAAGAGAGGTTCGATTACTATTCGCGAAAGTGATGAGTTTTTTGAGATCGGCAACCGATTTTGGAATGGCAACGGCCAAAGGCATTTCCCGGTAAGCGGATGCATCGGTGGCATAGAGCGTACGCATCACGGTATCAAAATACAAATCACCTTCCATTGTAGCAGCCAGATGCTGCAGTGCCTCCTTCATTATTATCAGTTGAACCAGGTTTAAGGCCGCAAATTAATTCATTGACAAGAGTAAACGGTTATAAAAGCCAACAAATCTTTAAAAGCTTTCGACAATAGTTGTTATCCCGGATTCGTTTTATAATTTCATAAAAAAATATAGAATGCTGATAAGAACCCTAATTGGATTCATGGTATTTGTTGTCATTACCCCATCGGCCGTTGCTCAAAAAAAGGACTTTCCCGATTATCGTACGAAGAAAGAGAGCTTTGCAAAGTTGTTCGACAAAACCATTCGGGCCGATCTCGGTGTATTTACTATCGGGGGGGTTGAAGAAAGCATTGGTAAGTTGCCACTGAAAAAAATATCTCCTTATTCCTATACAAGAAATTTAATGAGTTTTAAAGGAGATAATATTGAAGTAACCGTTACTACGGGTCGTTTTGAATCTGCCGGCCACAAGCTCACCAAAATAGAAGATAATTTAGTCAAGATTGATGGCAAACCTTTTTATGGCGACTATGGGGAAATGCCTGCCATTGCTATTAAAAGTGTTATCGTGCTAATAAATAAAGATACAGTGGTCATTCCTCCGGCTGCTTATGCCGATTTATTCAATTTAAACTTTACTTATAAAGATAAAGCAGGTACCGAACGAACCGCCAATGGCGTATTCTTTGCAAAGGATTCAAAAAAGATATATATCTACCTGCAGAGCCGCGATGAAACCGGGAGTTATGAAGTTACCTGGATACTGGAAGATAAAAAATATTTACGGCGGGTACTGGATTGGGGGTTTACCCAGTGAGAAATGTAAAACGCAAAATATAAAATATAAATTGTTGGTTGCTACTTTTACATTTTATATTCTACATTTTATATTTTCAGTACCCCCATTTCTTCATAATCTCCAAATCCTCTTTCACAGCATCCAGAGGCGACTGACCCTGGTACGATTCCTGCTCAATAATAAAGTGAATGGTTCCACCCGATTTGCGACCGAGATCAATAACCTCTTTTACATTTACAATTCCTTTACCCAATACTGCGCTTTCATATTTTTCGTGCCCACCAGTCGCCAAGATTTCATCTTTTACATGCATCGATTGGAAGCGACCCGGGAACTTCTTTACAATATCAATGGCCTTAGCCCCTCCATTATACAAGTTTCCAATATCTAATTGCTGCATTACTAAAGACTGGTCGGTATTGGATAGAATGATGTCGTATACGCTTTGTCCGTTCAATTGCTGACTGAATTCAAAATCGTGGTTATGATATCCGAATTTCATTCCCGACTTCTTACACAGCTCCCCGCTCTTATTAAACACTTCCATATAGCGTAACAGGTCATCATACGTTTTACGGAGCGAGTCATCGAGCCAGGGACTGATAACAAATTGTTGCCCTACTATCGCGGCATCTTCCACGGTCCATTTCCAGGCATCCGTAAATTCTTTTTTATCCTCATCCCAATGGCCTTTACCCATTACCGTATGGCCACTGGGCATTTTCATACCTAAGTCGTCCAGTATCTTTCTAAAATCAGCGGCTGAATACCCATAAAACTTGCGATTTATGTAATTAGCATGTTCTACATATTTATAACCGAATGAAGCCAGTTGCTTCAACGTACCCAATGGGTCTTTCATCATTTCATTTCGAACGGAATACAATTGTACGCCTGTGAGTTCTTTGCGTACACCAAAAGGCATCGGGTTTGACTTAAAAAAGGTGAATCCTGCTAACGCCAGGCTGCTGTTTTTGAGAAATGTTCGGCGGCTATTTTGCATATAATCCAGTTTTGAAGGTGTGAAGAAATTAGGTAATCGGAAATTACTCCCCGAATTTCATCAAATTACCGCAATGAAAATATTTTTTTTTTGAATGGAATGAAGATTGGGACATACTACCCTTTTTGCAAATTCTTATAACCGATCCATTGGGGTTGCAGGCTTTATCGTAAACTTGTAAAAAAATAGTCCGGATGGCGAACACTATTACTTGTCCGAATTGCAATTACCAGTTTGAACCCGGTGAAATTATCCGGGAAGAAGTGGAGAAAGAACTGCGCTTAAAAATGGTTGACTGGCAAAAGAAAAAACAAGCCGAATATGACCAGCAATTAACAGAAGAAAAAAGAAAAGCACAAATAGAACTTGAAACAGATCTGCGAAAATCTATTAGTTCCGATTTCGAGAATAAATTAAAATTTTTGGAGCAAAACAACCGCGATAACGAAGAAAAGCTCAAACAATCGCGGCTAAAAGAACTGGAGTTTTTACAGAAAGAACAACAATTGAAAAATAAAGAAGAAGAACTGGAGCTTTCGGTTCAAAAACGGTTACAGGAAGGGCGAAGTAAATTATCAGACGAATTGCGCAAACTGGAAGAACAGAAGAATGCGGCTAAAGAAACGGAATACCAGATGCGCATTAAAGAAATGGAAAAGCAATCGGACGATCAGAAAAAACTGATTGAAGAAATGCGTCGCAAATCAGAGCAGGGAAGTATGCAGTTGCAGGGGGAGGTTCAGGAGATGGCACTGGAAGAATTATTGAGATCTGCTTTTCCGGTGGATTTAATAAGTGAAGTGGGTAAGGGAGTGAGAGGAGCAGATTGCATTCAGACAGTAAGAAATAATTTTGGCCAGGAATGTGGCAAGATCATATATGAGAGTAAACGTACTAAGGATTTTTCCAGTGATTGGATTGAGAAATTAAAAGCGGATATGCGCAGCCAGGGAGCTGATGCAGCGATAATTGTAACTCAGGCCATGCCGAAAGATATGGAACGGTTTGGGGAGAAAGACGGTGTACTAATCTGTTCATTCAACGAAGTGAGGGGGATCGTTCAAATGGTTCGGGATAGTATTATCAAAATTTCCAACGCGCTAAAAAAGCAGGAGAACAGGGGGGATAAAATGCATTTATTATATGACTACCTCACCAGTTCCGAATTCGCTGAACAATGGAGCGCCATCCGAGAAGGATTTATGAGCATGAAACTTTCCATACAAAAAGAGCGGGATGCAATGGAAAAATTATGGAAGTCGAGGGAGAAGCAATTGGAAAAAGTGCTGCTGAATGCTGCGCATATCAAAGGATCCGTGGAAGGAATAGCCGGCCAGGATTCTGTGGACCTCAATTTACTGGAATCAGGCGATGAAGGAGATGATAGGGCGCATTAAGTTTCAACCCAGGTCAGCACCAGTGGATCAAAAATTTTTGCGACTACTTTCATTGGAATCGTTTCTCCTTTATCAAACAAAAATGGCAGCTCAATGAGTTCGTTTGAATGAAATACAACCGGGCCATTTAAATACATGTGTCGCTTAAAATCCATTTGCCCTTCCCCAAACCATTTATAAATGGATTCTTTAGCACTCCATAAAATAGTAATGAGCTGCAGGTGCAAATGAGTTATATGCTTCCATTCAGTGATGAAAGCCTGCTCTTCGGGGTTAAGGAATTTATGGGCAATATCATACATACGGGGAGTTACCAATTCTATATCAACCCCTACCCTATTCTTAGAGCTCGCCATGGCGGCCGCATAATTTCCGCAATGAGATATAGAAAAATGATACTTCTCATCCTGCAAAAAGGGTTTGCGGGTATCGGCAATTTCAATTTCGTGGAGAGGAAAATCGGCATACAATTCCGGCAACAGGTAGCGGCCTGCCAGGTGCTGCAGCCGCTTATACGGATGGCTCACTTCTTTCTTTAACGGTACTTTTTCCAGGAAAAAAGACTCCTGCTCCCCAATTCGCCAAATGGCCAGCCTGGTTGTCACGTCGATAGTATGTTGATAAAATAGAGGCATTATTAGAATAAACGCAATTATTTTGCCGCACTTTGCTGCGTAAAGATAGCCAACATACCATTTAAAAAGGCTAATGGTAAGTTAGTGGATCCGGAAACGCTTGAGGGATGGATTTTCTGGCGATTACTATGCCTTCAGGGGCAAGAACGGACCGAAAGACCCAGGCAATAATTGAATTAAAAGCAAACTAAATTAACGAACATGATTCTGAGTGATCAACGCATTCTGGAAGAAATGGGAAAAGCGACTATTAAGATTGAACCCTATCATAGAGATAGTTTGGGAAGCAATTCCTACGATGTACATCTCGGCAAGTGGCTGGCCACCTACCGCGAACATATACTGGATGCCAAAAAGCATAATGAAATTGAATATTTCGAGATACCCGAAGACGGTTTTGTTCTATACCCTCATATTTTCTATTTGGGCGTTACGGAAGAATACACCGAAACACATGAACATGTACCTTTCCTGGAGGGGAAGTCTTCTACCGGTCGGTTGGGAATAGATATCCACGCCACAGCTGGTAAAGGGGATGTAGGTTTCTGCGGACACTGGACCATGGAGATATCAGTTAAGCAACCGGTAAAAGTATACAAGGGCATGCCGATCGGTCAATTGATCTATTTCCCGGTAGATGGTAACATTGAAGTAAAATACAATCAGAAAAAAGACGCCAAATACAGCGGGCAGAAAAATAAACCTGTCGAGAGTATGATGTGGAAGAATAAATTTTAGATGGGGGAGCAAAACACAAGATTCTGTATTCTGGATTCTATATTCTGAATTCTGTACACTAGAAACGGGCTTGCCCCCCGAAGCTTTCTTAACTGTCGATGTTTTAATAAAGGCATATTGCAAACCTGAGATAAGAGATGGTACTTTATTCCAGTGAGTATTTTCACTTTTAATAATTGACTATTAACGTTTGACTTACTTATTTAACTCGCACACCGAATAATTCAAAATCGAAGCAAAACTTACCCAAGATATATACGGCACAAGAAGCCAGGCCGCCATTTTATTTACTTTTGCAAATGCGAATATGGTTAACAGGATAGTCGCCCACATGGCAATAATTTCTACTAATGCCCATCCAATTTGATGCAGGTTAAAGAATATAAGTGACCAGAAAAAATTGAGCACGAGTTGAGCAGCGAACAAGTATATCGCCCGCTGCTTTAATTTTTGGGGCGCATCACTTTTCCAAACCAACCACAACGCAATACCCATCATTATATAAAGGGAAGTCCAAACCGGACTAAACAACCAATTGGGTGGATTAAACCAGGGTTTATTCAACTGCGCATACCAACCGGGTATCGCTTTTACGGTAAAGATTCCGGAGATGCCACCCACGGCTAACGGAAGTAATAAAGAAATAATAAATTTCATAAAATTCTATTACAATAAAATTGACATTAGATTCATTACAATGCGTCTTTCCCGTATTTGTTATAGTAAGCAATTAACCAGATGATCACTTCGCTGTATGTAACTTTACCCGATGGTTGCTCATTCGCTTTCAGATACCGGCCGTATAGTTTATCAATCGCTCTTTCTACCGGGTTTTCGTACCGCAGAAAAAAATTCTGCAGTTCCCTGAAGTCATTTTTAACGCCGGGCAGCAATTGCTTGTCGAGCGTTATTAATAATGCAGAGTCCAGTTTATATAAATAGGGCCTCCCATAGCTGTATAATTCAAAATATACCGAATACAGAAAGGCACTATCCTGGGAATTTTTTGCCGAAAGGTAACCAGCAAAATTGGCTTCGTTTTCTTTTGCATACCCAAGCTGGTGACCGATTTCATGGCAAGTCGTAAAAGGCTGTACGAACAGCGGCACTTTGGTATTTACTTGTCCCTCGCCCGTAAAAGGATTGTAATACCCCGTATACCCTAAGTAATTACCGAGATAAACAAAAAGAGTCGATTTTATGGAGGGAGCGGGGTAAGCGAATATACTTTGCATCTTTTCCAGGTTCTTGTACGAGGCAATTGCTCCCCCGAAAAGTTTCTTCTCATTATTGAGGTCAGCCCGGTTGGTCTTACCAGCCGAATCCAATCTATTAATCTTAAAAACTAATAACTCCATTACTTCACCTAATTCTTCTTTAGTTAATTTTTTGGTAGATAAACCCAGTTGATAAGTAATGCCCCGGCGGTTATAATTCAATCCCCATAACAAATTAAAAGAGACGTATACAAACAAAAGCGTAAAAAGAACTCTTTTCATTGCGCTTACCCAATACGTTTTACCAGCCTGCCTTTTCCGAAGCAGCTTAACAAGTTCAATTATTTTATAAATAAGATAAATGCCCAGCAGTCCATATAAGAGGTCGCCCACACTAAACGGAACCCGCCCAAAAAGCCAGCGTTGCAGGCGGGCCGTAACCAGGTAAATTCCATTCGAATAATAGCGCTCCACAGCATCGGGGAAAAACGAAAACAACTTAATACCTGCGGCAAGCAGAACGAGAACGACCCAGGGTAAATGCTGTTTTGTGATCATGCTTAAAAATAGGAAAATCTTTTCCGGCGAACTCTGTAAAGCCAGTTAAATTGTTACCATTTCGGTTTACTTTGCAGGAACAAAGAGGTTTGCATCATGAATATAGAATTCAACAAGAACGAAGATGTTTTGAAATTAGCGTTAAGCCAGCTACGGCAGCGGCTGGCAAAAATTTATGAAGGCGGTGGAAAGAAGGCTATCGAAAAGCAACACGAAAAAAATAAGCTTACCGCCCGGGAACGAATCGAGTACCTGCGCGATAAAGACAAGGCGTTTATTGAACTGGGTGCTTTTGCCGGTTATGAAATGTATGAGGATCAAGGCGGATGCCCCGCTGGTGGAACTGTTGGCGGGATTGCCTATGTTAGCGGAAGGCAATGTATATTGGTAGCGAATGATCAAACAGTAAAAGCAGGTGCCTGGTTTCCTATAACCGGCAAAAAGAATTTGCGGTTACAGGAGATAGCTATGGAGAATCATCTTCCTATTATTTACCTGGTGGATAGTGCCGGTGTTTTCCTTCCGATGCAGGATGAAATTTTTCCCGACAAAGAACATTTTGGCCGGGTATTTCGAAACAATGCCCGCATGAGTGCCATGGGCATTACTCAAATTGCCGCTGTAATGGGCGCTTGCGTGGCTGGTGGTGCGTACCTGCCCATTATGAGCGATGAAACCTTAATGGTGGAAGGAAATGGGTCAATCTACCTGGCAGGTCCCTACCTGGTTAAGGCGGCTATAGGGGAAGATATAGATACCGAAACGCTGGGCGGCGCCGTTACACACACGGAAATAAGCGGAATTGCTGATTATAAATTTAAAACGGAACAGGAGTGCATGGATCATATTAAACGTATGTTTTCCATGTTGGGTAAAAAAGATCTGGCAGGCTTTGATCGCGGCAAACCTGAGGCCCCTAAAAAAGATCCTGCTGAATTGTATGGTATCTTTCCGGCCGATGGCAAGCCTTATGATATATTGGAGATCATTGAACGAATTACCGACCATTCGGACTTTGAGCAATTCAAAGAAGATTATGGTAAGACTATTGTTTGCGGCTATGCACGCATAGATGGCTGGGCCGTGGGTATTGTGGCCAATCAACGTAAGATTGTGAAAAGTAAAAAAGGAGAAATGCAAATGGGTGGGGTAATTTATAACGACAGTGCCGACAAAGCCGCCCGATTTATTATGAACTGCAACCAGAAAAGAATACCACTGATTTTTTTACAGGATGTTACTGGTTTTATGGTGGGCAGCAGAAGTGAACATTCCGGAATTATCAAAGACGGAGCAAAAATGGTGAATGCCGTGGCAAACTCCGTGGTACCAAAAATTACTATCATTATTGGAAATTCCTATGGGGCTGGTAATTACGCCATGTGCGGCAAAGCCTATGATCCCCGATTTCTTTATGCCTGGCCTTCTGCGAAAATTGCTGTGATGGGTGGCGATCAGGCCGCTAAGACTTTGCTGCAAATCCAGGTTGCTTCCATGAAAACAAAAGGGAAATTGGTTTCGCCTGAAGAAGAGAAAGCCCTGCTCGAAAACATTAAAGGTCGTTATGAAAAACAAACCACCCCCTATTATGCCGCTTCACGGCTTTGGGTGGATGCTATAATTGATCCAATTGAAACCCGAAGAGTGATTTCAGAAGGTATCCTGGCAGCTAATAATAACCCCCATATGCCGGATTTCAAAACCGGGGTTATTCAAGTATAAATAGTATTTGTTTTATATATCGGTTTTTCTTAGTTATAGGGGAATACTGTAGAAAAAAAATTAGTCAAATTCATTTATCATACAGTTCCAAAACTTTGGATTCTAGGCAATCAGAAGTTTTGCAGGTTTATCAAAAATTATTATTTTCACCTACCGAATACCTAACTAACTAGAACATCATGAGAAAATCTACGCTGAGCAGGATTTTAATGTCGTTTGCGGTAATAACTATAACCCTTTTAGCATGTAGAAAGGATGATCCGGCCTCTTTAATTCCACCTCCCATACCCGACCAATCATTCAATGAAGAATTTGATACCGTTGCAAAAGCCTTTCAAAGAGGCTGGGTGCCCATCAATAATAGTAATCCAAAAGGAAGCAGTGTTTGGACCCAGGGAGGCGCGCCTTTTCCCATATTTTCTCCTTATTCCTCCAATGGTTCTTATGCTGGTTTTATTGCCACGGATTATTTATCCACCTCCGGAACAGATGATGTTATCAGCAACTGGCTTATTTCGCCTGTAATTACAATGCAGAACGGAGACAAGATCAGTTTTTATACCCGCACACAATTATTACCGGCCGGTGGGGGAGATTCTACAGACTATGGCAATAACCTGGAAGTCTGTTACAACCGCAAGAACGACGGCACTAATGTAGGGGTGGCTAACGATCCAAAAAGTGCAGCCTATAACAGCAATACTGATCGCGGCGATTTTGAATTATTACTAAGTATCAATCCACCGGTTTACAATTCAAGTATCGCATTTTGGGAGTATAAATATGCTCATAGCACTGCCTCCCTTTTTGTACCGGGTTCTTTTCCGGCTCAATGGACAAGATTTGAAGCTACCATCAGCGGGCTAAGCGGGCCGCATAAAGGAAGGTTTGCGTTCCGCTATTATACACTTGACGGAGGCAGTAATGGTAATGCAAGCGCCGTAGGAATCGACCAGGTTGTATATACCAGTAAAAAATAATTTCCCTTCCCTCTAAATAAACGGTTATGAATAAAAAAATAATTCTTTCTCTTGTAATGTTCTCTTTTGTTATAATTGTGATCATTTCCTGCGAGAAAGATTATAACGCCGGTAGTACCACCAATCCTCCCCCACCGGTAGTTTCCAAGTCGTTTGTAGAAGAGTTCGATACCGCCTCGAGCCTTTCGCGTAAAGGATGGGTAATTACCAACAGAAGCAACCCGGTAGGTGGAAATTCCTGGAGACAGGGAAAATATGAACTGGGTGGTAAATATGGAAACGATATTGTTGGTTTCCCCGCTTACTCTGCTACTTATAGTCCAACTGAATTTATCAGTGCCGACCTGGGTGTTTCTAATAACTCCGGCGAAATCAGTTGCTGGCTTATTACTCCTCCGATTCCGGCCAAGAATGGCGATCAACTAAGTTTTTATACCCGATCAACCGGCAACTTTCCCGAACGTTTACAGGTAAGAGGTAATTTTACCAACCAGAATGCGGAAGTAGGACCAGATGTAAAATCATTCGGAGACTTCACTCAGTTGCTTGTAGATATTGATCCGAATTACCAGGGAATATATCCTGCCACCTGGACAAAATACAGCATAACTTTTGCAGGTCTTCCTTCTTCCTTAACCAGTGTTCGAATTGGTTTTCGGTATATGGTAGATAATACGGCTGCCAATGGGGAAATGATCGGAATTGATAAGGTGGAATTCATCAGTAAATAAATTATTTCATTTTATTTATAACCGGTCTTCCCTTGAAGCCGGTTTTTTTTTACCGATTTTTGTACAAGGCATCAGGCAAAAGAAAATAATATCAAGCTCATGCTTATACCTGCCCGCACCAGTAATTATTGAAATGAAAAAAATATTCTTCGTTCTATTGATAACCATGCTGGTCCTGGCCTGTGAGGAACGGGTAGCGGTTCCTGATTTTGCAGCGACCGAAAAACGAAGGATCCAATCCGCCAATGATTCTATTATGTACGAAGCGCGGCAACTTATTCAAACAGGTGACCTGCTGTTACGCACTGGTACTGATTTCTCCAGCGACCAGGTAAAGGATTTATGTAAGGTGGATAAAACATTTTCACACGGAGGTATTGCGGTAGTCGAAAATGATATTATTTATGTTTATCATGTAGAACCGGATTATTATTACATACGCGATAAAGTGCGTAAAGAATTGCTCGATAGCTTTTGTAATTCAGCTAACAATTACGGCTTTGGAATTGCCCGGTACGACCTTTCATCCGGAGAAAAATCTACATTTATTTCTTATCTCGAGGAGCAATTCCAGAAAAAGATTCCTTTTGATATGAAATTTAGTCTTGTAACTGACGATAAATTGTATTGTTCCGAAATGATTAAGAAAGGCCTGGCCCGCTCTACGCACAACCGTATTGCTATTGAAACAGACAGTTTGAACGACCGTAGTAAATACCGGCTCATTAAGCGTTATTTTAAATTGAATGAAAAACAGTTTGCAAACAGGGAAATTGTAATGGTAGATCGTTTATTCGTGAACCCTCATTGCAGCCTGATCAAAAAATATCGCTTTACCGGACACTAAATACTTTTTACTTTGGAATCTTCCCGAACCGAACTTATAATGTACACAGATGGCTCCTCCCGCGGAAACCCCGGCCCGGGTGGCTATGGAACGATCCTGATGTGGAAAGGTCAACGAAAAGAACTATCCGGCGGATTCCGCTTCACCACTAACAACCGAATGGAATTAATGTCGGTTATTGCAGGACTGGAAGCCTTGAGCCGGGAGGGATTATTAATTACTGTTCATTCCGACAGTCAGTATGTGGTTAACGCGGTGGAAAAAGGATGGTTGAAGAACTGGATTGCCACCAACTTTAAAGGGGGTAAAAAAAATAAAGACCTGTGGATACACTACAATGAATTAGCAAAAAAGCATAGCATTCGTTTCAAATGGGTAAGAGGTCATACAGACAATGCATTCAATAACCGTTGCGACGAATTGGCTACTGCTGCTGCCGATGGTAATCACCTGGAAGTAGATGAAGTGTTTGAAGCTGAAAATAAAAAGAAGTAAAACAAAAATTCCATCCCTGTAACAGGATGGAATTTTGAGTATGGGAGTTAAATATTTTTCTGATTAAGCCACCGCAACGGATTTCTTCCTGTTTAATACATACCATGCCCCAAAGAAAACAGTGCTGAAGATAAGGGTGGCAACTACACTCTGACGATAAAAAGGAACACCCAATGCGTATGTTTCCATTAAACCGACCCAGGTTTGAGGGATTGTTTTGGCTCCTGCCCATACAGTAAAATTAGAAAGCAGGAAAAACCAGGTAGGAGCAATGATGGAATATAGTAATACATTGGTAACGGTAATGCGTTTCATAAAAAAACCCACGACTACTACGGTGGCGAATACGAGGTAATTTATCCATTGCCCGCTGTAAAATCCTTTTATGGACGACAACCCGTTTTGAAACAGAACTTCGTATAAGGCGTCTGATACAAACATCGAAAATAAAGGTAAAGCAAAAGCCCATTTGCGATCCTTAATCACGGCCCCTCCAAATAGCGCCATGGCAATTTGGGGCGCAAATCCATAATCCCGCAAAGGGGTAACACGGTACACGGCAGCGGCTACAATTAAAATGATGAGATACCAGATAGCGGTCTTATTCAATTTCATAATTAATAATTCAGGATCAAAAATAGCTCAAAACAAGGTTAACTAATGCCCTATAAAAAAAAATCTCATTACCATTCGGGAACAGTGGCATGAAAAACGACCACTCCTTCCGCGCCTGAGTGCAAATTGATCACTGCGCCGTCCGTTGACAGGAAGCACTCGCCTTTGTGAAGGGGAATAGCAACCGTATCGGCCGTTGCATTTACTGTGCCCTCCGTCACCAGGAAAATATCTGTTGTATAGCAAGTGATTTCAATGGATGAATTCCTGGCTAATACAATAATTCTTAATTCAAAATCGGCCGCGGGCGTTCTAAAGGCTTTCTCGATAGTATCGTTTACCGGATGGCCCTTTATGATTTGCGGTACCACCGGTTCAAACCGTACCTGTTTCAAAAGCTCTGGTACATCTACCCTCTTATTGGTAAATCCCCCACGCAGTACATTATCAGAATTAGCCATAATTTCAAGATTCTGTCCTTCGAGGTAGGCATGCAGTATTCCCGCATCCTGGAAAATGGCCTCCCCCGGTTTTAGATTAACCAGATTGAAAAAATATATAGAAAATAAACCCCGGTCAAGCAGGCCGTCCTTGCAAAAAGTCAGGAAGGCTCTTGCCGCCCAGAAGTCTTCTTCTGATCTTTTAAGTTGATTTGCTTCATACAACGGCAATATGCGGTCAATTAACGGTTGAAGTATTTTATTGACAGCTGGCTGGTCCATTTCCATGACCTGCTTATAAATACCTTCATATCCAGATTTTTTCCAAACAGGTAAAAGGAAATTCAGCTCCGGAACTTTGTTTAGAACAATTTCTAATAATTCGGGAGGCTTAAATCCATGCAGTAACCAGAAATCGCTCCTGGCCAGCATTAATTCAGGTTTATGGTTATCGTCTTTGTAATTACGTTGCGGGTCATTTACCGGAATACCCTTTTTATTTTCCGCCTCAAATTCAATGACAGCCCTTTTTTTAGAGGGATGAACCTGGATCGACAGCATATCCTTTACATCCAGTATCTTAAACAAATAAGGCAATGCCCCAAATCTCCGGCTAACCCTCTCTCCCAAAACTTTCTTCCCATATTGCCGGATAAAAATATTTAATGGATGAAGGGTTCCATCTTCCAGTAGAATTTGTGCGGGTGCATTCGCGTGAGCCCCCATCCAGTATTCAGCAAATGGCTGTAAGGATGGATTATCCATCTGTAAGAGTTCCGGTAAAAAACTATGACCGCCCCAGTTATAATGCTGAACCACTCCTTTGAGCCTGAATATTTTTGACGAAGTTTGCATAACCTGTTTTCAACAGCAATAATACAAATTGGCAATGGCAACACATAATGAAACTGGAAAAAAAGGCGAATCGCTGGCCGCTGACTGGTTAGAAAAATCGGGATTTACGCTACTGCATCACAATTGGCGTCATTCGCATTATGAAATTGATATTATTGCCAGCCGGTCTAATATGCTTCATTTTATCGAAGTCAAAACCCGGCGGAGTAATCGTTTTGGCTATCCTGAAGAAAGTGTATCGGACCGTAAAATGGAGAACCTGATGCAGGCGGCAGAAGAGTTTTTATACCAGCACCCCGAGTGGAAGAAAGTTCAATATGATGTGCTTGCCATTACGATGCTGAAAAATGAAGAAGCAGACTTTTTTTTGATAGAGGATGTGTATTTGTGAGGGGAATCCGGAGATAGAATTTAGAGAATAGAATGCAGAATGTGGGGTTATTTTTGAATGAAGTAATTGGAAGGTTTTGTATTGAAAAAAAAAAATTAGAATTTGCCGGGGTTTTACTGACTAAAGCGATTTAGCCAATCTATAAATGATTCGAAAACCCGTAAAGGTAAATGTCGGACAAAAAAAAGAGCCCCGTCGAATCCTCCGGGGCTTATTAATTTTTTAACGTATTACGAATGGGTCAATGGCTTATTTCAATCTTTTAATTAAATCCTCATTCAGCTTTACATAATCATCATTCTTTGCTTCTTTGGCGATGACTATTGATTTTTGAGCAGTTGCAATTGCCTCCGCCTTCTTACCTAATTTAGCCAGGCAATTGGCTTTTTGGTGTAATACCCAAAACGCCTGTGGATTTTGTTCGGCCGCTTTATTAAACCAGTCCAGTGCTTTATTAAGGTCCTTATTATTATTCATATAATACATAGCAGAAGAAAAATAAGGACGATTGTCTTTATTGATCGCATCGTCTATCTGCTTCATTACTTTGCTTTCTACATCAACCTTAATCGGAAGGGCAACAATGGTTTTGTCCCACATCATCCAAACATCGCAGGTAGTATTGGTAATATTTCCAAACATGATGGTGAAGTTTTCTACAGAAAATGGCAGATCAACCGTTTGAGAGATTACCCTTACCACATCCTGGTCTTGCTTATAGGCATCGGGGCTGGTTACATCTGTTTGCTTAGAAATGATAATCGTCCATTGGGTTTTATCCGGAATAGTTAATAACCCATATTTACCCGCTTTTACCAGGGTGCTGCCGATTGTTACATCTTCTCCAAAGGTTAACGTGGTGGCACTATTAGCACCGGTGCGCCATATTTTTCCAAAAGGTACCAGGTCGCCAAAAATGCTGCGCCCTTTTACCGATGGACGGGAATAAGAAAGTTCGATACTGGAAAGGGCGAAATCCTGTTTAACTGAAGTTGTAGGGGAAGGGGCAGGTGTTCTCACATCCTGACCATAAACCGCCGAAGAAATAATACTGGCTGCCAGTATTACATTGAAAAGCTTTCTCATATTGTACAATTTTGTTCAAAGGTAAGGTATAAACCTTCCCGAAAACAAGCTATTAATAAGCTTTTGTCAGAAGCGAATTATGACCATTACACGAGTTCTTTTGCCTTTCAAAAGGTGCCAGGCAGGGCCCTCTTTAATCAATCGAAGTGCTTCCGCATCCTCGGCAGGACCGAGAGACTGTTCAATCTTAAAATCTGATAATACCGCATTCCGGCTCACCCGAAAAGATACTACCACTTCGGCGGATTTGGATTTATTACTAGTTGGAATTTTCTTATTGGCTTCAATATACCGGTCAAATTCCATCCACCCATTAATTGGTTCAGCGTCCTGTATCAAAACACGGGGAAACCGTGTTTTATAATCCTTTTTTTCAGGGGCTCTTTTTTGATCCGCTGTTACTACCACCGCTTCGCTCAATCCGTTTTTATCTGGTTGAAGCTTCAGTTGATTAATTGTACCATCATTTCGTAACTGGAATTGCTGGGTGGAATATCCCACTACGCTTACACTTACATCCACGAGCGTATCAGTACTGGCAAATTTAAAATTTCCGTTTTGATCAGTCAGGTATCTATTATTGGTATTTGCCAATTGAACAGTAGCGTTTGCCACCGGGCGCCTATTATTATCAATTATTTTTCCATTGAAAACATTAAGCGTAACATTATTAGTTACTCCAGCCGCTTTGCCTTTGATATTTCTGGAAGGATCCTTTATTACTGCCAGGCCATTATTAGCATTGGCACTGGGAAGCGCCTTTTCTTCTTTGGCGGCCTGCTTTCGTCGGGTAATTTCGCTTTCATTTATATTATCTTCAAGACGATCATTCGCATTAGGAGCCTTCGATGTCCCGGAATCTTTTAATTCATCTGTCTTTTTTATCGATGAAGCAATATGGTCAAGCTCTGCCTTGCCAGGTAGAACTACCGATGCACTTCTGCCGGCCTGATCCTGTTTTTCTGAAACAATCGGTAAAGCGGGGGACCTCTTTTGTTCTTTATTCTTTACCACTTCCTCTATTATAGAATCGTCTGGTGGAATTGAATAACTGGGCTCAGCAGGTGCTACTGTTGCAGGAGGAATGATTTTTGGATCAACCACTGCTATTGTTTCTTTAGATACCGGCTTCCACCAGGTATTATATGCCAGTATGGAGGACACAATGAGGACCGAAGCAGCGGCAACGATGCGCCACCCGCGGAAAGAAGTAAAAGTAATAACTTTTCCTCCTGCTACTCTTTCGGCCATTTGGGTGCGGAGTTTACCCAGGTTAGATTCGATTGCTTCCTTACCAAATTCCTTTTTTGCTTCCCGCATTCCATCAATAGCGTCCGATAAAAAGGG
The DNA here is from genome assembly GCA_031360425.1 of Chitinophagaceae bacterium. Taxonomy (GTDB): domain Bacteria; phylum Bacteroidota; class Bacteroidia; order Chitinophagales; family Chitinophagaceae; genus Endoryza. Next base: position 142,825 of record JANMBO010000074.1, on the reverse strand, counting down.
ATCTTCCAAAGCTGCCTTTTCAATGGCATGCATTTCGGTAGCATTCAACGTACCCGCGAGGTATTGCCGGATATGATCAGCGGAATATTGTTTACTATCGTAGTTAAATTCATTCATAATTTGTACAATCAACTTTTCAATTTTTCAACCTCCGCATTTTTATCCATACATATTTTAAGGTTTCGCCGTCCGTTTTGAATATAGCTTCTTACTTTGTTCCATTCTATGCCGGTTGTTTCAGCTATTTCATTGTAACATTTATTCTGTAAATAAAACAATTCAACGGTAATTTTCTGCTCGGCCGACAAGGTTTGCAAACATTTTTCCAGCCGTTGCAGGTTATCTTCCCTGGTTAATACGCCATTCAGATGCACTTCTTCTTCGGATTGCATACTATCTCCCCTGAATTCGGTCGTTTTTAAGTTTTTGGGGGTCCGCAACTGCATCAGGCAGTGATTTTTAGCCAGGGTATACAGCCAGCTTTTGAAATTATCTACCTCATGCTTATGCAATTTTCCCACCAGTTCTTCAAAAATATTCATCACGGCATCCCGGGAGGTTTCGGGGTCCTTTAAATACTTCAAACAAACCCCGTACAATAGATCCATATAGCGTTGATACAGCTCAGCCAGTACTTTCATATCACTGCTTTGCTTGTACAATTGCACCAGTTCTTTATCAGAAAGGCCAGGGTTTGTTATACTTTTTAGAAATGCCACTTTTTTGTTAGAGGTTCTTCAAACAAGATAGTCAAATTAATTTTTTAGATGCATGTGTAATCATAAAAATTACCGCATCTGGTATTAAAAGGCACTATACCAGATAAAGCCAGTCAACCTGCTTGTATTTTTCAATCAGGCTAAATAGCATTTTCTTGCTGCGCAAATAACAGCATAACATTTAATAATAAATTCAACTATTAAAACAACGGTAGATAAAGTCAACCGTGAACCCCTTTTCAAAAATAATCATTATGCCTGCAAACATTTTATTACAAGTACCTGAACCCTGTCACGAAAACTGGAAAGATATGACGGCAATTGAGCAGGGACGATTCTGCCAATCCTGCCAGAAAACAGTTACAGACTTTTCGTTGATGACTGATAAAGAAATATTGCATTACCTCTCCAACAAAGGAACCGCTGTTTACGGACGATTTACCAGCGACCAATTGAACCGGAATCTTGTTATTGGTCATAAAAAGAAATATTCGTGGACTTATATCTGGAATATTGTATTGGCTACTTTCCTTAGTACCAGCGCGGCCCACGCACAATCCAAACCTGCACCAGTAAAAAAAACAGCTGTAAGCAAGAATACAAAAGCCCCATATAAAGGGGAACTTATAGGAACAATAGATTTTATTATGCCTGATCAGATTAGCATGGTGGAGGGGGTGGTGATCGATACCAAAACAAATTTGCCCATACCCTTTGCCTCTGTATTTGTAAAAGGAACCAAAAGCGGTGTTGCCGCCGACGTCAATGGAATATTTAAGTTGAATGTTTTGTTCAATTCCAAAGAAATCGTATTACTCGTTGGTTCAGTAGGATACCAGGAGCAGGAATATGTGGTTAGCAATAAACCGAATGCTATTTCATTTTTTCTTGATCCATGGGCCGCCACTCTGGGAGAAATCCAGGCAATGTCTCTCCCCAAAATGGTTATCAAAACAAGGATTGAATGCAATCCAACAATTGCCGGCATGCTGGTAGCGAGAAAGGAAGTAGGCCTTTCTGAAAAAATAGAACGCCGCATTACAGATATTACTCCAGAAGTGATAAAAAAGAAAGAAGTGAAGCTGACTCCTAACCCGGTTACGGCAGGCAATTCAGTAAACTTGGGGTTATGGGTAAAAGAACCCGGGGTATATGCCATTGAAATTTTAGATACGGAAGGACGCATTGTTTATCGTTACCAGGTTACTATGCATTCAAAAGAACAAACGATTTCCGTGCTTACCCATGCATACTGGAGCAAAGGAATCTATTGGGTTCGGGTAAGCGGAAATGATTCTAAAAAAATATTTCATGCTAAATTAGCGGTGAAGGGATATTAAAAATTAAGAAAGAAAAATTAAGAATAAGAAATGAAAAAATTTGACTCCGATAATTCAATCACCCTTTTATAAATCGGGGTACCACATCTTAATTTTTCTCTCATTATTTTTCATTCTTTATTTCCCTGCAAACAACTGTCCCTATCAATCCTATTGTTTGGATGCGATGCCTTCATTTTTTTACTCGTGTATAGTCGTGGCTTTTTTCTATTTTTATTGAAAGAAAAAGAATGAGTAACGCAAAAGTTAAGTACGTAGAATTGCGGCCGGCAGAATTCCGTCAACGATTACAACAAAAGCCGTTGGCCTATTTGCCATTAGGTACACTGGAATGGCACGGAGAACATTTACCTCTCGGGGCCGATGCTATCCAAAGCGAAGCATTGATGATTGCCTGTGCGCAACAATTTGGCGGCATAGTATTACCTCCCATATTTTTAGGTCCCGACCGCCGTATGGAGCGGGAAGATGGTTCTTATCTAATTGGGATGGATTACGCGAAGTCTACCAGCCCGGAGCAACCGCTTACCGGAAGTTGTTATTGGGTGAGTTATGATTTTTTTAAGCAACTGATTGAAAATATTCTTGAGCAATTAAACCGTGCGGGCTTTAAAGCTGTTTTTGCGGATGGACATGGGCCCTCCCGAAAAACGTGGACAGAAATGACATCAACCTGGGAGAAAAAGTATAAGATGAAATTGTTAGGAATACCGGATGCCATCAAAGCAGAATGGAATTACATGATCGATCATGCGGCAAAAAACGAAACTTCCATTACCCTGTATGTGCAACCATCACTGGTGGATCTATCTGTATTTACGCAGGGAGAACATTCTCCCGTAACAGGGGTCAATGGTGAACACCCGGTTAATGCTTCGACAGCAGCGGGCGAGGTAATATTTAAAAAGGCAGTTCAACAAATAGGGGAACGCGTTGAATCTATTAAATGAATACTGGATCCGCCTCCTGAAGGCTTAATTAACTTGCTTTAAGAATTATTTTATTTTTCTCTGCCCATTTTGCAAGCATCTCCGCAATTTCTTCGGGTTTCACAGGCTTACTGATATAATCATCCATACCAGCGTTTAGGCAATCGTCCCGGTCACCCTGCATCGCATTCGCAGTCATTGCGATGATCACGGGTTGAACATAGGATTTTTTACGGATAATTTTAGTGGCTTCAAATCCGTCCAGTTCAGGCATTTGAACATCCATTAATATTATATCAAAACTCTGCTCCTGCATTTTATTGACTGCTTCCTGTCCATTTTCAGCAATTCCGGGATTGTAACCTAATTTGGTTAATACAATAAGAGCCAGCTGTTGGTTTACCGGGTTATCTTCCGCAATAAGAATATTCATTGGGTAGCGTGCGGCCAGGTTTGCCGGCAATTGAGCCGATTCAGGTTTTGTTTCTGATTTTCCAGAAACGTTTTGCCGAAAATTATTGAGTATATAATTACAAAGAATATTTTGCTTTACTGGTTTTGCGAGCACCGCGCTGAATAAATGCGTATTGTTCTTATCAACCTCGTTCCCCAATGAGCTTAGCAGGATTATAGGTAGCGTAGGATATGATCTTTTAATACTTTCTGCGAGACCTATTCCATCCATTTCAGGCATATGCATATCCGTAATCACCAGGTCGAACGAAGGATGGTTTTTGATTACCTCCAGCGCCTCTGCCCCGGAGCAAGCCAGAAGAGGAATCATTTTCCAATGTTCTAATTGCACGCGCAGAATAGTCCGGTTGGTAAAATTATCATCTACAATCAATACTCTTTTTTGCTCGAGGCTCGTCATGCTGCCAATAATATAATTATGCGCCGCTTTGGTTCCGGCCCTGGTACGAATGGTAAATGTGAATACGGAACCCTTACCCGTTTCACTGGAAACCGTTATTGAACCTCCCATTAAGGCAATCAGTTTTTCGCAGATCACCAATCCTAATCCAGTACCACCGTATTTGCGGGTAGTGGAAGAATCTACCTGTGAAAAGGCTTTAAACAAACGCTTCAGCTTTTCAGGGGCAATGCCTATACCTGAATCCCGTACTTCAAAACATAATTCAGTCGACCCATCGGTGTTCGCCTGCACCTGGAACACTTTTAGAAACACTTCTCCTTGCTGTGTAAATTTAATGGCATTGCTTACCAGGTTAATTAATACCTGCCGAAGGCGAACACTATCTCCAATAATTTGATCGGGCACATTATAGTCGATCTGGTAAATAAGGTCCAGACCTGCTTGCGCCGCCTTGTTAGCAAATACATCGAGTACCTCTTCTATGCAGGTACGCAATTCAAAATCTTTTTCCTCCAATTCCATTTTACCGGATTCAATTTTTGAGAAATCCAGTATATCATTGATTACAGTAAGTAAGCCCTCTCCGCATGATTGAATAGTTTCCGCATAGTTGCGCTGTTCGCTCGTAAGCGAGGTATGTGCAAGCAACGACGACATCCCAATAATTCCATTCATCGGTGTGCGGATCTCATGGCTCATAGTGGCGAGAAAAATACTCTTTGCCCTATTGGCTTTTTCTGCCTCTTCCCTTGATTTTTTCTCTTCCTCAATGGAATAAGCCAGGGCCTCTGTTCTTTCCTGCACCTGCTTTTCTAGTTTTTCTTTCTGCGCTATGATGCTGTGGGTTCGGATGCGAAAAAAACCAATAATAGCAGCAATTACCAGTAATGCTATAAGAAGTTTAAACCAAGCAGTTAACCAAAATGGTGGCACCACAATAAGCCTTAATTTTTTTACCTGTTCGCTCCACTTACCTTCATTGTTTACTCCCCGTACGGCAAAGGTATACTCTCCCGGATCAAGGCGGGTATAGGTTGCCTTGCGTTCATTACCAATAATGTTCCAGGTGTTGTCAAATCCTTCCAGCCGATATGCATATTTCTTTTTTTCGGGAGAAGTATAATTCAACGAAGCAAACTCAAATGAAATGACCGAACTACTGTAAGGAATGACTATTTCGTTTGTTTCTGAAATGGTTTGCTTCAATGGGGATATGGTATTGCTGTCACCGGCAACCGGCATCTCCTTATTAAAAATCTGGAAGGCCGTAATTACTATGGGCGGATCGAAATCGTTTTCCTTTATATGTGCAGGTTCAAATTCATTAAAACCATTAATTCCTCCAAAATACAACCTGCCGGAACTTGTTTTACAAAAGGCATGATCATTGAATTCATACGACTGAAGTCCGTCAGCCGGATCATAGTTTTTTACCTTATTGCTAAGCAGGTTAAATCTTGAAAGCCCGCGGTTTGAACTTACCCATAGATTATAATTTTCATCTTCGATTATTCCAAAAACCGCATTATTGGTTAATCCATTTTCAGTTGTATAAATAGTAAACTGTTTTGTTTTGGTATCAAAATAATTAAGTCCCATCATGGTGCTGATCCATAAATTGTCCTTTTTGTCATTATAAAATGATAATATGCTGTTATTGCTTATACTGTTCTTCTTATCCTCGTGAACATAGAAACTGAATGTTTTTGTTTTTTTATTTAAACAATTGAGTCCATCGTCTGTTCCGATCCAGAGATTACCCTCTTGATCTTCCACCAGCGCCCGGATCGTGTTATTATTTATACTGTTGCCGGAAAGATTGCCTTCCGCGTAATAGTGCAGGAAGTTTTCACTTCCCGGGTTATACAAGTTGAGTCCACCCCCATGAGTACCTATCCATATTTTCTTTTCATTGTCTTCATAGATGACCCATGCGTTGTTGCTGCTTAGGCTAAAACGATCGTCTGGATTGTTTTTAAAATGCTTCCAGGTATTTTTCTTAGGGTTAAAAACGGTTACTCCATCACCCCAGGTACCTATCCATAAATTTCCTTTACTATCGGCACATACATTCAACACATAATTCCCGCAAACGGATTTTTCATTTCCCTCTTCGTGCCTGTAATGGGTAAAGTTTTTGGTACCTGGATCAAATAAATCAAGTCCTCCACCATCCGTCCCGATCCAAATCTTTTTTTGAGCGTCTTCTGTTATTGACAAAACATTATTTTGACTCAGGCTGTTTACCGAGGAGCTGTGCTTGTAATGCGTAAATTCATTGTAATCCTTATTAAACAAGTTGACGCCTCCTGCAAATGTTCCAATCCACATATTACCCTTATGGTCTTTATAAGCAGTATATATGGAATTATTGGCCAGGCTGCTATTATCCATTTCATCATGCAGGTAATTATTAAATACCTCCGTTTGCGGGTTAAATATGCTTAGTCCTGCATTTTCCGTTCCAATCCATAAATGATGCTCATCATCTTCCCCAATGGCATAGAGCTCATTAGCGGGTAAGCTGTTGGGCTTGCGGGCGTCATATTCAAAACGGCGGAATGTGCCTGTTTTTGGATTGAACAAATTGAGGCCACCCCCGTGGGTACCTATCCACAGGCGCTTCTGGCTATCTTCAAAAATGCTATACACTTTATCACTGCTGATCGAAGTGCGGTTCGATTTATTGTGACGGAACCGGGTAAACGTATTTGACTTTCTATTTAAGAGATTCAGCCCTCCCCCATAAACGGCAACCCAAATGTTTTTCCTACTGTCTTCGTATATATTTATAATGTTATTCTCACTTAGAGAGGTAGAATCATTTTTGTTGCTGGAATAATGAATCCGGGTTCCGGTAGCCGTATTCAGCATATCCATTCCGGCATCTGCTGTTCCTATCCAGACATTTCCGCCGCTGTCTATAGTTACCGATTGTAATTGGTTACTGGAAATATAAAATTGATTCTTTCCCTCCCGGGAATAGCGGGTAAATTTTTCCGTAGAACGGTTAAAACAGTTAAGTCCGTTTTTACCCGTGGCAACCCAAATATTTCCTTCTTTATCTTCGGCGATAGCACTAATAAAATTTCCGCTTATGCTGCTTTTGTCCGTTTCCTTATTACGGTATAAAGTAAATTTGTACCCGTCATATTTGTTTAACCCGTCACGGGTTCCGAACCACATAAAGCCCCGGCTGTCCTGCAATACACACAATACATTATTTTGTGAAAGTCCGTCATTAATATCAAGCTGATCAAATTTCAGGTTTTTTCGTTGAGTAAAGGCTGTTTGAGATTGAAATAGTAGCAGCGGCAGTAGTATAATGCAACTTATCTTCCCCAGGTAAAATCGTTCCACCAAAATGCGCAGCACAAAGGCCATTACTTTTCCGAAAGGAAATAACAAAAGATTGATGAGCTGGGGCATCGGATTTTGATTCAAAAAATATGGAAGGGGATGGTTTTATCGCCTTATGACAAATCGTAACGGGTACTGGGTGCGGGTATTTTAGTTTCAGATCACTCTCTTTGGTGTGTAAGGGATAATGCTTACCGATCAATGCCGGAATACTATAAGCTTATCTGAGAATTATAACCCGGAGTATTCTATTGTTACTTTCGGAAGGTTTGATGAGTTGCTACATCGGTTCACGAATACATAGGAGCTCGGCAAACTACATAAAGCGGCAATCCCAACCCGGTACGGGCAATTAAAAAAAAAGCGGGCAATTTAATATTTGCTTTAGTTCGTTTATTCCTTTGTTTTAAATGCCGGATGAAAATTTTCCAGTGTTTTGCGCAGGAATTCGCGATCGAGGTGAGTGTAAATTTCAGTAGTGGTTATGCTGGCATGACCCAGCATTTCCTGTACGGCGCGCAAATCGGCACCCCCTTCAACCAAATGGGTGGCAAAAGAATGGCGTAAACTATGCGGCGAAATATTTTTTTTGATACCGGCTTTTTTCACCAGGATCTTTAACATCAAAAAAATCATTACCCGGGATAACTGGGAACCGCGGTTGTTTAAAAACAATATGTCTTCCTGCCCCGGCCTAGGGGCCACGTGAACCCTTATTTGTTTTTTATAAATATCGATATACTTAATGGCCGTACTTCCTATAGGTACCAGCCGCTCCTTATCTCCCTTACCAATTACCCGGATAAACCCAACCTCGGAATATATTTGGGAAATTTTGAGGTTAACCAACTCACTTACCCGAAGACCGCAACCATACAGCGTTTCCAGGATGGCTTTATTCCTACCCCCTTCCGGTTTACTTAAATCAATTTGGGCGATGATCTGTTCGATTTCTTGATAAGTTAATACATCGGGCAGGCTTCTTTTTAGTTTGGGTGCTTCCAATAAAAGCGTGGGGTCTTTCGTGGTTATATTTTCTGTTAAACAATACTTATAGAAAGAACGGATTCCGGAAATTATTCTCGCCTGCGAGGAAGCGGTCATTCCCAGTTCCGCAATCCATTTTATGAAATGCTGCAGATCCTTCAAATCTATTTTATCCGGTGACTTTAGTGGTGGTTGATCCTGCAGGAACTGGGTAAGCTTCTCGATATCGCGCAAATACGCTTCTACCGAATTATCGGAAAGAGATTTTTCTAATTGTAACCACGCTTTGTATCCTTTCTTATATGGCTCCCACATGAATTGTTCCCGGTTCTTAATTGAAAACATTAATTGTTGTACTGGTAAAGATAATGTGGTTAGAGATTATAATGCAGTTGCTGTTATTAAGGGGTTGAATTCAGTAATTTTGAGTGGGTATGGTTGGTGGGGACACCCATTACATTTATGGATGGTTGGTGGGGACAGCAACCATGGGGACACCAACTATGGAGACCCGCCGCGGAAATGATAGGCCCTTTGCAGTAAATTTAAATATACCTTTAAAATTCTTTCTAATACATAAGCATGCATATCAACCTGAGGTCGTTCCGGCAAAAAGTGAAAAGAAATAAATTGCGGTACAATCGTTTCTTAACAAAGCTCAAAAAAGTTCCTCCCCGCGGACTGGATGGATTAGCCCTTGCAACAGATAAAGAAGTATGGAAAGAAATTAACTGCCTGGGCTGCGGCAATTGCTGTAAAACCATGTCGCCTACTTATTCAAAAACAGATATCCGGCGGATTTCTGCTCACCTCCAAATGACTCCGGATTCATTTGCTGCGAAATGGTTGCGAAAAGACCAGGAGGGCGATTGGCTTAACAAATCAGTACCTTGCCAGTTCCTCAATCTTGAAACTAATTTCTGTTCCATTTATGAGGTGAGGCCAGCCGATTGTTCCGGTTTCCCCCATCATACAAAACGACATATGTCTCAATACATCCATGTATTTAAACAAAATATTGAGTATTGCCCCGCTACATATAAACTGGTAGAGAAAATGATGGAAAAGATGAAAGGGTGAAGAGATGCCAATTAAATTTAGAATGTAAAACGCAAAATATAAAATGTAAAACGGACAGCACCAACCTATATATGACTGTTTATGTTTTGTGTGGTACATTACCAGGTCTGGGTAAGACCATTTGAAATAGCCCGGAAAAAATAATTACCCCCATCGCTCCGATTACATTTAGCCATAAGAAAGAAATGATATCGGCAAAATATACGGCAATAACTATTAGTTCGGACACAATCGCCGCTATAAAAACTGCATTACTCTTGATCCGCTTCATATAAAAAGCAACGAGAAAGATTCCCAGGATAGTTCCATAAAACCAGGAACCTAAAATATTCACCGCTTCAATTAAACTATTGCCAAGATTATAAGCAAACTGTGCAATGATTACACAAAAAATTCCCCAGCCAATCGTATACCATTTCGACCAACGATATTCCTCTTCTTCTGTTAACTGTTTTTTAGAAAATTTTTTATGAAAATCAATCATGGTACAGGATGCCAATGAATTTAAGGCTGCCGCTATGCTACCCCAGGCCGCTAAAAAAATAATAGCGATGATCAGCCCGATCAAACCTTTAGGTAAAGAATCCCCTACAAAGCGGAGGAATATATAATTTGTATCTTTCCCATCAGACTCAGGGTTGACCTTTTTCACCAATTCCTTTATAGAGTCACGTATCTGCTGGCCCTCGGATTGTTGATACTGCAATTTATTTTCTAACCCTCTAATCTTATTCTTGTCTTCCAGTTTATAGGCAGCAGCAAGCTCCACCGCAGTAACTTTTTTTTCATCCTGCAACTTATCATACCGAATAGTAACGATATCATACTCCGCTGAATAAGCACTATTCTTCAGTACTTCTTCCTGGGCAAGATCAAAATAAGCAGGCGCTTTATAAAACTGGTAAAATGAAAAAACAAAGATTCCGATCAATAAAATAAAAAACTGCAGGGGCACTTTTATTAACCCATTCAACAGCAACCCGATTTTACTTTCTTTTTCACTTTTCGCTGTAAGGTAGCGTCCCACCTGGCTTTGATCCGTTCCGAAATAACTGAGCGCCAGAAAAAGTCCACCAATAAGACCGCTCCATATATTGTATTTGTCCTTCCAATCAAACGATCCATTAGTTACTCCGGTTGTAATAACGTTAAGCTTACCGGCCTTACCACTTATACGCAGCGCATCTACCACCCCCACACCTTCGGGTAACATGTCAATAGCGTACCAGCAGGCCACAAACATGGCAGCATAAATAATTATAAACTGTACCTGTTGAGTATATGCAACCGCTTTTGCCCCACCCGCTGTAGTATAAATGATCAGTAATCCACCCATGGCAATATTGGTAATATAGAAGTTCCAGCCCAGCAAACTATGCAATACAATAGAAGGAGCAATCACACTGATACCGGTTGACAACCCGCGGGATATTAAAAACAAGAATGATGTAAGCGTTCTTGTTTTTAAATCAAATCGTTGCTCAAGGTATTCATACGCCGTATATACTTTCAACCGATGAAATATGGGAACCAGGGTAACGCACAGTATAACCATGGCAATGGGTAACCCGAAATAGTATTGCACAAAACGCATTCCATCGGTGTAGGCCTGCCCCGGGGCAGTCAGAAAGGTTACCGCACTGGCCTGCGTACCCATTATGCTCAGCAGTATTAACCACCAGGGCATTTGCCGGTCGCTCAAAAAATAACCACTCAGGTTATGTGAAGATTGGCTCTTGTATATTCCGTAAGCGATAATCAGCAACAGGGTTGCTACCAAAACCGCCCAATCTAAGCCGGAAAATATCATGCAAACATTTTAGTAAAGAAATAAAAGAAAGTGATGAGTGCACAAAGGAACAGGATTACCAGGCAGTACCATCCCTTCCAGCTTTTGAATAATGGGGGTTTTTCCACTTTGTTGTCTGGTTGATTCATTTCCTTCTTTTAGCGCTTACTATTAATACATATAACAGGCTGATCAAAACGCCTACCAGTAATCCCAGGGCGAATTTTTTAATCAACTTTCCAATGATAACACCAGAAAAAACGGCTATGGCAAACGCCACCCTCGGATTTACTTTTGAACGTTCACTCATCAAAATCCTTTCTTACGGTTTAAGGCAATAATATTAGCAAGCAGGCGGTAAGCACCCGGTATACCGTAAGGTAGTTCCCGGAAGAACACCAAACCGGTGTATACAAATTTACCCTTCCCATAATTGGCAATGATCAGGCTTCCTTTTTGCTCCTCCTCTCCGGGATCGGCCATCGATAAAGGAGTTTCATAAGCAATATCCAGTTGGTCCGCATTATATACACTGCGTTCCTGCAGCCATCCGTCAAAATCAGCGGCTGTTATTTTATTGGGATAATTCAATACGGCATGCTCTGGTAGTAATATCTTCACGGGTGCCTTTTCATCGGTTACCCGGTTACGGGATATCGTAAACGCATAGGGACCGATCTTAGAACGAACATTGCTGATAAAGTTATTCGTACTGTACTGCACAACCAGGTTGCCCCCTTCTTTTACATAATTCATCAGCACTTCATATTTGGCCGCCATAAATTCATTTACATTATACGCTCGTACACCAGTAATTACAGCATCAAATTGTTTAAGGTAACCGGGCGTTAAATCTTTTTCCTTAAGCACCGTTACTTCGTATCCCATCTGCTGCAACGCAATGACCACTTTATCACCAGCTCCTTCGAGGTAACCAATTTTCTTCCCGGCTGTTTTCAGATCCATATTCAACACTTTAATGGCATCCTGGTAGAAATAATGAATGTGAGGAATATGGTCGTATTTAATACTTGTTACATTTAAATAAGCCGGCTGCCCTTCCTTTCCATTTTTCAACTCAGTAAAGGCCTGCACATAATCCTGGTCCTGTTCTTTAAATAAACTATTATTAATGCTGAAAAGATAATCTTTGGTCAACCCCCTGGCAAGATTGAAGCTGGTGTCTGTTTGACTATTTTGCTGCGTACGCATACGCTCAGTAACTTTTATTGAATAGTTACTGAAATTCCGATGAGCCTTTACTCTCAGGGTTATATCCGCTTTTTCCTCCACATTCTTGTGAAATATCACAATACTTGGATCTGTGGAAATAGCCACCGAGGGCACCACCACCAATGGCTGATATAGTTCTCCTCTTACGGGGTCGGTATATTTATATTGGACAGGTTTTGAAAACCTCAACGGCTGGCCCTCTATTATGAGATCAAAGTCCACCAAATAGGAAGCATTATTTTGCGGCATACCTATTAATGACTGATCATTTACCACAAAAGAACCCTCTTCCATTTTTTGTTCCATCCAATAGGGCTGGGTAATAGCTTTACCCACGGGAACAAATACGGGCTTTACAAAATTGTAATTTTTATTCCTCGCCAGTGGTTGATTCATTACCGAATCCATCCCTTCTGCCGTAACTTTTACTATTTGTGCAGCGGCACCGCTCCGGTTATTTATAGATATTGAAATCCGAATTGAATCTCCCTGCACCGCATATTCATTATTGGCCGTTGCTTCGAGCCAAAGTCCGCTGCATTGTTCAATAATACGCTTTGTTTCTTCCAGCTTCTTTATTTTCCAGTTGCTTTCAGGCAATTGCTGTAATGTTTTATACAATGCAACTAAGGCCGGAACGGATATCTCAGGTTTGGATAAAGAATAATTGCGCTGGATGTCTTCAATCATAGCACTGACTTTTTCAGCCCCGGGTATCTTTGCCCATGACGTTATTATATCATCCATTATATCCGTTTTGGCTACGTTTCCTTCTAACGGAGTAAAATATTCTAACTGTATACCCCGACTGGCCGGCACACCAAAACCCTGGCTTTTGTGTTGGCTGCGGCTTTCAGCGGCTATTTCGCCATAACTTTTTCCAAGGATAGCATTATAAGCTCCTACATCTATCTTTAATTGATCTTCACTGGTAGTATTAGTATTGCCAAAGTTGAACGTATTCCAAACAATTCTTTTAGCCTGCCAGGGTTGCACCCCATACTTGAATTGTTCGGGAAAACGATTAGAGTCTGCTGCAGCCATAAATGCTTCATGCGCCAGCACAGCAGAACCAGAATGATGTCCGTGACCAGCTCTTGCGTCTTCAGGAAACCGGGTAATGATAATATCTGGTTGAAACTTACGGATGATCCATACCACATCGCTCAGTATTTTTTCCTTGTTCCATTTGGCAAAAGCTTCCGCGGTTGTTTTACTAAAACCAAAATCGTAAGCCCTCGTAAAAAATTGCTCAGCTCCATCCATGCGCCGCGCTGAAAGCAACTCCTGCGTGCGAATCAATCCCAGGTCGATGCCCTGTTCATCCCCAATAAGATTTTGACCGCCATCCCCTCGCGTTATCGAAAGGTAACCGGTTCGGTACAATCTCTCTTTGGAAAGCCAGGCCAATAAGCGGGTATTTTCATCATCAGGATGAGCGGCAACATATAAAACCGTACCAAGTACATTTAATTTTTTTAATTGAATATAAATATCAGCCGACGTATAAGCCAGGGGTGTTTGTGCATTCAGATTTTGAATTAATAGAAAACCGGCAACAAAAAATAAAAGTCTTCCCATGAACGCAAGTTTAAAACAATAAAACATCAAAGATTATTTAGGTAGCTTCTTAAAAATATAAGGACCTTATACTGCGCCCAATACCTGCTGCGGGTCGGCATTCCATGCCCGATCCCAGGAACGGATACCGGCTTTATCAATAATTACTTCATTGGTTGCATAGCCTGCACCCCAGAGTACACGACTGCACTCTTTCCCTTCTGTAGATCCAATAAACTGCCCTTTCTTATTTTTACGGATATATACTTCACACCCGGCGCGATTGCTAAGAGCAAAGAATTTCAATGACTCAAATCGTTTGGCCTCTTTCCACCAACCTGCGACGACCGAGGGATATTTAAATTCAAAAACCTGGCTCATCAAAATAGAATCATCCTGCAGGTACAAATGATAAATCCGCTGGCGGTAACCCTTATCCTGCGTTTGAGCTATCGCCTGTTCTACAGACAACCAGTATCCGTCTTTCCGCTTGGGCCATACCTGTTTCATATGTAAGGTAACGGCTAAAAAGGAGGTATCAGTCACCGACTGTTGTTCACTGATGAAGTTTCCCTGCATGAAGGATCTTAGCTGAATTAATTCTCTATTGCCCAATTTCTGAGAATACAGGTTAATAGAGAGAGACAATAATAATCCGGCAAAAAACAGTTTCTTCATACTGCAATGTTCGGGAAAAAATATAATAGGTTTCAAGTTAAAGCAAATGTAGAGCGAATAATACGCCGCTGGTATAATTTAACGGGTCATTCCGAAGCTTCCATTTGTTTACTTTACAGGATAGGCGAAGGGGATCCGGAAGGCAAAACGTACTTGTTCAGCAGATATTTTCAAATTCATAATCAGGTTTTGCTATTCTCTTATTTCCACCTTTGGCAGTATGAAAGACAGGGCCGAAAGTTCTTTTGTTTTTCATTCTTCATCTTTCATTCTTCATTTTACACTTTCTATCTGACTTTCCTCCCTACTCCCCTACCATAAACACCGCATTACAAAACAACAGCTTTCCATTTTCCCAAAAGCTTCGGAATAAGGGATTATCGGCCAGGTATATTATATTGCCGCGACCCATATTTTGAACACCCAGGATCAACCCATCTTTTAATTTCTCTTTAAGTTTTGATCCTACGAATCCGGAAACCTGTGCATTTTTTTTGATAACCCCTACATTCCATCCCCCTTCTTTTATGAATTCATACACATTATCGTCCTGATTAAGCGTATAATAATAGCCAGGATAACCAAATGCCAGCGGATGCGAATTGTCCAATTCTATTTTATAAATGGACCCTGGATTATAATTGGGAAGAAAATCTCGTTCCCTGTCTTCGTACCGGCGCAACAAATTATAATCATCTTTCTTTTCGTCTTTTTTATCATCGTTAGTTTTTAATTTAATGCCCCAATCGTTACGGGCCATTTGCGTAACGGCATTTTCTATCGCTATGATTTTCCCCCCGCTACTGACCCAATCTTTTAATACTTCACTCATGGATTTGTCGGAAAGAAAACGATAGTTACCATCGGGCAAAATAAGTACATCTGTTTCTTTCAATATACTTTTATTTAAATCATTTAGCCATACAATGTTAATAGGATAGTTTAGTTGGGTGTCAAAGAAATGCCAGATCTCTCCCATACCTAATGAGGAAACTCCCTCTCCGGCCAGCAAAGTAATTTTTGGTGCATGAATAATGCGGACTTTGTCGGATCCGAAATCAAAGCCCTTCTCTACAAAGCCACTTTGAAGGGAGAAATATCCCTGCCCCGACGAGAGTGACACCTCTTTTATTATTTGTTCCAGATCATTACCAAATGAAGTATTGCTGGTGCGGGTGATAATTAAGGTTCCTTTTTCAAAGTTGATGCCCTGGGCAGCAAAAGGCTGCTCAGCGTATCGCACTTTAACTCCTTTCTTTAATAAGGCAGATAAAAATTTTGCACTGCCCATACCGTTCCATCGAGCTGCGAAAGCACTAACAGCAGAGGATACCGGCTGAACCGCAACAGAAAGCCGGGGAGCAGTTTTAGTAACAGCTGTAATATAAGTAGGCAATCCATAGGCATTCAACCCAAAAACAAATGGCATCGACCAGGCTGTAATATCATAGGTAGCTGAGTCGCTGATCTTTGAATTTCGTTCAAACAGCACTTTTATCAAATTAGAATTTGATTGATTGGTATTAACAGCCATGTCGCCATCGGTTGTTTTGAAATTCTCAGTTTTAGAATTAAAATAATTAAAGCCTGAATAAGAGGCTGGAGAAGCATAGCTCCACTCGATCGCATTACGGTCGAGTAATTTTTTCAAGCGATCCAGCCGGTCACTTTCATCTGCCTTAATAATATACGCTTTGTATTCCCCTGAAGGAGCCGTACGAGCCATGTCATAATAAGTTTTAAATTCTTTTACTACGCGGGCGGCATTCGCAGAAGTAATTTCAATCGTTGACATCCCGGTAGTAAAGTGATGGTTAGTCCGATCGAGCAAGGTAAGTGTATCACCATCTTCATTGATAACTGCGGCACCACTGCGGCTATGCCCCCCCTGCTCGAACGTCATACCAATGGCTCCTTTATAAGTTGGGTAAGTGTCCCCGTAACTAGGATAAAAAAGATCGAATCGTTCTTTGGTAAAGTATAACCAGCCGTTCGCATCAAAATACTTCGCGTTGTTTTTTCCGATCATCGTTTGAAAATCCCTTTGCCAGGGAGTAATTACTTCGTGATAAGGTTCTGCCGCGGGAGCGAAATAATAAGGTTCATTGTACCCTTGCTCATGAAAATCAACATGCACCTGGGGCAACCATTCATTATAGCGCGCGATTCGCTGTTGTGTTTCTGCCTGCGTTTGCCAGGCCCAATCCCGGTTGAGATCAAAATAATAATGATTGGATCTTCCACCGGGCCAGGGTTCTGAATGCTCGCGGGAAAATGGCTGCGGGTTGGCTATCTTTCCCACTACCGAGTTAAACCAGTTTACATACCGATCGCGGCCATCGGGGTTAATGCAGGGATCAATTATCACCACTGTATTTTTCAACCATTCTTTACTTTTTGTATTACCCGGGTTTACCAGCTCCCAGAGCGTCATCATGGCTGCTTCGGAGGAAGAAGTTTCGTTTCCATGTACATTATAGCTTAACCATACAATGGCCGGACCTTTTTCACTGCCGGGTGTTTTGTCTATTGCTATTCCGGCCAACCGTAAATTATTTTTGCGAATATTTTCTAAATTAGAAATATTGTCTGAAGAGGAAATAATGGCCAGCAACAATGGACGTCCTTCATTGGTGGAACCATATTGTTCCAACTTTACCGTGCCGGTACTATTTTCGGCTACCTGCTTAAAATAATTTACCACTTTGTAATGCGGGGAATAACGTGCTCCCAATTTATATCCCAAAAATTGTTCGGGAGATTTTACCTGGGTCATCCCATTTATACAGAACAGTACGCCGGCCAGTGAAATAAACATTTTCTTCATAACTAAAATAAAATATTGAGTGGTGAATGTAAGCAATGAACACAAAACAAAAAAGGGACGATCCTGCGATGTGGATGAGTGGTATTTAAATAGTCGAAAGACGGGAAGTCGTAAAGAAAAAATAATCCTTTATATTACAGAGCGATTATTCCTGGCTCTCCGAATTCCGGACTTTCAAACTTTCCTCCTCACTATCATTATTACATGCAATACCAACTAACCAGTTTATTTTTATTCATAACAATTTTCGCACTTGCACAGGCGGATAATGAAATTCAGGTGTATGCTTCGCCTACCATACAAAACAAGTGGACCATTTTTGAATTGCACAGTAATTACACGTTCAGAGGAAGCAACCAACTTACCGATCGTTCACTGGCCCATTGGACCAATGAAACGCTGGAGATTACACATGGTTTTGGAAAAAATCTTGAATTCGGTATCTATATTTTCACCGGAATTGCGCCGAAGGGAGGCGGGTATCAGTACCAGGGAACTCATATCCGGCCAAGAGTTACTATACCCCAGGAATGGAAATGGAAAATAGGAGCAAGCCTGTCTGCAGAATTTGGATTTTTCCGGCCGAACGATACAACAGGTTTTGTTTGGGAAGGAGAATTAAGACCTATCATAGATAAAACAATTAATAACTGGTATTTCGCTTTGAACCCTAACATTGGTTTCGTACTCACTGGCGACAATAAGCAATGGGTCATTTCACCGCAGTTTAAGACAGTTTATACTTTTCTGCAAAAATGGGGAGTGGGAATTGAATATTATAGCTCATTGGGAACTTTTAAGAAACTTCAGCCCTGGAACCAACAGGAACATTTACTGGGACCTATGATTGATCTTTACTTATGGCCACTTTGGGAAGTGAGCGGTGGTCTGTTATTTGGCTTGAACAATTATTCCAATCAAAGAATACTAAAATTGATATTAGGAAGAAGGATAGCGAAGGATTAACGAAAAAAATGGAGTGTTGCATAAACTCGTTCTGCAATTATCCAACTTCTTCACAAAAAAATAAAGTCGACGAGTTGAATCCAGCACCCTCTCCTCTCCGTAACAATTCCTATTTTTGAATCCATATGTCACTTTATATCGCCTCTCTCAACTCGGGTAGCAATGGAAACTGTTACTATATTGGTAATGGATCAGAAGCTGTATTGATTGATGCGGGTATCTCCTGCCGCGAAACGGAGAAACGGATGAATCGCTTGCTTCTTTCTATGACCACTGTCAAAGCTATTTTTGTTTCACATGAACATTCCGATCATATTACCGGTATTCCGGCATTGTCTAAAAAATATCAATTGCCTGTATATATCACGGAAGGAACACTAAAAAATATTCCCTTGCCCGTTAATCCTGACCTTGTTCGCATTATCAAAGCTCCGGATAAAGTGACTATCGGGTCATTGGAAGTTATTTCCTTTAATAAATTTCACGATGCTACTGAACCAGTTAGTTTTGTGGTGTCGGATCAACAAACCCATGTAGGCGTTTTTACAGATATTGGTCATTGCTGTAAAGAATTGATCCGTCATTTTAATTATTGCCATGCGGCCTTCCTGGAAAGTAATTATTGTGAAGAAATGCTGGAAAACGGGACCTATCCATTGCACTTAAAAAAGAGGATTCGGGGAAATAAAGGACATTTATCTAATGACCAGGCGCTTGGATTATTTATGAAATACCAGGGAATCCAGTTAAGTCATCTCATTTTATCCCATCTTTCTCAGAATAATAATACGATGGAAAAGGTGAGGCAACTATTTACCCGGCATTCCGGCAATACCGAAATCATTGTAGCTTCCCGGTATAAAGAAACGGCTGTTTATGAAATTCAATCCACTACTGTTTCCAAAAGTAAAGCGTTTAAGAAATCCCCCGTGCCATGCACTAATCAACTCTCCTTATTTTAATTTGTTTAGAAAGCAACTACTTTAGATTCTTCCCTAGCCTTTATTATTACTAAAATAAAAAAGCGAAGAGCATTCCCTCCGGGACGTTCTTCACTTCGCATGTATAAAAAAATTAATTCCTTACACTAAACTCTACCCTTCTGTTCTGCGCACGTCCGGCTGCCGTTTTATTATCCGCTATATTCTTATCGGGGCCATAGCCGGTTGCTGTCAAACGCGCTGTTTCAATTCCTTTAGCCACCAGGTAATTTTTCACTTCGTCAGCACGGGCCTGGGATAACGCCAGGTTCTTATCCGGCTTACCGGTATTGTCGGTATGTCCATCTACATTAATACCCAGCTTGGGATATTTATTCATAATAACTACCAGTTCATCCAATTCTTTAGTGGCCTGTTTGGTTAGTTTGGAACTACCGGTTACAAAGGTTACCTGTTTTGCATTAAAGTTCATTTCTTCCAATCGGGGGCAACCGAAATTTGCCACGGGACCGGCCGTTTCGGGGCAACGATCTTCGTCATCAGCCAAGCCGTCATTATCCTTATCCGGAATAGGACAACCATCGTATTTAGCCACGCCGTATGTATCGGGGCATTTGTCTTTTGAATCCTCGATTCCATCACCATCCTTATCCGGACAACCATTGAATACTTTCGGTCCTGCCACATCGGGGCAGGCATCGTCTTTATCAGCTACCCCATCCCCATCTTTGTCAGGACATCCATTCAATACCCTCGGACCAGGTACAGTTGGGCATCCATCCAAATCATCGGGTACCCCGTCTCCATCGGAATCTTTTGGAGGAGGTGGAGGAGGTGGAGGCGGAACTACTTTCACTGGCTTTTTAACACATTTGCCTAATTCAAAAACATCGATACTTAACCTGGCAAACAGGAAGCGTCCGTTAAAACCAAACTGGTTAGCGGAAAAAAGAAATCGTCCGCGATTCGATAAATCGCGACCCGCATTATGGCCACCGGTAGTTTTATTTACTCCCAGTGAAGAAGCAACTGGCGCATTATAATAAGCATTGGGATCATTTCGGGGGTCTACAAATATTCTGTCGGGATACACATCAAAAAGATTATTAGCGCCAAACGACACATTTAAACCAGGACAGGCCTTATAAGTAAGTACCAGGTCGGTGGTCCATTTAGCACTGAAGGTTTGATCGGTACCAAGACCCACATCGTTCCAATAAGCTCCGGTGGCGGAATTGCGCAATGCAGGATCCGCTGCATTTAATGTGGTTATTTCTCCAAAGCGAACAGTACGTAATAAAATATTATACTTACGTAAATCGTAGTTGAAAGTTAGATTGATTTTTGTTTTTGGTTGTGCTACTTCAATGCGTGACCGCTGCAGGCGATCGAATAACGCGGTTCGCAGGTCGTTAGCCGGATTTTTAGATGCATCCGTTACACTTGGATTGTTACTTCCATCATCAATGACTGAATTGGTTTTAATGGGGCCCACCACCGTATTGTTGTTATAGTTTCCAGCCAGTGATAAAGTAGCATTACCAGTACCGAGGCGGAATCGTTGAGTGATTACCACATCCACTCCTTTTGTTTCTGTATTTACCGCGTTGGTCCAAAACTGCAATGCATTAATTGTTGGATCTACGGCGTTACTGGTAAGGATGGAATTTACTAGCGGGTTGCTTCGGTTGAATTGAGAAGATAGAACGATCCGATTATCAATTCGAATAAAATAAGCGTCTACAGTAAAAGAAGTATTGGGACTGATATTTCCAACCACTCCGGCTGTAAGGCTTTTAGATGTTTCGGGGGTCAGGCTTTTTATCCCAAACGCATTTCGCACAATCGGGTTGTAATTGTTGGCCGTTAGAGCCTGGGAAGGCAAGCCGGCTACAAACTGGGTAGACGTATTCTGAAAATATCGCTGGTGTAAGGAAGGAGCCCGGAAGCCGGTGCTTCCTGATGCCCGAACGGCAAACTGTTCGGTAATATCGTAACGGGCAGCCAGCTTACCACTCACATTGTCATAATTAAACTGCAACTCATCATAAGTTTCATACCGCAATGCGCCACCCAATACAAATTTCCGGGTTCGGTATTCCAGGTCGCCATACGCTGCATAAATATTCCTGTTTGCAGTAACGGCATCGGTTGGTTGAAACCCGGGAAAGACCTGCGATCCGGAAACGGCGGTACCCGGACTGAATGTGAAATACCCTGATGTATTTGGATAAGGCGGGATTGGATCGGGTTGAAATTGACGGCCCCCATTTATGTAAGAATTAGCATCCCCCGCTCCGATGGAAAAACGTTCAAAGCGGTATTCACCTCCAAAAGCAATATTAAAGGAACGGCTGGCGCCCAGGTCAAGCTTCCTGTCCAGTCCTACATTAATGGTGTTTTGCAGGAACCCTAATGTACCAGCATAAAACTTTGTTTGCACATTGTTGGAGGCAGGTAATGAAGAGTTGCCTGTATTTTCTATATCATATCGCAGAGTATTTTCTCCGCGGGTATTGCTGATATCCAGGTTCCACTCTCCCACTTTAATATCTAACCCTGCAATTACCGAATAATCTATAAGGCGGGTATGAATTTGGGGTAAGAATCCATCAAAATAAAATCGTTGTCCGTTTGCCAATACAGGCTGCTGGCTCCAGGAGTTTGGATTGCGGCTGAAACCGCTGGCCTCTCCGGTTCGATGAGAATATCCGGTGGTAAGATAGAAATTAATATTTTTCGAAATGGGCATTCCGGTATTCACAAAAACACCCGTGTTGATATTAGAAGAATTACCAGCCACAATATTGCGGCGATTGTATCCTCTTTGATTTACTGTTCCTCTATCCAAATCCATAAGCCAGCGATAATAATCATTGGGGGTTATACCCGGAGGAATAGCAGCCGATCCGGGTAAGCCTCCTCCATTTCCATAATAAATAAGCGGAATATTATCGAAACCACTCCTGTTGGTATTGTCTCTTTTTAACCATTGGCCGCTTACATTAAAATAGGCTCCATTCTTCCAACCCCAACCTCCGCTTAAATCTATCTGGCGGTTTAATCCGTCTTCAATTTTTACGCCCCCTGCATAAGGCATATTAGTGAAATTTTGACCCAGCATGCCGGAAATATTCAAGCCTTTATAATTCTTTTTCAGCACTATGTTTATTACCCCCGCAATAGCATCAGATCCATATTGGGCCGCGGCACCATCGCGAAGGACTTCAATACGTTCAATTGCAGAGGCAGGAATGGTATTCATATCTGTTCCTACAGAACCACGACCCACCGTGCCATTGATATTAACTAACGCCGTATTATGCCGGCGCTTTCCGTTAACGAGTACCAGGGTTTGATCGGGACCTAAACCACGCAAACCAGCCGGATCAATATGATCGGTACCATCAGAAATAGTTTGACGGGAAGACTGAAAAGAAGGAGCGACATAAGTAAGCATCTGTGAGATATCAGCCTGTGCAAATTGCTTCACTTCCCGGGCATTGATTACATCAACCGGTACCACCGTATTAAGCTTGCTGCGAGGTTGACGGGAACGTGAACCGGTAACTACTACTTCGCTCAGCTCGGAAGTCACATTTATAGTTAAATTTTGTTCAACCGTTTGACCTGCCGCAACCGTAACCTGGAAACGTTGTGGCGTGGTGCCTGCATAAGTTACCAATAATGTATATGTTCCGGGTTTTACTTTAATTGAATAATTACCAGATGCGTCGGATAGTGTTCCACCCCGCTGGCCTTCAATGGTAACAGAAGCACTGCTTAGCGGACTACCATTAACGTCCTTAATATTTCCTTTAACAGTTCCGGTAGTTTGAGCAGAGGCCATTTGAAAAGCAAGCATTAAAACTGCATAGAAACCTGCTCTACGAATCGTGTAGATAAATTTTCTCATAAGCTGACTCAGTTTGGGTTGAATATATTCGGTTCACAGGCATATCAGACCGGCTGGAAAGATATAGTTTTTTCCTAAAACAAGTTTAAAAATAAGCAATTTGCAGGTAATGAATCTTTCCTAATTTTAGCGCTTATTATAATTTTATTTCATGAAATTATTACTTCGCATTTCCCTCATTTTACTGGTTGTTCAGGTATCGTGTAAAACACAAAAATCTGTTACTACTTCTACCTCCTTCAATCCGTTTAAGTATAGCATTGAAAAAAAGGTAGAGTGTATTAATGGGGCAGTGGTAACGGCACATCCGCTTGCCAGTAAAGTGGGGTTAGAAATAATGAAAAAAGGGGGCAATGCAATTGATGCCGCCATTGCAACACAACTGGCACTGGCTGTAGTATATCCTGGAGCCGGAAATATTGGCGGGGGTGGATTTATGGTAGCCCGATTATCTGATGGAACTAATATTACATTAGACTATCGTGAAAAGGCGCCTGGACTCGCCCACCGGGATATGTATCTCGACGATAAAGGAAACGCGCAAGTAAACTTAAGTCAAAACGGACATCTCGCCTCCGGCGTACCGGGAACGATCGCGGGTTTATTTGCTTCGCACAAATATGCAAAATTACCTTTTAAAGAATTGATTCAACCAGCTATTGACCTGGCTGAAAATGGATTTGCCATAACAGCTGCTGAGGCACGCAGCCTGACTGCTACCCAGGCTGAGTTTAAAAAACTAAATACGGTTACTCCCGCATTTGTAAAAACAGGCGGCTGGAAAGCGGGGGACAGCTTGATTCAGAAAGATCTTGCCAAAACATTAATACGTATCCGCGATAACGGGCAAAAAGGCTTTTATGAGGGAGAAACAGCCAGGCTGATTGTAGAAGAAATGGTGAGAGGCAGGGGCATTATCAATTACGATGATCTAAAAAATTACGAGGTCAAATTCAGGCAACCGGAAGTTTTTGCATATAAAGAATTTAGTATCCTTACCATGCCCTTGCCCAGCAGCGGAGGCATATTGCTTCCTCAAATGATGAAAATGATTGAGGACCGTCCTATAAAATCTTATGGCTTTCAAACGACGCAATCTGTTCAACTAATTACAGAGGTAGAACGCAGGGCCTATGCAGACCGCGCAAAATATTTGGGCGATGCTGATTTTTATAAAGTGCCGGTAAAAAAGCTAACCAGCGAAGCATACATAAAAGAACGCATGAAAGATTATGATGCATCGCGGGCGGGCAACAGTAAGGAAATCGTTGCCGGTATCATTGCTGAAAGCGAAGAAACCACCCACCTGAGTATATACGACAAGGATGGCAATGCTGTTGCGGTAACCACTACCCTAAATGGCGGGTATGGAAGCAGAACCGTGGTGGGAGGGGCAGGCTTTTTATTAAATAACGAAATGGATGATTTTAGTGTAAAGCCCGGCGTACCCAATATGTACGGGGCCGTTGGAGCCGATGCTAACGCGGTGGCCCCTGGCAAACGTATGTTAAGTTCTATGACGCCCACCATTGTATTAAAGGACAATAAACCTTATCTCGTTGTAGGAACACCTGGCGGCACTACCATTACTACATCCGTTTTTCAAACGTTGATTAATATACTGGAATTCGGTATGAATGCTTTTGACGCTGTAAACAAACCAAAATTCCACCACCAGTGGTTACCAGATGTAATTTATGTTGAACCGGATTTTTCACCATCGGTCCGCAGCGAATTAGAAAAGATGGGATACAAGGTCAGCAGTCGTGGTCAAATTGGAAGAACAGAATTAATTCTCATTTTACCGGATGGCAGAATAGAGGCCGTAGGTGATAAACGCGGCGACGATCATGCAGCGGGGTACTGAGAAGCAAGAAGAGAATATAAAATGTAAAATGTAAAATACAGAATCTAAATCCTAAAGCGTAGAATAATTTGATTCGGAGGCAGAGAAGAATAAAACAAAAACGGCCGGAGCGAAAGGAGCGTTTTTCAAAAATTATTTAAGTCTCCTTTTATCATAATCAATTTTTTATTACGCTAAAAATAAAACCGCCCAGTTGATTGCGAGACGGTTTTATTATATAGTTAGTATTGTCAAAAACGAAATCCGATATAAGCTTGAGCGCCGGTATTTCTTATGAAACTCCTTGCAGGCGAATCTTTCCAAACGTTATTGATAGCTGCCTGGTAACGAACCCCGGCCATGCCCCGGTTATTTTTCGCAAAGGACAATTCTACGCCCGCTATGGCGCCTAAATCAACTGATTTGTACTGTTCTTTTACATCTTCAGATCCATTAAATTCATCGACCATCTTTGCATTTAGCAATAAACTTGCCTGGGGGCCTACCACAAAGCCTATTCTCTTTCCGTGAAAATTAAACAGCATGGGAAGAGCTATATAATTTGCTTTATTCTTATTACCTCCATCCTTCGAACCCATAGCTATAAACATTAATTCAGGTTGAAAATTTATAAATTCTGACAGGGATATCTCTTTAAATAGGCCCACGATAATACCGGGTTTAAAATCGAGGTATTTCTGGTCACCATTTAACTTATAATTCTGCCGGTAAAACCCCACCCCCGCTTTAAAACCCATCCTGCTTTTTTCCTGCGCCTGAATAATAGAAACAGACAGAACAAATAAACTTATGATGAATGAATTTTTTCTCATGTGCGCAATTTTTTGTTTTGGTATGTTGTTCAGAATTATAAAAATACTGGATATGCTGCAAAAATGAAATTTTTTTAGCCCGGGAGAAACCAACCGATTTTAATTTTCCTGTGGTAATTTTATGGTTTAACCATCAACACATGAGCACGAAAAACAAGAGCGAATTCCTTGACACCGCAATAGCGCGGCTTCTCTATTACAAAGACCTTGGTGAAAAAACATTCGATCAGCTATCCGATAGCCAATTTCATTTTTCACCCGGGCCTGAATCAAATAGCATCGCTGTTATCATTCAGCATCTCAGCGGAAATATGCTCAGTCGCTGGACCAATTTTTTAACTGAAGACGGAGAAAAATCATGGAGACAGCGGGATGAAGAATTTGAAATCCATTCCTACAATAAAGAACAACTTACAGCAATTTGGCAAGAAGGGTGGGATTGCTTTTTAACTGCTCTGCGCTCCTTAACCGAAAATGACCTTTTCAAAACAATAACCATACGCCAGGAGCCCCTGCGTGTTATGGATGCGATTAACCGGCAATTGGCACATTATCCCTATCACATCGGCCAGATCGTATACATAGGGCGTATGGTAAAAAAGGAGGACTGGAAAAATTTATCTATCCCCCGGGGGCATTCGCATCATTACAATCAATCAGCAGGCATAAAAGACCCGGCAAAAAATTATAAGCAGTAGTAATCACAATCAAAAGAATAGACCTAAACCTAATGTGTAAAATCGAAAATAAATGTATAAAAGAGGAAACAGGTAAAATAATACAATGAATTAATAACAAATTAATAAAGAGCTATCCTCAAAAACCGACCATTTAACTAACTAATCCCCGACTCATTAAATATCAATTAAATCTGGAGAAGCGGGCAATTTGGCCCGATTGCCCGCTTAAATGTTCCTAAAGAGCTGTTAAAAAAAATGCAGAAACTCCGGGAACAGGGCCATTCAAGGAACTTCACCATAATCAGTCATTTTATTTGTGTTTTCTTTTTCCCATCTGCATCTGTTAACCGGGGGAAGACCTTGCTTGGTATTGTATTTGCACAACAAACCTTAATACCTAATTTTACAGCTAATAACACTCTGTCTGAAAAGATTTTGGAAAATAACCCGTACGGTACTACTGGTGCTTATCGCGCTGATCATTTTGCTATGGCTGGCAGTTCAAACTTCTCTTGTACAGAACTTGCTGGTAACTCAAGTCACCCGCAAACTCTCTAAAGACCTCCAGACAACGGTTTCAATCCGTCACGTGAATTTTAGTCTCTTCAACCAAATGCACATTGAAGGGGTGTTGATAAAAGACCACCAAAAAGACAGCTTATTGTCCGCTGGCGACATAACGGTAAATATTACGGATTGGTTTTTCTTTAAGGATAATATTACCCTGAATAATTTGGGTTTGAAAGATGCTACCTTTCACCTGAACAGGAAAGATTCCGTTTGGAATTATACATTTCTCATAGATTATTTTGGCGTTGGAAAGAAATCTACCTCCTCAAAACGAATTCAGTTTGACCTGAAAAAAATAAAGTTGGAGAATGTACGCTTTATACAGCGGGATGGATGGCGGGGCGAAGACCAGGATATCAGTTTCTCCAATTTCGAGCTGGAAGCGGATGGCGTTAACCTGTATGAAAAGAAGATTCATATTCGATCGATTGCCATCGCCGATCCCATTTTCATATTAAGTAATTACACCGGTAACCGACCGGAGCAAGTAAAAGTAGCGGACCGTAACGAAAAAATCATTAATGATCCACGGCATCTTCGCTGGAACCCGGAAGACTGGTATGTAGTGGTAGATGAACTTCGATTACAAAATGGACGATTTAATACCCGCAAGGCAGGAGAACCACCCACCGACAATTTTTTTGATGGCAGCAACATAAATTTCTATGCCATCACCGGCAACTTAAAGAATATTCATTTAATAAAAGACTCTATAACAGCTACCGTTTCCCTGCAAGCGAAAGAGAGAAGCGGATTAGAAGTTAAGCAACTCAATACGGAAATCAGATTTCACCCCGAAGCAATGGAATTTGCCAAACTGAACCTGCAAACTTCCCGTAGCCGCCTGCATAATTTCTTTGCTTTGCGGTACCATACGTTCACCGACTTTGAACAATTTATATCAAGGGTTAAGCTGGAGGGTGATTTCAATAATGCCGAATTAAGCAGTGATGACATTGCCTATTTTGCCCCCGCATTAAGAGATCTTAAAAAGAAGATACGGGTAGACGGAAAAATTAAGGGAACGGTAGACAACCTCGAGGCAAAGAACCTGATAATTGAAGCCGGCAACAGCACCTATCTTAATGGTAATATCCGAATGACCGGACTGCCTGATATTAACAAGACTTATATTGACTTTGCTGCCAACAATTTTCGCACCACCTACGCAGACGTGGTAGCCATAATTCCCCAATTGAAAAAGATTTCTCAACCCCGCATTGACCTGTTGCAATACCTGCGATTTAAAGGAACCTTCACCGGGTTTATAAATGATTTTGTAACCTATGGAACCATGGAGACTAATCTGGGCACTGTTGTAAGTGATGTTAATATGAAATTCCCGCGCAAGGGAAACGCCAGTTACTCAGGCACTATACAAACAAATAATTTTGAATTGGGTCGCTTTATCGAAACCAGCGAAATTGGAAAAATAAGTTTCAAGGGGAAAGTAAGCGGAAATGGGTTCAGTGGAAATAACCTGACCGCCCAATTGGATGGAATTGTTTCCAAATTAACTGCTTACGACTACGACTATCAAAATATTACGGTGAAGGGAACTATTGCCAAAAAATTATTCAATGGAGAACTTACCTCCAGCGATCCCAACCTCGATGCTACCCTTACCGGTCTAGTGGATTTCAGTAAGAAAGTGCCCAAATTCGACTTCAACGCCACCGTGGCAAAAGCAGATTTGAAAAAGATTAATCTTACGAAGGACGATATTGAATTTGCCGGCAAGTTCCGTTTTGATTTCAGCGGAAATACTATCGATAATTTTTTGGGAACGGCGCGTATTTACGAAGCCAACCTCCTCCGCAAGGGTAACCGCGTTGCTTTTGATTCTTTATTTGTTGAGTCAAAAGTGCTGGACAATAATAAAGTGATCACGGTATCAAGTAATGAATTGGACGCGGTACTGGCCGGAGAATTTACGATCAACGATTTGCCCGCCGCGTTTCAAACTTTTTTGAATAAGTATTACCCCAGCTATATCAAACCTTCCCGTTCCATACTTAAGAATGAAAACTTCAGCTTTGTTATTACCACTAAAAACATACAGGAATATCTCGATCTTTTTGTTAAAGACCTCAAGGGATTTAACTACAGCACTATTACCGGCCGAATCAACAACAAAGAAAATCTGCTGGACCTCAACGCGGATATCCCCCAGTTTTCCTATAAAAATATTTCGTTGTATAACGTAACCCTGAAAGGATCAGGAACACTTAGCAACCTCTCCCTGGAAACCGGTATCGGTGATATTTATATAAACGACAGCTTGCACTTTCCGGTAACAGCCATTTCTATTAATTCCTCCAACGATGTATCGGAAGTAAAAATTACCACCAGCGCCAATCAAACACTTAATGCCGCTAGTATTTCCGCGAAAGTCGATACGAGGCGCAATGGCGTGAGCATACATTTAAATGAATCGAGCTTCGACATCAATGGAAAAAACTGGATCATAGAAAAAAACGGCGAACTCGTTCTGAGTAAAGACCTGGTTTCTGCCGAGGGAGTAAAAATATACAATGGGCAGCAGGAGATACGAATTACCACCACTCCATCAGACATAGGAAATACCAACGACATTAAAATAGATCTCCAAAAAATAAACATTGGAGACTTCACTCCGTATGTGATTAAAAAGAATCGGCTGGAAGGACTGCTAACTGGAACCGTAGACATAATAGATCCTTTTGGAAAATTACAAGTGGATGTAAAAGGGGAAGCAGAGCAGTTCAGACTGGATGACGATTCGGTGGGTAGAATTCAACTAGGTGCGAATTACAACCAAAAAACAGGGGCAATAAATTTCAATGGCGTTTCTGATAACCAGGACTACCGTTTTGATCTGAAAGGATTGTATAATATGCTGGACAGTACCAGCGACAAGCAACTGGATATTGTTACTAATTTTAAGGAAACAAAAATCAACCTGCTGAACAGATATTTATCGTCTGTTTTCAGTAGTGTAGGCGGTCTGGCAACCGGTCAGCTGCGCATCGTTGGATCTCCCAAATCATTAAACTATATAGGAAACGTTGCGTTGAAAGATGGGAGATTAACGGTGGGATATACCAATGTTACTTATCTCATACCCCAGGCCGCTTTTGATTTCAAAGAAGGCATCATTGAATTCGGTTCGTTCCAATTAAAAGATACACTGGGAAATTCCGGCGCGGTAACGCGCGGCAGGCTGCGGCATCGTTCCTTCGGTAAGATGGATTTTGATTTTGCACTCAACACGAATAAGCTACTCGTATTAAATACCAACAGCCTGAGTAAAGATCCATTCTATGGAAAAGTAATAGCGCGTGCCTCGCTCACTTTCAGCGGGCCGATGGAGGATATGATCATGAACATAAAGGCTGAACCCGCCGACAGTTCCGATCTTTATATCCGATCCGGTGCCAGCCGCGAGAGTGGACAAGCCGATTTTGTTGTTTGGAAAACGTACGGAAGAGAGATGGAAATAATTAAGGGCGATAAGGAAAGTAAACTAACCGTATTGCTCGACGCCAGTGCAAACAAACTGGTAAAGATGAATGTAATCATCGATGAATTGACCAACGATGTAATGAGCGCAACTGGCCACGGCAATTTAAAAATACAGGCGAACACAGCGGGACTGTTGAACATTACCGGGCAATTTGATATTGACCAGGGTAATTACAATTTTAATTTTCAGTCACTCCTGCGAAAACCATTTGTACTTAGAGGTGATGTGGGCAGCTATATACGATGGAGCGGTAATGCCAGTGATGCCGATCTCAATGTTTTAGCAGAATACGTTGCCGACAATGTAAAATTCAGTGATTTGGGAGATCAGCTATACGCCCAGGGGGGTGATATAGAATACATCAAAAAATACCGTGGCAAGGTGAAGGTGCTGGCAAAACTAACTGGCAAGCTGATGAAACCAGATATCGACTTTTCCCTGGAAATGCCTGATAACAGCCCGTTGAAAAACGACCCGATCGTATTAAACCTGCTGAGAGATATACAAGCGGATAAAAACGAATTAACCAAACAGGTAGCATTCCTTATAATCTTTAACAGCTTTGGACCCCGGTCCACTTCTACCCAAAATCAATTGGGCGGAAGAGCCTTTGAGGGAATTGTTTCCAGCAGTATCTCCGGCTATATTTCCAGCGCACTTAATAAACAGTTCAGCAATATTGTAAAGAAATTATTTAATGATGAGAGTATAAAAGTAAACTTCAACGCGCAGTTATATAATGGATCCTACCTATTGTCCAATGTAAGCAGTAATAACTTTAATATCAACCGCACCAATCTTAATTTCTCGCTGGCAAAGAGCGTATTCAACGAACGGTTAACTTTTACCTTTGGGAGTGCTTTTGATTTTGGATTAACATCGGCCCAGGCAAGAGCCACCAATAATCTGCAGTTCCTCCCGGATATAACGGCAGAATTAAAATTAAGACCTGATGGTAAATTGCTGCTAACCTTCTTTTATCGAGATTCCTACAATTATCAATCTGCTTCAGGAAAACAAAATCGTTCGGGAGCAGGTATATCTTATCGTCGCGATTTTGAATATATCGGTGATCTATTTAAAAGCGATAAGAAAAAGAAAAAGCTGAAAGCTCCCCCACCAGATTCTACGGAAAATAAAATTATCCCGTCAACTACCCTTAACAACTGAGAGTTTGTAGTTTGTAGTTTGTGCCCGCCCGGATGACCTGGTCGAACGGTGTTTGTGGTTTTTTTTAAGTGTATCCGTCATTACAAAATTCAATCGTCAATTGATACTGAAGTGATGAGTCAGTGACATCGATTATCGGAAAACTACAAACCACCAACCAAAACTTCCTCATCCTTTCAAAATATCATGCCCCAGCTTATCCCTTTTTGTCTGCAGGTACTTTTCATTATGTGGATTAGGGACCGTTTCGATACTTACCGCTTCGGTTACTTCTAATCCATACCCAAGCAAACCCGCCCTCTTTTTGGGATTATTGCTGATTAATTTTAATTTGGAAATTCCCAGGTAGCGCAAAATTTGGGCACCAATACCATAATCTCTCTTATCCATGGGGAAACCAAGATGAATATTTGCTTCCACCGTATCCATTCCATTTTCCTGGAGCCTGTAGGCTTTTAGTTTATTTACGAGCCCGATGCCCCTGCCTTCCTGGTTCATATAAAGGATAACACCCTGACCAGCTTTTTCAACCATTTGCATGGCAGCGTGCAGCTGATCGCCGCAATCGCAACGCAACGATCCTAAAATATCTCCGGTAAAACAAGAAGAGTGCACCCGTACTAATACCGGATCTTCTTTTTTCCAATCGCCTTTTATGAGAGCTAAATGTTCGTTTGTGGTATTTTTTTCGCGGAAGGCGATGAGCTTAAAATGACCGTATTTTGTTGGCATATCAACCCGAACAATTTCTTCAATCAGCGAATCAGTTTTAAGACGGTATTCAATCAAATCTTTTATAGAAATAATTTTCAATTCAAACTTCCTGGCAATTTCCTTTAATTGGGGAAGCCGCGCCATCGTTCCATCTTCATTCATAATTTCAACCAATACCCCGGCGGGTCCGCATCCCGCCAACCTAGCCAGGTCAATGGTGGCTTCCGTATGACCTGCCCTGCGTAATACACCTCCTTTCTTGGCACGCAACGGAAATATGTGACCTGGCCTGCCAAGATCCTCCGGCCTAGTAGCCGGATCAATGAATGCCTGAATGGTTTTAGCTCTATCCTGCGCTGATATTCCAGTAGTGCAGCCATGGCCGAGCAGGTCAACAGAAACAGTAAAAGCAGTTTCGTGCAAGGCTGTATTGTTATTTACCATCAGGTCCAGTTGAAGTTCCTCACAGCGGTCATCCAACAAAGGGGCGCAAATCAGGCCACGACCATATTTGCTCATAAAATTAATAACCTCAGGGGTCGCGTGTTTTGCGGCCGCAATAAAATCCCCTTCATTTTCGCGATCCTCATCATCTACAACTATAATCAGCTTACCAAGTCGGATATCTTCAATAGCACTTTCAATAGTGTTGAGCATCTCAGAAAAGTTTGCCCAAAGTTAGCAATTATGAACGGGCTTTAGATGGAAAGAAAAGGAGGATTTAGAAGCGGAATTGGCCCTCCGGAGCTTTTTTTAGCTGATATTTTATTGACATTAAGTTTCCTATATTTATACATAATTTGCTTTCTTTGCAACTGTAAAACAAAACTAATATGCTTAAGAGAATTGTACGCTTATTGCTTGCGTTACTCGTCATTCCCTTTGCCCTTACTGCCCAGGAAACGAACAGTAGTATTGGAGGAATCGTCAAAACAAATAAAGGGGAGCCACTCATAGGCGCCACCGTTACTGCTACACACGTTCCTACTGGAACCGTCTACCGTGTAGCAACCCGCACCGGTGGTCGATTTAACTTATATAACTTACGACCCGGCGGTCCCTACTCCATATTGGTAAGCTTTGTAGGATTTGAATATGAAAAGAGGGAAGATGTTTATCTGAATCTTGGGGAAAACTCATCGCAGGATTTCGAATTAAAAGACAAATCCATTAATCTCACCGAGGTAACCGTTTCGGGAAGAAGAACCCCTGCTTCCGGAAAGGGCGGCACCGAAACAAGCATCGGCCGTGATAAGATTGCTAACCTTCCCAATGTGGGGAGAGGACTTAATGATTATCTTAAATATACCCCGCAGGCAAAGATTACCAGTGATGGTGGTGTTGCTTTTGCCGGGCAGAATAACCGCTACAATTCCTTCTTTATTGATGGCGCCAACAATACTGATATTTTTGGATTGGCTGCTTCCGGAACCAACGGTGGACAGGCGGGTGTTGCGCCCATTTCGATAGATGCCATTGACCAGGTGCAGGTTATTCTTTCTCCCTACGATGCGCAATTCGGAAACTTTACCGGGGGAGCCGTTAACGCCATTACCAAATCCGGTACAAACCAGATACAAGGGTCATTGTGGTACTATTACCGCGATGAAAACATTACAGGACGCTCACCAGTGGCTTTGCCCAAACCTGGTTTTCCGAGTGTAGTGGAAAGAAGCCGCATTGCTCCTTTCACCAACAAGACTTATGGTTTCCGGTTAGGAGGCCCGTTGGTAAAAAATAAGCTATTTTATTTCTTTTTAGCAGAATGGCAGCGGGATACCAGGCCGCAACCATTCAACATTGCTGATTATCGTGGTACTACCAACCAAACTGGTTTGGAAAACCTGGCTAACCTGCTTCGTTCAAAATATAATTATGAGCCCGGAGGTTTTTTGGATAATCCCGAACAGGTGAAAGCAGAACGGGTAAATGCCAAAATCGACTGGAACATAAATGAAAACAACCGCTTCTCCCTTTCGTATCGATACAATAACGGATTGAGGTATAATACCAGCACCAGCGCCAGTACAGCCATCAATTTCTATAATAATGGATATGTATTCCCCAATAGAACCCACTCGGTGTCGGGTGAGTTAAAATCAACTTTTAATAATAATTCCAATAACCGGTTACTTGTTACTTATACAAATGAACTGGATGACAGGGGACCATTAGGACAAGCGTTCCCACGGGTAAGTATTCTTGATGGTGCTGGGACCATTGCATTTGGTACCGAAAATTTCTCCGCTGGTAATTTGCTTAAAGCAAAAAACCTAAGCATTATGGACATCGTGAAGTTTTATAAAGGCAACCAGGTATTCAGCGTAGGTACAGATAATGAATTCAATGACGTATTAAACACTTTTGTTCGCGACAATTTTGGCACTTATCAATACAGTAATATTAACGACTTCATTAATAACCTTACCCCCCGGAGATACCAGCGTTCTTTTTCTTTGTTAGACAATGCCACCGGAGATGCCACCATTGCCTCTGCCAAATTTAAGACCATGCGCATTGGATTCTTCTTTACAGATGAAATAAAAGTAAACGACAACTTTAGTATGATTGTGGGTATCCGCGCAGATAGAACAGAGTTATTGACCAAACCCCGCGAAGACAAATTCTTTAATGATACGGCGGTGGCAAAAATATCTCAGTATTATGATTTAAAGGGTGCCCGCTCTGGCCAAACAATGGATCCCCGCTGGTTGATTTCTCCCCGTATCGGTTTTACTTATCGCATACCTGATGAAGGAGTAGCCATCCGCGGCGGTATGGGAATTTTTGCCGGTCGGGTTCCGCTGGTATGGCCTGGAGGTGTTTATAATAATAATGGAATCAGTATCGGTGGGGTGGATTTAAATCCTCCTTCTGTTGGGTTCACTTTTAATCCCGATCCGTTTAATCAGCCCACCGCTGCTTCCCTGGGTCAGAATATCAGTAATTCACGTGGACAGATTGACCTGGTAGCAAAAGATTTTCGTTTACCCACTGTATTCAGAACTTCATTAGCCGCGGAAAAAAAGCTGGGCGAGGGATGGACATTCACCACGGAAGCGGTATTTACCAAAAATATATGGGAGCTTAATTATGAGAATGTAAATATTCTCCCTCCGATTGGAAAATCACTAACTGTTGATTCACGCAATGTCTATTCAGCAGGCTCCGCCCCTAACCGCATTCCGCTTCGTTCCAACGGAACCAATCCTTATCCGGGTATGGTTTACCTGTTGAGTAACAACAAAGGCAAAAAAGGATTCTCCTACTCTTTAACTTTTACCATTGATAAAGCGTACCGAAATGGTTTTGCTTTCAATGCCAACTATACCTATGGCAACTCGATAACCCTGAACGAGGGCACCAGTTCTCAGAACAACTCACAATGGCGGTTTATGGAAACGGTGAATGGAAGAAACTTTACCCGTCTGTCGACTTCTGATTTTGACCTGGCTCATAGAATTAATGCGTTTGTAAGTAAAGAGTTTACCTATGCTCACAAAGCGCTGTCTACCACGATTTCCCTTGTTTATAATGGACAATCCGGAAACCCGTATAGCTATGTTTACAGGAACAGTCCAGTTAATGACCAGGCATCTACTGAATCCAATGACCTGATTTATATTCCCACTGCGGCTGACCTTACAACCATGACTTTTCTCAGCAACACGGTCAACGGGGTTACCTATACTGCCCAGCAGCAAAAAGATTTGCTTAACAATTTTATTGAAAGCGATAAATACCTCAAAAAGAACCGCGGCAAATTTGCCGAGCGCAACGGTGCCCGTTTGCCATTCACCAATATACTGGATCTGAAGATTGAGCAAAAGTTCAATGTAAGAATCAGTGGAAAGAAATATACCGTTTCATTGACGTATGATGTTTACAATTTCACCAATATGCTGAATAAGGATTGGGGCAGAACCTGGTTCCTCGCTAATGATAACTTCTCCCTCATCCAGTTTTCCGGTTACGTTAATGCAACTAATCTGACTCCTCAATACAGGTTCAGTCCATTTGCCGGAAAACCTTATGGAGTAAGTACCACGCTTAATCCGGGATATACTGCCCGTTGGATAAGTCAGTTAGGTGTTCGATTAAGCTTCTAATTAGATTATTTATAGAAATAGTAAAAGCTCCGTTAAACGGGGCTTTTTTTTGTCCTGCTATCTCTTCATTCGGTAAAACGACCTGTGCAGAATTACCGGTAAATAATTACCATATAAAAATGGTTACCCTTCCCAGCAAAAACAAAAAATTGCCACGAAAGGAGATTCCTGGCAAACATCCTGGGCTTTCTGCTGTGCTGATATTCCGTATTACTGCATAAGGGGAGAGAGCCGATAGCTAATCTGATGTTGGTGTTAAGATACACAGTGGAGATTTATTCGTTCAGTCCGAACGGCCACTGATTTGCGAAGGGGACGGATGAGTATATGTATCCGCCAGCCAGTATAAGAGAAATAGCCATGGTAGTGGCATTTGTTTCTCTTCGTCCGCTGGAACAATTCTTATTCTTTTCTAATTTCATAGCATAGTTCCACCATTCCGCTTTTGTATGCTGTAACGTCTTTTAAATGTAATGCCTGTTCTTGCCCGATATGGTCAAAAAACAGCGTTCCGTCACCCAAAATAATTGGCATAACGGATATCCTTATTTCATCCGCTAATTTTAAACGAATGAAATCTTTGGCAAGCATAGCACCGCCTACCAGCCAGGTATTCTTATAGTTTGGTTTTAGCTGTTCATTTACAAGTTTGTTCAGGTCGCCCGAATAAATTTTAATGTTCTTTCTGTCAATTGGCAGGTTTCGGTGAGTTACTACAATAGTTGGCACCTCCCCGTAAACCCACCCATAAGATTTTGAAAGTTCCAAAGCGTGTTCATAGGTCCGGGAACCCATTACATAGCAGTCTATTGTTTTAAGAAATTCCTCCTCATCAGGTTCATTAATGCCTTTCTCGTAATAATCAGATGTCTCAAACCACGAAACACTATTGTCTTTGTTGGCAATAAAGCCGTCAAGACTTGAAACCATATGTACTGTCACTTTAAATGAATCAGTCGTCATTTATGCGGCGTTTGTGAGAAGGTGTGTAGAACATTCGCAGATTTGCGAACCTGCCTACGGCAGGCGGGTTTGCACATTCACTTGGATCTTATCAAATAGAAACGGTTCACTTCATTTCCCCCATCCCCATTTCAGGAAGTCCGGTAAAGATCGGGCCCATGTAGGTATATCATGCTTTCCATCGGGCAGTTGGAGGTAATGAAAGTCTAACCCTTCTTTATAACCCTTTAATAATAATTCACGCATCAGGTCAATCGTATCATCAATAGAATCGATTACTCCATTATTATTGCGGTCTTCCGATTCATCGAATTCGCCGCACTGAAAAAAAAATTTAACCAGGGGTTTAATGGGGGAATTTCTGATTTGCTGGTGCATGAGTCGGTCGGTGGCTTCGTGAAAATCCTTATCTGTTTTACTTTTAGAGCGCCACCAGAAAGACCCGGAAAAAATGCCCGTTTTGGAAAATACCTGGTGATTATTCCAAACCAAATCGAGCGCACTGAGTCCACCTAATGAGAAACCGGCAAACGCTGCTTCCTGAAAAGAGAAGTGTTTATATTTATTGTAAATATGTGGCAATAACTCTTCAAAAATAAATCGCTGGTACAATCCCGCTTTGGCGCCTCTGCCTTTAAAGTCGGGCGAAGAAACCATTCCATATTCATTTTTCCGGTCTTCTCCGCAGTGAATACCCACTACAACTATTGGAGATAATAATTTATGATGGTAAAGTTCGCCCAGTATGTTTTGAAAGGCCATAGTTACAAGGTCCTGCCCGTCGTTTATTAACAGGAGACTGAGGTGATGGGAATGATCAATATGAACGGGAAGGTAAACATCAACTAAAACATTCCTGCCGAGTGGGACGGATAACAGGGCAGTACTCTCCTTTATAACATCAATTCTTTTCTCCATTTGCATAGCTTTCAAAAGTAAGAAAAGGCTGCAAAAGCAATGAATTTTATTTGATTCCCTTACAAATTGATCCACAAACATTCTTTTGTTTTTTAAGGGCTGAACAGATAAATTTGAATTGTGCTCCTGCGAATTAAAAAACTAAAACTTCTGGTATGAAAAAAATTGGTGTACTGTATGGAAAAGAACGCTCCTTTCCCATGGCTTTCATCGAAAGGGTAAATAGTAAAGGAATCGAAGGTATAACGGCCGAGCCCGTTCGGATTGACAAAGTAGTACAGGGTGATGCCGGTGAGTACGCGGTAATTATTGACCGAATTTCCCAGGATGTTCCCTTCTACCGCGCTTTTCTAAAAGATGCAGCCATGTGTGGAACCGCCGTTATCAATAACCCATTTTGGTGGAGTGCGGATGAAAAATTCTTTAATAACTGCCTGGCAGTAAAAATAGGAGTGCCTGTTCCAAAAACAGTACTGCTTCCATCTAAGGATCTGCCAGATGATACTACGGATCAATCATTCAGTAACCTGGCTTATCCCCTGGATTGGGAAGGAATTTTTAATTACGTTGGATTCCCCGCCTACATGAAGCCGTTTGCAGGGGGAGGCTGGAAGAATGTATACAGACTAAATGACCTGGAAGATTTTTTCCAGAAGCATGGGGAAACCGGACAATTGGTTATGCTGCTGCAGGAAGAAATTGTATTTGAAGAATATTATCGTTGCTATTGCATCGGCGGAAAATATGTCCGCATTATGCCATATGAACCGCGCAATCCGCATCACCTCCGTTATGTAAGTGACTTCAACCCATCAGCAGAAAAGTTAAAGCAGATGGAAGAAATCGTTCTTCGCATCAATCATTACCTGGGGTATGATTTTAATACGGTGGAACTGGCATTGCGCGATGGAGTTCCTTACGCTATTGATTTTTGCAATCCGGCTCCTGATGCGGAACGGGCAAGTGTGGGCGAAGAAAATTTTAATTGGGTTGTTGAAACCGCTGCTAATTATGCCATCGAACGGGCCATGGCACATCAACCTAATCGGGATAATCTTACCTGGGGCGAATACATAAAGCGCGGTGCGAACAAACAACCACTGATCTGAAAATAACCACAGCACATGAGCAGTATCAACTTTAAGCAATTTACGTTAGGCGTGGAAGAAGAATATATGGTGATTGATCCACAAAGCAGGGAATTAAAAAGTCACCAGCAGAAAATTGTAACGGAAGGACAAAAAGTAATCAAAGACAAGGTAAAAGCCGAAATGCACCAGGCCGTGGTGGAAGTAGGAACTGATATTTGCCAGAATATTGATGAAGCATTTGAAGATGTGGGCACCTTACGCAAGACTATTTCAAAAATTGCCGGGGACCTGGGCCTGTGGGTGGCCGCGGCTGGTACTCACCCTTTCAGCCATTGGCAAAGCCAGTTAATAACCGACCATGTTCGCTATAACGAAATCGTAAACGAATTGCAGGAAGCCGCGAGAAGCAACCTTATTTTCGGGCTGCATGTGCATGTTGGAATGGAAACTCGCGAAATGGCCAATCATATTGCAAATAGTACCCGCTACTTTCTTCCTCATATTTATGCTCTTAGTACCAATTCCCCTTTTTGGGAAGGACGAACTACCGGTTACAAATCATTCCGCACAAAAGTATTTGATAAATTTCCACGTACCGGTATACCGGAGTCTTTTGAAAGTATTGAAGCATACGACAACTATGTTAAGATGCTCGTGAAAACAAATTGTATCGACAATGCTAAAAAAATATGGTGGGATCTCCGGGTGCATCCATTTTTTAATACAGTAGAATTTCGCATATGCGATGTACCCATGACGGTTCCGGAGACCATTGCTATTGCCACTTTATTCCAGGGGATTTGCGCTAAAATTTATAAACTGCGCCTACAGAACATGAATTATATTCAATACTCCCGTGCCCTGATCAATGAAAATAAGTGGCGGGCAAGCCGCTATGGAATTGACGGACGATTGATTGATTTTGGCAAAGAAGAAGAAGTAAATACCCGGGTATTAATTTACGAATTACTCGATTTTATAGACGATGTGGTAGATCCTCTTGGAAGCCGCCACGCCATTAAATATGTAAACCAGATTCTTGAAAATGGCACGGGTGCCGACCGGCAATTAAAAGTTTATGAGCAGTCCAATAGTATGGTAGATGTAGTTGATTATCTGCACGACCAGTTCCTGGCCGGTCTTTAACTATAATTCAAATAGCCGGCTTACCAAAACTCGAATTACGCGTGGTTTTTGTTCCCAAATAATGCCCTACACATTCGTTTAGGTATAAATGCAAGAAATTTATAATTAAGTACCCTTCATATTAAAGTGTTGATTAAAACCTCTATATTTCGGTATTGAAACGTATAAAAGATCACGCCCTAATTTGAATATACTTAGCCGCTTTTGTATTCGTTATCGCAAGTCAACCCACTAAAGTGGTTTAAACAGCCAGAATCGAACATCCCATATTTTATAAAACCAATTAAAAAACAAGCGCGTTATTACTCTATCAGCAAAACCCGCATAGGAAGGCAACATCAGAGATATCATGATAGAATTTATTAAAGTAGAAAAGTGTCTTGTCTGCAATGCTGCGAACGCCCGGATTCTATACCAGTTTCAGTCGAAAGACAATAACT
This sequence comes from Chitinophagaceae bacterium, assembly GCA_031360425.1. Lineage (GTDB taxonomy): Bacteria > Bacteroidota > Bacteroidia > Chitinophagales > Chitinophagaceae > Endoryza. The sequence continues at coordinate 101,638 of JANMBO010000074.1, read as the reverse complement.
GGTATACCGCGTTAAAATGCCGGAATTGCGGTCTGGTGTATGCGTCGCCCCAGCCTGTCCTTACTTATGAAGCAATTAATGAAATTTACTCCAGTGATTACTATGCTAATTATTATGGCCCCAAACAGGATTACCAGGACCTGGCGCAGCGGGATTATTACATGAAATGCTATGAAAAAGAGTATGGGATTTATGATCAATACACAATTAGGAAACCCAATCGAAAAGTATTTGATATTGGATGTGGGGATGGAAAGTTTTTAGAAATTTTCAGGAAATATGGATGGGATTGCATGGGACTCGAACCTTCTGAAACTTCCCGAATAAAGGCGCTAGAAAAAGGATTTACCGTACTGGATATGCCATTCCTGGAGGTCAGTGAGGATATCGGAACCTTTGATTTTATCTTTCTGGATAACGTAATTGAACATATAAACGAACCTAATCCATTTATAGTAAAAGGTTTTTCTCTCCTTAATCCTGGTGGAATTTTCGTAATAAAAACACCCAATTCCGATTCACTGAATGAGTCCCTCGAGACCTTTATGCTTCGCACCCTGCCCCGTAAAGTTAATAATGGGATAATGAGTTTTATTAAGAAATACTTTAACCAGGGAACAGGCCGTGTACACCGATTTGGCAATTTACATCCCCCCGTACATCTTGCAATTTATAACGATAAAAGCATCACCACGGCTTTAACCCAGGCAGGCTTTACCAAAGATGCTATTCATAATTTTTTTATTTCGCCGCATCATCCAAAATGGGGCGTAAACGAATCCACGAAAGGATTGTTTTATAACCTTAAGAAACTGGTCGATCGCCTCGCCAATTTTATGAACAGGGGTGAATATCTTATTACCATTGCGAAGAAAGATTAAGACGGAAGCAAGGAGGAGAAGAATTTAAGAAGGCATTTCCGAATTTCACCCAATTCCATCGGCTCCTTTACTCTTTTGCCTTCTCCGGATAAAATATTAATCCAGCCCAAACAATCCTTTATTCAGCAATTGCAGGGTCTGATTTTTGTAACCAGAAGGAACCAGTATTGAAATATTGTGTTTACTGCCACCATAACTTACCATACTTACCGGAACAGCAGACAGGGCCTCAAACAATTTGCTTAATACATCCTTTGTTTGGGCAATTTCATTACCCACTACTGAAACAATCGTCTGATTATCCTCCACCGTAATAGTTCCGAAAGGTTCGAGTTCTTTTACAATGTTTTTTATATTGGCGGCATTATCAATAGTCACCGATACGGCCACTTCTGAGGTAGTAATCATATCTATGGAGGTGCGGTATTTTTCAAATACTTCAAAGGTTTTGCGTAAAAAACCATATGCCAATAACATTCGGCTACTCTTGATATTAATAGCAATAATACCGTCTTTGGCGGCAACCGCCTTAACCCCTACTGAACCGGCTTGCTGGGTAATGGTTGTACCCGCTGCCTCCGGCTGCATGGTATTCAATAATTTCACCGGTACCTTTTCCTGCTGCGCTGGCCAGATACAGGTAGGATGTAAGATTTTCGCGCCAAAATAAGCAAGCTCGGCTGCTTCCTCAAAGCTCAATTGCTCTACCGGTACGGTTTTTTTTACTACCCGCGGATCGTTATTATGCATTCCGTCTATATCTGTCCATATTTCACAAACCGATGCGTTTGCCGCAGCGGCAATCAAAGAAGCCGTATAATCACTTCCTCCTCTTTTTAAATTATCTACTTCCCCTCTCGCATTACGGCATATATATCCCTGCGTGATGAATAATTTCTTGTCTTTATGCTGTTGCAGTATTTGCGCCAGCTTTACTTTAATGGTTCCCAGTTGAGGTTCGTCATTACTATCGATAGCCATGAATTCCAGTGCGGGTAGCAATGCATGATCTATTCCAATCTCTTCGAGATAAATACTGAATAATTTGGTAGAAAGTAGTTCTCCCTGTGCCAGTATATCCTTGTTCAGTGCATCGCTAAAAGAAATTTTAAGTATGATGGTAAGGAATTCAAAATGCTCGGCAATAATGTTTTTAGCCTTTTGATAAGCCGCATCGGTCTTTAGCAGTTGCTTGATGAACTGCTGGTAATGGCTTTCCAGTTTATCGATATGCTGTTTGGCTAACTGGCGATCCCCCGCCGACAGCGCTTCGCCAATGGATACTAATACATTGGTTGTTCCGCTTAGGGCGCTTAATACCACAATCTTGGAATTATTATCCCTTGAAATTAACTGCGCTACTGAATGCATTCGCTCTGGCTTACCCACACTGGTACCGCCGAATTTCATAACTTTTAAATTCCCCGCCCCCATTGTTTTATTTGTTTTAAGGCCGCAAAGATAAGTTGAAGAATGTATTATTTGCTATTACCAACGTATATCTATTAAAAAAGTCCGATGCAGGAAAGTTTGAAAGTTAGAAAGGGATTTGTTAGGGAGCGGTGGCAGATTGGAAAATCCAGCATGTATTTATAGATTACCAACAACTGTACGTTTGTTGAAAGCAGCTTGAATAGTCAAAAAACCTTTATAAATGGATATGCATCATCCGCAACCTCTTTTTATATTTAATATTTTATATTTTGCATTGTAGATTTCATGCTGGTCTGTTACCAGTTTACACTCATCTTCTCTCCCAAAAATCTTAAGTCTTCTTCCACCGAGTGCAGTAACGGAATTCCAAAACGCATCCGGTTTTCTTCCATCTCCCTTTCAGGATCACCCGGTATCAATACCTGTTCTTCGCTATCTATTGTTTGAGCACTCCGGAACCGGCGTATCCATTTATCCATGTGAAGCTTGAATTCATCCGCGCGGCGAAAAGCATCGATCCGCATCGCTCCAAAAAAATGTCCAATTCCTTTGCCCGGTTGTTCCTCCGGCATCGGTACATACGCTGGAAATGGAGGAACCCAGGGACCATAATTAGCACCACTCAATATAGCCGAAAAAATATCTACAATAGCGCCCAATGCATACCCTTTATGACTGCCATGTTCCCGATCGCCTCCGAGTGGTAACAAAGCTCCCCCCGATTTCAATTCATGCGGATTAACAGAGGCATTACCATATTTATCCTGGACCCAACCGAGGGGTGCCTGCTTATTTTTCCGTTGTAACATTTCCAGTTTACCATTCGCCGCGGTGGTAGTGGCAAGGTCGGCCACAAACGGTGGTTCTTCACCCGCGGGTATAGCAACACAAATAGGGTTGGTTCCTAATAAACGCTCTACTGAAAAAGTTGGCGCCACCAACGGACTCGCATTGGTCATGGCCCAGCCGATCATATCATGTTCCAACGCCATCATAGCATGATATCCGGCAATTCCAAAATGACTGCTGTTTTGTACGCTCACCCACCCGGTACCTGCCTGTTTTGCTTTATCAATCGCCACCTGCATGCAAAAAGGCGCCACTACTAATCCAAGTCCCCCATCACCATCAATAACTGCGGTCGAAGGTGATTCATGAATAATATGAATATCAGGCGTTGCCTTTATTCGATTCACTTCCCATAACCTTACATAACCACTCAGGCGCGCCACCCCATGCGAATCGATGCCACGTAAATCTGCACTCAACAAAACTTTTGCGGCGGTTTCTGCATCGTCGGGGGAACAACCAATTTTTTCAAAAACATTTCGCGTAAAATGCAATAGCTGTAAGTAAGGGAACAATTTTTCAGGCATATGCAAAGAAACGGAAAAGACCGGAAGACTGAATGATTGTAAGTCGGAAGTTGGAAGACATAAAGATTCGCCAATAAAAGAATATCTTTCATAATTGAAACATCTCTTGGTAACTACCGTCCATTTTCCCTTTTTGATTTTGTATTACTTCTTAATTCAACAATAGCAATCTGCAACAATCAATAATGCTATTTTCGCAATTGCTTATTGCCAATCGACTATTGACTATCTACGCCTTTGTCTTCATATTCACCGGATCCCAGCTAATGATTTTCTTTTGAAAATAACTTTCATTAATTGCGAGGCAGGGACCAGCCGCCCTAAAGCCGAAGATGGGATCTTCAATTACAGCTTTGCCCGTTCTCGCCCCTTCAAAGAAATTGGCAAAGTGTTCTACGTGCTCGTCAAAATCTGGTGGTGGGCTATATTTAATCGGCGGCTTTACGGGTCTCTTCTTATCCTCTTCACTATACTTTGCATTGTATTGTTGTTTTAGTGTATCCTGCATTGACTGCGGATAAGTAGAAAGTGCATCCCATCCACCAATACCCGGAGCCTTCGACATAATACTATGATTAAGCGTGATTCCATTCCAGCCTACATCTATAGCCCCTTCACTTCCAATAAAACGGGTAACGCTTTTTTCGCCGGCACCGCTAACAAAATTTACCCGGAGCGTCAGTTGGAAAGCAGGATGCTCTTTGGTATCCGGATATTCTAAGATGGCTGTCATTACATCAGGTACATCCCGGCCATCTTTCCAATAACACAATTGACCCGAAGAAAATATTTTTACCGGCCCGTAGGAGCCCGTTATGAAATGAATGCCGGTTAATAAGTGAACAAACAAGTCGCCCGACATACCCGTTCCGAAATCTTTATAATTTCTCCACCAGAAAAACTTCTTCGGATCCCAGGGCTGTTTGGGCATACCGGCAATATAACGATCCCAATCAACCGTATCCAGGCTTCCATCCGCAGGCATAGTATATTGCCAGGCCCCGTTTGCGCTCTGCCGGTCGGTACTGGCTTCAATACAATTGAGTTGCCCTATTTCACCGGCCCGGTACAATTCCCTGGCCTTCGCATTATCCAGTCCGCTGATGCGCTGGCTGCCCACCTGCATGGTTTTCTTTGTTTGCTTCCAGGTATTAATAACTCCAAGCCCCTGGTTGAGTTTGTGTACCATCGGTTTTTCGCAATACACATGCTTGCCGGCTTTCATGGCATCAGTAGCAATGCGGGCATGATAGTGGTCGCTGGTAGCTATGAGCACGGCATCAATATCTTTTCTTAATAATAGTTCCCGGTAATCGCGGGTAACAAACAAATCCTTACCATACAATTCCTTCATCCTCTCCAGGCGGCCAATGTACAGGTCACAAGCACCGGCGAGTTCTACACCGGGTACTTTTAATGCTGCCTCTAAATCGTTATGCCCCTGAATACCTGTACCAATAACGGCCAGCCGGATCTTGTCGATAGCCATATAGTTCCGGTTGTATTGCATTATTCTTTCCTCTATCTTTTCTTCTGCCTGAAGTCTTTCTAAAGAACCAGCGCCAAATAATAAAGCGGTACTGCTTAGCTGCTGTATGAATTTGCGGCGGGATGAATCTTTTGACATGTTAATTATTTAATTCGATTAAAATAAAAGGTTATAGCCAAATGCTTACTATTTCAACTGACTTACCTGCTGGTTATAAAATTTAATAGTTTGAATAACATCGGGTACATTATTCTCCCAATTATTTTCCCGTTCAATGGAGAACATACCGGTAAATCCCTGGCGCTTCAACTCAGCAAAAATATCCGGGAACTTCAGAACCCCCGTTCCTGCAATCACATCATCTGATTCTACTTTATTAAACTCTTTTACATCTTTAAAATGCAGGCCGTAAATATGTCCTTCCAGTTTTTTAAGACATTCAACTGCATCTAATCCATTACGGGCCCAATGGCCCACATCGGCACAAGAACCCAGGTTGGGATGATTTTTTATAGCAGCCAGAATTGAATCCGGGTGCCAGTAAGGACTTTCTTTGGGATGATCATGAATGGCTACCTTGATACCATAGGAACCACCAAGGCTATCGGCAAAGTCCCAATGTTTTTTCAAAGGCTCTGCACTGATGTATTGTATGCCCATATCCTTTGCGAAATCAAAGGTCTTTCTCCATTCCTCCGGCGATTGCGGTACCACCACACCAAATGCAACCAGGATAATACCCTTTGATTTTAATAGTTCTTTCACTTTTGTTCTTCCGTCCGCAGAAAGGGTAATATCGAAAGAAGAATCCTTAAAATCACCCCCCATTCTCTGACCCGGAAATGCTTCAATAAATTTTATACCGGCACTATCCGCTTTACCAATGGCCGTTACAAAATCAAAATGATGAAAGGTCCATAATTGAACCCCCAATTTCCAATCGGCCATAACCGATTTTTCCGGTGTATTGGCTGTTTCAGCAGGTTTTGATTCATTGTTGCAGTATGCAAGAAATAATAAAGAAATCGAAGCGAAAAACAGGTAAAACAATTTTTTCATACAGCTTTCTTTAGTTTGATGAGAACAAACGAATTTCTCCAAGTTACGCATTATTAAAATACAGCACACCGGCTTCCATTGATTTTTAATACAACAGCCGTTGTTGTATTTTTGACTGATGAGAGGGTATTTTTTCCTTGCCGTACTGCTTTTTATTGGGAACGATTGCTGCCTGGCCCAATCCCGGCGGGAAGACATTTACACTGATTTTGTATTTTATAACAAACGGCAGCGACTGGAAAAGGACCTTCGTGAAAATATTATTGCGAAAACCTTTGAACAAACACTTACTACTGATAATGAACATAAGTTTGAATCGGCCTGCTGGGCAATTTCCCAATTCATGTTCCGAAACGAAATGGTGGAAAGCGGGTTCCGGAAAATTATTGCGTCCTACGATAGCCTGCAATACGATACCAAACGCGCTTTCCTGGAGGCTGTTTATGGCATCTATCCTACGGAATACAAAAAAGATATTAATATTATTTTTCAAAAAGAAACAGATCCAAAGCTGTTTGCCATGTGTGCTCTTTATTTGTACCGGATGAATCATTCAATAGCAGGCGTTAATTACATCAAGCTAAAAATGATAGAGCAGTTTCCCGATTATGATTCCACGGATCTCCTTTCTGAACTGGAGAAATTTCTAACGCATCATCAAACTTTTGCTAAACAGCCGGTACCCGCCATCAATGAACTGATTCGATATCAACAGCAATTGGGAAATAAAATTATTTATTCTTTTCAGCGATGGAACCGCGACTATCCCGGCCTCGCCATAGTACAAAATGCCGACGGTAGTATTGTGCGGAGGGAAGATGGACGAATAATGATCTTTGAGCAATTGGCCCGCTCTGCATCTGACCTTCCTTATTTTATTACCAATGGCAATACACCACAAGGTATCTATAACATTCAAGGTACCGCGGTAGCAAATAATAATTATATCGGACCCACTCCCAACCTGCAATTGATCATGCCCTTTGAAGATAGTCTGCAAAAATTTTTTATGGGCAAATGGGATTCTGCTGTGGCCCCCTTGCACGCCTATCAATTATTATTGCCACCTGCCTGGAGAAAATATGACCCTATTACGGAATCATTTTATGCTGGAAAAATTGGTCGCACGGAAATAATTGCCCATGGTACTACTATCGATCCGGAATATTTTAAAGATAAACCCTGGTATCCCCTATCACCCACGCTGGGATGTTTATGCGCTAAAGAATTATGGAATGTTACCAGCGGACGATTATTAGTGAGCGAACAGTTTAATCTTTATAGTGCCTTTACGGCTACTTCCGGACAAAAGGGATATTTGTTTGTTATCAACCTGGACGATCAACAAAAAGCAGTTAGCAGGGAAGAGATTGAGAAGCTGGTAAAGTAATTAATAGACGAAAAATAAATCTTCCCGACCACCAGCTACGTTTTTATTTATAAATCAACCGTCCCTTCATATCCACTTTCTGCAAAAAAGGGTTTTGAGCAAGGCTATTAAGGAAAGCCGCCAGTTCTTTTCTGGTTATTAAACGGTTTCCCGCTATGTTATCTATAGCTAAGACCTTGTTTGCAACCACCTGCCATTCATTCGATGTTATATCCGGATACTTATGGGTAATGCCTACTCTAGTACGAAGATGGTGTTGCATTTCAACAATCATTTCCCACGCTTTACTGATCGTGAGTTTATTATTGCCCGGATATTTATTCTTCGGAAAATTTGGCTCGAATTGAAACAAGCCGGATGCTAATTCATTTTCCGCGATGGAACTATCCGGGTAAAAAAATGTCTTATTCGCCCATCCTTCCGGTTTGCCGACACCTCTTAAAATACCGGTTGCCCCTATTTTTTGTACGGCTTCCCAATGCGGATCATCGGGCTTTACATCCACATATGGCATGATATAGGCTTTCCATTTCAGTAACTCCCCCTGCACTTCGCGAACAGAAAGAGTACGCGGACTCTTTTTCTCCTTTATACTTTTAGCAGCTAATATTCCACCTGCCTGACCTGTTAATAATACACAAGGTTGTAAACGGGTACTGCCATTTACAATATTTGAAACGGAAATTCCTTTTTCACATACAATTAATCCTTCGATACGTTCAGGAATTAACGCACCTAATGGCACATTAAAGGAAGGCACCCTGGGAAAATCAATAGCCGGTGCTTTTTTCTCCGGCGCATGATGATGATCTACCGGGTAATCACCTACGGCAATGCCCGTACGATATAATTTTTCTGGTTGATCGAACGCATGTGTAAGATGATTTGCATTTAACCGCACCATACCTCGTATCCGTCTGCCTTCCCGATGATAGGGAATCAAAGCGAGTTTATCTTCCGAATCAAATTCATTGGCGAGGCCAATATGTTTAAAACCTAATTGCGTTTGAATAAAATAGATAAAACCCAGTGTTTTCTCCCTGGCCGATTGTAAGACATTGTCTCTTTCAATAGGTTTTATATTTATAACGTTGATATAAGAATCATTACCATGTGCCGGCCAGTTCACCATAAATTTATTGTTGGGCAACCGGCCATAATCAAGCATCTTCTGCGCATTTACATTATAGGGTTTCCCTTCCATGCAGGGGGCGTCGGTGCAGCAGCAGAAATATACGGTGGAATCATAGTCGGGGGGACGGGAAATGGTTGCATTCACTCCCGCTTCATACTCTTTTAAGATAGCGGCCCAGGTAATATCCTGTATTATATTATTCCGGCCAGGTGCCATACTTTCTTTGGAATAGGTTTTATCTTCCATTCCTACATCATAGGCAGCCCCGGCAGCTGCAAATACATCACCCAGATCAGTACCATCAATAGTGAGCTGTGCTGTAACCGTTAATTGTTGCTTTTTTTTATTGGTGAAAATGGCACCCGTAACTTTATTGCCTTTCTTAATTACTTTATCAAAATACCAGCCATATAATACAGACAAAGATTTTTCCCTTGCGGCCCAGGCTTTAAAAATACTATCGCCCACATGGGGCTCAAAACAGGTTTCGCTCACCCAGCCTGTAAATAAGTTCCGGGTTCCATAATGTTTGTACAACGCTTCGCGAAACTCCTGCCATATGCCACTGGGCAATTCATCATTGCCATCGGTACAACTTACGCCGGCAGCGGTCAGCATTCCACCCAACCAGTTGGTTTGCTCAACAATTATGGTTCGAACTCCCATTCTGGCACATTGAATACCGGCAGCGGTACCGCCGGTGCTTCCTCCCACTACCAGCACCTCCGTTGAATAGGTTTGCTGGGAATAGGAACTGAAAAATGTAAAATATAAAATGTAAAATGTAAAAATAAGGCCGCGCATGAGGCAATTTCTCTGAAGTTAAATGAAAAACGAATAGCATAAAACAAAAATGCCTTCCGCTGGAGAAGGCATTGTATTTTTTCAGGAAGAGTAAAAGATCTGCTTAAAACGGAAGATCGTCAATGGGCTCCGTAATATCACTGGCAGAAGGAATAGTAGCCGGGACCGAAGATCCAGATGAATAACTTCCGCTACCGCCACCCGCTATGCCTTCTCCTTTATTACCCAGCAACTGTACACTCAGCACTCTTAGCGTAAGCGAAGCGCCGGTGGTTCCATCGTTCTTCGCATAGGTCCTTACTTCCGGAGTTCCTTCAACATACACCTGTGTGCCCTTGCGCAGGTAAGGCGCAATGCCGGTGCGCTCGGTCCAGTATGCACAATCAACCCAAACGGTTTTGTCTTTCTGGTTGCCTTGCGAATCTTTGTACTTTTCAGTGTGCGCCACATTGAAATTGATTACATTCTTTCCGTTTACCGCATTGGTAACGCAATCTTTACCCAGATTGCCGATCACTTGTAACTTAATCATAACTTAAAAATTTTGCTGCGTACTTAAATTGGTTTGAACAGGCAATTTAAGGTTTTCCCAGGTAGCTACGGAAGGGTTTATCACCACGTTAATAAGTTTTAATAACTGCGAAATCTGGGGTTTTCCTTTTGATAGAATTATTATTACCTCCCTGGTTGTTTGCCCGGGCTAACTCTTTTCGTCCAATTCATAGTTCCTGTATTCAGCGACACACCCGATCGATGTGCTTAGGTGGTATTGGGTCACCACCTATTTAATAAATAATTTTCTCATTAATAACGACAACCATGAAACATCAAATTTATTTTTCCGGAATGATCATCCCGGCATTAATGATCACTTCGTTTGGTGCATGCAATAAAGAAAGTATTAGCAATTCCTCCAATGCTGGCTATAGGAATATTACGGTAACCACAACACCCGTATCAATCACCCTACCTGCCAACCATTGGTATTTAATCCAGGGTGACACCTATGTTACTAATTTCATAAGAATATTAGCGCCACACGGGATGATAAAAAAAGTATTGGATGCATATCTTTCCAATAAGGATAGGCAAGAACTGCAAAATATTGGCGAAGTACCTACTAAATGCCTGGGAGGAAAAATTTGGTATAAAATAGATGGGCCGGATTTTAAAGTCTTTTTCATTCCTGATGAAGGCACCCCCCACCCAGTGTATTGTATATAAAAATGTACTACTATTAATATACCTACCCCTCGGCGGGTGTCTTCACCTGCCGAATTCTTTTATGATACAATAACCTCCTTTCCCGCTTGCTTTTTTCATTTATTAATCTATTGATCTTCTCACGCCTCGGCGGGTGTCTTCACCCGCTGAAATTATTCATGATATACCATCATTCCTTCTCCTTGCTTTTTTCATTCACTAAACAATTAATCTCCCACTCTCCCGCTCCCCGCATCAATAATTCTTCCAAAAAAAATAGCATTCATAAACAACTTGGTTCCCCCTAACCAAAATGCCCGGAAGTTTGGATTATCAGCAATATTAATCACCCGTCCTCCACCAGTTGTATTCACGATTACCGCTGCCGAATTCTTTATTACTTCTGTATTTTCTTTACTAACCCAACCGCTTTGCAATGGCTGGCTTCCATAATAAAAAGGAGTAGCATAGGGGTTCTTGCTTTTCTCCATAAAAACTTTATTAGCTTTAAACAGGCTGATGATTTTTTGATTGTATCCATAAGCCAATGGATGAGTAAGATCTGCCTCCGCTCCAAAAATAGCCCCACTTACCTGCTGGGCACCTTCAATCTGTTCGCGGTTAATATAATCAAGTTTACCACTGCTGTCTACGGGCGCTTTCGCTTTTTTAAAGGATACACTGCTGATGCCGTTATCCGCCGCCCACTGCACGGCTTCTTCCGTTACAATTAAAACGCCTCCTGCCTGTACCCAGGCCTTCAATTTCTCTTTATTCAAATCTACATAAGTACCTCCTGCCATAATGATCGTATTGTATTTCGACAGGTCAATTCGGTTAAAAACAGTTTGTTCCAGGTGGGTTGCTGGTATATTCATACGCTGATCAAGCAGGTACCAAATTTCTCCTGCGTCAGTGGGATTTACCCCCGTCCCTACCAGCATAGCAATAACGGGTTTGGTTATTGTTACCATTTTACTACTGCCTAAATCGCTTCCACTTTGTACATTCCCTGTCTTAACGCTGTAGATAGTCAACCCGTTCTTATCTGCCACCGATTTTACCAATTCATATAGTTTTTCACTATCCTGTTTTTGCAATTTTACGGGTATTGAGATCGAACCATAATTAAAAAATTTAACTCCATTCATCGTTTCAATTTCAAACCGGTTAGCAGCGGCTTTTACCAAAACTCCCGCTTCCTGGAGTTCATATAATGCTTTCGGCGTAAATAACTCGTCCCATTCAAACAAATAAGCATACTCGCTTTTACCACCGCGCAATTCCCCTTTGGCCATTGCTATTGTTTCAACTTTTCTTCCCAACAGGGAGGCATTATATTTTACCGCGTTTAATTCCGTATAAGGTAATCCAAAAGCAAGAGGCATGGTCCACGCAGTGATATCGTAAAATATACTGTCTTTGTACGAGAGCGTCCTATCGAAGATGCCATGTATCAGCCGGTACTGGGGCTGATTGGCGGGTACCACATAGGCCGTTCCTTTTTCGAACAGTAACCCCTCTGCTGACACATTAGCGTTCAATTCATATACCTCTATCTGATGACGGCGAAGCATTTCCACAAATAAAGAAGTTTTGGTAAAATCATCTTTGCCGCCAAAAACAAACCCCTTTATGGATGAACCATTGGCTTCACTGATAGCAGTCTTATAAAAATCTCTTTGCCAGTTTAAAAATTCCTTTCTTAATACCTTGGCTCCTTCCAGGGTAGACAGGGCCGTTATGAATTGATTTTTTATAGTGGCGGGAAATCGTAGTATGCCATTAGATGTTTGCTGCGCATGGCCACGGGAAGAGGCCTGTTCAAACAAAATACCAATGGCCCCGTTTACATCCGGGTAGGTAGATCCTTTACCATAATAATAATCATCATAATTTTCTTTGGTAAAATATAAGGAGCCGATCCGGTCGAGGAATTGCGCATGAAATTTTCCCAATCTGGCCGTTAGCTCCTGGTTATGCGGAGGCGTTAATGGATTTACCCGCGATGGAACGCCCGGCTGAAAAAAGAAAGTTGCATTACTTCCCTGTTCGTGATGATCCGTTAAAATATTGGGCTTCCAGCGATGGAACCATTTCAACCGGTTCTGGCTTTCTATATGTACAGCCGGCAGCCAGTCGCGGTTCAAATCGAACCAGTAATGATTAAAGCGACCACCGGGCCACACTTCATTAAACTCTCTTGAATTAGGGTCACTTACTAAATTCTTACTCTTATGCTGATTTACCCAGGTAGAAAATCGTTGTAATCCATCGGGGTTGAAAGACGGATCAAAAAGGATAATCACATTATCCAGTAACTCGTCAATCTGCCTGCCTTGTGCAGCCGCTAAATAATAAGCGCTTAATAAGGAAGCATTCGCTCCGCTGGCTTCATTGCCATGAATCGAATGTCCGATCCAGACCACGATAGGCATATGGTCGGTATTCAGCAAGGAAGATTTGGATGGATCTGCAAGCTGTACATGTTGCTGGCGGATAGCTTCGAGGTTATCCTGATTTTTTTTTGAAGTAATGAGGAGCAACACCTGCGGACGGTTTTCGTAGGTGAACCCCATTGTTTCTAATTTCACGCGGTCAGGTGCCGCCGTAGCAATGGCTCTCATATAATTTACGAGGCGGTCGTGAGTAATATGCCATTCGCCCACTTCGTGGAAAATAATGTCTTTCGGTTTGGGAATAGCCGGATTGTAGGTAACGGAATCTGGTAGATAGTAACTAAGGTCCTGAGCCCGCGAAAAAATGGAAATGATTGCCAGGATCAAAAAAAGGCCGGTTTTTCTCATAACAGTTATTTAAGCGATGGGGAATGTATATCGCCTAAAATTAAGGAGAAACAGGTGTGCCGCGCAGAAAAAGAATCAGGTGCAGGAAGAAGATTATTTTTTTATGATCAACCAGCGGTTTAAAGTATTATAGGGCATTTCCAGGAAGAGTTTATAAAAATCAGCGGGTATTTTACTTACGTCAACAGTGGCCTTACCAGTTGCTACCGGAACCCTGCTGAGCAGTTGGTAATTATCTTTGCCTCCCGACTTAAAGTTATTACTGCTACTTACCCATATCTTCGCCAATCCATTTTTATCGAGTGCCGTCCAACTTACCTGAATACTGCCATTTGCATATTCAGCCTTTGGTTTTATTGCAGACAGCTTTCCAGTAAGAGGTATTCCATCTATCTCCATTTTTTGTTCACGGCGAATGGTAATGTTGAGCCACGATAATAGAGAAGTCATGATATCTACGATACCAGGCTCTTGCTTAAAGAAATATTCATTCAATCCTTTTGCATTGGTAAATATCCAGGTGGTCCGTTCGCGATCGCTTTGGCCGCCATGATTTTTGCCGGTAGCTGCATCCCGACCGTGATCGGTGGTAATATAAATGACCCAGTCCTTATTGAAGTTTTTCTCGCGGTATTCAATCGCCTGCCAGATGCGGCCTATTTGTTTATCCATCATTTCTACCGCATCAAAAAACGGTTGACTATCGCCATACCGGTGTCCCATATCGTCCGTGTATTCGAGATAGACCCATGAAAGGTCAGGCCCGTTTCGTTGAATAACTGCCGCTGCTGTATCCGTTACCCGTTCATCAATAAGATGTATATAACGCGACTGGTTATCGTGCGGGTAGTTGATAGTATCCAATTCCAGGCCATCGAAATGATAGTCGGGTTGAAGACTTCCCGCAGCCGGCACCTCACTGCCCACCAGTTTTGTTCTGTTATCGAGCCAGGTGGAGAAAACAGCCGTTTTCTTATAGGGATATTGATTTTTAAAGAAGCGGAATATATTCCAATAGTTGTAATTGGGAGCGGTAATATCATTGTTCCATACATTGTGTTTATTAACCCAGGTTCCCGTTAGCAGGCTGTTATATCCCACTGCGGAAATGGTGGGTGTTTGTGAATACCCGGATTTTTCTCCACCTACATGGGCTCTTGTATAACCGCCTTTTTTTCCAATTAGATCGAGGGAAGGCTTTTTTACCTTTTCAATTACATCCGCGGGAATACCATCCGCGATTACAAAAACGGCCTTTCTTTGACGTGATTGTGCCGACGCAGGAATTAAAAAACAAATCCAATAAATAACCATACAAACTTTTATCGCAAGCTTTTTCTTATTCATTCTTTCATAATTATTGCGGGGTAAATGTATTAAACAGTTAAGAACAAAAGGTTACTGGTGCAAAGAAAACGATTACCATATTCTTATTTCTGCTTCAGCACCTTCTCTACTTCGTGCCGGTACATACGACTAATGGGCAGTTCGGCATGTGCAATCCAAACGAGTTCGTGCGAATAAGATTCGATCTTCGGTAAGGCGACGATATAGGAGCGGTGAATGCGTAAAAACATATCTTTCGGCAGCGCCTCTTCCACGGAAGTAATGGATTGTTTGGTGATGATCGTATTGGAGACAGTGATCACTCTTATATAATCCTTCAGACTTTCTATATACAGGATATCGGCCAGCGCCACTTTAATCATTTTCCGGTCGCTGCGGAAATAAATATAAGGATCCGGTGAACCGTTTTTAGCTTCCAGTTCATCCCCTCCAGGCGCAATTTCTTTAATAGAAGAATCCATTACTTTGTTAACCGCTTTCAGGAACCGTTCAAAAGAAATGGGCTTCAATAAATAATCTACCGCGTCAAGTTCAAAACCTTCTACAGCGAATTTGCGGTACGCGGTAGTAAATATTACTTTAGGAGGTTTTTTCAGTGTGCGGATAAATTCGGTACCCAGAATTTGGGGCATCTGGATATCGAGGAAAAGTAAATCAACGGAATGTTGCCGTATATAATTAAGTGCTTCCACTGCGTCGGCACAGGTTGCGGCCAGTTCGAGGGATTGGACCCGGGAGATATAGGTACGCAGCACCTCTAATGCAGGGGGTTCGTCATCTACCGCCAGACAAGTAATCTTTTTATTAGACATAAGTACTCTTTTTTTCAGTAGAAAAGGCACTTGTCCTTTCTTCCGCTTCATGATATTTTTCCAATTGCAGTTGCATATGAATAGTAAATATTTCTTCCGTCGATTCAATTTTCAACTGATGTTTTCCGGGATACAAAAGTTGTAATCTTTTTTGCACGTTCTTCAACCCGATACCCCCTTTCTGATCTTCATCAATCTGAGACAATGCAGGCATGCTGTTGCTGAGAGTAAAAACGAGGTCATACTCCGTGATAGAAATTCGCAAATTAATCCATTGCTTTCCCCTCATCTTACTGGTTCCATGCTTGAAACTATTTTCCACAAAGGGAATCATCAGCAAAGGCGCAATCATTTTGTGATCGCAATCTCCGGTTATTTCCTGTTGCATTTCCAGGCGGTCTCCATAACGGATCTTTTCCAATCCAATATAATCCTGTATCAATTGTAATTCTCTTGACACGGGAACCAACGGTTGTGCGCCCTCCTTACTCATATAATAGGCCATGCCGGCCAATTGATCTACAAGGTCAGCGGCACGGGGCTGCTTTGTCAACGTAAAAGCATAAATATTATTAAGGGTATTGAATAAAAAATGCGGGTGTACCTGGGCCTTGAGCAATAGCAATTCCGCCTGTGTATTTTCCAGAAGCAGTATTTCACTTTGCTTTTGTTTTATGAACCAGTCTTTGTAATATTTTACGGCCAGCATCAAACAACATGCTGGAACGGCACCCGTGAAATTTATATTTGAATAAAAACTAAAAAATTTTTTAACAAAGGGAGATGTTACCGCCATATTACGGAAGGCCCCTCCAATAAGATAAGCAGGGGCACTGTAGTAGGGGGTTAAGACGTAATAATTAAAGAAATATAATAATACCGAAAACAGCGTAAGGGAAAGCAGGAATAACCAATATCTTTTTGAGGGAATGAATTTGGGAACAAGCAAATAAACCGTCACATAACAAAATATTAAAGGCGATGGCAGCCTGGTCAGCGTTCTTAACAATTGATAAAAAGCCAAATCCCGCCATTCAAATGTATCAAGCCGGAAGTTGGTTAGTTGAACAATTGACGAAAACAATATCCAGGCCAACCAGAAAACAAGGTGACGGGCAAGCCGGTAACGGCCTTTTGAGAATATGAACTTATGCAGATACATAGAGGGTATTTTCTTCGCTTTCCTTTAATGCTATTTCTGGCATATTTTTCAATTCAAGAAAAAGCACCATAGAAAAAAAATCATTTTCTGAATTAGTTTTTAACCGGTGCCTTCCTTTATATAATACCTGAATCCGGCGTAATGCATTATTCAACCCGGCATATGGATGAGAAACTCCATTGATTATCTGATAGTAGCCATTACACCTAAGCTCGAAATGCAATTGATTATTCTCCGATTTTGCTAAAATATTAATATGAAGTTTTTCCTGCAGGGAAATGAGAAATTGTTCACAACAATTCTGAATAAGGGAAAGTAAAACAAGAGGCGCTATTTTCATACCAGCCGTATCACCTTCTTCCTTAAAATGAATAACAATTCTGTTGCGATAGAAAACTTTTTCCAGGTCCAGGTATTCTTTAATCATATGAAGCTCCTGGCTTAACGGAACCTTTTCGGTTTCATTTTCATATAAGATATAACTAAGCAGATCCGCCAATTTCAAAATTACCGAAGGCGACTGCGCGGAATCATGACGGATCAGGAAAGAAATATTCTGCAAGGCATCCGCCAGAAAGTGAGGATGGAAATTAGTTTTTATTAATTGAAGCTCCGTGCTGATTTTTTGCTGCAGCAATCTTTCATTTTCACGTTCCTTAAGATAACGGATCTTCAGCAATTTGATAATAACCGCAAAGCCGCTGGCCGAAAGCCCCAACCCCCAGCCATAAATTACAGGTTGAAAGAGGGTAAACTGTACCGGAAGCTGATCAAACGGAGTTGATGTAGTCAGGCGGGCCAGTAGCATTGTTAACAGGTAGGCGTTTACCAGGTTTATAATGCTCAGGCACGCAACCAAAATAAAAAAAAGACCATACCTCCCTTTCAGGAGATAATTAGGCAATAAAACATAAATAGAAACATAAACGGAAATAATACATATAGGCACATAGATCATTTTCCGGAAAGCTTCGATATAAGTGGCTGGATCGGAAAGTGCTTCCGCGCTCCCTGGAAAAAAATTAACGACAAAAAAGTAAAGGCAAAAAACCACCCACAACGAATAATGTCTCGACCACCGGTATTTCGATTTGCTGGAGAAAATAAATTCATGCGTACTCACCGGGCTTATTCTTTTAGTGAATGGTGAATTGTGAATGGTGAATGGTGAAAGCTGAGAAATCTATATCTTCTCTTACAAGCCAAAATTATTTACTGTTGCCTGTTACCCTTCTACTATTGGCCATTCACCACTTGCCATTCACTTACAATTTAAACAAAACTCCCGCGAATAGCAGGCTATTTGCGAATCCGCCCTGGCTAACGGTATAGGTACCGGTAATTTCGCTTACGATCTTATCGGGCACGTTTTGCCTGATAGAACGGTCAAAAATGACAGGAACATAAAGATAAACAGTAGCCTTATTCATTTTGTACAACATGCCCGGTTCAAATGAAAGATTATGTCCCGCTCTACGGGTACCATTACTTCCTCCTGCCAGGTCGTGAACCGGAACGCCTTCTTCGCGTAAGCCGGCAGAGAAAATAAAATCATGTACCCTGAAATTAACGCCTGCTCTCAACGCAAAAGCATCCGCAACACTTGTTTCCACGCCTCTGCTTTTTATTTGATTAGCCGTTGGAGTTCTTCCAGCCGTTGTAGAAGTACCGTTTTGTTCCCGTGGATTAATGAGATAATAAAAATTACCATAGAGACTGATGCTCTTAGTGATTACATAAAAAGTATTCAGCTCCGTTATGATACCTGTACCTCCATCGCCCAACTGAATGGATGGGTTGACGGGCGCCAATACAAGGGTAGTATCGTTGCGGTAAAAGTAATCCTGGTATTTATAATCGCCGGTAGGTAATTTAATGCCAACACCCAGTTGAAGGTTGAATTTTTGAGATACCGCAGGTGATAATAACCATTTATACACTGTAACCCGCATATCGCCAATGCCCACTGAATGAGTAGTATGACGGGTTGTTCCCGGACCCCCATGTTCAAGGGAGGCTTCTCTCGAATTAACCGAAAACGGTAAACTTACCGAAAGGGACCAACCGTTTTGTAACAGGCGGGTAGCTGTTATATCGGTTGAAAAACTATGATTGACCGATCGATTTATCGCAGGGGTTTGCTGGTCTTTGCTTCCTTTAAAATCTCGAAAGGATTTGAAATAACGGGTATTGACATTAAACAACCAGTTAGAAGTAGAAAAAGCATTGTCAGACTGCAGATATTGCCCAAAACCTGAAATATTCCGGATCGCAATACATCCTTGGGAAGAGGTTTTTCCGATAAAAAAGCAAAGGGCAATCAGGAAGAATACCATCTTTTTCATTACACAGAAGTTTAATAGTTATAAATATTCCAGGTTATAATGATGCCTGGTAATCATTCAAAAGAAAAAATACGTTGGAACCGACGACTAATCTTCTTCCCTAACCGCTTAGTAAATGTAGGCCACCTCTAAGAGAATTATTTAGTAAATAGGCGGAATATTCATTTTTGTAGACGAATGCCATTCATCGCCTTTCAGGGTTCATTGCCTCCGTTAACCTGTTTAATACCGTCGTTTCTGCTCCTCATATCGAAAAATAAATTCTGAAAACTCTTTGAAATCTAGTTTAGCCGCGGAAATTAATAATTCATTCATTAAAAAACCTTGGGTATGAAAAAGATTCTCCCGGCTTCCGCAATAATCATTTTGATTATTTTATTCAATAGTTGTGAAAAGGTTGACCTCCCGGATTTTGGTCATCACAATCCACCGGGAAAAAGTTATGATGCAGGGGTAGCAGTTGCGTGGATTAAACTGCAGCAGCAGATCAGTAAAACAACTCCGGGATTTAGCCCGGGTGTAACGGGTCGCGCTTTTGGTTACAGCGGGATTACCCTGTACGAATCCGTTCAGCCTGGTTTCCCGGGTTATCAATCGCTGGCATCACAACTCGCAGGCAGCTTAACGCTTCCCGCCATCAATAAACACGATAAATACTATTGGCCCGCCTCCGCCAACCGGGCTATGGCAATTATTACCAGAAATCTTTATGCCGCTACCACCCCCGCCAATAAATTCAGTATTGATTCCCTCGAAACCAGTTTTAATACTAAATTCCAAACGGAGGCCCCCGCAGCGGAAATAACAAGGGCCGTTGATTTTGGCGGACAAATAGCTACGGCCATATTCGATTGGTCAAAAACAGATGGTTCGCTTGCTGTATATCCTCCATATGTTCCCCCGGCAGGTTCGGGTTTGTGGATCCCTACCCCTCCCGCTTTCGCACCTGCAGCGGCTCCATACCAGGGAACTTTTCGCTCCTTTATTACCGGTATAGCCGATAAAGCAGCATTACCTCCACCCATAGCCTATTCAGATGTTCCGGGATCTGCTTTTTATAATATGGTTAATGAAGTATATACTTCGTCGCTTTCTTTAACAGCCTATGATACGACCACTGTTCGGTTCTGGGCAGATCTTCCGGGGCAATTCAATGGACCCGCTCATTTCACGAGTGTGCTGAGCCAATTGATCGAAAAGGAAAATCTACATCTTGGAGAAGCGGCAATTGCTTATGCAAAACATGGTATTGCCATTACAGATGCCGGTATTGCCTGCTTTAAAACAAAATACCAATACAACCTGATCAGGCCCATCTCTTATATCCGCAGCGTTCTGTCTCACCCCAGCTGGAATGCAGTGATTGCCACTCCCCCTCACCCCGAATACAGTTCAGCGCATGCAACAATCATGCAGGCAACCGCTGAGGTTTTGAAAGATATTTTCGGTAGTCACTACAGTTTTACTGATCATAGTTTTGATGTCACCTATGGAAGCCGCCATTATAGCTCTTTTGATGAATACGCCTGGGAAGGGGCATGGTCACGGGTGATTGGAGGCATTCATTATAAACCTACCGCGTACGCGGGTATTCAACAAGGAAAAAAAGTTGGAGTATGGGTAAATAAATTGAAATTTCATGGGAACGATTAAAGCAGGTTCATAATATATACTAAATGGTATCATGCCGGGTGGGGATATTTATCCCTACCCCTTTTTGATAATACAATAAGCCTGTTTTCCCTGCTTTATGGTTTTTATGATTATTAAATGCTGTTGCTCAAACAGTAATGCCTGTTCTACCAGCCGTTCAAGTATATCAGCATGAAAAGGGATTAACCAGCCAGGATTTTATTACCAATTTCAGTATTAGGATTAGAACCGGGGGTTGTGCATAAGCCAGCCATTCGTTGTATATTTGCCGCTTGCCATTGGTTGGCGAATTGCATTAATAGAAATCTTCCTGGAGGGGAAAAAGAGAGCATGAGTCGCAATGGAAAAGTTTTAGTAGCTATGAGTGGTGGTATTGATAGTACCATTACTGCCTTGATGCTGAATGATGCCGGCTACGAGGTTATTGGCATTACTATGAAAACATGGGATTATGCCGCCAGCGGTGGAAGTAAAAAAGAAACGGGTTGCTGCAACATTGATAGTTTTAATGATGCGCGCATGGCTGCTGTTCAACATGGCTTTCCGCATTATATATTAGACATACGAAGCGAGTTTGGTGATTTTGTCATCGACAATTTTGTAGAAGAATATCTCGCTGGCAGAACGCCTAATCCCTGCGTGATGTGCAATACTCATATTAAATGGCGTGCCTTGCTGAAAAGGGCTGATGCGTTAGATTGCGATTATATTGCCACCGGTCATTATGCAAAAATTCAACAACATAATAATGGCCGCTATTTTATCAGCAAAGCGATTGATGATACCAAAGACCAGAGTTATGTTTTGTGGGGATTGCAGCAGGATCTGCTGAGCAGAACATTGTTGCCCCTGGCTCCTTATAGAAAAACGGAGATCCGCCAGATGGCGCTTGACTATGGATACCCGGAACTCGCCAAAAAAAGTGAGAGCTACGAAATCTGTTTTGTACCCGATAATGATTACCGGGGATTTTTAAAACGCCGGGTGGATGGCTTGGAGGAAAGAGTTACAGGCGGAAATTTTGTAAACAAGGAAGGGGAAATTCTGGGTCAGCACAAGGGATACCCATTCTATACCGTCGGACAACGCAAAGGATTAGATATCACTTTTGGTAAACCAGTGTATGTTACCGGTATTGATCCCGA
The DNA here is from genome assembly GCA_031360425.1 of Chitinophagaceae bacterium. Classification (GTDB taxonomy): domain Bacteria; phylum Bacteroidota; class Bacteroidia; order Chitinophagales; family Chitinophagaceae; genus Endoryza. The sequence goes on along the minus strand of JANMBO010000074.1, from coordinate 79,596 downwards.
AAAAAATACCGTGGTGTTGGGGGATGAAGATGATTTGAATCAACAGGAAATGATGGTGAGCAAATTGAACTGGCTTAAATACGAGGGCATCAGCGACGGTATGGAAGCGATCACTAAAATCCGCTATAAAGACAAAGGATCCTTGAGTAATTTATACAATCACGAAAGTGGTATCAGTGTCCGGTTTTGTGAAGACGCCAAAGGAGTAGCACCCGGGCAAAGTGCGGTTTTTTATGAAGGCGATGATGTAATTGGAGGGGGGATAATACAAAGATAGTCGGGAGTCGGGAGTCTGTAGTCAGGAGCCGGTAGTTGAGGGCCGAAGTGGGATTTTTTAGCGGAAATAATTGAGCTGGTCAACAACCCGTAAATTGGATCAAAAGATGGCTCATTTCATTTTATAGCCCTTGAGTGTCATGGCCTCCGATTTTTTGACCCTGGATTAAGAGCTAATACCTACATTTTCAGGCAATAAAAGATGTCTTAATACGTTAAAAACCGGGAAACTATCTTCCCGGTTTTTTGCTTAAAGCAACTAATAATATATAAGGGTTGTCATTAACTGAAATCCAAATCAACAGTAATACTGATTATGAAAAAAATTATAACCGCCGGAATAGGATTAGGCATAATAATAGTAACAGCCGTAAGTTGTTCAAAAACGGAAAAATTCCCTTCGGCCGAACTTTCTACATATATGAATCTGCAAGTAGGAAAGTATGTTCGTTACCGGCTCGATTCAACCCAATTTATCAATTTCGGGCAAAAAGATACCGTTATAAAATACCAGGCAAAAGAAGTGATTGATGCCGCTATTACCGATAACCTCGGCCGGCCAAGCTGGCGGGTCATTCGATACCTGAGTGATACTACCGGAACAGCTCCCTGGGTTCCAAGCGCTACTTATATGATTACCCCGGTTCGCGAAACCGTGGAAGTATTGGAAAATAATTTGCGCTTTCAAAAATTAAAACTTCCGGTGAACGAAGGCTTTAACTGGAAAGGAAACTCTGCGATCGATACCTACTCTAGCAATTCAGAAGTACGTTTTATGGATGATTGGGATTATACCTATGAAAATGTATCCAGCAGTTTCGCCGTGTGGAATAATAAAGTGGTGGATAATACTATTACCGTAAATCAACGGGATGAAATAATTGGCATTCCAGCCGACCCTGCCGTATATAGTGAGAAAACATTCAGCAAAGAAGTTTACGGGGAAGGCATTGGATTAATCTACCGCAACTTTCTTCATTGGGAATACCAGCCCACCAATGGTCAAAATCCAGGTTATAAAGTAGGGTATGGTATTAAGATGGTAATGATCGATCACAACTAAATTACCGGAAGATAGTTACCTGACTTTTAAAGATCTTTTAGATGAAAAGAAATTATTTGTTTATTGTTTTATTACTCTCGGCCGGTCTCGGTGCCCATGCCCAATACAGCAGCTATATTGTTCAACTAAAAGATAAAAAAGGAACAGCCCACAGCTTAGCTAATCCCTCCTCCTATTTATCTTCTAAATCAATAGAACGCAGAACCCGCCAAAAAATAACAATTGATTCTACGGATCTTCCGGTGTCAGCCGTTTACCTCGACAGCCTCCGTTCCGTACCAAATGTAACGATCAGGAATATTTCAAAATGGCTAAATCAGGTTTTAATCAGAACAACCGATGCCGGCGCGATCACTAAAATAAATTCTTTCCCTTTTGTAAAATCAACCGGTCCCATCGGGTTAAGCAGTAAGCCTAAGGATATAATGCCCATAACAAATAAATTCAACGAGGTCATAAAACCAATAGAAGAAACTCCTGTTGTTTTTGGAACCAACGGATCATCCGGAACGGCCGGCACCTCATCCCTGAATTATGGCAGCAGCTTTAGTCAGATTCATCTGCATGAAGGTGAATACCTGCACGATCTTGGTTTTACCGGCGCCGGTATTACCATTGCTATTTTAGATGCCGGTTTCTATGGATACAAAACCAATAGCGCTATGGATAGCGTTCGCCTGCAAGGGCGCGTGCTGGGCGAATGGGATTATGTGATGAACGAACAAAGTGTGACGGAAGATCACCCGCATGGACTGTATTGCTTCTCCATCATTGCAGCCAATAAGCCTGGTCAAATTATTGGCTCGGCCCCGCATGCTAAATTTTATCTTTTTCGAACAGAGGATGCTCCTACTGAATATCCAATCGAAGAACAAAACTGGGTAGCCGCGGCAGAATATGCAGATAGTGCCGGTGCGGATATGATCACTTCGTCTCTCGGATATTCAGATTTTGATGATCCGGCTTTCAATCATACCTATGCGCAAAGAAACGGCAATACCAGTATTATTACCAATGGAGCGGATCTCGCTGTAAAGAAAGGAATGATTGTAACCAACAGCGCCGGTAATTCGGGTGGACAAGCTGGTGAGGCAAAATACGTATCCTGTCCTGCAGATGGCGACAGCGTATTTACTATTGGTGCCACCACGGTTACAGGTACCATTGCGGGCTTCAGCAGTTGGGGACCTAATAGTGCAGGAAAAATAAAACCAAATATCGTTTCGGTCGGACAGGGAACTATTCTAGCCAATACAGCGGGAAATGTAGCTTCCGGTAATGGCACTTCTTTTTCGAACCCGCTAGCCTGCGGATTGATAGCCTGCCTGTGGCAGGCGTTTCCAGAATTTACCAATATGGAGATTATGGATGCTGTTCAAAAAAGTGCGCACAAATATCTTACTCCCGATGATCGTTTTGGATATGGCATTCCTAATTTCCGGAAAGCACATGAAGCATTAACCAAAGAAAGAGAGGCGAGAAAAATAGCAGCCATATTAGGAGATAAATGGCTCAAGCCCTATCCCAATCCATTTAAGCAACAGTTCAGCTTAGTATTAAGAGCCCCTGCCGATGGAAAAGCGGTAATACAGTTAGTTGATGCGATGGGAAGATTAGTGGACGCTAAATCGCTCGAGATAACTAATCAATCCATTTACTTTCTTGATTTCACCAATGTTCCCAAACTATCAAAAGGTGTTTATTTCATCCGCTATTCTGATGGTAAGAACAAACAAACCATTAAGATCCTGAAGCAATAAAGAGTGCCGCAAACATCGAATCAGCTTTCTTATCATACCCTTTTAGCAATTCCATCTTTACCAGTGTAAGCTGGAATTGTGCTTTTATAAACTCCACTATTTCTTCATTCTCTTTTCTGAATACCGAACAGGTAATATATAAAAAATACCCCCCCGGTTTAAGTTCCGGTATAACATGGGCAACGATCTTTTTTTGCAATAATGAATATTCTCCTATCTTCTTTTCATCAAAAAAATAGAGTTGTTCAGGAGTGCGGCTCCAGGTGCCACTGCCGGTGCAGGGAGCATCGCAGAGAATAAGATCGTAAGCGGGAGGCGGGAGGCGGGAGGCGGGAGCCGTCAGATCTTTGACCATACTTTTGTAATTACTTATTCCTGCTTTTTGAAATCGCTTTTTCAGATTACTGATAATACTTTCTCTGATATCGGAAACAGTAAGGTCTATATCTCCCAGTACATCTTTTGCTAAAATAGATTTACCCCCGCTGCCGGCGCAACAATCCCACACGTTGAAATGGTCTGACCGTCCTGGTCTGACCATTTCAACGAATTCGGCTATCCGCTGAGAACTGTAATCTTGTATAACGGCCTCTTTATCCAAATCAATGAGCTCTTCTATTTTTGTACCGTTCGGAAATTCTATACAACTTTCCCGAATCAATCGAACCCAGCGTTGATCCAGAACTTGCGGTTCTGAAGGGAATGCTTCCGTCTCCGGGCCCATCTGCCGGTTAGGCAGGCTCCCGACTAATTCACGGTATCCATTGTTCCTTATTTTTTCTATAACGATATTCTCATACCCTGGCCTGACACGCAGGAATAAATCGGGTTGAACAAGGAAAGACTGGTTGAATAAATTGAAATCTATTCCTTCGCTCAATTGATTTGTCCAGGGAAAAACCGAAAGAGTGGAATGAACAGGAGACAAACAGCTTAGTTTATCAAAAAGGGGAAATGAAATTTTTTCGCTCCATTCGGGCTTAAGCGCAGCTATTATTTCGTTCGGCCCGGAGGAACTCAATAATAATCCAGTGAGTATTCTTTCAAATGGTCCCAAATCAGTAAAATCCTTTCCTAACCGATAGTAACAATAGCATAGCTGCGCGATTTCTTTCCTGTCCCGCGAACCATATTTTTTATTTAGTGAAAAGAATTTTTTCAAGAAAGAAGAAAAAGGCTCCTCTCCTTTGTATTGTTGCAGTATCTCTTTCGAACTGTTAAGGTATGAGTGATAACGGCTCATCCCGCAATTTACAGAACTGCAGCCATGTAATTTTTATTGATAATAAAACTCCCAGTATATCTTTTTATTATTGTCGTGAAGCAATGTTTGAATGGAAGTAACTGGCTTATTGTTTGAGTTATATGTGTATTTATTTTCAACCTGTATTTCGTAGACCGAAGCATTGGTGAATCTGCTATCGTGGTATGTTATATTATTCACTGCATAGTCTCCCGCTTGTCCAGTTACGAATGATTCGCCATTACTTAGTTGCAAGGGAGCTGATTTATCGTCGTAACGCATTGTTGTTACCAAGTTATCTATCGAAGAACTATTGTACGCTGTTATGTTAAAAGAACTAACATTTCCTTTTGTATCATAATTGTAGCCAAACACTGCTGCTAATGTTGTATCACCCATGAAAGGCAGATTGATCATATAATAGCGCTTACCGGCAACCCGCCCACTGTTGTCATACTCAAAAACTGTACTGTCGAGATAGGTAGGATCAGTTGAAATATTATACCCCACAATATAAGCATACCGCGACTGAGCGGCATCATAGGATACTACATAATGAATACTATCATACCCATAGGATGAAATGACAGGGCTTTTATGCACTATTTTTGAAATAATTCCATCAGCATTACGAATAATCATAAACCTCGATTCCTGAGAGTATCCGCCCCAAATGCCATAAGTTGAAGTTCCGGTCCATCGTTTCGCGACATCATAATAATATATGGTAACAATAGAGTCTGTCCTTACTCTTGATATGGTTTTTACCAACAAGTCACCAATATTACTATTATTATCCCCTGGTTTATTACCGGGGATTTCTTTACTGATTTCCTTTTGACAAGAGAAAAGGAATAGAATGCCGCCATAAATCAAATATCGAAAAAAGCTATTTTGCAAGAAAAGCATGAGTATTGACTTTATTATCTTTATTTATAAGTATACGTAATATTCGACTCAAGATTTCCGGGAGTTTGAGTACTGACAGCCGTTACCGGTTTGTTTTTTGAATTATAACTATATACCAAGGATTGCGTGAAACTACCGGCTCCTGCATTAGCCACATCGACAAATTCAAGTTTGGAAGCATTGGCTGTTGCAGAAAGATCCTTACGCGCGATAACGGCTGCTTCTCCCGGTGCTAAAATAAGCGGACTCACTTTCCCATCATACGTATACTTCACCGTGGCCAGTAATTCAAATGGGCCACCGGCGATAGGATCGCGGAAACTGATGTTGGTTTGATTTATTCCTGAAGAACCATTTGTATATTCCGTTTTTGCAGACAATAATGCCAACGATCCAAAAGCAGGATTAGACAAATAATCATCTTCGCCAATAATTTTGCCGGCAGCATCATAAATGAAAACAGTACTGTCGATAGTGGTAAGACCAAAAAAAGAAATTTCCAAAACCCTTGAGGTATATCGATTGGTAGCGGAATTATAATTAATACGGGAGACAGCACTGTCCAACCCCTGCGCAATAAGTTCCGCGTTTTTCTGAATGGTATTGATAATAATTCCAGAACTATTGCGGATAATCCTAAGATCGTTATTGATAACTACTCCCTGCGATACCCCGCTTATCTTTTCCCGGATCAACCTTTTATTATTGTCATACTCGTATTCGTTCACGGTAGAATCGGAGCCTTCCTTTGACACGATTCTTGCTAACAAGTCTCCGGCAGACCCGCCTCCACTATTGCCGCCATTATTTTCAAAAGCGAGTTCTTTCTGGCAGGAAGTTAGGACAATGCCGAATAAAAAAAGGGCAGTTAAAAATTTTTTTCCCATAAAGCAGTTTCTGGTAAAACAGTTATAACTCCAATAAAGTTTTAACGGGATCTTTGCCGAAAAGCAGCAATTCAGGATTTTCCAACAATTCTTTTACCCGCACCAGGAAGCTTACACTTTCTCTTCCATCAATAATACGGTGATCATAACTGAGCGCCAGGTACATCATGGGTTTTATTACCACCTGGCCATTCACTACCATGGGGCGCTCCTGGATCTTATGCATTCCTAAAATAGCGCTTTGAGGGATATTAATAATTGGCGTACTCATTAAACTACCAAATACTCCACCATTGGTAATAGTAAAGGTGCCCCCTGTCATTTCCTCGATACTGAGTTTACTCTCCTTTGCTTTCCCGGCCAGTTCTACCACCTTCTTTTCTATATCAGCCATACTCAAGCTTTCTGCATTACGAATAACCGGAACCACTAATCCCTTGGGCGCAGAAACTGCAATTGAAATATCGCAGTAATTATGATAAATAATATTTTCTCCATCAATATAAGCATTCACCGAGGGCCATTCCTGCAACGCATAACTGCAAGCCTTGGTAAAAAAACTCATGAACCCAAGATTGGTTCCATGTATTTCTTTGAACTTGTCTTTGTATTTGGTGCGGATCGCCACAATATTCGTCATATCCACTTCATTAAAAGTAGTGAGCATGGCCGTGGTATTCTTTGCTTCTACTAACCGGCGGCTGATAGTTTTGCGAAGGTTGCTCATCTTTTCCTTCTTCTCATCGCGACTGAAGGAAGCACCGGCCACCCGGCCCGGACTATTTAAGGCAGCCAATACATCTTCTTTTAGTATTTTACCTCCTGCTCCACTGGCGGTAACCTTTTTTGTATCTACTTTTTTATCAGCAATTATTGCAGACGCAACCGGGGTAGCTTTTATACTGCTGCCCCCATCCCCTGAAGGGGCACTTGCAACTTCGTTACTGGTTATAGCTGCCTTCTTTTCTAAAGAACCATTTCCGGAAGCAGTTTTTTGAACCGACTCCCGACTGCCCACTCCAGACTTCTCTTCCGGCTTAGCGGCTGTTTCATCAATAGAAGCGAGTATATCCCCAATTTTAATAGTATCCCCTTCGTGTAGGCTCCCTAATTTTAATACACCAGCTTTTTCCGCATTTACTTCAAAAGTGGCTTTCTCACTTTCCAGTTCGGCAATTACTTCATCCCGTTCAACATAATCGCCATCTTTTTTAGTCCACTTCAATAAGGTTACTTCGCTGATGGATTCACCTACTGTTGGTACTTTTATATCAATCATATTACGCTAATTAGTGCGAATTTAAACGAATGTGTGCGAATGTTATAACACGATTTGCTACGAATGCAACCGAACGGGTACGAAATTAATACTAGGCCCTGAATCATTTTTAACAACACTTCTTTAAATACTGAAAGCGGTTTCAATGATCTCTTCCTGCTCCTGCTTATGAACTTTGGCATAACCGGTTGCTGTTGCGGCGCCGGGCTGCCGGCTTATTACTCCATAATTTATACTCTTCAGGTTCATCTGTAAATAGGAAGCGGCCCCCATATTCAGCGGTTCTTCCTGGATCCAGAACCAGGTGGCCCGGTTGTATTTTTTATACAATGCTTCCAGTTGAGTTAAGGGCAACGGGTATAATTGCTCCATCCGGATGATGGCCACATCTTTTATATTATCTTTTAGCTGCTTCTCTGCCAGGTCGAAATATATTTTGCCGGTACAGAATAATACTTTCTTTACCTGGCCCGCATTATCAACAAATGGATCGTCGATCACTTCCTTAAAACCGCCTTTGGTAAATTCGTTCATGGCAGAGTAACTACCGGGGTGACGTAAATTGGCTTTGGGAGAAAAAACAATTAACGGTTTACGGAAAGGCCAGGTCAACTGACGACGTAACGCATGAAAAAAATTGGAGGCAGTAGTAATATTTACGGCTACCATATTAAGTTCGGCACATAATTGCAGGAACCGCTCCATGCGGGCGCTGCTATGTTCCGGTCCTTGTCCTTCATAACCGTGCGGCAGCAGCATGGTAATACCGTTCATACGGTTCCACTTTTGCTCACCGGCACAAATAAACTGGTCAATTATGGTTTGGGCCCCATTGCAAAAATCACCGAACTGTGCTTCCCACAATACCAATGCATGCGGATTAGCTAATGCATATCCATATTCAAAACCCAGTACCCCATATTCACTTAACAAGGAATTATAAATTAGGAATTTTCCGTTGGCACCTTCTATCCGGCTTAAACGACTATAGGAACTATCGGTGTCTTCATCCCTTAATACTGCGTGACGGTGACTGAAAGTGCCGCGGCGAACATCCTGCCCGCTCATCCGTACGTCGTTCCCATCCAGTATCATACTGCCATAGGCTAATAATTCACCGGTGGCCCAATCTACTTTTCCTTCCGTATCAAACAATTTTATTTTATCCTGAATAATTTTTTCTACTTTCTTCAATGGCTTAAAATCATCAGGCCATTTCATGAGGGCTTGAAATATTTTTTTGAGATCTGCTTCACTGATGGCAGTTACGGGGCTCAGTTCAAAGTCTTCGAAGTTGGCGCGACGCAAACTTTTCCACCATAATTCAGGTTGCTGATAGGTATAAGGTAACGGGTTTTGTTTAACGCCATCCAGCCGTGCCTGCAAATCGGCCCAGAATTTCTTCTCCATTTCTTTAGCCAGCTCCTGTGCGTCGGGTTCTCCATTCTCCAATAAGTATTTAACATACACTTCCCGCGGATTAGGATGTTTTTCTATCAGGGCGTACAAATGTGGTTGGGTGAACTTGGGATCATCTCCTTCGTTGTGGCCGTGCCGGCGATAACATACCATATCAATGAATACATCGCAATTAAATTCCTGGCGGTAGCGGATAGATATTTCCACGCATTTAACCACGGCCTCCGGATCATCCCCATTAACATGCAATACTGGCGCCTGTATGGCAGCAGCAAGCGAAGTGCAATAATCTGAACTGCGCGCATCATCAAAATCGGTAGTAAAACCAATCTGGTTATTAATAACAAAATGAATAGTGCCACCGGTACAATATCCATCCAGTTCACTCATCTGCAATATTTCATATACAATTCCCTGGCCGGCCACCGACGCGTCGCCATGAATAAGAACAGGAAGTATTTTGTCGAAATCGCTCTTATATAAAACATCCGCTTTGGCCCGGGAAAAACCCAGCACCACCGGGTCCACTGCTTCGAGGTGTGAAGGGTTGGGCATTAATTTCAGGTGCATGGTATTACCGTTAGTAGCTTTTAATTCGCTACCATACCCCATATGATATTTTACATCGCCGGTCCCCATGGTTTGATCGAGCTTGGCGGTTCCTTCAAATTCACTGAAAATCTGTTCATAGGTTTTGCCCATGATATTAGCCAGAATATTCAAACGCCCCCGGTGCGCCATACCAATTACTACTTCATGCACATCATATTCCGCAGCGGTATTGATAATCGCATCTAACGCGGCAATAGTAGTTTCGCCCCCCTCCAATGAAAATCTTTTTTGACCAACATATTTGGTATGCAGAAATTTTTCAAACATGACCCCCTGGTTCAATTTCTCCAATATTCTTTTTTTCTTATCCAGGGAAAGCGGGTTAGCGAATTTCTTTTCTATTTCGTTGGTGATCCAGTCTACTTTTTTCTGATCACTTATATATTTAAATTCCACCCCAACATGCGCGGCATAACATTTTTCCAGGTGCTGGTGAATAGCACGAAGCGAAGTGGTGCCCAGTCCTATAAGATTTCCAGCATGGAAGGTCTTATCAAGATCGGCCTCCGTAAAGCCGTAAAAATCCAGTCCGATATTGGCACCGCGATCTTTTCGCTCACGGATCGGATTGGTTTTAGCGATAAGATGCCCCTTATTACGGTATCCTAAAATCATCCGATAGGCACGTATTTCCCGCATCCAGTCAATATCCGAAGGCAACTCAGCCGTTGTGCCTGCGGCAACGGAAGTTACCCCTCCTCCATTGGAAGATTCTTTACCGGATGCCATAGCGAAATCGAAACCTTCAAAGAATTTTTTGAGGTCCGGGTCAACACTTTCCGGGTTCTTAACAAAATCCTGGTAAAGGTTCTCAATAAATTGAGGATGGGAACTGGTGATATAAGAGAAATCTTTCATGAAACACAAAGGCTTTAAGTAGGATGACAAATATCGGTGAAAATGTTCGAACTCAAAAGGTAAGAAGGTGGGTTACCATCCCTGGCTTCTTCCATACCAGGTTCGGGTCTCGTTCGGGTCTTGTTCGGGTCTTGTTCGGGTCTTGTTCGGGTCTTGTTCGGGTCTTGTTCGGGTCTTGTCCGAGTCTTGTTCGGGTCTTGTTCGGAGTTAAAGCGTTTGTTTGGCTAATCGAGCGCTTTAACTCCGGAGGAGAGTCGGACAAGTCCCGAACAAGGTCCGGAGAAAAGGTCAACCTGAAGTATTCTATTTACGCCCAATTGGGCAAGAAAGTCAGGTTTGTTCAGGGCGTAAAAAGCAGGAAGCCCTGATAACCATAAAAGTTATACCATTCCGCGGAGCCAGGAGCATTTTGCATTCTATTGAAACATTTATGTGCCACGGGCGGACCTGGCCATCGGATCATTTGGAACTTATTTCGAATTTTATTGGGATCTTCCTCCTTGTTTTTTGGAATTTCAGCCGTTGAAACCTACCTTCGCCTCCCGAAATTTATCGGAATTAAACTATTCGAGTTCATGGCTAATCACAAAGCTACCTTAAAAGATGTACGCCAGGCGACCAAGCGCCGGGAGAGAAATAAGTATTATGGTAAAACAACCCGTAATGCCATCCGTGATTTGAAAGAAATTAAATCTAATGGTGAGGCTACTCCCAAATTAATAGATGTGGCATCCATGCTGGATAAGCTGGCTAAGAAAGGAGTTATTCATAAAAATAAGGCGGCCAATCTTAAAAGTAAGTTGACGAAAAGAGTGAATAAGCTGGCGAAGTAAGCTTTTCAATAAAATAATAAATGAAGCATTCGTTTTATAGCGGATGCTTTTTTAATTACAACCTTATACAGTAATCACGGAATTTGCTTTCCAATTGGAATTGTATCCAGCTTACTGATGACCCCCGAACCACAATTGCCCAGAGCCGCATGCAAGAAGGAACCTGATCTTGAATAAAATCCAGGTTTCAAATTAATTCTGTCCGGTGCTTTCAGCCGGAGATCGTTTCCGGCACTTCCCTCCAGTTGTTGAGTAGTTTCAATAAAACTGGAAGATTGAAAAAAGGTATTTCCAAAAACAGTACCGGTAAGAAACAAGGGGCCGGGGCAGGAATTGTATAAATCACTTTGCCAAATCCCTCTTCCATACGTGGAAGCATAAATCCTGTTACCTGCATAATTAACAAAAAGATCGGTTACCAGACACATGGGTAACCCGTTGTAAAAAGGTTCCCAATCTACAATTGTATTATCCGTATAATAGATACCCAATTCCGTTCCTATATAAACAGCTCCGGATGGACTATTGGTATTGTTACCGAAAACAATTGAGTAAACAGGAATATTCGGTAAGCTTAGCGAAAGATTACTCCAGGTTGCTCCTCCATCTCCACTCCTGTAAACTTTATCACTGGGAGAATACCCACTGCAGGTAAACCAAATTTCATTCTTATTGGCCGGGTTGACGGCAATGCTGCTGATGTTATTAAAATTAGGAGTAGTTACAGTCGTCCAGACAGGTGTCACCGCCGTTGGATTATTACTTATCATCATTCTGCTGTTCCTGGAAGCAACCAAATTAAAATTAGTCCCATCCGTTCCAATAGCTATGCAGTCTGCACTGTTTTGTCCGTTAATGTTTGTCCAACTGACCCCGGCATTAATCGTCCGCAAAATACCTGAGTTGGAACCATAAAAAAGAGTATTATGCCCAGTAGAGCTGGGTAATTGAGCGATGGGAGTAACCCAATTACCACCCCCATTCGGGACCGCCACACTATTAAAACTATTGCCCCCATTGGAAGAAACATTTAATCCTCCATTCTGAGAACAGGTATACATAACAAGGGGATTGGATATGTCAATAATGTTATCCATCATATCCAATAATATATAGGGGGTATAAAAATCTGTGCTGGCGGAATTTTTTATAAATACACCATTATCTTGCGTTCCTCCTATTAAGAGATTAACGTTGCCCTGAATGCCTGATATCCTGTAATATTCATTAATTACCATCCCATTACTTATAGGGTTCCAGGTAACTCCACTATTGGCACTCCGGTGCACTCCTCCATCATTGCCTAAATATAAACTTGCGTCCAGTGGATTTCTTTCCAACGCATGACAATCATGATGTACGGAATTATCATTCGCACCATCATTAATCAAAGTGAAATTAACTCCCCCATCAAGAGAACTATACAAACGAACCCCACCGATAATCACATTGTTTTCATTAATTGGATTCACATGAATGACTATATCGTACCAGGATTGGTCTCCATTCAATGCGAAAATGTCGATATTATCATTTCGCTTTGAAAATGATCCACCCGCATCAGGTGAATAGTACAAGCCATTATACATCGCTGTACCATTCGGCGTTCCGGCTCCTCCTGTATTATAACCCGGACCTACTAACAAGTATACCGCATTGGGATTGGCCGGGGTAACCCCTATTTCCATTCTCGGAACAATTGGAAACGCTGTGGTAATATATATAGTGGTAATCGTTAAGTTGGTCAGGTTAATTTTATTGAATTCATTACTATTGTATCGTGTATAATATAAGATATTCGGATCGCCGGGCTTAAATTCGAAATCTGTTACCTGGCCAAATGCAATTTTTGTCCAATTGATTCCTGCATCCAGACTCCGGTATAACCCATTACTCGTGCCTGCATAAACAATATTTGGATTTCCTGGATGTAATCCTATTTTACCACCTCCATATTGCAAAATTTGATCAAACATCAAACCGGTTCTTTGCCAGGTGACGCCTGCATCATTTGATTTCAACACGCCGATTCCATTATTATGTAGATAGGGGCCGCCGGCAATAAAAATATCTCCCGTTAATGCAAATATTGTATTGCCATCTGGAGCTACTGTCAACGATGAAATAGTCGTTACAGGCAAATTGGCCGATATATTAGTCCAATTAACCCCAGCATTGTATGACTTCCAGATTCCTCCGCCTGCCGTACCGGCATAAATTATGGTTAGATCAAAAGGATCGAATGCCAGGCAGTTCACTCTTCCCTGCATGGCAAAACTGGTGCCCCCGGTATGACCGGTGTGACCTGAGCTCATCCAATTACCACTATTAGAATTAATTTGCACTCCCTGGACTATTGCTGCATTTCTAGCCGCTAATACCTCTGCATTCCTTTCCTGAAAGTTCTCCACGTTGCCGTCATTCCCTAAATGATGAGAAGCAAACCATTCCCATCTTTTCCATTGTTTGTACCCTGAACGATTTTTCCCTTTACCATCACCATAAACTCTGTTAATAATCTCCGCCTTCTGATAAAAATTCAACCTGTCATCTAATGTATCCAGCACCCTATTAAACGTTTGTGCTGCCACAGGAATAAACATGGCAAACAAGAACAACGGCAAAAGAAATATCTTTTTCATAATTCCTTTAATTTGTTGTTTTCGATTTATAGGCTTCCAGTACTTCTATGCGTTTATTTAATTCCAGAATATAAAGGGTAAGCTCCTCAATCTTCTCCATCATTCTTTTTTGCATATCCCCCACCACTAAACCATTTTTCTCAACTTCGGCGGCGGAAGGAATATTGGGCAGATGCTGGTACTGATGAATATAGTTTTCCAGTTCTACTAGTGGAGTGAGTGTATAACTTTTACGGAATACATAATCGGGCCAGGAGGTTTTTAATTGAATCTGTACTTCTTCCGTGATCACTTTCCCGCTTACTGATAAAGTAAACCCATTGGCCACCGTAGAAGAGCCGATTGCAATCCGCTGCCCGGTTCCATCCCCGATAATGATTAAGGCATTATCCTTACCACCGCGGATATAGGTGTTTTCCGCGCTCCCGTAGTTAAAATGTGAAACATGGTTGGTACCAAAGAAGGCGGCGGTACCATCCACCCCGGTACCTCTTGCTACGCTTAATTGTGCATTTGGATTGGTCATTCCAATTCCGAATCGTCCATTTTGCTTTAATGTCATTCGCTCGGTATAGCCTGCAATATCCGAAAAGGCCCCGGGCGCCTGGTTGCTATTAAAATTTCCAAAATACAAATTGCCATTAGTAGGGTCCATTCCAATCAGGGAAGCATATCCCGCCGCCATGGCTTTGAACCCGCTATTGAAATAATAATTAAAGCCCAGTTCGGGATAACCATAATTCAGCGAGAGGCCGGGAAACGTGCTATTGCCAAAGATCCCGACAACATTTCCTACTGCTCCATCCACTTCCAACTTAGCATGGGTGGGGGTGTTAGTACCGATGCCGACGTTTTGTGCAAAACAAAATGAAGAAAGCAATATGCTTCCCAGGCTCAGAAGAAAATTCTTTTTCATACTGCATTTATTTTTTTGAAAGAATTAATTTTTTTAATTCGGACATTTCATTTTTAATTAGTTCATTATCTTTTTTCAGGTCTTCAATCTGTTGTTGTTGTTCCTGTATGGCTTTTGTAAGAAGAGGGATGAAATTATTATAAGCAAGCATTTTGATTCCCTCGAAGTCTTCAACAATATCAGGAAAGAACTTCTCTACCTCCTGGGAAATAAACCCATAAGAAAATTTGGCTTTGGACCCATCCGCCTTCATGTGGTACCTTACCGGGTTGAGCCGTATTATTTTTTGAAGCCCATCTGTTGTTTGGATCGTTTCAATATCCGTTTTTAGACTTGCATCAGAACCTTGGACATATTCACCTGTACTTCCTTTTATATACGCCCTGATATTGTAGCCGCCTGTACCTGTATTATACTTATAAAAACCATAGTCATCGGTAGTGGTCACCCTCATATACCATTTCATATCGCTGGTACTTTCAAGCAAGATGCCATCTGAAACACCTACTGAGGGATCCGTAATTTTTACATGCAACGACATTAAAGGGTTCGAGGTACCAACCCCTACTCTGCTTCCAGGGATGTCATTGATTATTACTTTACCGCTATTAATACCCGCCCGGATATATGTATCTTCTCCGGAACCATAATTAAAATGAGAAACATGTGCCGTTCCAAAAAATGCAGCCGTTCCATCCACGCCTACGCCACGGATGACACTCAGTTGGGCATTCGGGTTGGAAATTCCTATTCCAATTCTGCCATTTTGTTTTAAAATAAACCTGTCCGTATAGTTAAAGAAAGTAGAGAAAGGAAAAAAAGTTTGATCACCATTAAAATTTCCTAAATATAAATCGCCATTGCCGGGATTCATTCCCATAACTGCTCCGTATCCCGGTGCTATACACATAGCATCCCCGTTAAAATAATAATTAAACCCAACCTCCGGAAAACCCACATTGAGTGACACGCCACTATTTGCGCCATTGCCAAACATCCCTGCCACATTTCCTACAGACCCATCCACCTCCAGTTTGGCATGTGTAGGGTTAAGAGTACCAATACCTACATTCTGTGAGAACAAGCATAATGATTCAGCGGATAGTAAATAGATTAGAAATATTTTTCTCATAAAAAAAAATTTAGGTGACCTAAAACTATTTCCTCTCAAGAAGTTATACCAGCCCCACTGTATCTCCGGTGGGTTTTTATATGTAGCTGGCAGATTGGGCAAAAAATAATTAACAGAGGCAGGTTATTAAACAGGCCAGCCAATTGCATTGGTTAAGCAGCCGCCTATACAGCCGGAAGCCCTTACCATTAAATTACTATTTAGCGGGTAGTATAAACCGGGTAAGTTTGAAAGGCGATCCAGTATATTATTTAGTAAATTAGGAGGGTTATAAAATAATGTGCCCGGAATTAATACCTGCTACCTGGTTTCCTTCAAATTCTTTATTGATGATGCTATGCCCGTTCAACTATAATAAAACTTCGAGGTACCTATTGATGCGTAGCATTGTTATTCTTATGATAACGGTGAGTTCGTTGAATGGGTTCACACAGGTAACTCCGGCACTGAGCACCCGATTCCCGCTACCTTCAGAATATATGGCTTTGCCTGCGGACCAGGCCAAAATGGAGTTCCTCGCTAAAATTATTGACGACTCGGTAAATGAAAATCAGCTAACACGGGTGTATGACTGGTCGAGGCAGGGATGGATGCTGGCGGAAAAAAATAAGGTAGACAGCATGAAGGGTATCTTCCAGTTTTATATTGGTAAGGCTTTTACGTATCATTTTAATAAATACGATAGTGCTATCTACTATTATAAGAGAGTCATTTCTTATTTCCCTGACAAATTACGCAAGTACAATGTGATCTCGGTGCGCGAGATTATGGAACGGTATTCCGACCTGGGAAACAGGGATTCCTGTTTCGCCTATCTAGATCAACTGGTGAGCCTGATCGACACGATGCCCGATACATCGCCGAGAAAAATCGGGCTCTCGCAAAACATAGCCACCGTGTACCAATACTTCGGTCTTTTTAAAACCGCGATCCGGTATTTCCAGGTGGCGATTAAAGGTAACCAGCAGAATGGCAATCACCGGGGACTCGGACTGGCGCTGGCCAACCTGGGGATGCTCTATGATGAAATGGAAGATCATGAAAAAGCTATCAGCACTTCCAAGAAAGCACTTCTTTATCTCGCTGACGTAAAGATGCCTTTTGCGCAAACGGCCACTAATGTAGCAGAGTTCTATACGGATGGTCAACAAATTGATTCCGCCCTGGTATACCTGGAAAAATCAATAGAGGTGGAAAAGCAAATGAATAATAACGAAACAAGAATTGCCAATGCTAATATCCTTTCGCTGATTTACCTGTCGCGGAAAAAATATGATTCGGCCGCCTATTTATTAAGGAATAATCTTCAACTGCTTTCCGGTTCCGATAATCATTGGGCCCTGGTAAAAGCGTTATTCAATCAATCGAGGTTAGATACTACCCTGCTCCGGTATGCAGATGCCAGGAAGCATCTAACGCGGGCACTGGATATTTCCCGAAAGGATGGCACCAAAGTATTGGAAGCAATCGCCCTGCAGGGTCTTGCGGCCCTATCTAATAAAATGGGTAATCTGCCTGATGCCTTCAAGTATCAATCTGAATATGACGAAGTCAGGGATTCACTTTTGTCACAGAAAAACAAATCCGAACTGGCCGATCTGGAAATCAGTTATAACACCCTGCAGAAAGAACAGAAAATTCAATTGCTGCAAAAAGAAAATGACCTCAAAAATTTACAGTTAAAAAACAGCCGCCAGCAAATATATTTCGGCCTGAGTGCGTTGGCCATGGCTGTTCTTATTTCAGGAATAGTTTTTTATCAGCGTACCCAACGCAATAAAATTAAAACACAACGGCTGAAAGCCGAACTGGAAAATAAAGTGCTGCGGTTACAAATGAACCCGCATTTTATATTTAACAGCCTCAACAGTATTGAAAATTTTATCATGCAAAATGAAAAACGCCTGGCCAGTGACTACCTGAATAAATTTGCCCGCCTCATCCGCATGATACTCGACAGTAGCCGCAATGAAGTAGTACCGGTGGCAAAAGATATGGAAGCCCTGCAATTATATATTGACCTGGAACAGTTGCGCTATAATAATCGATTCAGTTATAAAACCACCATAGATCCTGCGCTTGCCGGGGGCGATTATCGGGTCCCTTCCTTACTGATTCAACCTTATGTTGAAAACGCTATTGTACATGGATTGTCTCACAGTGAAGAGGAAGATTTAAGCCTCACCGTGATGGCTACATTGGAAAACGAGAAAATAAAATACATTGTACAGGATAATGGTATTGGCAGGGCACAGGCCGCCGCCTATAACCAGCAGAACAAACCTTATCATAAGAGCGTGGGCTTAAAAATTACGGAAGACAGGATCAACCTATTCAATAATCACCCCGAAGGAAACGGCTTTGTACATTTTACCGATTTAACCGATCAGGAGAACAGGCCCGCCGGTACCCGCGTAGAAATAATACTTAATGCACAGTGATTATGGAAACAATCAAAGCCATACTGGTAGACGATGAACCGAGCAGTTTACAGAACCTGCAACAAAAACTGACGGAGTTTTGTCCCGATGTTGAAATACTTGCTTCTGCCAACAAACCAGAGGATGCCATATTATTAATACGACAACACAAGCCCGATGTTCTCTTCCTCGATATAGAGATGCCCCGTATGAATGGCTTCCGTATGCTGGAGGAACTGGGTGAATTTGACTTCGATATCATTTTCACCACAGCGTACAACCACTATGCTGTGGATGCTATTCGCATCAGCGCGTTCGACTACCTTACCAAACCGATTGCCATTAAGGATTTGCAAAATGCCGTAGAGCGGCTTAGTAAACACCGGCATTTGCAAACAAAAGATAAACTGGATGTACTCCGGCACTCCTTATCATCTACCAAAAGCCAGGAAGAGAAGATCGCCATTCCTACGAGTGAAGGGCTGGAGTTTATCCCAATTAAAAACATCATGCATATTGAATCCAGCTCCAACTATTCAAAAATATTTTTTACTGAAGGAAAGAGTATCCTGGTAACAAAACTCCTGAAGGATTTTGAAGACATGCTGGTGCCTTATAATTTTTACCGCGTTCACAACTCACATCTCATTAATCTCGCCTACATCAAAAAATATATCCGCGGTGAAGGCGGACAGGTAATTATGCAAAACGGCGATGTGATTGATGTGGCCCGCCGGAAGAAAGAAGAATTTCTCAAACTTATAACTGCCTGATAAAAGGATTTAGAGTTCTGAACTCTTAAACCCTAAAACCAGTAACTTGGTGACATGAAAAATGCCACTTTCCTGCTTATCTTTTTATTAGTTTCCTTATGTAGTTCAGGCCAAACCATCAGTACCCGTTTTGAACAATCGAAAGGTACCCAGTCTCCCCCCTATAATGAAATTATACAATGGTGGCAAAAATTAGACGCCCAATCCGGTAAAGTAAAAATGCTGACGATGGGGATGAGTGATGCGGGCTTTCCGCTGCACCTGGTAGTGGTGGCTAGTAATGGAGATTATAATTTTGATATCATTCGCAAAAATAATAAACGGGTTATCCTGATAAATAATGGCATCCATCCTGGTGAACCCGATGGTATTGATGCCAGTATGTTATTGGTTCGGGATATTGTTATCAATAAAATCAATCTGCCCGATAATATTGTGCTGGCTATAATTCCTGTTTATAATATTGGAGGATGTCTTAATCGGAGTGCGTTTTACCGGGTCGATCAAAATGGCCCCGAAGAATTCGGTTTCCGGGGCAATTCGCAGAACCTCGATCTCAACCGCGATTTTATTAAATGTGATTCGAAAGAAGCCCGCTCCTTTGCGGAGATATTTCATGTAACAGATCCGGATGTTTTTATCGATAACCATGTAAGCAACGGGGCCGATTACCAGCATATCATCACCCTGCTCAGTTCACAACACAGCAAACTCGGCGGGGGTATGGGCGAATACATGAATAAAACATTTGAACCCGCGATCTATTCTTTAATGAAAGAGAAAAAATATGATCTCATTCCCTATGTAAGTTTCGGGGGCAATACCCCGGACGCCGGTATGACCGCTTACTTTGATGGTCCCCGCTATAGCAGTGGCTTTGCAACCTTATGGCATAGTTTTGCCTTTGTTCCCGAAACCCATATGCTGAAGTCCTATGAACAAAGAGTGATGGCCACTTATGCCTTGATGAAAAGTTTTATTGAGTTCACAGCGAAAAACAGTGAGGAAATAAAACAAGTGCGCAACCAGACTAAAGCGTCCGTAAAAACACAAACAGCATTTCCGGTAAGCTGGTCCGTTAACCGCGATAAATTTGATGAAATCAATTTTAAAGGATACGAAGCGGGCCGCAAACCCAGCAATGTATCGGGGCAACCACGATTATATTATGACCGCACTAAGCCCTACGAAAAGAAAATAAGGTATTTCAACTTTTTTGAAGCCAAAACAACTATAAAGAAACCGGAAGCCTATATCATTCCACAGGGTTGGTGGAAAGTAATAGACTTGCTTAAAATTAATAAAGTACAGATGCGCCAATTTCCAAAAGATACAAGCATAACAGTAGAAGCCTACCACATTGATGATTACAAAACCACTGCCCGCCCCTATGAAATGCATCACCTGAATAATGAAGTGAAATTGAGCAGTAGTGTGCAAACATTAAAATTCCGAAAGGGAGATTATTTGATTCCCATGAACCAGTCAGCTAATCGTTTCTTAATGGAAGTGCTGGAACCCCAGGCTGATGATTCCTATTTTGCCTGGAATTATTTTGATGCAATTCTCGGGCAAAAAGAGGGCTATAGCGGTTATGCTTTTGAAGATATTGCCGAACAATATTTAAAGGACAATCCTGCTGTCAAAGAAAAACTGGAACAACGAAAAGCAACCGACTCCGCTTTTGCCATGAACGGATCGGCGCAATTGAATTTTGTATACCAAAATAGTCCTTATTATGAACCCGATCATTTGCGTTATCCCGTTTTCAGACTAATTAAGTAAATAATGCGCCACTATTCAATTATAGTATTGATGCTCTTCTGCTGTTATTTGGTTAATGGTCAGCGGGCCGATACATTACGCAAATACCTCGATAATTCACTCGCCTTTACCAATATGAACAAAGCGGTGTATCCCGCCGTGGCTATTCAAAGCGGCGATCACTGGTACCTGTTTGCCGTGTACCCGGATACGGGAACTTTATTGAAAGCTTATTTCAAGGACCGTGATCTGAAAATTAAAGATGGTCCCTTTACCCTCTATCATCCGAATAATATAAAAGCCCTGGAGTGTAGTTATGTAAATAATGTTCAGCAGGGTGTGTGGAAATATTACTATAAAAAAGGACAGCTGAAAGATTCGGGTATGATCAAAAATAACCAGATGGTGAATACCTGGTATTCCTGGTATGAAAACGGACAATTAATGGCCCTGACTGAATATCTTCCACCCGATTCTATTGCGGATAATGATATTTTCTTTGCCAGGCCGCAGCAACGAAAAACAGGAATGCTGGAAAAAGATACGCTGATCAATCATCCCCATGGGCAATGGTTGGGCTATCATGAAAATGGAAATAAGAAAGACTCCGGAAGGTATGTAAAAAATCTTCGGGAGGGTGAATGGATAAACTGGTACGCGAATGGAAAAACAGAATCAAAAGGAAAATATAAAGAGGGAAAGCAGGAAGGAGAATGGAATTATTTTTATGAAAACGGACAAACCAGTACCCGCGAACAATACCGTAACAATAAGGTAGTAGCTATGGAATGTTTTGATGAGGCAGGAAATGCTACCGGAATATTTTGCAGTATATTGAAACCACCGGTTGCCATACTCGACCGCTTTACCGATTTTAATACCTATATGCTCGATCATATTTTTTGGCCAAATGAACTGGATGGCAAAGAGGTGAATGGAATAGTAAAAGCGCAATATACTATTTCCAAAGAGGGAAAACTGGTTGCATTTAACATTCTGGAAACACCCCATGAATTATTAGGAAAGGAAACAGAACGCTTTTTCCGTAGCCTGGAAAAATGGTCGCCGGGGGTATCGCACAACCGGCCTATGGATTTAACCGTAACTATAGAAGTCCCCTTTTACCGCTAACTAACCTGGCAATAACCAGTCGATGAAACTCTTAATAGCAAGTGTATTCATATTTATAGAAATAACCTTACCCGGTTATGCCCAGTCGGTGAATGGACCCGTTTTCTATTTCAACGAAAATTTTCAGTCCGAGATAGACTACCATCCTATTCAATATTATGGTATACCCCAAAAAATAAGAAGAAGGTTATATGTAATAACTTTTTATTCATTAGACAGTCAGAAAGTAGCCTTGGGCGAATTCACCAGTAAGAGTTTCCGAAAAAGAAATGGAGTTTTTGCTGTGTTTAATTATGAAGGCAAGATCATTCTTACAACCAATTACAGGAAAGGCCTATTGAATGGCAGTTACCAAAAATTTTATAACAACGGAACGCTTTCCGACTCGGGAAGAATGAAATTCGGCTTTCCAATAGGAACCTGGAAATCCTGGTACCCCAACGGCCAATTAAAAGAAATAAGAAATTATGAATTGGGGAGGGGTTTTCGCGGAATTCAATTCAGCGTGCTGACAAAAGAATTTAAATCCTATTACCCCAACGGCAATTCAGATGATTCTGGCTATTATCAAAACAATCTTAAATATGGGATATGGGTGGATTGGGAACAGAATGGCCTTGTTCGCTCGGTGGGAGAATACCGGCACGGCTGGAAAAAAGGAATCTGGAGGTATTATGACCCCCATGGAAAATTACTTTATTTAAGACGTTTCAAAAGTCTTAAATACGATAAGGTTGGAGAGCGAATTGATATAAAATAAACATGTAAATATTTGGATGAGGGCGTCGCTCACTATAGCTTTTTGACTGCTGAAATTTTTATTACCCTATAATGCGAAGCTGGGATGGGGATACGGGAAGGTAGACTATATTATTGCTGTTATTCTACCACCGTTACCGGCACCGGAATTTTTTCATTACTTCTTTTATCGGATCCTTTGAAAAGACGGTTTGCGAGCCATACACAACACAATAACACTACCATACTTAAGTAACCCACCCAATCATAATGATGAATTTTACCATCGGGTTGTTTTACTACAATAAACCCCGCCACCAGGGAAGCGATGGTTGTTCCCAATTGCTGAATACTACTATTGAAACTCATAAACCCTCCTCGTTGTTCCGGCGGCACTATATTACTTACCATCGCCTGGGCGGTTACGCCCCTTCCGGTAGAAAGGATGAACCAAATGGAAAACATACAAAGAATAATGGGAAAAGGAATTCCTGTGCTATTGGTAATTCCATATACCAGGAAAAGAGATAACAATACACAACTGATGAATACCGGTAGTTTTCCATATTTATCGGCAATGTATCCGAGTAGGTAGGCTGCTACAAAAGAAGATATTCCTCCAACGAGGTAAATATGGGGAGTAATAGTTCTCGAAAACCCGTTATTCAATTCCATAAAAGGGTTTATAAAGGGAATAATAAAAAAATGCCCCATCATTACCATTCCGGAAAACAATAAAGCATTTCGTTGCCTGGGTTGATTCAGCACCGTAGTCAATACCTGCCGGTTATCGCGCAGTGCTCTTTTTTCAATTCGATGCGCCGTCATTGGAGGGATGAAATAAATAATCAAGGGAATGATGATAATACCTAAAAATCCAACCAGTAAAAAAGGAGCATGCCAGGAATAGGCATTCGAAAGATATAACGCAAAGGGAACGCCAAAGGTGGATGCCACCGCAAAAGCCGACATAATTGATCCCATAGCCCGCGCCCTTCTTTCATAAGAAAACAGGTCAGATACCATCGACAATACCTGGGCACCAATCAATCCGCCGAACAAGCCGGCAATGATCCTGGAAGAAAATAATAAAAAATAACTGGGCGCGAATCCACAGGCAATTGTTCCCAATAAGAAACCAGAGTAGCCTAATAACAATATCTTTTTACGGTCGTATTGATCCACAAAAAAGGCTGCGCCAAACCCGGAAACAGCAGCGCTTACCGAATAGGCCGCCACCAGCCAGCTGAATTGTCTGGTGTCAATATAAAAATAAGGCATCAGGTAATTACCCAATGGCATCATGATCATGAAATCGAGAATATGGGTAAAATTCAGTGCTGCCAATATCAGCAGGATCATCCGTTCTTTCAATTTCATAGCAATTAAATTAGCAGCCAGCAACCGAAGCGTTCGTTCTAATAGTGTTAGTGACTAAATAAATATACTGGTTAATTAACCTCTTTTACCGATCTATTCATTCGTAGTGAACCTTACCAAACAATAGATACTTCTTTTGGATGTTAATTAAGATAGAGGATGACTAATAAACAAAAACCGTCCAAATTTCGCTTATTATTTTCAGCAGGAAAATTAAGTTTTAACCGGAATAAAAAAACAGGGTAGTTTCTTTAACTACCCCATGTAATTAACTAACCCAAATTGCTACTTATAATTGGCTCTTGGTTATAAACTAAAGACTACCGACTCACGACTCCCGACTCATTACGACCGGCTCACGACTCTGATTACTCCTGCGCCATGATACGAATGATATTCTCCATTATACATGGCATCAGCACTTACCGGCCCCATTCGAAATACACCGGGTGAAACAGCCCGTACCGCATAATAATAGGTTTGCCGGGTTTTCCCCAAATCCACAAATAAATTGATCCGGTCGTCCCGCACATCCAATGCCGCTGGAGAAGAGGCATTCTTTATCCAGTCCATACCCGGTATTTCTTTCGTTCGGGGATTCTCGATTTCAAATCCGGCCGGCAGCAGATCCGTAATCACAATATTATCCACGCTGGTACTATAAGCATTCTCTAACGTCAATTGAACAATAACCAAATCATTTTGATTAAACGTATTTCCGGAAAGCACCCTTCCTTTCCTGTCGTAGAATTTTTTTCGTACCCTGATATAATTATCTTCTTCTTTATAATCACCGGTGGTACTTATTCCTTCGCTTTGCCAGAAATAATACAGGCGTCCGGCTCCCTTTGTCACTATCTCAATTGCACTTCCTCCTAATTGTTTGGCGGATAGCTTCAGCGCTTTATCTGCCGCAGTGCCCACTACCTTGCCATTAACTTTCACTTCAGCGGTTACTGTTGCCTTATTAGCAGCTCGTGCTATTTTTCCCAAAGCCACAAAACTGAACGCGCATTCCTGGGTGCTAAACCAACTACGCTGCTTTAGCTTATCGGCTACATGTTTTGCCATCATCCCAATTTGCACATTAGCCGGATCCGCATCGATCAATGCATTCAGCGCAATCGCTTCATCCCGGATATCACTGTAAAAACTGCCACCGGTTTGCGCGACCGATATTTCCCCTGCAAAAGAAGAGGGCAATATCTCTTTAAAGCGTTGCTTATCTCCTGCCACCGCGTAGGCCACACTCAATAAATATTTACTATCTAAACTCAGTAATTGCGGGTTGGCTTTGTAATAGTTCATCACCGCCACATTTGGCTTACCCGCGAGGGCCAGTACATACAAACTATAGGCTACCTCTTTCGGAGCTATCTTCTTTTGTTCTTTCTGATTATAATAATACAAGATGGTTTCTCTATTCTTTAATCTATTGTTGAGGTAATTAAGCAATCCGTCCATCATACTTTTATCAGCATCAAAACCGGCCTTTTGTGCTTCTAATAAAAAGTGCGCCGCATATACTGATGCCCACCAATGTTCAGTTCCTTCCCCATCCCATAACGTAATGGCGCCATTGTACAACTGGCGCAATTTAATTTTACGAATCGCTTCCACTATATTATAATTTGCCGGTGAAGCCGCTGTCTTTTCACCACGCATTTGTTCAGCCAAATCATCAAGGTACAATTGGGGAAAAGCTACCGATACCGTTTGCTCGGTACATCCATAAGGATATTGTATAAGATAGCGCAACTGTTTTCCTAACTCCGTGGCAGGGCTGCGACTAATCACCAACTGGTAATCCGAACTGCCTGGAATAAAGTTGGACGTATTAATATCGATCCGTTGCGACCCGCCCCCGCTCAGTGTTCCGCTTCCTGTTTCTATTTGAAGGGGAGAAGCCGGACGAACACTGATTTCCGTTTCATCACTAAATTTTTCTCCCATGCTATTTACTTCTACGATAATTTTTCCAACGCTTACCGTTGGAGATGCTACTACGGTGAACACCGCCCGGCCTTCACTATTGGCCCCCAATGAAACCGTTTGTGTATTGCTTCCTATTATCTGCACCGGTCCTGTTACCGAAAGTTTAGCGGTAGCAGATGATGCTTTATTGGTAGTGTTGGTAATAGTTACCGGAACCGAAACAGTATCTTTCGGGCTTAAGAACCTGGGTAACGCAGCACTCAAAACAATCGGATCGGCCACGGTAACCGATGATTCACTGCTTCCGAAACTTTCATTCTTGTAGGCAAGTGCCATGAGTCGCAGCTCCCCGCTGAATTGCGGAATATCAAATTCAAAGTCGGCTTCGCCGCCTGCATTTGCTTTTTTTATACCGCTCCAGTACGATACAATTTTAATTCGTTTCGCGGGCATCGGGTTGCTACGCTTATTTGTTTCCAAATCACCATCACCTCCCGTACTGCTGAGGCGCGCCCTTAATTCCGGAAATAACAGGGGATACATATCATACGCGTTTACCTCCAGTGCTTTTTTCGCATAATAATGATTGTATGGATCGGGCGTTTTAAAATCACTCACCTGTAATACGCCATTGTCAACAGCCGCCAGCGTAACGAAACTACCTGGCGCCGCCTTCACTGTTACTTTCTGGTGTGAACGCGAACGAACAGATTTTTGTGCCAATACTGATACGTCCATCTTCCGTCCTTTCTCTTCTACCTGTACATTCTGGAATCCATGCGCTACCGTTAAAGGAATGTCGCTTACATCATGTGGCTTAATCAATGTAGCTGTGATATACACGTTAGGCAAATGCTCCAGAGTGAGTTTAAGATCAACCGATGCACTCCGCTTTTCAACATTCACATATTGATAGTGCACCAGTTTATCGGTTTCAAGGGTAACCAACATCCGCCCGCTGAACGGTGTTTTAAATAATGCTTTTACTGATTCGCCGGTATTATAGGAAGATTTATCCAGCTCAATATCGATATTACCTTCTGTATTCACTTCAAAAGACGTATTGTCGCCACCCCAAAACCCATAACTGTAAAACGCAGCGCTTACATAACTGGAAGCACCCGGCACATACACCCTTACTTCGTAATTACCTGGAGAACGCGGGACATAGGAGTACACCGAATTTTCCCCATTAACAGATATTGTTTGTTCCGCCACCACCCGATCTTCCTTTTGGGATTCGTACCGGAAATAATTTCCGTTTTTTGTAAGTACGGTTCGGTATTCATGCTTGATCACTTTTACTTCTGCCGAAGCATTCCCAACTTTTTCATTTTTATCCAGGGCAATTAACGGAAAACGGATAGGCTGGTTTAATGGCTGGTACCAATACCCGTCGGTTGCAATACCAAAATAAAACTCCTGCGTAAAAATATCAGTATTGACTGTACGGCTGACTGGCCTGCCCGTTTCATCAAATACCGTAGTATAAAAATTTGCCAGCAGTAGCCCGCTATTTTTAAAACCCGCAGGCACCGAATACGACCTGGTACCGTTTCCATTTTCATCCGTTGTTCCTTCATCCGTTACCTTTTCAAAACTGATAGCAGAATTATCTACTCCAAAATTATACCTGGTATACTTCTTCGGGCTGAAGGCTTTTTGTTTTACCTGGACTTCATATTCATATTTACGATTAGCCGCGGGTGGACCAAAGAAGTTAAACGCATTGATAGAAAGAGTAGCCGATTGGCCCGGTAACAGAAAAGGCTTGTCCAGCTTAGCACTAACTTTGATTCTGTCGGGTACAAATTCTTCCACGCTGAAGTTTTCATTACCGAGCAAAACATCATTTGACGTATATACCTCTAGCGAATAAGAACCAGTAATAGCGGCAGAGGATATATCTACTTCCCCTTCGAGTGATCCTTGCGCGTTTAGCGTTTTACGAAAAGACTTTAATTCTTTACCATTCGGCATCAGGAATTTCAATTTTACCGGCAGTTCGCCCGGTGATTTCCATTCTTTATCACGTAAGATTACCGAGAAGTTTATCTTTTCACCCGGCCGGTAAATGTCGCGCTCCGCATATATAAATGCATCAAGGCCGGTGGAATTATTGTGTTTACCTCCCGTTTCAAATCGGGAGGTATTTACCTGGGTGGTATGGAAAGGAAGATAGGTAAAATCATCGGCTGTTTTAGCAATGATCAAGGCTGGGCGAAACCCGGAAAATTCTTTACGGCTATAAATAATTTCTGCCACTCCATCGGCATTGGTGGTACCATTTCCCAATACCTGGTTATTGGCCCCATAGGCAATTACATTCACGCCATTTACCGCCTCGGCCGATTTAATTGAATTGGCAAAAACGACCAGTTTATCTTTGCCTTCCTTGGCGATCAGGCCCAGGTCGCTAATGGATATAAACCGGCTATCACTTACCCAATAATCCTGCATGGATCGAACCCTGATATGATAAATACCTTTGAAATCGGAAAGCTTATCTTCCGGACTGAATTTGAACAGGCGGCTATTTCCATATTTAGGTAAGGATCTGGTTTCTATTTCTTGTTCATAAATCACATCACCCAGTTCCATTTCTCCACCATTTTCTTCGCTGAAATATTCATATTCACCTCCGTCATCTTTGGGAGTGTAGCCATAGCGCTGAGCCGCCAGCAGGTTGTTTTCATAAATTTTGGATATTACGATTTTTACTCTTGGCATATTCGTAATCCGGACTTCAATATTCTGGTTGCCTTTGCCCGATAAATACACTGCTTTGTTGTTGGCAAAACTTATGGAAGGTTCCAGTTCGCCAAACGCGATATTGTTATCATACTGCTCGCGAAGTGTCCCTCCGATCCGTCCCCGCAGTCCTTTTGTAATGGAAAAAAGATATGTTTTATCAGCATCAAAATCATTACTGCTGATGGAAAATCCATCATCTGTTCTTTCAGCAGTAAATTTTACGATGGGCTTTAACTTGATATAAGAAGCTAAATTGTCCAATACCACCTGCTGACTGGTACGGACATAAATAGTACCTCCACTTCCATCATGATCTGCACTCACATCATTTATAGACAAATTATATGGGGACGGAACAACTACTTTGCCTTCTATTGCTTCTTTGGTTCCGTTTACGCCGCCTTCGGGAACTATTCCCATAGCAAGGCTGATCGTAGTTTCCTGGTCCTTATCTTCCATCTTAAACCCACTCAACAACAGCGATATTTTGTTTCCGGGCGATAAGGTTTGGATGCTATAATTAAGTTCATTGCCATTAGCTGATAGCTTTATTTTTTCACGGATTGTTGCTGGATTCACGGCATAATTAAAATAAAGATCAACCTGGGGAATTGCAGTAGCAGACCGATCATCTGGTGCTATCCAGGTAACATTCGTATTATCCAATTTGAGATCAGCCGTAAAGAAGCTGATATTATCAGCTTTAACCACCCGGTCTACTTTACTGTATTGCAGCAAATCCTTTCCCATTTTGGCTTTGAATGTGGTGGCCGGTGGTAAAGGTTGTAAAGGAGAAAATACGAGTTCATCGGGATGTTCCCATCTAAAACGACCGGCTATTTTTGGTTCAAAAGAAACGTAATCGCCAGAATCCCATTGATTGAGCAATGACTCTCTTACCAGTGCTTTATCAAAGCGAAAAGTAAGATTGCCTAGTTGCTTAACTTCTCCCCTGGCATTGGTAAATTCAAGATTTACTGTACTACGACTACAGGCAGTTAAAAAAATAACAACCGAAAGGGTTGTTATTACGTTCCATTGATTTCGCATAGAAGGTTTTAGTTGAAAGGTTAGCGGCTGTGAAATACGCTGTTAAAATACGAAAAGATATAAATAATAGAGATCGGTTTCAATTGATTATAAAGAAAGCCTGAATATAATAAGGGAAGCTAAGGGGGCAGACTCGTTGAGTCCATACAATAAAAAAGATTAGTATCGAAAGATACATAACGCTTAAACGGGTTCGCAAATTTTTATAGATAACTATTTGTTAATTGAATAAACAACCAAAAAACAGTTATCATAACTTCGTTTAAAAATTACATGGAGTATATTATTATGGAACACAAAAGAAATCTTATTCCTACAAAGGCCACCAAAGCTTTTCTTTGAGCACTTAGCCGCTTAGCGGGTAGAACTACTAAGGAATAATAAACGTAACACTATTATGAGACGATCTGTCCAATTCATCCTAATATGGCTTAAACGCTTCAGCATAGCAGCATTCGTCTTCTTTGTACTTTTCTTATTCCTCAGCCTGGTATTCCCGCCGCCCGACCAGGTGGAATACTCCACTATTATTACGGACAATAAAGGAGAAGTCGTACATGCTTACTTAACCAGTGATGAAAAATGGCGAATGAAAGCCACCCTGGAAGAGATATCGCCCCTCTTGCGCAAAACCATTATTGAAAAAGAAGATAAATATTTCTATTATCATCCCGGTATAAACCCACTGGCTGTTGGGCGGGCCTTCTTCAAAAATATCTTCCAAATGAAACGATCTTCCGGTGCCAGTACCATTACTATGCAGGTAGCCCGCGCTCTTGAACCTAAAAGACGAACCTATTTCAATAAACTCATCGAAGTATTCCGGGCTTTTCAATTGGAATGGAAATACTCAAAAGAAGAAATTCTTCAGCTTTACTTAAACCTTGTTCCGTACGGGAGTAATATCGAGGGGGTGAAATCAGCTTCCATTCTTTATTTCAAAAAAAATCCCGATCATCTCTCGTTAGCTGAAATAACCGCATTATCTATTATTCCCAACCGTCCTTCCTCTTTGGTAATCGGTAAGAATAACAACGAAATAATAAAGGAAAGAAATAAATGGTTGAGAAAATTTGCCGCCGATAAAGTTTTTACGGAAAAGGAAATACAGGATGCCCTCGCCGAGCCATTAACAGCTACCAGGGGAATTGTTCCAAAATTAATCCCTCACCTGTCTTATAAATTAAAGAAACAAGGGGGCGATATTATTAATACTGCCATTGAACTGAATACCCAGTTAAAAGTAGAGAAACTCACGGAAGATTTTGTACGTACGCTCTACCTTAAAAATATCCGGAACGCGGCGGTAGTAATTGTAGATAACAAGACTCATAAAATTATTACCTATATAGGCTCGGGTAATTTTTTCGATACTACAGATGGCGGGCAGGTAAACGGTGCCGCCGCTATCCGGCAACCAGGCAGTACACTAAAACCATTGCTATATGGACTATGTATTGATGAAGGATTGATGACTCCCAAATCCATTATCACGGATGTAGCAGTAAGTTACGAGGGATATTCGCCAGAGAATTACGACAAGCAATTCAACGGGTATGTTTCGATGGAATACGCACTCGAACATTCGCTGAATGTCCCGGCGGTTAAGAGCCTGCGCTTACTGGGGAAAAATAAATTCATTCAAAAATTAGCAGTGTGCAATTTTCAACAGGTCAAAAAAGATCAATCGAAATTGGGATTGTCGATGATACTGGGGGGATGTGGCGCCACCCTGGAAGAATTAACCGGTTTGTACAGCGCGTTTGCGAATGAGGGAGTATATGTGAGACCGGAACTCGAATCTCCGATTCGTGGAAAAGGTGAATCGGTTCCGAACCGGTCTGACGGTCCCCGTCTGACCGTCTTAGGTCCCGCCGCCACCTTCATGATCAATGAAACGCTTTCAAAAGTCAACCGCTCCGACTTCCCCCTTAACTGGCAAAGCACGGAACGAATGCCTAAGATTGCCTGGAAAACGGGTACCTCCTATGGTAGAAGAGACGCCTGGAGTATCGGCTATAATAAAAATTATACTGTGGGGGTTTGGGTGGGAAATTTTTCTGCTGTGGGTGTATCGGAATTAAGCGGGGCCATGATAGCCACCCCTTTATTATTTAAAATCTTCAATAGTATTGATTACGATAGCGATCAGGAATGGTTCAGGCAACCAGAAGGTTGTGATATCAGGCAGGTTTGTTCTGAAACAGGCATGCTGCCGAACGATTATTGTTCCAACCTATCGACTGACTATTTTATTCCTCTTATATCTTCTGCGAAGAAGTGTGATAATAGGGAAGAAGTGATATTATCATCGGATGAAAAAATATCATATTGCAAACTTTGCGCACCGCAGGCTGGTTATAAAAAGAAGTGGTTTAAAAAGGTATCGCCCGATATGCAACATTATTTTGAGGAGCACCGCGTAGCTTATATTAAGATACCCACGCATAACCCGGACTGCGAAAAAATTTTTAAGGAGGGAAATCCGGTAATCACTTCTCCCCGAAGCGGAACTGAATATCTTATCAGTAAGAAGAACCCCGAACCATTGCAGCTTTCCTGCAATGTGAGCAACGATGTAGGGAAGGTTTACTGGTATATAAATAATCAATTTTTCAAAACGGCCGATGCGGGTAGCAAACAATTCTTTATTCCGGAGGAAGGGCCGGCAAAAATTTCCTGCACTGATGACAAAGGAAGAAACAAAGATATATGGGTACGGGTGAGGTATATTGATTTATGACTTAATAGTCCGGAAGGCCGAAAGAATTCCCCATTCGCAAGGGTAAGCTTTCTGTCTTCCGGACTT
Source organism: Chitinophagaceae bacterium (assembly GCA_031360425.1). Taxonomy (GTDB): domain Bacteria; phylum Bacteroidota; class Bacteroidia; order Chitinophagales; family Chitinophagaceae; genus Endoryza. Next base: position 47,013 of record JANMBO010000074.1, on the reverse strand, counting down.
TCCGACTCCCGGGCTTTTTCCTACTCTACCTTCTTCACACTACCTGCTCCACTCTTTTTTATGTCAGCCACAGCGTTTCCTTTATACTTCACACTCCCGGCGCCACTGATGCTACCTGTTAGTTTTATACTGGCGAACACATCAGCTTCTCCTGCGCCAGAAATTCTCACGCTGGTGTTTTCTGATTTAAGATCGAAGCATTTGGCATCACCGGCCCCGCTGAGTTCTAAATCAAACTCTTTTGTTTCACCTTCCAGATTTACCGAACCAGCCCCCGAAATATCTACCTTCACCCGCGGCGCATCCAGTTCCATTTTTATTTCGCCAGCGCCGCTTACACTCATAGAGAGGTCTTCCGGGTTATTAATTTTTGATTCGCCATAAATATTACAGGCTCCTGATACGTCAATACTTTTATAAATTGGTGCGGTTACATAAATCTTCATATGGCCCGTTGGTTTTAAATTATAGCCCGACCGGTTGCGAACCACCAGGGAAGAACCAGATACATTTACTTCAATATACTGCTGCAGGTTTTCATCAGCCTCAATTTTTACAGGTTGGATAGGCCCCTGTACTATATATATGTCAATGGCTCCATGCACCTCCACTTTATCAAATGAAGAAACGGTACGCTCTTCGGTTTTCCAGTTTCCGTTACCTTTCACTCTTTTGCCACCAATATACCCGCAGGAAGTAATAAAAAGTGAAATAACAATTGATAAGAAAAAGATTTTTTTCATTTTACTTGGTTGTTTGGTGATTGATAAAAAATAGCAGTCTCTGCTAAAAGTCAGACGCAGAAACCAAGGCGACGTTACAGGTTGAAGATGGAAACCGAAGATAAGCAGAATATTATTATTGAAAAAAGTCCGGACTTCAGGGAGTCGGTAAGAAATTACTTAGTACGGCTTGTTTTGAAGGCTTAGTCTCCCCTGAAGACAGATCGCTGAAAAAGCTTGTTTCATTAGTTGGCTGAATTTTTTCAAAATAGGGTATAACCCAAGCCAGGTTTGGATCTGCAACTGGCACCGATAAACTATAAACCATAAACCACAAACTGTTTATCTTCGCAGCACCATGACGGAAAAGATTCTAATTCTCGATTTCGGCAGCCAGTATACGCAACTAATTGCCAGGGCTGTCCGCGAAGCCAATGTTTACTGCGAAATAGTTCCCTTTAATAAGCCGGTTGAATTTGATCCTTCCTTGAAAGGCATAATTCTTTCAGGCTCTCCATTCAGCGTAAATGATGCAAATGCCCCGGAGGTAAACATCAGGGCCCTCCACGAAAAATTTCCTGTTTTGGGAGTATGCTACGGCGCCCAGCTTACCGCCAAACAATTTGGCGGAAAAGTGGCCAACAGCAGCAAACGGGAATATGGACGCGCGTTGTTGCACAAACAAAAAGAAGATACCCTTTTGCAAAATGTATCGGAGCTTTCGCAGGTATGGATGAGCCATGCAGATACCATTCTGGAACTACCCCAGGAATTTGAAGTACTGGCTACCACAGAAAATATTCCCTATGCCGCTTTTAAAAAGAATGGGCAAACCTACCCTTTATACTGCGTACAGTTTCACCCGGAAGTTTATCATAGCATTGAAGGGAAAAAAATGGTAAAGAATTTTTTGGTGAACATTTGTGGATGCAAACAAGACTGGACACCAGCCCATTTTATTACAGACACAGTACAAGCGCTTAAAAGCAGGATTGGAAATAGAAAAGTTATTATGGCATTAAGCGGCGGCGTAGATTCAACGGTTGCCGCCACATTAATACACCGGGCTATCGGAGATCGGCTCTTTGGAATTTTTGTAGATAACGGGGTGTTGCGTAAGAATGAATTTGAACAGGTACTCGAAACCTATAAGTCTATCGGGCTAAATGTGAAAGGCATTGATGCGAAAAGTCTTTTTTACAAAGAATTGGCCGGGGAAACCGATCCGGAAGCCAAACGCAAGATCATTGGAAAATTGTTTATTGATGTATTCCAGGAAGAAGCGCATAAAATTGAAGGCATCGGGTTATTAGGACAGGGAACTATTTATCCCGACGTAATTGAAAGTGTTTCGGTTCATGGACCATCGGTAACAATCAAATCCCATCACAATGTGGGTGGGTTGCCGGATACGATGAAACTGGAACTTATCGAACCTCTCCGTTCCCTGTTTAAAGATGAAGTAAGAAAAGTGGGAGGAGAATTAGGAATACCAACTGATCTTTTGCAACGCCACCCCTTCCCGGGCCCTGGTCTCGCCATTCGAATATTGGGTGAAATCACCCCCGAAAAAGTAAATCTGCTTCAGGAAGCTGATCATATTTATACAAAAGGACTGAAAGCATACCATTTATACGACCAGGTATGGCAGGCGGGTGCTATACTTTTACCGGTTAAGAGTGTGGGAGTAATGGGAGATGAAAGAACCTATGAATTTACAATTGCACTTAGGGCGGTGACCAGTGTGGATGGAATGACAGCAGATTGGGCTCATCTTCCTTATGAATTTATGGCTTATATTTCAAATGAAATAATTAACGGCGTAAAGGGTATTAACCGGGTGGTTTATGACATAAGTAGCAAACCACCTGCAACCATTGAATGGGAATAATAGTCTGTAACGGGCAGCCTTTACCTGGGCGTAAAAGAAGTTTACTATTTATGGATCAATCAAAGAATCATAACTCGTTTTTTACCGGATTTATTACTTTATTACTTTTAGGAACATTCCTTTTGACGTTGCCTGCAATTGCGAAGGCGCAAAAAGATACGGTATCAAACCGTACCCGTATAGCGATTTTCAGTCCGATGTACCTTGATTCCGCGTTTGATGCCTCAGGATCCTATCGCCATGGAAAAAGCCTGCCCAAATACCTGACTGCCGGATTGGAATTTTACCAGGGTATTCAACTCGCAGTGGATTCTTTACAAAAAGAAAAAGCTCCCCTGGATATCTATATTTATGATACCCGTTCCGTAAAGAAAAAATTAGAAACTATATTGGCGGGAGATGAAATAAAAAGCATGGACCTGCTGTTGGGTTATGTTAATATGAATGACGCCGCTCAACTGGCACGATCGGCAGCTGCTTTACAAATCCCCTTTGTAAATATCAATCTCCCTAATGACGCGGGGGTGAAGGGTAACCCTCATTACATTATACTCAATCCAACTCTGGGTACTCATTGCGCAGCGATCTATAAGTTTCTACAAAAAAACTATGCCCTGGCTCCTATTTACTATTTCAGAAAAAAGTCAGCTACAGAAGACCAGCTTAAAAAATATTTTACCGATGCTGATAAGAATACGGCATCCGTTCCGTTAAAAATTAAATACATAACCCTCGAAGACACCGTCACCACTTATCAATTGAAAAAATTTTTGGATAGCACAAAAACCAGTATTTGCGTTGCCGGTAGCCTGGATGCTAATTTTAGCCTTGCCCTGGCGAGGCAGTTAGCCTCCCTGAGTAAATCATACCGAAGCATTATAGTAGGTATGCCTACCTGGGATAAGGTTGATTTTAATAAAGTGGCCTACCGGGGTGTTGAAATCATCTACTCCAATTCCTTATATATAAACAGCGACAACCGGTTAGTGCAACAACTAAACAACTACTATAAAGTAAAATACTTCTCCCGCCCCGGAGACCTGGTGTTTTCCGGGTTTGAAACAATTTATTATTTTTCGCATTTGCTCAGCGATACAACCGCCAGTTTTACAAACCTCCTGGCCACTAAAAAGAATTCCCTTTTTGGAGAAATAGATATTCAGCCTGTTTCCAATAAACAAACAGGTGAACCGGATTACTATGAAAACAAAAAGCTTTATTTTATTAAGAAGGCAGATGGAGCTATTAAAGGAGTATATTAATTAAGAGTCGGGAAGACCGGAAGTCGGGAAGACCGAAAGACAAAAAGATATGTTTCCCTTTTAGAGATACAATCTCACTCGCGGACCCGCTGTCTTTCCATTTCGGCTACCATTCTCATTCCAACCTTTTCTGTCGTACCTCTGTTATTGTATCATGAGCTATAAAGGAAATAAATCTTTTCTTCCCCAAAAAAATTGTACTGTTTGCGGCCGAACTATTGTATGGAGGAAAAAATGGCAAAAAGCCTGGGAAGAAGTAAAGTATTGCAGTGATAAGTGCAGGAGAAAAATCAGCTGCCCTTCATCAATCCCGCCCGTATTGGAACCTCTACACAGGATTAACCAAAAGGGTTAATTATTTTTGAACCCGCTAATCGTAAATTCCCGTTAATTATTCATTCGAGTGACCAGCACCCGGGAAATTTTGCAATATCCGGGGAATAATGAACGTAATGATACCCGGAAAAAGCACGCAAATTATTACTTCAATCTGAAAAAGAAAATCGAGATTTACGGCGAGTGAAAAAGATCGAAACAACAGTAGGATATAAAATAATCAAGGAATGGCTGGCTTCCAGGTCAATGCAGCCATTTACATTCCAGGAAGAAACCTGGCAGCATTTGATCGATGGAAAAAGCGGCTTGGTAAACGCTCCTACCGGCTGCGGTAAAACTTTTTCTGTCTTCCTGGGAGCTGTTATCGATTTTATCAATAATCATCCCGAAGATTACAAAACGCGTACAAAGAATCATCTTCAGTTAATTTGGATCACTCCATTGCGAGCCCTCGCAAAAGATATTGGCCGGGCTATGGAAGAGGTAATAACTGAATTAGGTATGAGTTGGAAGGTCGGCATACGAAACGGGGATACCGATATAAATGAGCGTGCCAAACAAAAAAGGCAGATGCCTGAAGTATTAATCATAACCCCGGAAAGCCTGCACCTATTATTGGCACAAAAAGGATATCCCGATTTATTTAACTGGTTACGCATAATTGCCGTTGATGAATGGCATGAATTACTCGGGAGCAAGAGAGGAGTACAAGTGGAACTGGCGTTGAGTAGAATAGTAGGAAGTCAGAAGTCGGAAGTCGGGAGCCAGGAACCTGCCTGTCCGACAAGCTGGCTGCAAACCACAAATACTCCACTTTCTATATGGGGTATCTCCGCCACTATCGGCAACCTCGAAGAAGCGAATGAAGTATTAATGGCCTCTCTATCCTCCCGAAAAGATTTTAATCCGCAACTCGTAAAAGCTTTGCTTCAAAAAAAAGTAATAGTAGAATCTGTTATTCCCGATGAAATTGAAAAATATCCCTGGGCGGGCCATTTGGGAATTAAATTGGTAGATAAGGTTATTCCAATTATTGACAACAGCCAAACCACTCTCATCTTCATAAATACCAGGGGCATGAGCGAAATGTGGTACCAGGCATTATTATCTGCGGCCCCTCAGCTGGCCGGTGTTATTGCTTTACATCATGGCTCCATTGATATGGAACTGCGAAACTGGGTAGAAGATAATTTGCACTCCGGCAAACTCAAAGCGGTTGTATGTACGGCCTCCCTTGACCTCGGAGTTGATTTTCGTCCCGTAGAGACCGTTATACAGGTGGGTTCTCCCAAAGGAGTAGCTCGGTTTTTGCAAAGAGCCGGACGTAGCGGACATCAGCCAGATGCCATAAGCAAGATCTATTTTCTTCCAACGCATTCATTAGAACTGGTGGAAGCGGCCGCATTGAAAAGCGCTATCAATGAACAGCTAATCGAAAGCAGGAACCCGATGTTACTTTGCTTTGATGTACTGATTCAATATTGTTGCACCCTGGCCATCTCCGAAGGATTTATTCCTGATGAGATTTTTGAAGAAATAAAAAAAACGTACTGCTACAGAGAGATTACCAAAGAAGATTGGACTGCCCTCCTTCATCATATCACTGAAGGAGGGGTGGCCCTATCTCAATATGATGAATATAAAAAAGTGGAGATCATTGATGAACGATACCGGATTACCAGTCGGCGAATGGCAATGCGACATCGGCTTCACATTGGAACGATAGTTAGCGATGCCATGCTGAAAGTGAAATTCATGAGTGGAGGATATATAGGTGTTATTGAGGAATATTTTATATCGCGCCTCGATCCCGGCGATGTCTTCACCCTGGCCGGAAGAAATTTAGAATTGGTAATGATAAAGGATATGACCGTTTTGGTAAGAAAATCAAATGCCAAAAAATCAAAGGTACCCAGCTGGGTAGGTGGAAGAATGCCCCTGAGCGCCAACCTGGGAAAAAAACTACGCGAAACTTTTAATTATGCGTTTGCCATTAAAACCGGTTCGTTGGACAAAAAAAGAGAGCCCGAACTGGAAGTATTACAATCTCTGTTCGACCTCCAGCAAATGCTATCACATGTTCCCCAAGCAGACGAATTACTGGTAGAACAGATAGAAACTAAAGATGGATTTCACTTATTTGTTTTTCCTTTCGAAGGAAGACTGGTACACGAAGCGATGGCTGCTATATTGGCCTATCGCATCAGTAAAATTAAACCGATCACTTTTTCTTTCGCGATGAACGATTATGGCTTTGAATTATTAAGTGATCAGCCCATTCCGGTTGACGACACTAATGTGTATGAATTGTTTTCCCCCGATAACTTATTTACCGATATTCAACGCAGTGTAAATGCTACGGAAATGGCAAAACGAAAATTCAGGGATATATCCGTAATTGGCGGACTCATATTCCAGGGTTATCCGGGAGAACATAAAAAAGCCAGGCACCTGCAATCTTCCGCTTCCCTTCTTTTCAAAGTATTTTCTGAATTCGAACCCGGCAATATGTTGTTACGCCAGGCCTACCAGGAAGTTTTCGACCAGCAAATGGAAGAAATACGCTTAAGAGATATGTTATATCGTATTCAGCAATCAAAAATTATTCTTACTTTTCCAGCGCGACTTACTCCCTTCTGTTTTCCCATAAAGGTAGACAGTATGCGGGAAGATCTTTCTTCGGAAAGACTGGAGGACCGGGTAAAACGTATGCAATTGCAGTTGACCACGTAAACGAGGTGATCTAAGTAAATTATTTTTCAATAAAATTTTACACTCTAATTTTACCCTAAATAAAAAACATAGGGATGAAAAGAAAAATTCTAATCGGACTTCTACTGTTATTCGTTGCCATCCAATTTATCAGACCCGCCAAAAACCAATCAGCGCAACTTTCAGCTAATGATATCAGCCGGGCCTATCCTATTTCTAATGAGATGCAGGATAGGTTGAAAACATCCTGTGCCGATTGCCACTCAAATAATACAGTATATCCCTGGTACAGTAAGGTTCAACCCGTAGCGTGGTGGCTGGCCAATCATGTAAACGATGGTAAAAAAGAATTGAATTTTTCTGAATTTGCTTCGTATTCGCCCAAAAAACAAGCTCATAAATTAAAAGAAGTTATTGAGCAGGTGAAAGAAGGTGAAATGCCATTGAATAGTTATACCTGGGTCCATAAAAACGCTTTCCTTACCAATGAGCAAAAACTGGCTATTTCTTCCTGGGCGGAGGCACTGAGAAAAGAAATTGCCGTAAAGTATAATTTAGATCTGGAAGCCTTGGAAAAAAAATAAGATCCACGGTTTGAATTGCCCCGGTCTAAAGACCGGGGCAATTCAAACTGACAATACGGTGTAACAAAAATCAAAACTCAATTTTACTATTGATGCGCATGGTATGATTCTGGAAAATTAAAAAGTTTCAAGGAATTACCCTAGACCTGATTATTTGCCCAGGCCTTATGATTTGCTCAGGCCTTCATGATTTGCTCAGGCCTTCAGGCCCGAGTCAATTTTTATCAAAGATTTTCCCCATTACAACTTTTTCTGGATTCATGCAGTAGTTTTACTGCCCGCATGCAAACACCACTTTCAATTATTCAAAACGGACAACATCTCTGGTTATCATCGGAACGCTGTATCTATTGGGAGGAAGAAAAGTCGCTTATTCTTTCCGACCTGCATTTTGGAAAAACGGGTCATTTCCGAAAAGCGGGTATAGCAGTTCCTCAAAATGTATATAAAGAAGACTTGCATCGTCTCATTCAATTGATTCAGCATTTTCAGCCAGCTAACCTGCTCATTGTAGGCGATCTCTTTCATAGTGAAGCCAATAAGGAACTCGATCTTTTCAAAAAATGGCGAAACGATTTTGAGTCACTTTCCATTCAATTGGTAAAAGGAAATCACGACATATTAACGAATGACTGGTATAAAGAAGCCAACTTAACCATTCACCCCCAAAACCTGGCAATACATCCATTTTTATTTACGCATGATGTTACCCAAACCAGCTATGACCAACTCCCGATTCCTTATATCTTTTCCGGCCATATTCATCCGGGTGTCCGCATAAATGGGGGAGGGAGACAATCACTCCGGTTTGCCTGTTTTTATTTCGGTAAAGAATATGCTGTTTTACCCGCATTCAGCCGGTTCACCGGAACCTATATTGTTGAACCAAAACCATCGGAAACTGTTTTTGCCATTATAGACAATACGATTGTACAGTTACAATGAGTTTACTAAGAAGTCTTCATATAGCTTTTGATCCAATATATGCCCATCCGTTATCGGAAGGGCACCGTTTCCCGATGGTTAAATACGAATTAATACCCGAACAATTGATGTATGAAGGAACGATCACTTCCAATAATCTTTTTTCCCCGGCAACTTGCCCCGATGAAATCGTATTGCTAACTCATAGTAAAGAATATCTTGATAAACTGCAGCATCAAAATTTGTCTGCCAAAGAACAGCGCCATATTGGTTTTCCACAATCTCCCGAACTTACGCGAAGGGAACTCATCATTACACAAGGGACTGTCGACTGCTGTAAGTATGCACTAACAAATGGAGTTTCTTTCAATGTAGCTGGGGGAACTCATCATGCATTTTCCGACCGGGGAGAGGGTTTTTGCCTGCTTAACGATTTTGGCGTGGCGGCAAATTATTTACTGCATTCCAACCTGTCCAGAAAAATTATCATTATAGACCTTGATGTACACCAGGGAAATGGAACCGCCAAACTTTTCGAATACAATCCGCAGGTTTTCACATTTAGTATGCACGGAAAAAATAATTATCCATTTCATAAGGAAAAAAGCGACCTGGATATTGAGCTATTGGATGGAACTACGGACGATGTTTACCTGGATTTATTATTAAACACCCTTCCCGCCCTAATCAAAAAGGTACAACCTGATTTTGCCTTTTATCTTTCCGGTGTGGATATTTTGCAATCAGATAAATTCGGAAAACTCAAGATTACTCCGGGTGGATGCAGAAAAAGAGATGAACTCGTTTTCTCAATATTGAAAAAAGCCGGCATACCTTGTACAGTAGCTATGGGTGGCGGCTATTCAGCCGACATTAAAATAATTACTGAGGCGCATTGTAATACATTTCGTGCAGCCAGGGAAATCTACCAGTTACAATAATTATTTCTTACGCAGAAACTGATTAGAATTCAGAAAATAAATAAATCGTATGGTCACTTCATTACCATGGGGAGTTGAGAAAACCTGCTTTGCATTATCCAGGTAACGGGGAAACCTAACCTCGTTGATATAAAATTCATACTCGTTTCCCAGCCAATTTTTCCATGCAATCACTACCCGGCTACCCGGCCTAAAATCCCAGGAATAAAACAAATCCAGGTTAAATGCATTATAGTTACGGTTGTAATTGGAGGGATTGAGGTCAAAACGTTCTGTCCAATTTCCATCGGGCAATACGTCATAGAAGTTAGTGTTCTCAATTTTGTTCCAGAAATGGCGGGCCCGAAAACTAATATTCATCCGGGAAGTAAAATTATAAGTGCCCGAAAAAACTGCGGTAGCATCTGTATACTTTCTTCTTGCCAGGATGGGTTCATTCATATTTATATCCCGAAGAAAGGAAAACCCAAATTGGCCGTTATCATGCTGGCGCTTAAAACTTAAACTGAGCGAGAAGCGGTCGCCAAACCGAAAACGACTCCCGATCTCGGCAGAATAAAACAGGTCGTTAGGTAAAGGACTTTCTGCAATTCCCAGATCCCAGTTTATAAATAATTTTTTCCTGCTATCACTGCTTCCCGTTAAACCCAGGAAATAATTAGGTGCCTTTCGCAATTTCTTACGGGGAGTTGCCAATATACTTTCTGGTGTACGTAGTTCAAAAAAATCATTAAACCAAACCGGCTGAATCTCCGTTTTCAGGTTAACGTCCCAAAAATTTTTAAATATCAGGAAAGCCGAAGCCTCCACCGTAGATTTTTGATAATCGAATTGTTTATACAAGTAAGATTGTGTCAGCGACAAGCTATACCGCTGATTTAAAAATGAAGGCGTCGCATCAAAAATATTGTAGCTGGTATTTATTTTAGTAGTAAACTCGTTAGGAGAATATATGAACCCGAGGTCATTCGGGTCGTATTGATCGCTTTTCACCTGGTTGATTAATGCATACCTGAATTTCCCACTTACTTTTCCAGCCTCGAGATAATTGCTAAATCCATCATACCCTCCGTTGGCAGCAAATATCTTATTATACCGCGGTCCAAGTATAAGACCAAACCGGTTCTTTCTATCATAAAGGGCAATATCAATAGCCGTTACATTGGCATCACGCTCATAACCATTGCGAAGCACATTCGTATTGGTCAGTGTTATATAGGAACGATTCTTTAACACCTGGTCAATGACAATAACATTATAATTCGTCAAAGGCTCGGTAAGTATAGAAGTATCGGTCCCGGAAATATTGTTTTTTAAGCGTGCCCGGGTGGGTTGGGTGATCGCGTTGAATATACCAATGCCCAGGTTATTTCTCGTTCGGCCAGAAAATTTTATTGCGTTGTACAAACGCGTGACGGATGGATTTTTTTCAATGCGGTAATCTCTCAGGGAACCGCTGACTACCGATTCATTTATTTCTGAAAAGCGGCCGGGTGCCGCTCCTACTCTCCTCGAATAAAATATCTGCGACTTATTAAACAATTCGGTTCCTTCTGTAAAAAAAGGACGGTTCTCGCGGAACTGAATTTCAAAAGGCGAAATATTATTAATAACGTTGTCGGAGACCACCTGCCCAAAATCAGGGATCAATGTTGCATCCAGGGTGAAACTTTCATTAATTCCATACTTAACATCCATTCCGCCACTTTTCAGCCACTCATTCTTATATCCATTCAATAAGGTAGGATTTCCGCGATAGCCTCCACTGATGTAAGGCGAGAAACTTAACCGCAATGGCGGAACCAGGTTTTCCAATCCCGATAAATCGCCAAACTGGTTAGCAAAACCATTTACATTGGGATTTATCGTATTCCAAAATGAAGTTTCATTAAACCTCCTTGAAAATCGCAGGAATTGAATACCCCAGTCCTGGATATTCTCTTTAGAAAACCTAATTGAGAAATATGGAATTCTTATTTCTACCACCCAACCATCATTTTTTATAGTTACCTGGCTTTCCCATACAGCGTCCCAGCTAACATCGCCATAAACACCGAAATCGGTTAGAGCCTGAGGTGAAACCCGGGCATCACTTTGTACATTACGCGAAGTAACCAGGAATTGAAAAGCATTCTGACGGTCGTGGTAAGTATCTAAAAAAACGGCAAAATAATCCACATCCGCCCGTAGTTCCTGGTCGCGGGGAGTAAATTGTCTACGAATCTCTCCAGGATCATCATAGATGTATGCCCCGATATAAATGGCGTTATTATCGTACACTACCTTCACTTCCGTTTTAGAAGAAGCCGGTTTACCAAAAACGGGGGTATTGGTAATAAAATCGGTAGCTACAGGCGCTTGCTTCCACACCACATCCTCCAATACGCCATCTATGCGGGGTGCCTGGGTCACCTTTACAGCACGTATATTCTTTTGCTGTGCAGGGAGCGTAGCACCGCAAAAAATACAAACAATGATATTAAAATAAAATTTAAGCATGCAGTACTAAACGGTGTAAAAATAATAGAAATACCTATCGGAATATAAAGTGCAGAGAAAAAGGATTTATATTACACAATTGTGCAGGTCAATGCATTCAATCCTGCAGAAAATATGCAGTCGTTCCCATTGGACCCGACATAGACATTTGAATTATTTTTCCAAAGACAGGGAGGAAGTTCCGTTTGCTGCACAGGAGCTAATTCACTTTCTTTTTTAACTGGCTCACTTGTTCGTGCAAATCGCTTACCAGGTTGGCCAGTTGACCCACGTCCCATCGTTGTTGTGTATTGGCTTTACTTATGATATGGGCGGCTTTCCAAACCTCCAGTACATCTTCGGCATCTACCTGATAGGGTTGGTAGGCAGGGTTATCGCTGATTAAGGTGAGTTTACTTTTTGTTTTCGCATTTTTCATTATCCGTTTGTACACGATTCCTTCCTTGCGGGAAATGACTATATAGGTATTGTTGGCACGTAAATCATCTAAACTCTCTACCCGCTCTCCCACAATTACAGAACCACTCTGCGTTGGCAACATGGAGTCGCCAATAATTTCAAAAGCCCGATAACTCCCTGGTGCAAGCATCGGCAAGGTAAACGTGTTTAATTCGTCTACAAATGCCGGGTCCGCATATCCCGCCAGGTAGCCGGCAGCAGCCTTTATGGGTACAAATTGAATTTCTGCCGATCCGCTGGATGCCATTTTAAGGGCCCTACGTTTACTCAGGTAACTCCCTTTCGTTTCATTCAAATCCTTTAATAATAGTTCGTCTAACGATAATTTAAACATATCTCCTACCACTTCCAACACTTCAATACGAGGCTCGGCCCTTTCTTCTTCATAAGCCCCCAGCAGAGAACGCTTGATATGTAATTTATTCGCAAACTCTTCCTGGGTAAGGCCCCGAAGCTTACGCAGGTAACGAAGATTTTTTCCGGCTATCGACATAACTAATTTATTTAGTGTAAAAATACTAATTTTTTTAACCTGGCCAACTTTTGGTATGATTGTTTTAAAAGAATTAATTACGATCACTATGTCATTTTCCCATTTTCCTGATACAATTCAAAACCGCTTTACTTTTGCAAGAATAAAAAAATTGATTCTCTTCTTTATGAAAGGCCTGTTTAAATTGCTAAAACTTATCGGTATCAATGCAGGGATTTTGGTTGTCCTGCTTTTTATAGTGGAAGCTTGCCTTCGATTCCTTGGTAAAGATTACGGTAATTCGCCCGCTGATGCGGACCCAGTTGTAAATTATGTTCACCCTGCCAATTACTATTATAAAATGTTTACTCCTTCCGGGGAATTTGGAGGGTATTCTATTTACTTCGACAGTTTAGGCAGAAGGGCCCAGGTTCCCGACCGGGCTTTAAGACTTTCGCGCGATGCACCTTGTGTTGTTTTCCTGGGCGATTCTTTTACCGAAGCTTTACAGGTTCCCTATGATAGTTCGTTTATTGGAATACTATCCAACCGCTTTCCCTATGCCTCTTTATTAAACTATGGTGTCACCGGGTATGGAACTATATTGTATTATTTGCAATGCAAAAAAATGCTGGAAGTACATGGTATCCGACCCGCGGCTGTTTTTTTGACATTGTACTCAAACGATGTGCGGGATGACAGCGCTGTTTTACATCGGGCAGTTTTTGATTCCAAGCGAAAAGAAATAATCGCCATTGACGGTGGCAGGAAAAACAGCCTGGTAGCCTTGTTGAGGAGAATATACCTGGTTCGCATTGTCAATAAGATTTTTCTCCAGTGGAAATTCATCCAAAAAGAAAAAAAGAGAGACCAATTAAACGGAGTAATGATTAATGAACTGCTGGAAGAAGCACCGGACCTCGAAAATACCATAAGCGCCCAATACATCTTGAAGACTGATTCGTTATTAAAAGCCAGGAATATTCCTTTTTTAATAACAGCCATACCTTCTCGGTATAAAAATTTTACCAAAGACTTTTCAAAAGAACTTTTTGCAGAAAAAACAGAAAAGTGGTGCCGTAACCAAAAGCTTTCATATATAAACCTGCAGGCAGCATTCGATAGTTCTTTCCGGCAAAATCCACTGAATTTCTTTTACACGAAAGATGTGCATTGCAATGCAAATGGACATAAAGCAATCGCAAGTGCAATTTCAATAATTATGGGAAAATATATTCTATGAAGCACTAAGGATCCTTGTGCAATAATCAATTTTATAATTAAAAAAGACTCCCCATTTTTGGCAAGTCTTTTTTCTGGTGGAGAGTATCGGGGTCGAACCGACGACCTCTTGCATGCCATGCAAGCGCTCTAGCCAACTGAGCTAACCCCCCATGCTTTCAAGGATTGCAAAGGTAATGATGCAATGCGCTGATTACAAAATTTCCACTGCTTTTTATTTTGCTGACAAAACAGAATATATGCCAAGGCATTTAGTTAATAACAGTCCCCTGCCTAAGGGAATGCAAACAAATTATTTTTTTAGGTCGCTCTACTGACAATGCATTCCCCTTTAATCAGTAAATTCAAATCGAATACCTGTATTCAGTGGCTACTAAGACTACTTTTGCCTCGAATAGTCTTTGAGGTTTCGGATTACCGGCAATCGATGAGGACATATTAATGCTGATACAATTGATAAATTTATCATGGCACCTTTACCCAGGCATTTTCAATGGCGGTTTACTTGACCGGGGACGGGGGGTTGCCTGGATTAACGGAAATTGGTTTGTTGTTTTAAATAATCAAATAGATTCTACATGGTTCCTAATAATAATTTTGGCATTTCTCGGATATTGGGGATAATAATTGGCTTAATAGGTGCTCTAGTTATCTGCGGCTGGCTATTTAATGTTCCTATTGTCACCAGTGTTATCCCGGGATATGTTGCCATGAAGTTCAATACAGCCTGTTGTTTTCTTGCCGCAGGTATTTCCATTTTATTCTTATTTTCTGATAATATATTCAAAAAGAATTCGGGCAAAATCCTGTCAGTTTTGGTTTCGCTGGTAGGTTTGCTTACCCTGCTGCAATATGGTACTGGTATACGTTTGGGAATAGATGAATTTTTATGGAATCAAAAAACAACAGAAAATATTGAACACTCGGGCAGAATGAGCCCGGCCACCGCGTTAAACCTCCTGGCCGCCGGTACGGCTCTTTTTCTATTATACATTCATCGGATTCAACAAGTAATTCAATTGCTTGCTTTTCTTATCACAGGTATTGCTATCCTGGCATTAGTAAACAATAATTTCAATAGTGATTACCGCAGCAATCTGCCTTTCTTCAGTAATATGGCAGTACATACCGCATTTACTTTTTTTATGCTGGCAGCGGCCATTCTTTTTGTTCCATGGGTAAGAACCAATTCCTACCCATTTGAATGGAAACTGATTGGCACTATTGGACTTATTTCCCTGGTATTGATTGCTTTCTTTTATCTCTTCAATAAATCAAACGCCGATTTCATCAATAATGCACAGAAAGGAGACAACATTCATAAGGTATTGTATGAATCTGAACAAATCATGGTACGGTCAACAGACCTGGAATCAAATGCCCGTGGCTTTCTACTTACGGGCGACGACCTTTTTTTCACCCAATTCAACATTTCGAAAGATTCGGTCTATCTCGACTTGAATACGCTTATTTCAATAACTCATAATGATTTTAACCTGCAAAAAAGAATTGACACACTTCAAAAACTAATACCTCAACTTATTGCCTTTGAAGAAACGCTCATTGATCTAAAAAGAAAAAATCAATCAGCGGAAGCCATCCGAATGCTTGCCGGGAGAAATGGATTAACAACCTTAAATGATATCTGGTCGATTAATAAGAGAATAAACAACGATCAATCCCGTCAGCTGGAAAAAACAAGGGTCATTAACCAGCAGCATATTTCAAGAGCTATTCGCGCCACTGTATTTTTCCTTGCCATGGCAGCCCTGATGCTTATTGTCATTTACCTGCAGGTTCAAAATAATTTGCGGGCGCGTAATAAGGCAGAAACGGAATTGGAGGAAAGTGAGGAATGGTTCGCTACTGTACTTTCCAGTATAGGCGACGGCGTAATAGTAACTGATAAAAATGGCTGCATCATTTTTATGAACCCGGTTGGCCGTTCACTAACCAAGTGGGGTCACGAAGCCTATGGTAAACCCGTAGAACTTATTTATTCATTAATCCGGGAAAACAGCCGAGAATCGATAGAAAATCCCATTAGAAAAGTAATAAAGGAAAAGGAGGTAGTGGGTACAACAGATTACAAAATATTGGTACGTAAAGACAAAACAGAAATAACCGTTCATGATAGCGCTGCCCCTGTTATTGATGATGATGGCTTAATTAGTGGGGCCGTTTTAGTTTTTCGGGATGTTACCAATCAAAGAAAATTTGAAGCCACCATCCTGTACAACGCACTATTACTGGAAAATATATCTTATGCTGTTATTTCTACCGATAAAGACCAACGCATACTAACGATGAATAAAGATGCGGAACTGCTGTACGGATATGCAGAAGACGAATTAAAAGGAAAATTTATGACAGAAGCTCTCCGGGCCGATTACCCGGTATCTTCTGTGGAAATAAGTCAGCAAGAATTATTAAAATCAGGTCGCTGGAGGGGGGATTTAGTATTGTATTCAAAGAATGGCAAACGAATTAACGTACTAGCCTCCGCTGCATTGCTGCGTGATGATAATAATGGGGTAATTGGATCGGTAAATGTACATAAGGATATAACCGAAAAATTACAGGCAGAAGAACGTATTAATTACCTCGCCAGCCTTGTTGAACAAACCAGTGATGCGATTTATTCTATTGACAATAATTCAATTATTATTACCTGGAATCATGGCGCAGAGGAGATCTATGGCTATAGGCAGGAGGAAGTAATCGGTCGAAACGTGAAAGAAATAACCCAAACGGATTTTTCCCAGGAAGACCTTGAGCGCATTGATGATCAAATCCAGCAATTCAATACCTGGAGTGGAGATGGAATACACCGCAATAGGAAGGGAAATACTATTTACGTATACATTTCAATATCGGCCATTAAAAACATAGACCAACAGATCATCGGTTATGTATTAATCGTAAAAAATATTACTGAAAAGAGAAAACTGGAAGAGCAACTGCGAAAATTTAACCGGGAATTAGAAATTGAAGTAAATGAAAAAACCCGGGAGATTAAGGATGTATTTGAACGGGTGAACGATGGCTTTGTTGCCTTTGACAATGATTGGAAGTTTACGTACATTAATAAAAAAGCCGCTGACATATTCCGAATGTCGCCCGACGATTTAATTGGAAAAACAGTTTGGGACGTTATCCCGGCTGCCGTTGGTACTAAGTTCTATATTACCTGCCTGAAGGCAATGCAAGAGCAAAAATATACGTATATAGAGGACTACTCCGAATTATTTGATTTTTGGTATGAATCGCATTTGTATCCCTCAGCCAGGGGACTATCCGCTTATTTCCGCGATATTTCAGAAAAAAAGAAGGCAGAAGAATTACTTTTTACCAGTGAGGAAACAAGGCGGCTGATTGTAAGTTCTGCCATGGATGCTATTATTTGTACTGATATTTCGGGAGACATAACGGTTTGGAATAAGCAGGCAGAAAAAATCTTTGGTTGGAAAGAGGAAGAGGTCTTGGGAATGAACCTGACCGGTACTATCATACCGAAACGCTACCTGGAATCGCATGAGAAAGGGATGCGTCATTATGTTAACACAGGCGAAGGACCCGTATTGAATCGGATAAACGAGATGTATGCCCTTAAACGGACACAAGAAGAATTTCCGGTAGAGCTTACCATCATTCCGATTCAGCAAAAGGGAAAAGAGTTTTTTTGCGCTTTCATCCGCGATATTACCGAACGAAAGAAAGCCGATAAGAAATTACAGGAAGAACGAATCCTTCTGCGAACACTCATTGATAACTTACCTGATTATATTTATGTAAAAGATTCCAGCTTCAGACATGTTATCAATAATAAAGCAAATGTAGAACTGATTGGTGCCGCTTCCGAAAAAGAAACGCTGGGAAAAACAGCCTTTGATTATTTTGAAGAATCTGTCGCACGAGGTATACTTGCCGACGACGAGTATGTATTCAAAACCGGAAAACCTATCATCAGCCAGGAAGAATTAATTAGAACACGCTCCGGCGAACAACGATGGCTGCTTACCACCAAAGTGGCCCTACCCGATCAAGAACAAAAAACAAGTATGCTGGTAGGAATCAGCCGCGACATAACCGAAATAAAGAAAGCGCAAAAAGAATTGGAAAACTCAAACGAACGTTTCGAAATGATTTCCCGTACCACCAATGATGCTATTTGGGAATGGGATCTGGAAACCAATAGCGTTTGGGTCAATGAAATGCACCAGCACCTATATGGCCTTACCCTCCAGGATCCTGTTCCCGACCAGGAAGAGTGGAAAAAAAGAATTCATCCTGACGACAAAAACCTAACTACGCGGGGCCTGGACGAGGCAATCGCTTCAGATAAGAACGTATGGATTGCCGAGTACAGGTTCCTAACGTCAAATGATGAATACAAAACTATATACGACCGTACCTATATAGTACGCGATAAAGACGGAAAGCCCCTTCGGTTATTGGGAAGTATGATGGATATTACTGCGCGCAAAAAAGCGGAAGAACAGATAAGAAAAGAAAAAGAACTATCTGATTTCATTATTAATAGCCTACCGGGTGTATTTTATTTTTATGATGAGAACCTGAAGCTCATTCGCTGGAACCGGCAATTGGAATCCATTACAGGCTATTCCTCCCGTGAGTTGAGCGAAATGAATCCTCAAAACCTGTTTGATGGCGCAGATAAAATCCATATGATGGATAGAAGTAAAAAAGTTTTCCAGCTTGGCTCAGGAGACGCAGAAGCTTCCTTTACAACAAAAGCGGGAGAAAAAATTCCGTTTTATTTCACCGGCTCGCGAATGCTTTATGAAAATAAATTCTCGGTCCTTGGAATTGGTATTGATATAACGGACCGCAAAAAAATGGAAATCACTCTCCGCCAAAGCGAAGAAAAATACCGGTTGCTGTTTAGCAGCAGTCCGCTACCGATGTGGGTATTCGAAATTTCTACATTAAAATTTTTGGATGTTAACGAGGCGGCTGTTCTCCAATACGGGTACCAACGGGAGGAATTTTTACAAATGTCCGTTAAAGATATACGTCTACCGGAAGAAGTGGATCGATTGATAGCCCAAACAAAAGAAAGCCAAAGTGGGGTAAGGCAAACGGGCACCTGGAAACATAAAAAGAAGGACGGGCAATTTATTGATGTAGAAGTTAATTCACATGATATCCTATTTAATCAAAAATTAGCACGATTAGTACTGGCAAACGACATAACGGAAAAGGTAAAATCGCAACAATTAATTCTGGACAATTCCAGGCAACTTCGGGAGTTAACGGCGCGTCTGCATGAAATAAGGGAAGAAGAACGGATGCATATGGCACATGAAATTCATGATGAACTGGGTCAACGGCTTACTGTTTTAAAAATGGATATATCCTGGCTGAACCGAAAATTGATAACAGAAGATGAAATGGCCAAAGAAAAAATAAAAAATACCCTTACCCTGCTGGATGGTACCATAAAGATTGTGCGCAAGATTGCTACCGATCTTCGTCCGGGTATTTTGGATGATTTGGGTTTAATACCTGCCCTCGAATGGCAAAGTAAAGAGTTTGAGGTTTGGTCGGGAATAAATGCAAGTTTTCATTCAAATATGTCCGAAATTACATTGCCGGCTTTGGTTTCAACCAGCCTGTTCAGAATATTCCAGGAATCATTAACCAATGTGGCCCGTCATGCAGAGGCCAGGCATATCGATTCCGAATTACTGGTAAAAGAGGACGAAATAACGCTAACCATCATTGATGATGGAAGAGGTTTTGACACTTCTGCTTTGGGTAATAAGAAAACTCTTGGAATTATGGGAATGAAGGAAAGAACGATGGGTATCGGCGGGGAATACACTATCAAAAGCAGTCCGGGAAAAGGAACGGTGGTGAGTGTACAAATCCCCTATAAAAAAGACAAAAATTAAGTTCAAGCCTTTTCATATGAAAGTGATAATAGCAGATGATCATTCCATTGTACGCAGGGGATTAAAACTAATTTTGCTGGAGGAATATCCGTTTGCAGAAGTAGCAGAAGTCTCCAACGCGGAGGAACTGATCAGTATGACTTTTGCAAGCGAATGGGATGCAGTAATTACAGACCTTTCCATGCCAGGCCGTAGCGGGCTCGATGCCTTGCGCCAAATCAGGGAAGCATTTCCCAAATTGCCCATCCTGGTGCTAAGTATGCATCCCGAAGATCAATATGCCATCCGGGTACTGAAAGCTGGTGCATCTGGATATCTAAATAAAGACACAGCCCAGGAAGACCTGGTATCAGCCATGAGAAAAATAATGGCTGGAAAGAAATACATTTCAGCCAAGGTAGCTGAGCAAATGGCCGATGTTATTGAAGGTCACAGAGAAGGAGCGCTGCATGAGTTACTCTCTGATCGGGAATTTGATGTGCTAAAAATGCTGGCGGCTGGGAAATCCGTTTCTGAAATCGCCGGTTCTCTATCACTCAGCAGTACAACAGTTAGCACCTACCGTGCGCGTATTATGGAAAAAATGAAAATGAAATCAAACGCAGATCTTACCCGGTA
Source organism: Chitinophagaceae bacterium (assembly GCA_031360425.1). Classification (GTDB taxonomy): domain Bacteria; phylum Bacteroidota; class Bacteroidia; order Chitinophagales; family Chitinophagaceae; genus Endoryza. Next base: position 26,433 of record JANMBO010000074.1, on the reverse strand, counting down.
TGCATTGGAAAACAAATTAATCTGATAAAAAATTTTATCAAGCCCCACTTAAACCTCTCTGCAGTAAAGGATTACCTTCATCCTGATTGTAGCGGAATTGCTACAAATTAAAAATGCTTTACTCTACCTACTTCCCTTTTTCCATTTTTTAATTTTATTCTTACAGGAATGATAATCAGAGGTTCAAAAAAACCTCGCTCATTTAAAACTAAGGGTCAATTTATTAAATTGGCTAATTACCACATGCGGATTCTAATTGCAGATGATCATGAAATCGTGAGAAAAGGATTAAAGCAAATCTTGCTTGAGCATTATTCCAATGCCTATGTGGAAGAAGCTTCCAATGGAGAAGTGCTGGTTTCAAAAGCGCTGCAATCCGATTGGAATATTATTATTTCAGACATATCAATGCCCCGTATGAATGGACTGGAGGCACTACATCAAATCAAAGTTTCAAAACCCACTATACCCATGCTGATGCTCAGTATTCATTCGGAAGATGAATATGCGCTGCGGGCAATGAAAGCAGGGGCGCATGGTTACCTTACCAAAGACCTGGCACAACAGGAATTGGTGAACGCGGTTGAAAAAGTACTGTCTGGCAAAAAATTCATTTCTCATGAACTGGCTGAAAAAATTGCCAGCTCACTGGATATAGATAAATCTTCGATTTCGCATGAAAACCTTTCCGACCGGGAGTTTCATGTTTTCAAGCTGCTTGCTTCGGGGATTTCTATTTCTGAAATAGCCGCTTCCCTCAGCCTGAATGTTTCCACCATCAGTACATATCGGGCCCGAATATTCGAAAAAATGAAAATGAAGTCTAATGCAGATGTAACCCGCTATGCATTGGAAAAGAAACTTATCTGAAATCCTTACTTGCTTCAATCGTTCTCTATTGTAGTATTTACTCTACAATTTCATATGGCCCTTCCACTACCAGCGAATTATCAACAGGGCTATAGTTCAGTATATCTTCCTGCTGTTACTTTGGATAACAATTTATAGCCATGACGAAATAATGACAAACTCATTATCCGTACAATTGAAAATTCGGCACTGAGATTATCTGATTAAACAGAACTTAAATAAGTATAAAATAGCATTCCTTATTTTCTTATGCAAAAAAACACACGAACTATTACTGGTAAAACCGAAAAACAAACTTTCAACTCTTTTTTGTGTATTGACGTGCAAAAGAAGATTAACTGAATAAATGTCTGTGAAAAACTTTATTACATTAAGGAGATTTTTTTATTCTTTGAGAGTACCAATTTTCTGACCGTTCCTACTCCTGGTTGTAAGCAGACCAGCAGTAACGAAAAACCCGTTCAGGAAACTTATTCACCGGCAAGCCCTGGTTGCAGGGTAGCCTTATTTATTTTTTCCATTCCGTACCCTACTTTTCAAATCCTATTTTAATTATATTGAACAATATCCAATATGAAAAACCATTTCAAAAAAGGCGGTACGTTAGTAAATCATTTCCCGAAGGCTCCATCCATTCTTAAATGGATAACTGATATAAACAATACTCTTGTTTATGCTAATAACCCATTCCTGAGGCATTTTGGCATGAGTAAAGGAGTGTTGAACAAAAATATCAGCGAATTATTTCCAAAAAATATAGCCGGATTTCTTAGCAAAACGCAACTTCAGATAAGGAATGGGAAAAACAGGGGGTATTCCCTTTGGCCGGGTGGAGCGTCGGGCAAGCTGATGGTAAATTCATTTATTATCAATGGAACAGTTAATCCCGCATTAGTGGGTTTTGAAGCGATAATAGTTTCAGAACCCGCACAAAAACAAACGGCCTTGAAAAAAGAAACTGAGCGATTGATTTACTTTAACCGCGCCACCTCAGAAGCCATCTGGGAATGGGATCTAACCACCGGGCAAGTTTTCAGAAATAATCAGTTCGAAGAACTAACGGGTATATCCGAGGTACGAGCCAGCGATCTTTCCTGGTGGTTTAACCGTATTCATATAAATGACCGCGAAAGGGTTCAGTTGTGCGTTTCAGCTACGGTGAATAATAAGCAATCATCGTGGATGGAGGAATATCTTATTCAAAATGCAGCGGGCACGTACATAAGTGTGCGCGACCGGGGATTCATCCTGTACGAAAACGAGAATCCGGTAAGAATGATTGTTTCCCTGCAGGATCTGTCTGAAATAACTGAACTGCGCGACCGCTTAATCAGGGAAAAAATTGGCCACCAGCAAGAGAGGGCCGAATCGATCATCAATGCACAGGAAAAAGAACGTCTTCATTTGGGAAATGAATTACACGATAACGTGAACCAGATTTTAGCTACTGCCCGCCTTTACCTAGATATGATCAAGCCCACCGGCATCCAGGAAGAAGAAATAAAGGAAAAAACCAAAGAGTTTATTTTAATGGCTTATGAGGAAATCAGGAAATTATCGAAAGAGCTTGTTTCTCCCCAACTAAGAGCTAACTCCATTACAAAAGGAATTCAGGAATTGGTAAATGATATTAATGCCACTGGAAAATTCCATATAGAATTTGAATATGACCCATCCATATGGGTGAGCAAAAGCCTAAAAATAACACTTTACCGCATCGCACAGGAACAAATAAAAAACATTATCCAATATAGCAACGCGGAGAAAATTAAGCTGGAACTGAGATCAGCAAACCATGAAATTATAATGTGTATTGCCGATAACGGAAACGGGTTCGACCAGCATAATGTGAAAAAAGGATTAGGGCTTTCTAACATACTGGAAAGAGTAAAATTATTCGATGGGCGGGTTGACCTGGATACCGCTCCCGGAAAAGGATGCCGCCTTACTGTCACCATCCCCACATAAATAAAATCTGTGGTTTTACTTATAAGAAACCCTGCTTCATTTCCGAAGCAGGGTTTCAAAATAAGCAGGTGATCTATATATTTTATTCACCCCAAATATTATCCTTTCCTTCCAGCCATAATTTTACCAGGTCGGAAGTTACCGATTTAGGCCGCTCTAACGGCAACCCGAGTGCCCTGTCCCAGCATAAACTCGATAATACTCCCAGTGCACGGCTCACGGCGAACAGTACCGTATAGTATTCATATTCTACCATTCCATAATGCACCAATAAAGCACCACTATGGGCATCCACATTAGGCCAGGGATTCTTTATCTTACCCAGCGATTGCAAAATAGGAGGAACGGTTTCATATATATTCCAAACTGTTTGCACCAGCGGATCATTTGGCATATGTTTTTTACCAAATTCCATTTGTGCCGTAAATCGGGGATCGGTTTTACGCAGTACGGCGTGACCATAGCCTGGCACCACCTTTCCTTCGCTAAGTGTTTGCTTCACATATTCCGCTATTTGTTCTTTTGAAGGAATATCCGTTTTAAGTGCTTCCCGCATTTCAAAAATCCATTTAATCACTTCCTGGTTTGCCAATCCGTGCAGGGGACCAGCCAGCCCATTCATACCAGCCGCATAGCTTAAATAAGGATCACTTAGTGCCGAACCAACAAGATGGGTGGTGTGGGCGGATACGTTCCCTCCCTCATGATCGGCATGAATGGTCATATATAAACGCATCAGTTCCATAAAACCTTCATCCGCATATCCCAGCATGTGCGCCAGGTTGCCAGCCCAATCGAGCAGGCCATTGGGTTGAATATGCTCACTGAATTTATACTTACGGCGATACACATAGGCTGCAATACGCGGTAAGCGGGCAATCAGGTCCATACAATCGTCATACACAGAATCCCAATAGTCTTTCTTATTTATTCCGTTCGCATATTCTTTCACAAAATGCCCTTCTGTTTGAAGGGCCATTACACCGATTACAAACATGGTCATGGGATGCGCATACAAAGGCAGGGAATCGATAGCCGAAAACACATGACTGGGTACATGGCTACGGCGTTGCCATACATTAGTGATATGGTTTGCATCATCGATCGAGGGTAGGTCCCCAATTAGCATCAGGTAAAACAATCCTTCGGGTAATGGTTCTGCACCCCCAATAGCTTTGGGAAGTTTCTGCTGCAACTCGGGAATAGAATACCCGCGAAAACGAATCCCTTCCTGTGCATCGAGCAGGGAGGTTTCGGTAACTAACCCGGTTATACCCCGCATGCCCTGGTAAATTTGCGAAAGCGTTACCTCACCAATTACTTTATTTCCATGCTCCTTCAGCAGGTTCTTTATTTCAATATTTGTCGCATCTGCTTTTTCTTTAAACCGCTCTTTTACAATTCCCATAAATCATTATAATTAATTGTGAAAAAGTATCGGGTAGAACCGTTTACCTAACTCGCTTAAAGGTATAACAAAACAGCTTTTGTAAAATAAAATTTTGTGAAACGGAGTAGTGAACTGCTTATGAACTGCCATCTATTTTGGGGTAACCCGGTACAGCCAAATGGCAATGAATGCAAAAATAAAGTTAGGCATCCAGGCGGCCAGCAACGGAGGCAAATTTCCTTTGGTAGAAAACGTGAGTGAAAATTTATCCATTACAACAAAAATTGCGGCAATTACAATACCCAATGCAAGGTGTAGTCCACTACCACCGCGGGTTTTCCGGGATGCTACCACAGCGCCAATCATGGTGAGGATGAATACAGAAAAGGGGGTCGCATCGCGGCGGTATCGTTCCACTTTATAATCATTAAGGCCCTCGGTTCCCCTCACCTCTTCAGCTTTTATAAAATCAACCAATTCGGGGGTAGTCATCTTATCCTTTAGGTATTTATCGGGCCGAATGGCACCTGGTTGCACATTTAATACAATGTCCATATACGAAATTTGTTTAACCGATTCGGATACGCCATCTATCTTCCGCTCTACCACATTTTCTAACCTCCACCCTTTTTTCGCAGTATCCCATTTAAGATAATCGGCCCGGAGGTTGTACACCACCTTATTGTTTTGCAAACGCTCCAGGAAAAATCCGTTGGTGGCGGTCTTGGAACCAGTGTCATAGTTGCGGAGCCCGGCAAAAGTATTATTGTCTACACGTATGTAATAATTACGGGGCTTTCCGGCATTCTGGCTTATTTCATAAGAACTTTTACTATCAATATAAGTTGATTGAAAATTGCCCCTCACTACATTCGCTTTGGGAATAAGGTATTGGGTAGCGAACCAGAAAAAACCACCCAGCAAAAGCGCGCCGATAAAATAAGGTCGAAGGAAGCGATTGTAGGGAACACCCCCCGCAATGATTGCCACTATTTCCGAACGACCCGACATTTTAGAAGTAAAAAAAATAACAGCAATAAAACTCATCAGCGGAAAAATCATGGAAATTATAAAAGGAATAAAGCCCAGGTAGTATTGTTTGAAAATCTGGAAAACGGAAAGATTTGATTTTACAAAATCATCGGTTTTTTCACTGGCATCAATCACCACCGAAATAACCGAAAAAATGAGCACCATAAATATGGTTGTGCTGATGAATTTCTTTAATATATACCAGTCTATTTTCTTAATCATACAATATGTCGTAAAAATAACTGAAATAAGCCAATGAATGGCCCGTCTTTCGTGAACAGTTTGTGAAAGCGTTATTCCTTTACATGGAGAAATGAAATATGTTGCTGAGACGACCCGTTACCGATTCAAATTTGAAGATTGTCCTTCAGTAAGCGCATATAATGGTCGAATTGTTCCCCGGGTCCTGGGAAAATAAAATTGTCGACAAAAGTAAATTTTAGGAAACAGGAAAATCCAAACATTATCTTTTCATATCTCATCGGCAGCATAATGTATGCCGGCAGATTTCCTGATCCGGTCCAGCGTATCCATTAACAGCAATGTATCTGCAAAACTCATTATGGGGCTTTCCGTTAATTCTTTCCGAAGGCAATCATTCACATGTCTTATTTCGTATTGATAACCCCAGCCAGGTTCCTTGTCGTATGGTATAATTTGTTTGCTGTCCACTCTTCCCGGGTAATATTCAATAACAGTGGTGGGTTCATAAAAGCGGCTCGTTAATCGTATTCTTCCTTCCCGGCCGCTGATTTCTGCCTCGGTAGGAAGATTAGTGGAGAAGGAGGAAAATAAACTGGCCATTGCGCCATTATCATATTTAAGTAATACGCAGCATTGTTCATCCACCCCGGTATCAGCAGGTGTCATACTTGCTTCCACTACATCGGGTTTGCCCAGAACTGACAGGGCTATAAATACATTGTAAATTCCAATATCGAGCAGACTACCTCCTCCCAGTACGGGATCGAATACCCGTTGTGGTACCGGTGAGCTGGGAACAAATCCGAAATTAATCAACACATTTTGAATAGTCCCCAGTTTACCGTCGCGCATCCATTGCATCAATAATTGATAATGCGGCATAAACTTGGTCCATAGTGCTTCCATTAAAAACACTTTATTAGTTTGGGCCAACGAAATCATTTCTTCCGCCTGCCGGCCATTGAGCGCAAATGCTTTTTCGCATAGGATTGCTTTTCGATGCCGGAGGCAGAGCAATGCATGTTGGTGATGCAACCCGTGAGGGGTAGCAATATAAATAACGTCCACTTCGTTATTTTGAACCAATGCTTCATAGCTGTAATGAACAAAGCGGGCATTGAACTCGCTCACAAACTGATCTGCACTTTCTTTGTGTCGCGAACCCACCGCCACCAGTTCTGCATCGGGTACCAACGTAAGATCTGAAGCAAATTTGCGGGCAATGCGTCCGCATCCTAATATTCCCCATCGAATTTTCTGCATACAATTAAATTAAGGTTTTTTTATAAGAAAACAGGGAAGTTGCACGGGCTCCCTATTGCAACTATAAAATATTTTTCGCAGCTGGCACGTTTTTCGCTCATCTTTGATCTTATTTTTATTTTAACTTCTAAACTGCCTTAATTTTGACTATTCATCAACTACAGGAGAGAAACAATAGTATTATGAAGCGATCATCCATTTTGATATTGGTAGCCCTCGTTGCTGCTGCCGCCGGTTTGTATTTTATTTTTGGCCGCAATAGTTCCATTAAATCCACTGATGCACTTGATTCATCGACAGATACAACACAAAAACCTAAAACAGACAGTAACTTGTCCGTTACCAGTCCCCGAAATCCTTCCGAACCGCTGGATACGGCTTTATTCAATCACCGATTGAATTGGATTGCCAATGGCGATTCGTCGGGTAAATGGCCGGTTAAAACTGGTTATCCATTACCAGGCGCCATCCTTCCATTTAAAAGAATTGTTGCCTTTTATGGTAATTTATATTCTAAACAAATGGGCATATTGGGTGAAATACCTGAACAACAAATGCTGGATAAATTAATGGGGGAAGTAAAGAAATGGCAGGCGGCGGATACCAGCATTAAAGTGGTTCCCGCCTTGCATTATATAGGGATCACGGCACAGCTAAGCCCGGGCGCCGGAAATACGTATCGATTGCGTATGCCCTTTAAAGAAATAGATAAAGTAGTAAAGATGGCCGAAAAAATAAATGCCCTCGTATTTATAGATATCCAGGTGGGATTAAGTACACTTCAAAAAGAAGTGCCGGAGTTTGAAAAATACTTTAAAATGCCGCATGTGCATTTTGGAATCGATCCTGAATTTTCAATGAAGGGCGGCCAGGCCCCTGGTAAAGTAGTAGGTACATTTGACGCAGTTGATATTAATTATGTTACCGAATACCTCGCTAAAATAGTGCGGGAGAATAATCTTCCCCCTAAAATTTTAGTAATACATCGCTTTACGCGCGCCATGGTTACCAATACTGCTAAAATCACCCTGCGACCCGAAGTTCAGGTGGTGATGGATATGGATGGATGGGGACACCAGGCCAGAAAAATAAATACTTACCGGCAGTTTATTTATCCTGAACCGGTTCAGTTTACCGGTTTTAAGATATTTTATAAAAATGATTTGCTTGAAAAGGGAAGTCATTTGATGACGACCGAAGAAGTGCTTAAATTGAAGCCTCAACCAATATACATTCAGTACCAGTAATAAAGAGAATCAAATAACAAAAGGCCTGTTTTCTTTTAATGAGACAGGCCTTTCTTATTATTTTGTCTATACTCTTCTATTTCTTTCTTTGATTCTTATTTGTTGTTGATGGCTACTGTAACTTCGTAAATACAGAAAGAAAGGCGATTCACTAAAGAAACATTAAATCCGGATACTACCTGCCGGTATTCACCATCAGGTTTACGTTTATACCATAAAATAAGGATGGGTGTTCTATCCTGTACAGATACCGCAAATATTTTTTACCTTATTTCAGTTTACCAGACCGGGATATAAATAATAGAAGTGCATAAGGACATTATCCCCTTATCCTTTTTATTATAATGTAGGCTATAATGGCCAGTAACAGAATCAAAAAAGCGGATAAGTATAGCCAGGGGGCTTCTTTTATTTTTCTTCTTTTCCTGTTTTCCTTCTTTTGTTGAAGTTGACTTTGCAGGTTCTTATGAAGCAACGCTACATACGCCTGTAGTGCTTTTGGTTCTTTAAACTGCTGGAGGCCCTCTATAGCTTCTTCGGAAAAATCATTCGATGCTATCCAGCGTTCTACCTCATTCTTTTCCATGTCGGGCAATTTACCACTCAGGTAGTCCATCAATTTTTGATTATCGATGTCTTTATTACTATTAGATAATATGTTCAGCAGGTCATTGTTCATTGGGTAATGCGTCTTTCAATTAAATCAGGCTTTTTGTTTCAGTTTCTCCTCCAATAATAGTTTCAGGTTTCTTTTCCCGTTTTGAATATAACTTTTTACCTGCATTAATGAAAACCCGGTATTATGGGCAATTTGCTGGTACGATTTTTTTTCCAGGTAAAACAAAGTTACGCATTGCTTTTGCTCATTATTCAATTCCCCCAGGCTTTCCGTCATTAGTTCCAGTTGCCGTTCTTTTTCTATATGAATTGCCTTACTGTTCTCCTCTTCCATTACTACCGCCATTTGTTCTTTCAATTCAGCGGGTTGTTTCCCCTGTCGGTCGCGTAGTTTCATCAGGCAATGGTTCTTGGTTACCATATACAGCCAGGACTTAAAATACTCAACCCGGTATTTATGCAGTTCGGTTATTGTTTTTAGAAATACCTGTTGTACAGAATCTTTTGCCTCCTCTTCGTTTTTCAGGTATTTCATACAAACACCCAGCAACAGAAGAGTATACCGTTCCAGCAATAAACCCAGCCATTGGTTATCATGGCTTGTATAATACCGTTCCAGCAGTTCCTGGTCACTTGTGTGGCTGTATGGATTACTATTCACGCGATGAAAGTATCAAATTTCAAGAGATAAGATGCAATATGAATTAGAATTCATAAAAAGATAAGCGACTCTGCTTTCCTCATTTCTAATAAAAATAATTCTATGTTTTTTTCAGTTGGGGAAAACAGGAGAACTGACATTTTTTGAGGAGGTGGCCGGATCCTTATAGTATACAGGTATTCTACGTAATGGCGAATTATCAAAAAGTTTTTTTAAACCATTGGATAACCAGGGCGTCCCAACTCAACAGTCTTATCGCGGTATAAAATAATACCACGGCAAATATCTTCTTTAATAATTCCTTATCAACTTTTACCGCCAGTTTGCTGCCGGCTAATGCGCCTACCACAAAACCGAATGCCAACAGAACAACCACTTTCAAATCAATGGGAGCTCCCATTTTTTTACACTCATGGTAGTAGGTTAAGAATCCAAGAATAACAACAGGTAAGGTAAGTACTGCCAGGGAAGTACCCTGGGCCTGGTGCTGATTATAATTCATGAGAAAAATCAAGGCCGGTACCATAATTATTCCTCCTCCAATACCAACCAAACCGCTCAGTATACCCGCGGCGAGGCCAATGATAATAATCATGATCAATTCCTGAGTATGCATAGTATTGCTTTTCATGAAGGATTTCGAAAAGTTTCTTTGTAAAGAGCGATGGCATCTTCTATGATCTGGTAAGCTATAGCCGCCTCCTGGAAATTATCTATCTCCACTTTTTTATTCTCCAAAACTTTATATTGTTCAAAATAATTTCTGAGTTCGTTAATAAAGTGAGGAGGAAGTTCGTTTACGCTCTTAATATGATTTACCGATGGGTCTTTGGAAGCAACCGCAATAATTTTATCATCTACCTGGCCGCTGTCGATCATTTGCATATTCCCTACTACGGTGGCTTCTACCAGGCAAAGTGGTTGAATAGATTGGGAACAAAAAACAAGGATATCCAACGGATCGCCGTCCAACCCGAGCGTTTGCGGAATAAACCCATAATTAATCGGGTAGTGAAAAGAAGAATAGATAACACGATCCAGCTTTAATAGTCCAGTCACTTTATCCACTTCGTATTTGGCACGGCTACCTTGCGGAATTTCAATAATAGCGTTAACTACCTGGGGAGCTTTTTCGCCAAAATGGGCTCCATGCCAGGGATGTAAAACAGTAATCATAATTAAATTATTTAAAGATTATCGGGTAATGAAATACCCGGAAAAAGTGGCCGCCAACCCGAAACCAACACTGGCAGCAAGGTATAATAAAAATAGAATCCATTTTTGTTCCGACAAAAGACCCATGCTTTCGAGGGTAAAAGCGGAAAAGGTAGTGAATCCACCACAGAACCCCGACATGAGTAATAATCTCAGATCGGGTGTAAAAAATTGATGCCTTACGGATATTCCGTAAAAGATACCGATCAGAAAACAGCCGGCAATATTCACGAAGAGTGTACCATAAGGAAACTGGTGGGTTATAAAAGATGCTACCCATTTTTGTCCAAGAAACCGAAACGCGGAGCCCAGGCTCCCTCCCAGCGCTACCCATAATACCTGTTTCCAAACCATAATTACATTTTAATAACCGATTTAAGATCTACCAACCACTCTCCGTTTTGTTTTATAATTCGCAGCGGGGTTGTATCGGTAGGATTCGCACTGTGGTAATACCGGAAAATGGTTGTTGAATCGTTTTCGTTTATTATTCCCACCGGCCGAATGGAAGATTCTTTGTAATTATTTTTTTCCAGGCTGTTGAGTTGCTCGTAGTTTGTTTTCTGGCGTTCAATCAGTAACTGGTTGGTTGAATCTCTTAAGAGGTAAAAAGAAGCTTTTGAAAAATCGCCATCTAGAACGGCCCTTACAAATTCGCGGGCGGCATCGGTGGCGTTTTCTGCTTTCTTATTATTAGCCGAATTGTTACAGGCAATGATGAGTAGTACCAGAAAGGTAGCCGAAAGGTTATTGATCTTCATATCCAAAAATAAAAAAGCCTGCAGACAAAACCGCAGGCTAATGGTACATTAATAAAAGTTTATTCACTGGTAGCGGAAGAATCGTCCTTTGGAGGTCTTTTTGTATAAGGCAGTGGCTGAAAGTCCTGTTGTTCTTTTTCCTTATCCCGGTCATAGGCTTTAATGATCGCTTTTACCAGCCGGTGGCGCACTACGTCCTCTTCATTCAATTCAATATGAGCAATACCATCAATATTCTTTAAAATCCGGGATGCTTTCTCCAGTCCGCTTCGCTGATTCTTGGGTAGATCAATTTGGGTAATATCACCTGTTATGATCGCTTTCGCGTTGGAGCCAATGCGGGTTAAAAACATCTTTATCTGTAAATCGGTAGCGTTTTGTGCCTCATCCAATATAATAAAGGCATTATCCAGGGTTCGTCCACGCATATATGCCAGCGGGGCAATTTCGATTACCCGCGTACTCATATAATAGCCGAGTTTGTCTGCCGGTATCATATCATCCAAGGCATCGTACAAGGGGCGCAGATAAGGATCGATCTTTTCTTTCAGATCGCCCGGTAAAAATCCCAAACTTTCACCCGCTTCTACTGCGGGACGGGTAAGAATTATTTTCTTAACCATTTTATTTTTCAACGCGCGAACGGCTAATGCCACCGCCGTATATGTTTTTCCGGTTCCCGCGGGGCCAATTGCAAAAACGATGTCGTTCCGTTCCGCTTTTGACACCAATAATTTTTGATTCGCTGTTCTGGCTCTTACTGTTTTTCCATTAGGGCCAAACACCAGGATATCGTTAGGGTTACGATCTATAAAATGGTCCACTGTTTCCGCATCATCGCCACCGAGTATCTGCTCAAAATAATTTTCACTCATGTGCCCGTTCCGTTGGAGGTATTGCACGATGAGATCAATTTTTTCTTTGGCTGATTCAATTTGCTCGGGGGAACCGCTGAGTTTAAGTTGTGTTCCGCGGGAGAGGATCTTCAGCAGGGGAAATTTTTTCTTTAAGATGTCTAACTTTCCATTATTAACGCCGAAAAACTCAATAGGGTTAACGGTTTCGAGGTTGATGATAGTCTCTGTCAAGCGCTACAAATTTAATATTCACAAATAGTGGTACTGATTGCTTTGTTCTAACCTTTGATCTGATCAAATATAAATATTCAATTCAGTATTGTACTAAAGTTACTTATTAACAACGTGTGGAAAAGCCTTTCTATTGTAAGATTTCGTTAATTGAACTAATTACCTATTGGCCCATAATAAGAAGGCGCTACTTAATCGCCACCCTGTATTTAATGCACATTGACAAACCAAAGCAATACTTTCCAAAGATTCGTTTACCCTGCTATACAAAATTTACAACCGCTGCTTCAAGGTATTCACCATTTCCTTTTTCCACCTCAAAAATGAATGCTGCATAATTCTTTCCCTTGCTTCTTTAACCAACCATAAATAAAAAGCAAGGTTGTGAACACTGGCAATTGTTAATCCAAGAATTTCTTTTGACTTAATCAGGTGACGGAGGTACGCTTTGCTATAGGCAGCACTCATTGAGCAATTAATATTTTCGTCGATGGGCGAAAAATCATTTTCCCATTTCTTATTATCAATATTTATTACGCCGTTGCTGGTAAAGAGCATCGCATTACGGCCATTGCGCGTAGGCATAACGCAATCGAACATATCAATACCCATGGCTATACATTCTAATATATTCCACGGCGTTCCCACCCCCATGAGGTAGCGCGGCTTATCGGGAGGTAAATGTTCGCAGCACCAGTCACAAATTTCATACATAACGGATTCTGGTTCGCCTACGCTTAATCCGCCGATAGCATTACCCGTTGCCTGGTGGGAAGCAATGTATTCGCAGGATTGTTTGCGCAATTCTTTAAATGTTCCGCCCTGAACAATAGGAAATAAATTCTGTGTATAATGATACCTGGGAGCCGTGTTATTAAATTGACTTATACAACGATCGAGCCAGCGGTGCGTAAGCTCCATGGATTTCTTGGCATAAGTAAAATCGCTGCCGCCCGGCGGACATTCATCAAAAGCCATGATTATATCGGCTCCAATGCTACGTTGAATGTCGATTACTTTTTCCGGGGTAAATAAATGTTTCGATCCATCAATATGACTCTGAAAAGTTACTCCCTCTTCCCTGATCTTTCGGGTACCGGCTAAAGAAAAAACCTGGTACCCACCACTGTCGGTAAGTATGGGTTTGTTCCATCCAATAAATTTATGCATACCAACAGCATGTTCTAATACATCAAGACCTGGTCTTAAATACAAATGGTAGGTATTTCCCAATATAATCTGTGCTTTTACTTCGTTACCCAATTGCTGCTGACTCACTGCTTTTACACTGCCTGCCGTACCAACGGGCATAAAAATCGGTGTTTGAATTTCTCCGTGATCCGTTATAATTTTCCCGGCTCTTGCTTTGGTGCCGGTATCTGTATGTTGCAATTGAAATTGAAGAGATGCCATATAAAGGGGGCGAAGATACGTTGTCATGTCCGAAAGTCCGAAAGGCCGGAAGTCGGAAAGATTGTCTTAATATACTGAGTCTTTCTTTAGGACTTACGGACTTCCAGACTTACTGACTCACCTTATTAACAGCTGTTAAATCATTACTCACTTAAAATTAACCGATCTCCCTTATTTTCGCCGTTTGAATAAACCGCTACGCCCCTAAATTTTTGTGGATATGGAATTAACTCAATGGATGCTTGACTGGCGTCTTATTCTTTTTATTTTGTTCTGCCTGGTTACGCTGATCCAATTGCTTTATTATTGGGGAATATTCAGTCGATTAGCTTATTATAAAAAGCGCGAAAAAGAAAAATCGCAACAACACCCGGTAAGCGTGGTAGTATGTGCCCGTGATGAAGCCGCCAACCTGGCCCGCAATCTGGCTGGCCTGTTGGTACAAACCTATTCCAGCACGCATGAGGTTATTGTGGTGAACCATAACAGCCAGGACGATACCCGGTATTTACTGGATGAGTTTAAAAAAACATTTAAAGGACTTCATGTGGTGAACCTGGAGCAGGAAGCGAAAGGAATACCCGGAAAGAAATATCCTTTATCGATCGGTATAAAAGAAGCCAAATATGAAATTGTATTATTAACTGATGCCGATTGTGTGCCCGCGACGGAATACTGGATTCATGCCATGCAGGATGGGTATGACGAAGGAGCTGAAATTGTATTGGGATATGGATCTTATTACAAGCGGCCTGGCTTACTTAATAAATTGATCCGGTTCGAAACTTTTCATTCGGCCCTCCAATATCTTTCCTATGCATTGGCCGGTTTGCCCTACATGGGAGTGGGAAGAAATCTTTCATACAAAAAAGCCTTGTTTTTTAATAGTAAAGGATTTTCTTCCATCAACCACATACCCGGTGGGGATGATGACCTGTTCATAAACAAAGTGGCAACAAAAACCAATACACGCATCGCCATTGGTGCCGATGCCATTACCTTATCAGAACCTAAAAACACCGTTGGAAACTGGATACGCCAAAAAAATCGCCACTATTCAACAGCCCGTTATTACAAAGCAGGACATAAATTCTTACTTGGTCTGTATAATTTTTCTTTTTTCTTTTTCTATCCGTTATTAATTGCCGGACTGATTTTTTTTGACTGGCGCCTTGTACTGGCTGTTTTCACGCTTAGATTCTTCAGCCAGGCATTGATCTATTACAGAGCAATGCAACAACTAAATGAAAAAGATTTGTTCGCCTGGTGGTGGTTGTTGGATCTATGGATGTTTATTTATTATTGCATCTTTGCTCCAGCTATTTGGAAAAAGCCAGGGAATACGTGGAATTAACTTTCCCATTCTCGACAAAAGAAACGGCAATTGGATGGATATGCTGCTAACATATTTTTCAGACTTTACACCCCGGCAGGAAGAACAATTCCGCAGGCTGGAGAGTTTATATACTGAATGGAATGAAAAAATAAATGTTATTTCTCGAAAAGACATGGATGGTTTGTATGAGAAACATGTATTACACTCTCTCAGTATTGCTGCTGTATTTGATTTTAAACCGGGCACTCAAATCGTGGATCTTGGGACCGGTGGTGGATTTCCGGGTATCCCACTGGCTATTTTCTTTCCCGAAGTAAAATTTCACCTGGTAGATAGTATTGGTAAAAAAATAAAAGTTGTACAGGCGGTGGCTGAAGCCCTGGAGTTAACTAATGTTACCGCACAGCATACGCGGGCAGAGGAAATAAAGAACAGGCAGTTTGATATAGCAGTATCCAGAGCCGTAGCTCCCTTAAAAGATTTATGGCAGTGGAGCAAATTGTTATTAAGAACTAAAACGGTTGTTTCAAACTCCTTTTCGCCCGCGCCGGTTTCCGGACTCATTTGTCTTAAAGGAGGCGATCTTGCTCAGGAAATCTTTGAAAGCGGTTGCAGGCCAAATATTGTTGACCTTTATCAGCTTTTTCCAGAAAATTTTTTTCAAAACAAATTCCTGCTCCATATACCGAATTAGGTAGCCCACGCGCGTGATTCTACTCAACTTTTAGTTGAGAACCGAAAACTACCACAAAGTAGTATTTACTTTTATTCTAAAATCTGTCACCTTTGCAACATGCCTATTTCTGTTTGCATAGTAGATGATAACAAAGACATTCGTTTAGCCCTCGAACAAATCATATTAATGTCTGATGAATATAAATTGCTCGGCAGCTTTGCTTCAGCCGCTGAAGCCATGAAAAATTTACCTATTCTAAAACCGAATGTGGTGCTTATGGATATCAACCTGGGGGAAGGAGAAACGGGAATTGATTGTGTACGTCAATTAAAATCAGAGAACAAAGACATTCTATTTATGATGTGCACGGTATATGAAGATGATGAAAAAATATTTGAAGCGCTAAGTGCGGGTGCCAATGGTTATATATTAAAGAAAACAGCCCCCTTGAAATTATTGGAAGCCATTAAGGAACTGCAGGATGGTGGTTCCCCCATGAGCAGCCAAATCGCGCGTAAAGTGGTAGCCGCTTTTCAACATAGAGCCGTGGAAGGAATGAACTCCGGAAATGTGAATGCTGCCTCGTTAAATACCTTATCTAACCGGGAAAAAGAAATCCTGGAATTGCTCGCCAAAGGATTGTTATATAAGGAGATCGCTGCTAAACTTTTCATCAGCCAGGAAACTGTTCGTAAACACGTATATCACATTTACGAAAAACTGCATGTCAATAACCGCGTAGAAGCTATTAATAAATTTTTTGGCAGGTAAACCCCGTCGCCTGTACGTTTAAGGAAGAACTTTAGGAAAACTACCAGAAAGTGGTATTGCGTAGAAATAAAACACCAATTATCTTTACTGTGAGGTGCTAATCATTTATCGTCAATCATTAAACCTGGTCCTGAGCCACAAGGCTTAATTTCTGAAAGCACGGTTCATTAACCTTAGCTTATTTCCGTAGTAAAGCCCCGGCAGTTTTGCCGGGGCTTTTAAATTTTATGATTTGCAGCTCGTACTGATAAGCTTGCAAGTGCTAATATTCGTCTTCATTGAAGAAGAAATCATCCTGGCTGGGATAATCGGGCCAGATGTCGTCGATACCTTCATATATCTCTCCTTCGTCTTCAAGTTCCTGCAGATTTTCGATTACTTCGATGGGAGCACCGCTACGAATACTGTAGTCGATTAACTCATCCTTGGTTGCAGGCCACGGAGCGTCTTCGAGATAGGAAGCCAGTTCTAGTGTCCAAAACATATTTACCCTTTAAATTTCCGCAAAAGTAACTTTCCTTACGAAACAACCAAATCTATCTTTTACCTATTATAATAACTTTTTAAAAAAATCCGAATCAAGGCTCAACTGCCTTGAACGGGAACCATGGGTTTGTAGTATCTTGACGCCCTTAGAATCGGAAAAATATGTTAATTGCAAAAAACATACAGAAATACTACGGTGATCTTTGGGTATTAAAAGGGGTTGATATGCATATTAATAAAGGGGAAATTGCCAGTATTGTGGGCCCTTCCGGATCTGGTAAAAGTACTTTATTGCATATTTTAGGCACCCTCGATAAACCCGCGAATGGAAATGTTCAAATAAATGGAAAGGCAGTAAATTTCGCCAGTGATCAGCAATTAGCGGCATTCCGTAACAGGCATATTGGATTTGTGTTCCAATTTCACCATTTATTGCCCGAATTTACGGCCCTCGAGAATGTTTGTATCCCCGGATGGATTGCGGGTAGGGCCAAAAAAGAAGTAATCCAAAGAGGAGAAGAATTGTTGAAATTGCTTGGGTTAAGTAACCGGGTTTTAAATAAACCACAACAGCTCTCGGGGGGCGAACAACAACGGGTAGCCGTAGCCAGGGCCCTTATAAATAACCCGTCTATAGTATTTGCCGACGAACCTACAGGTAACCTGGACAGCTCCCATGCCAAAGAACTACACCAGCTTTTTTTTGATTTGCGAAAGCAATTCAATCAAACGTTCTTAATCGTTACGCATAATGAGGAATTAGCCGCTATGAGCGACAGGACCTTGCATATGATGGATGGGAAGATAGTAGGAATGTAAAATTTTAAATATAAAATCTAAAAAGGGGAAGCCTTCCAATATATTTTAAGTTTTATATTTTAAATATCTAGACCCGTGGTTTCCACGGTATTTCCTCCGCTTTTGATTGATGGGCAACATATCTGGCCAATACAAAAAGATAATCACTCAAACGATTTAGGTATTTAAGAATAACCGGTTCCACTTCCAGGCTTTCCACTTCCAACCTTACACAGCATCGTTCTGCCCGCCTGCAAACGCACCGCGCAATATGGATTTGGGAAGAAATTACATGCCCGCCAGGCAAAATAAAACTTTTCATAAGGGGGAGTGTGTCATGCATGCGGTCAATTTCTGATTCAAGAAAAGTGATATCTTTTTCTTTCAAATCGGGGATGCGCATTTTCGGTTCTTTAATCGGATCGCAGGCCAGCGAAGATCCAATAGTAAACAACCTGTCCTGTACTTCCAGCAAAGTGGCCCGACCCTTTTCGTCAACCAGCAAATCGCGGGAAAGGCCTATATAAGAGTTCAATTCATCCACGGTACCATAGGCTTCAATACGAAGATGCGATTTAGAAACTTTGGTTCCACCAATTAGTGAAGTGGTTCCTTTATCTCCTGTTTTGGTATATATTTTTAAAGACATGATGACCAAAGTTATAAATTAAAATTTGCCGGTTGCAGTTCAGAAGAAGGTTCTTTCTGTAATATTAATGGATTTGTTTTTACCTATCTAATGCAGTGCTTTCTGCGCACTGCGAACAGTAACAAAATTATCCAGGCAAAAGTTGAAAAATAAAAAAGGAGAGCACAAACTCTCCACACTCTTAACACAAATGGTAAAGGCATTCTTAGCCCGGCAATCAGCGATGAATTAATGAAGGCTCTCTTCTTTTATCTGATTCAACCAACCCATCCCTGAGTCGTACCACCCGGTGCGAATAATTCGCGATATCTTCTTCGTGTGTAACCAATACTACCGTATTACCGGCGGAATGAATAATGCCGAATATTTCCATAATTTCCGAGGAAGTTTTGGAATCAAGGTTACCGGTAGGTTCGTCGGCCAAAATTAAAGAAGGATCGTTTACCAACGCACGTGCGATAGCAACCCGCTGACACTGCCCGCCACTCAGCTCATTAGGCTTGTGGTGACTGCGGTCGGTGAGGCTTACTTTTTCCAATACCTCCATCGCTTTTTCGGTGCGCATTTTCTTACTCATTCCCGCATAAACCAATGGCAGCGCAACATTCTCCAGGGCCGATAAACGGGGCAAGAGATTAAATTGCTGAAAAACGAATCCAATTTCTTTATTGCGCACATCGGCCAGTTCATCATCGTGCATTTTGCTCACATCCTGCCCATTCAATGTATACCTGCCTGCAGTGGGCGAATCCAAACATCCGATAATATTCATCAACGTACTTTTTCCTGATCCGGAAGGACCCATCAACGCCACGTATTCATTTTTTAGAATATCAAGAGAAATCCCTTTTAAAACACGCAACTCCTGCTTTCCCATATAATAGTTCTTGCGGATATCTTCCAGTTTGATAATCTGATTCATGATTGTATATAAAATTTATTAAACATCCTTTTTTAAAGTAAGCTTGTTACACACCAATGCTATTCATACAAAAAAAGAAAAAAACGAAGTGCATAAGAGGGTCCGGGGAACTTATACGACGTTCTATAATCACCTATCAACAATCCCGCACCAGGCATGCTTCCTTCCGCATCCAAATCACTGATCTTTTTTCATATCCACTTTTTCAATTACTTTCGGAACTTTTATAAATACTCCGTCACTAAAAGGAGTATTTTTCAGGGCCTCCTCCCGGCTTATAGAACCTTGCACAATATCTTCCCTGAGCACATTTACCGAATCGCTCATATGCAATAAAGGTTCAACGCCTGTAGTGTCTAGTTCTTTTAATTTGTCGACAAACCCGATCATTTTTTGAAGGTCCTTTTTAATAATTTCTTTTTCCTGCTCATTGAACTCCAGGCGGGCCAGTTTAGCGAGATTATTTACTAATGCGTCGTTTACTTCCATCATTCAAATATAAAGCAAATGGCGGAAGGCATTGAGGGGATGGTAAGAAGGCAGAAAACAACGGATGTACGGCAAATTTATACATTTATAAGTGTGATTTTCCCCCCTACCTTTCCCTTTATCCCTTCTTTCATTTTATATTATCTTCGCCCCCTTATGAGCAAGCAGAAAGAGATTGTAATGAGTGGTATCCGCCCCACTGGTTTTTTGCACCTCGGAAATTATTTTGGTGCCGTACGGAACTATGTACGGATGCAGGAAGAATTTGAATGTTTTTTTATGGTGGCCGATTGGCACTCGCTAACTACCCACCCGGATACAAAAGAATTAAAAGAACATGTACGCCGGGTATTGGCAGAAAATATTGCCTCCGGCCTCGACCCCGATAAAGTTGCTTTGTATTGCCAAAGCCATATTCATGAAACGGCCGAATTATACCTCTACCTGAACATGATGGCCTATAAGGGAGAGCTGGAAAAAACAGCCACTTTCAAAGAGAAGGCCCGGCAGCAACCCGAAAATATGAATGCGGGCTTATTGACCTACCCGGTATTACAAACAGCCGACATTATCCTTCACAGGGCCTCGTATGTACCGGTGGGTAAAGACCAGGAACAACACCTCGAAATGGCGCGCAATTTTGTAAAAAGATTTAATCATAGATATGGGGAGGTATTTCCCGAACCCTATGCGTTCAATTTCGGGGAGGAGCTTATTAAAGTGCCCAGTTTGGATGGGGTCGGTAAAATGAGCAAGAGTGAGAACCAACTGGCTACTTTATACCTGGCTGATAGTGATGAACTGATCCGCAAAAAAGTAATGAGAGCGAAAACAGATACAGGGCCTGTTGTAACCAATGCGCCTAAACCCGATTATATTGAAAATATTTTTTTATTGATGGGCCTGGTGAGCAGCGATGAAGTAATAAAAAAATATCAATCTGATTATAACACCTGTACGATCCGCTATGGAGATATGAAAAAGCAACTGGCGGAAGATATGATTCGATTTATTTCCCCCATCCGTGAAAAAGCCGAAGCGATCCGCCATGATACGGCTTACCTGAAAGAGGTAATGGAAAAAGGAGCCGGAAAAGCGCGCGCCAGCGCAAAGATTACTATGGAATTGGTACGTCAGGCAATTGGACTCAACTATTTCTGATCCCGGGTAAGTGGGTATAAGTAATAAAATTTATTTATTATTTTGATTTGTGGGAATTCTATACTTTTATCTGCTTTCAACATTTTTATGAACATCAAAAAGCTCCGTTAGCGGGCGGAAAGGGAATATGGCGAAGAATAAGAAACCAAAACACATTGCAGTGGCCGGTAATATTGGTGCCGGTAAAACTACCCTTACAGAAATGCTAAGTAAGCATTATCGCTGGATACCGCAATTTGAAGATGTGGATCATAACCCTTATCTCTTCGATTTTTATGAAGACATGCCCCGCTGGAGTTTTAACCTGCAGATCTATTTTTTAAATAGCCGCCTGAACCAGCTACTGGATATTCACCGGGGAACAGAAACTGTGGTGCAGGACAGAACCATTTATGAAGACGCGCATATTTTTGCTCCCAACCTGCACGAGATGGGATTAATGGGTAAAAGAGATTTTGATAATTACTTTCATTTTTTTGAAACCCTGAAGACAATGGTTCAGCCGCCCGATCTTCTTATATACCTCAAATCATCCGTACCCACCCTGGTTGCGCAAATACAAAAGCGGGGTCGCGAATATGAAGAAAACATAAGGCTCGATTACCTGAAACGCCTGAACGACTTTTACAATAAATGGATAGAATCCTACAAAGAAGGTCCTTTGTTAGTAATAGATATCGATAAAAATAAGTTCGGCGAAAACGAGGAACACCTGGGAGAAATCATTCGAAAGATTGACTCCCAATTATACGGCCTTTTTTAACATAGCGATTCGAGAAAATATAATTTTAATGAATCACCGAAGGATTCATTTTTTTTATGAGTTTTTGACGAAAGAGTATCTTTTACAATGTGGAAGTTTGGTAAAAAAATACCAGCAGCAGTCCATTGTATTCGTTGCTCCTGGATGAAATAAAAAATTTGAACACGGAGTGGTCACTATACCGCATCCAGGATTTTCTATCCAACATCCCTTATCCCTCATTCCGAGCCTCTCCTACCGATAATTCGCATACGCCGACAACTCTTTCAGTTCCGATGCAATCTTTTTCAACCACAACGCCTGCTGCTCATTCTTACGGGAATGGTCGGTCTGCAAATCGTATAGAATCTGCATCTCATGATGATTCTTCATCAATCCTTCATACAATTTACTGACATCCTTGCTCACAGTACTTTCTTTGTATACATATTCACTCAGTGCTTTCTTCAGCTTGCGCGCATGAATTTCTGCAATATCAAAATGCCCCTGCTCATGGGCCAGTATATGATCGTTTTTAATTTTTACCCAGGAACGCGTTTTATCAAACTGGCAGGTAATGGAATAGTTGAATCCGGAAGAACCATATCCAAATTTGAAATTGATATTGCTGCTGGTGAGCGCCACGTTATCTGAGTTGGAAACGGGCCTGGCTCTAAAATCATTCCAGCTAAGTTTGCGATCGGCTTCCCAGTTGATCAAATGATTTTGACCCTCCCCGGGAAAAAACAATAAGGCAATAAGCAAGCAGGTGATCATAATAATTTTTCAGAAATGTTGAAACGCAAAGTTTCGGTATAAAGTTTAAAAGTTTTGCTAAATAAAAAAAGACTCCATCCTAATGATGGAGTCCATAGCAAGCAAACAAGAAAATATTACATCTATAACGAGATCGGGCTTATAGCTTAGGGGCTGCCGCCATTACTTCTTCTGTTACCCCGGAGGCGTATTTTTCAAAATTGGCAATAAATTGTTGAGCCAGGTTTCTGGCAGTATTATCGTAGGCTACTTTATCGGCCCAGGTGTTTTTCGGGTTTAGTATGGATGCGGGCACTCCATCACAGCTTACAGGTATAGCCAGGCCAAAGACAGCGTCCTTCTCAAACGATACGTTATCCAATTTCCCTTCCAATGCCGCAGTAATCATAGCGCGGGTATAACTCAATTTCATTCTTGTTCCTGTACCATATTGTCCACCTGTCCAGCCTGTATTAATCAACCACACATTCACCTTATGGCGCCTTAATTTTTCTCCGAGCAATGAAGCATATTTACCCGGATGTAATGGAAGGAATGGAGCACCAAAGCAAGCGCTAAAAGTAGTTTTTGGTTCTTTAATGCCTTCTTCAGTACCGGCCACTTTCGCCGTGTACCCCGATATAAATTGATACATAGCCTGGGCTGGATTCAATTTTGAAATGGGTGGCAAAACACCGTACGCATCACAGGTTAAAAAGAATATATTTTCGGGAATATTGCCTATTGAAGGTTCTTTAGCATTGGCGATGTAAGACAATGGGTAGGAAACACGAGTGTTCTCTGTAATCTTTTTAGAGGTAAAATCTATTTTACCTGTTTCGTGACATATACTGGTATTTTCTACTAATGCCCCGGGTCGTATCGCATTAAAAATTTCCGGTTCTTTATCTTCGCTGAGGTCAATACACTTAGCGTAACACCCTCCTTCAAAATTAAACACTCCGTTATTACTCCAACCATGCTCATCATCCCCAATCAACATGCGGTGTGCGTCGGCACTAAGTGTTGTTTTTCCCGTTCCGCTTAATCCAAAAAATAAAGCCGTATCCCCTTCTTTCCCCATGTTGGCTGAACAATGCATGCTGAGTACGTTATGCTGAAGGGGTAACAAATAATTCAAAACGGTAAAAATCCCTTTCTTGGTTTCACCGGTATATCCACTGCCGGCAATAAGTATTGTTTTATGTTTAAAAGAAATTACTGCTGCATTATGCTGACGGGTACCACATTCCCCGGGATTCAATTGTAAACCCGGTGCCGATAAAATAACCCAATCTTTTTTGAAATTCTCCAGTTCATTTTCCGAAGGACGCAGGAACATGTTATGGGCAAACAGGTTAATCCAAGGTTTTTCGTTTACCACGCGAAGGTTTATCCGGTAACGCGGATCAGCTGAGGCATAACAATCACGCACCCATACTTCACGCTGTTGATTCAGGTAGTTCAGTATCTTTTGACGGATAACATGAAAATACTTTTCTTCCAAAGGAATATTAAAATCATTCCAATGAATTGTATTAGCTGTAAACTCATCTTTAACTATATACTTATCTTTTGGACTGCGGCCCGTAAACTTTCCGGTATTAATAACCAGGGCACCCGTATCATTCAATATACCTTCCCCCAAACGCAGTGTATCCTGCACTAATTCTTCGGGGCTCAACTGGTAATGAATATTTTTTTGAGCAAGTCCAAGAGAGCGCAATTGTTCCTGGGGCAGGGTTGAAAAAGTAACCGGCATAGAAGAAAAGGTTTAGTAAGTCGACAAAGGTAATGTTGAAAAATCTCTAAGACAAAGCCGAGTAGGGCGTTAATTTTAGATATTATTCATTTATTCAGGTGTATTATTGAAAATAATTCAACTAACAATTGTTAGTATTAGTTTGAATCTATATAGTTATATTATTACTAGATGGCCGCTAAATCTGGAGAAAAGGAGATTTATTTTCCGGCCTGTGTGAATTATACACGTTTGATGAAGAACATCGGAAATCCGGAGAGTACGCTAACTATTCATTCTTTATTTTTACAGCCTTTAACCTAACTGATTGTATTGCCATGAAATATCATCCTCTAAACCCGGAAATCTTTATACAGAACAGGAAACGCTTTACCAACAGAATGGAGAAAAACTCGATCGCTATTTTTAACAGTAACGACGAAATACCGATGAATGGCGATGCGACATACAAGTTCAAACAGAACAGCGATCTTTTTTGGCTAAGCGGCATTGAGCAGGAAGATACTATGCTGATTCTATTCCCTGATAATCCCGATCCCAAATTCCGCGAAGTGCTGGTATTGGTGCGCCCCAATGAATTAAAAGAAAAATGGGATGGCAGAAGATGGCGCGCCGACGAGGCTAAGAAAGCATCGGGTATAACAACGGTTGTTTGGCTTGAAAGCCTGGATCCATTGCTTCAATCCTGGATACACCTTTCTGGTATCATTTATTTAAATACCAATGAAAACGACCGGAAAGCTAATCTTCTTCAAGTAAGAGATTATCGCTATGCCGAAACAATGAAGCAACGCTATCCCCTGCACAATTATAAAAGAAGTGCCCGGCTGATGAAAGAATTGCGGGCTATTAAGACCCCGCAAGAAGTAGAAGTTTTGCAAAAAGCCATTGATATTACCCATAACGCTTTTGTGCGCCTGTTGAAATTTATTAAACCCGGTGTAATGGAATATGAAATAGAAGCAGAGATATTTCATTCATTTCTTAGCCAACGGGCAACAGGCCCTGCTTACGGAAGTATTATTGCCAGTGGCGACCGGGCACGAACATTACATTATGTTTCCAATAACCAGGAATGTAAGTCAGGGGAATTGATATTAATGGATTTTGGGGCAGAGTACGGAGGATATTGCGCAGATCTTACCCGTACCGTTCCGGTAAATGGAAAATTTAGTCGCCGTCAGAAAAGGGTTTATGATAGTTGCCTGCAAATTCACAACTATGCCAAAAGTATTTTGAAGCCGGGTATCAGCATCATTGATTACACAGACCAAGTAGGGGAAGAAGCCACCCGGCAGTTTTTGAAAATTGGATTGTTGAAGAAATCGGATGTAAAAAATGAAGACAAAGAAAATCATGCATACCGAAAATATTTGTACCATGGCATTTCGCACCACCTCGGTATTGATGTTCATGATTTAGGTACGCGCACAGAACCAATAAAGGCCGGAATGGTATTTACAGTTGAACCGGGTATTTATATAGAAGAAGAGCAAATGGGTATCCGAATTGAAAACAATGTTTGGATTACGCGAAACGGGAACAAAGACCTTTTTGAAAAAATTCCGATTACTACCGAAGAGATTGAAAATATTATGAAAGGGTGATGTACTGATGTGCAATTGTGCGGACTTGCCTGCCGCAGGCAGGTGTGCGAATGAGTTTGCCGCTTTAAATACGAACAGCTATATAGAAACTTATTAAATGTATTAATAAAATAATCAAGAACTTTATCGGTTAAAAATTTATTCACGGCTCACGGCTCACGACTCACGGCTCACGGCTCACGGCTCACGGCTACGAACTAAAACTAACTTTCCCCATAAACATGAAACAGATTCCCAACATATTTACTTTACTCAATTTATTTTTTGGTTGTTGCGCCATTGTATTTGTACTGCAGCATGGAATTACGATAGCTAATGACGATAGCGGTGCCCTATGGGTGATTATGCCCGAAGAAATCTGGATGGCTTCATTATTTATTGGCCTGGCGGGTGTTGTTGATTTCCTGGATGGATTTGTGGCCAGAATGTTTAAAGCAACCTCCGAAATGGGAAAACAACTCGATTCGCTGGCTGATGTAGTAAGTTTTGGCGTGGCTCCTTCCCTCATCATTTATCATTTTCTCCGGCTCAGTTTTGCCCGGGAAGAA